>JAFEDJ010000010.1 GCA_018241685.1 Pseudomonadota bacterium
GGACACCGTAGAGCAGACGAGGAAAGCGCGGTAATGAACCGAACGGAAATCCTGAGCGTCGCGGAGTCTCACGGCGTCCGAGTCGTGGCGGGATCACTCGACGGAACGCCGGATGCGCTCGTTAGCCTCGTGCAAGCCGTGATCGAGATTGCCACGCTGGACGATCTGAGACAAAGCGATGCATGGATTTTCTACGCAGCACGTGACCAGCAATCGGTAATTGGAGACACCGTAGATGGCTGACTGGACGCAGGATCAGGCGAAAGACCCCATGAAGTATCTAATGAAGCGCGGCGAGGACTGCACCGGCTGTAATTCGCTAGACGTGTGGAAAGCCTGGGGCATCCAGCAGCAAGCCTGCAACAACATCAAAGCCCCGAAGACCCGACGAGAAAACGCCCCGGAAAAACGTTGCCACCTGTGGGAGCCGCTGAAGAAATGACGACCGCCACCATGACGCAAGACGAACCGATTTTCCGCAGCGGACACGAGGCCATCCGCTACGCCTATAACTACAACTCTCAGCAGTATCCCATCACCCTCATGGGCCGCATGATGCGCGGCATGGGGATCGGCTCAGGGCGAGGGCTGTATGGCCTGGACGGCGCAGCCATCGCCGGTAGCGTCAAAAGGGTAGTCGAGTCCTTGCCGCACGATCACCGCTATGCCATCGTGTGCCGGTACGCTGCTACCGAGGACCAGTTTCTGCGTGCGGTGCATGAGCTGCTAGGTGCTGCCAGTGCATCAATCGGAACAGGCGTCACCCCGACGAGGGTAATCCTGTCCCTCATCGGTCGGTACTACGGCAGGCCCGTCAAGCTGGCTGCGTTGTGCGATACCTACGGCATGGACGCGGCGACGATGACCCGACGCTGGCAGCGAGTGAGAGAGCGGATGCGGGCGCTAGAGTCTCAGGCAATGCAGGCGGCGGATGACGCGCTCGTGGTGGCTGGATTGGTGGAGTAATTAGAGGCCGAAAGAGAGTAGAAAAAAAGAATCGTGCGTGTTGAAATTTTTTAGGCTTTATAGTAGCCTCAGATCACACCGTGAATTAGTCCCTCTAAGTCACGCGCAAGCCCCGAAACCTCACGGAATCGGGGCTTTTTCGTTTCCGCCTGCCATGGCGGGCACCCCATGTTTCACCCTCGCAAGGAGCGTGATCCATCGGAGCGGGTGAAAGCCCCGCAGCGTCGAGATGACGCATCACTCCCGCAGCCGGAACCCGATTAACAGACGCGAGACACCCAATGGGCGACGACCAAATCGAGCAGGAAATCCAGGCCAAGGTGCTGACCGCGCCGCGCGTGACGCCCGCAGACATCGAGGCGAACGTCGCAAGCGAACACTACTTCACCGCCGAGCAAGGGGCGGAAGCGGCAGCGCCGAGCTACGGCGACAGCTATCCGCAGGCACTGTCTCTGCTGACCTTCTGCGTCCTTGTGCTGCGCAACGGCTTCACTGTGACCGGAGAGTCGGCTTGCGCATCTCCCGAGAACTTCGATGCCAAGCTTGGTCGCAAGATCGCCCGTCAGAACGCTATCAACAAGGTTTGGCCGCTGATGGGCTACGCATTGAAAGAAAGGATGGCCGATCAATGAGCGATACCGAATGCCGGTACTGCCGACACTGCAATGTGCAGGATACGGAAATCGGACAGTGCCGCAGGTATCCGCCCGAGAACTTCGAGGATGACGAAGGCGTGTCGATTGAGTGGCCGCTCGTCAAGCTCGAAATGTGGTGCGGCGAGTTCTCGCGCAAGGTGAATTGAAGTGGCCTCGCTTGACGTTAAACCCTACGACGTAGAGCAGGACGTGATGACGATTGAAGGCGTTCGTTACAGCGGCGAACTGTTCCGCGAGTTGGGGTTTAGTGCTCAGGTCGGCCAGTTGTTGAGAGTGGTTGAGCGCGCAGACGGGGTTGTTACTCTAGTGCGCGAGGAAGGATAAGAGGGTTTGGTGGCACTGAATGACAAACAGCAACGCTTCGTCGATGAATACCTGATCGACCTCAATGCGACTGCTGCTTATCGGCGTGCTGGATACACGGCAAAGGGCAATGCCGCCGAAGTCAATGCCGCAAGATTGCTCAGAAATGCTAAGGTTGTGCTAGCAGTGAAAGAGGCGATGAAGGCCAGGGAGACTCGAACGATGATTACTCAGGATCGGGTGCTTCAGGAACTTGCGCGCATCGCGTTCTTTGACATTCGCAAGCTGTACCACGAAGACGGCTCGATGAAGCTGCCGCACGAGCTGGATGACGATGCGGCTGCGGTGCTTTCCGGCGTCGATATTTCGACCTCGCTGGTTGCTGGCGCGGAAGAACCGACCTCAGTCCTGACGAAGAAGGCAAAGGTGTTCGACAAGGGCGCAGCTCTGACGCTCGCCATGCGACACCTGGGGATGCTGACCGACAAGACGGAAGTGACCGGCAAAGACGGTGCTCCATTGCTGGAAGGCGTGACGGTGAAGTTCGTCAAGGCGGATGCAAACCGAGGCTGAGTTCCCTGAACCGCTGGCCTTCCTCTTTGAGCCGCACCGCTACAAGGTCGCTTACGGTGGCCGAGGAAGCGCCAAGTCCTGGGGGTTTGCACGTGCGCTGCTAGTGCTGGCCGCGCAGAAGAAGATGCGCATCCTCTGCACGCGAGAAGTGCAGAAGTCCATCAAGGACTCGGTGCACAAGCTCCTGAGCGATCAGATTGCCGCGATGGGCATGGGCGGGAACTTCCAGATTCTGGAAACCGAGATTCGCGGCATCAACGGCAGCGAGTTCCTGTTTGCGGGCCTCGCCAGCCACACGGTTGAGTCGATCAAGTCTTACGAAGGCATCGACATTGTTTGGGTGGAAGAAGCCCAGACGGTGAAGAAAAAATCGTGGGACATCCTGATTCCGACGATCCGCAAGCCGAACTCGGAAATCTGGGTGACGTTCAACCCGGAATTGGACACTGACGAAACCTATGTGCGGTTCGTGACCAACAGGCCGACCGATTCGGTTGTGGTTCAGATGAACTGGCGGGATAACCCCTGGTTCCCGGCAGTGTTGGAGCAGGAGCGGCAAGACTGCCAGCGCACCAATAAGGAAGACTACGACACGATCTGGGAAGGCAAGTGTCGCTCGGCCTTGAAGGGCGCGATCTACGCCGACGAGATCACGGAAGCGATCAAGGATGGCCGTGTAGCTGTCGTCCCGTATGACCCGCGCCTGAAAGTGCATGCAGTGTGGGATTTGGGATGGAACGACGCCATGACCATCATCATGGTTCAGCGCATTCGCTCAGAACTGCGGGTGATCGACTACATCGAGGAGAGTCACCGCACCCTGGACTGGTACGCGGCGGAGCTACAGCAGCGCCGGTACAACTGGGGTTTCGATTGGTTGCCTCACGACGGCAACACGAAGGATTTCAAGACCGGCAAGAGCACGGCGGAAATCCTCAAGAGCTTCGGTCGCAAGCCTAAGCCGGTGCCGAACATTCCGGTCGAGTCGGGCATCAAGGCCGGTCGCCTCGCACTGCGGCAAACGTGCTTCGACAAGACCAAAGCCGGTCGGCTCGTTGAGTGCCTGAAGCGTTACCGGCGCTCGATCAACGAGAAGACTGGCGAACCCGGCGCACCAGTGCATGACGAGTACTCGCACGGCGCGGATGCGTGGCGCTACCTCTCGATTGTGGCTGAGAAGCTGACAAACGAAGACGAGCGACCCGCGATTGTGCAGCAACCGATGCAGGCTCTGGATCAGGAAATAGGTTACTGACATGACCATGAATGCCATCAGCCTCATCTCGGCAGGGCTCGGATTCTCGGGTGCGAATGTCTCGTGGAAGCAGAGCAAGCACAGCACGAAAACCAGCGACCGCATCCGTTCGCTGCCTGCTGGCATGCGCAACGTGACCGGTGTTGAGTGTATGGCACTAGGCCGCAGGGTGGCGGAAGAGAGCGAACGGTTCAATGCCGCGCAGGACTTTTACCACTTCACACCGAAATTGATGGAAATGATCGCGTTCGAGCGCGGAGAAATGCCCTAAATGATGATGCAAGACGCACTCGACACTGAGCAGGACGAAAGCGGTCTGCCGTCCTCTCGCCGGGGCGCGTTCGTGCTCTCTCTGCTGGCAAAGCGCAAGGAAGCCATCGCGGGGCGCATGGCTTCTGGCATCGAAACCGAGTGGTCCGAAGACGAGGAACACTACCAGGGCATCGATGACGCGAACCGCGCTTTCGTGTCGAGCACCTACGCGCACGCCAAGCGGTGGGCGACCGGCTTTGGTAGCGGCGAGAAGACGCCGACGCGCAGTGTCATTTTCCTCAACATCACGCGCCCCTATGTCGATGCAGCGTCTGCCCGCGTCGCGGACATGCTGCTGCCGACCGATGATCGCGCTTGGGCGCTCAAGCCGACGCCGATTCCTCGCTTGCCGCAGTCGCTGGTCGATGCGCTTGGTGGTCAAGAGCAGGCGCAAGCCATCATCGAGGCCAACATCGAGCAAGCCAAAGTCTCGTGCAAGGCGATGCAGGACGAGATCGACGACTGCCTCACCGAGTCGAACTGGCACGGCGAAGTCCGGCACGTGATCGAGGATAGCGCCCGCATCGGTTCAGGCGTGCTCAAAGGTCCGTATCCCTGCAAGCGCACCGCGAAGATGCTGCGCAAGCAAGACGGCTTCTCCGAGTACATCCAGATCA
>JAFEDJ010000011.1 GCA_018241685.1 Pseudomonadota bacterium
CTGAGTTGGTCGACGAGAGCGAGCGTGTCCACGCTGTCCGCGAGCACATAGAGGGGCGCCGAGGGGGCAGGGAAGTTCATCGGGGTGTTCATGCTGCGGCCCTCCGCGCGCTGTGTGTCGTGTTCGCGGGGCGGGCTGCGGGGTGTTGCGAGTCGATGCATGTGCGTGCTTGTGCGCACGGCCAGGGGAGGGCGTCAAGGGAATGACGACGTATTTGGATGCAGGGCTTGTGACGGCAGCCGTTTCCGGATCTTAAGGCACCAATCCGGCGTCTCGTAGCAAAGGCTCCTCATACACGGAATCTTCTGCTGGATAGCGCAGGCCCGGAAGATTGCGCGCTTTGGCGTGCGCCCAAATGATGCTCTCTCCGGCAGGTAGGGTGTCTGGTGCTTGTGCGTACAGCGGATCTTGAAATGCGGTGTTCGCAGAGATGATGGTCCAGCCGTGAGCCGTCAGCGCCGCAATCACCTCCGGCAAGGCTTCGGCATTGATCTGGTTGGTGTGGAGGAGCATGACATGGGCCGGGCTTCTGCCGAGGACTTCGCGGGCGAGACCGTCGTAATAGGCCGCTCGGTCGAGCAGATGGCGGATATAGCGCTGTTTCACGCGTTCCGCCTTGCCGGCATCGCCCGCCTTCAGATGCGCGGCATAAACGAGGTTGTAGTACCAGTCGCTTGCGTCGATGGATACTGGGGCGCTTTTGTAGCCATTCCGGGCCATCCAGGCCCTCAAACCATCACGCTTGGTCAGGGTGTCGCCTTCCTTCAGATAGGGAAACCGCAGCATCGGCACGAAGCCGGGTAAGTCTCTGACCGTCGCGTCCGCGGCCTGGACGTCGGCAATGAACCATTCCAGCGACACTTTCGGATCAGCCAGACTGCGGTGACTGGCTGTATGGTTCCCGACCAGATGCCCTGCCTGTGCCCAAGCCGCCACCAACTCAAGTCCTTCAACACCGCCCATGCGCGCCAGTGAAGGGAACAAGGCGGAGTGGATTTTGTGTTCATGCAAGGCGGCCAGCATCTGCGCATTCCACTGCGTCGCCCTGGGCTGCGCAGTGGGATTGAAACCATCATCGAAGGTCAGCGCGAGCGTCTGCGCGGAGCCCCACGGGGCCCATAGGGAGAGAACAAGAACAAGGATTGATCGGAAGGAGGAAAAACGGGAAACCATGTTGGGAAGCAAGGCGCCTGATGTACCGGGAGCGACAGGATACGGGAGCGGAAATCAGTAGTCTCTTTCCACCTTGCAAATCCGGATCTTGGACTCTCGAAACCAGAGTTGCTCTTTCTGCTGCAGCAGTCTGTGTTCCGGATGCTCCTTCCAGGCCCGGATGGCTTCAAGGGAATCCCAGTAGGACACGGAAATCCCCATGCCCGCTCTGACACCTTCGTATCCGAGGAAGCCCGGCTGTTTCATGGCTAAAGACAAGGCGTATTGCGCTGCTTCGGCGTATCCATCGGCTTCTTCGTGCAGAAACGACGTGAAAATGACCGCGTAGTAGGGGGGCTTTGGCGTGGAAGCAATTTGGTTCATGGGGTCTGTTCCTTTCATTGGTAATGGTGATTAACGTGTCTGACAAAGGCTCATCAGGATCGCCCAGCGCCAGACATTCATCGGGTTCAGGTAGGCGCTGAACGCCAACCCGACGCCGACTGTCAGCAAGCTGATCAAGATGAGCCGATATTTCATGCATTCGCCCCCGCCAGCGCGGGGCGCTGAATTTCGGCATCCTTGATCGGGTAATGCAGCGCGGCGGACAGCAGGCCAATGGCGATGCTCAGTTGCCAGACCAGGTCATAGGAGCGAGTCGTGTCGAAGACGTATCCGCCCAGCCAGACGCCGAGAAACGATCCGAGCTGGTGGCCGAAGAAGACAAAGCCGAACAGTGTCGTGAGATATCGGATGCCAAATATCTGGGAAAGCAGGCCGTTGGTCAGTGGCACCGTACCCAACCAGATGAAGCCCATCACGGCACAAAACGCGTACAGGGTGAATGGGCTGAGTGGCAAGAGGTAGAACGCTGCAATGGCCAGGGACCGCAGCACGTAAATCCAGAAAAGCACATATTTCCGGCGGAATCGGTTGCCCATCAATCCGCACACGTAGGTGCCGGTGACGTTGGCCAAGGCGATCACGGCGAGACCGATCACCGCCGCGGATTGGCTCATGCCCTTGTCGCGCAGATAGGATGGCAGGTGGTTGGCGATAAAGGCCAGGTGAAAGCCGCAGGCAAAGAAGCCAACGATCAGCAGCCAGAACCCTTGATGGGAAAATGCTTCGCCAAGCGCGCTACGCAGGCTTTGCTGTTGCCCGCCGGTTTGGGTCGGAGCGTCGGCAAGCGGTAAGGCCAGTGGCACAACAACCAGACAGGCGATTGCCAGTGCGATGAATGAACCGCTCCAGGTAAAGGTGTCGATGAATATCTGTGAGACCGGAACCAGAAAAAACTGCCCCAGTCCGCCAGCGGCGCCGGCGAGCCCCAGCGCCCAGCCGCGGCGCTCCGGCGAGACCAGGCGACTCAAGGCGCCGTAGATGACGCCGAATGACGTGCAGGCGAGAGCAATACCGACGAGGACGCCGGCGCAGAGGGTGAAGGCCAGTGGCGTCGAGCCATACGCCATGCCGAGCAGTCCGCAGGCGTAGCAAAGCATTCCGACCATGACGACGCGACGCGAGCCGAAACGGTCGGCAACCATGCCGACGAACGGCTGCATGATGCCCCAGACAAGATTCTGCAACGCGATCGCAAAGCTGAACGCCTCGCGGTTCCAGCCATGATCCATGGTGATCGGCACCATGAAAATCCCGAAAGCGTGACGTATCCCCAAGGACAAGCCCATCACGATGCCGCCGGCCAGCACGAACGCCAAGGGTTCCTGCCACCAATGCCTATCCGGTTCAGTGTTGATGTGCATCACCATCCCCCATCCACAGTTCTTCTGTTCCCAAATGCATGATTTATAAAGCTGCTTGGGCAGGATTAGAATCCGTCACAGTTTGGCTCTCAAGCGATATTCGGGAATTCGTTACATTCCAAAAGGGAATGAATTATGGTTACCAGCACGCAGGCGCGTATTCCATCCCTCGACCTGTTAAAGGGCTTCGTAGCGGTGGGGCGGCATCTGAGCATCACGGTTGCGGCCAATGAGTTGCACCTTACCCAGTCCGCCGTCAGCCGGCAGATTCTTGCCCTCGAGGACGCGCTCGAGTGCAAACTCTTCCTGCGCAGTCATCGTTCTCTCAGCTTTACGCCGGAAGGCGAGCGTCTGTTCCGGAAAGTCGATCCATCGCTCCGGCGATTGCAGGAGGCTTTCGAAACCCTAAGGCCAGCGGAGCGCCCCGTTACGGTGACAGCGAGCATTGGCGTGGCAACGCTGTGGCTGCTGCCCCGCATAGGAAGGTTTCAAGAGCGTTATCCCGACATCGATCTGCGCGTGCTGGCATTGAATCGAGTGGCGGACCTGAAGCGGGAAGGCATTGATCTGGGGATTCGCTACTGCCGTCCTGAAGATGCGCCACCTGGGGCAACGCTGCTCTTCGAAGAGTCCATCGGCGTCGTAGCGAATCCCGTGCTCGAGATTCAGCGACTCAATTCAGCGGATGATTTCCAGAAGCTGGTATTGCTGGAATATGAAGACCCCCAGCGCCCCTGGCTTACCTGGAAGACATGGCTAGGTGAGCGTGGCTGGCTGGATGCCCGCCCTCGCAGCGTGGTGCGTTTCAATCAATACGACCAGGTCATTCTGGCGGCCATGAGCGGTCAGGGCATCGCATTGGGGAGAGTCCCGCTCATCAGTGATCAAATCGAAAAAAATCTGCTCAGATATGTCGAAATGCCGACGTTGTCCCACCCATGTCGATATGGCTACTGGCTGATCCAACCCGAAACGACGCCTCGCCCGGTCGTTGAGGTTGCGACCCGTTGGATAAAGGAAGAGGCCGGCCGTCGAACGGCGGTGGTGTCGTAACGGCGATAGCCATGGCGTCCTTCCTGGCCGCGCTCCGGCTTGATGAGGCCCAGGCGCTCATAGAAGCGGATGGCATCGTCAGCGATTGGCTGAATCGTCCTTGCTGTCCTGAGTAATGCGCGAGCCTCGCGCTGAGGCTCAACAGGACGGCCTTACTTCCGTCCGAACTTTTCCGCCAGTGTAGCTAACTTGCGCATGCGTTCATGATCGGCTTCAACAGCCTCTGCTGCAGCTTTTTCCGCTCTGCGCTTCTCGGCGCCAAGCTTGAAGTGCTCGCGCAATTGTTGTGCGGCGAGTTCCTGTTGCGCCGGAGTGACCGGGGCCGCAGACGTTCCGTCGATATTGAAGCGATGAGTGGCGTTTTGCAGGGTCTTCAGATATGAGATTGACCGCGTATGCAAGCCTATCGCAGATTTGAAGAGCTTCTTGTCAAAGTCGGGGCGAATGGCCATTGCTTGCTTGTCTATGCCAATGGCCAGCGGTTTGTACTCCGCGAACACGGGGAATGTTTCGCGCAGTGCTCTAAGCATTTCTTTTACGGTAAGGGGCTCGGTGGACGCTTTCGGCGCGGGGGACGGTGTGCGGTCTTCCATGGATCAGAGGTGCTTGGCTTTCAACGGGATGCGATGGTAGCACTGCGATGCGCCCTGGCTTCAGTTCCCCATCATCCCCATCTCCTTCAACACCTCCTGAGCCGAGTAGGTGACGCAGTGAGTGTCGGTGCGGGCGGGGGAGAGGGGGTCAAGGGAATGACGGCATGCACACGGGCCTACCCGCGAGGAGCGTGTAGTTTTGTCTTGCCCCATCGCTTCTCCAGCGCGCCTGTTGCGGCCGCCTTCAATAACTTCTGAAAGCTCGGGCACTCAGCATGGCTCGGTGCCGGGCAAGCTGCTGCGTGCCGGAGACCATTGCTCACGGCCTTCAAGCGTTTGATCAGCGTATCGATTTCTTCGGCCTTTGCGACCAGCAATTGCCTGTCGATATTTGGCTGTCCGTAAGGCGTAAGCATTGAACGGATTTCATCGAGGCTTAGCCCCGCGGCCTGGCCAAGGGCGATCAAGGCCAGTTGGTCGAGTACGGAGGGGGCGTAACGGCGTCGTTCCCCTTTTTCACGAACCGAGGTGAGGAGTCCCTTTTGTTCGTAATAGCGCAATGCCGATGAGGGTATCCCGGTCTGTTTGCTGACTTCAGAAATATCCATCGAAACACCCTTGACTTGAAGTTGACTTCAACTTCTAGAATGCACTCCAGAGTCTTCTTCGTCAACGTTCAAAGGAGTGCGTCATGGCATCAATTGCAGAAGCAACGAGGATCATCCTCATTGGGTGCGGAGCCACTTTGCTCATGGATATCTGGCTCGTGTTCCTGAAGCGGATCGGGGTACAGACCCTGAATCTTGCCTTTATAGGGCGTTGGGTCGGGCATTTGCTTCATGGCCGGTTTGCGCATCAATCAATCGGCAAGGCTTCGCCGATTGTCCATGAAACTCCGTTGGGCTGGGTCACCCATTACGTCGTGGGCATTGCTTTCGCGTTTCTATTGACCCGTATTTCGGGTGTCGCGTGGACTAGAGCGCCTTCACTCGGCGTCGCGCTTCTGGTTGGCGTATGCACGGTAGTGTTTCCTCTTCTGATCATGCAACCCGCGATGGGGCTGGGGTTTGCTGCCTCGAAGACACCCACCCCAATCAAGAACTGCGTCAGAAGCCTGATCAACCACAGCATTTTTGGCTTTGGCCTTTTCCTGTCGGCTTGCGTCATCGAATGGATCGCTCGATGAAAGCCTATTCCCCAACGAAGAAATCCAATCCTCCCGGAGTCCGTCAAATGAAAAAACTAGCCGTCATCTACCACAGCGCGCATGGTCATACCGAACATATTGCCCGGCATATTGCAGAAGGGGCACGGAGCATCCCCGATACGGACGTTCGTCTCGTCAGGGCCGAGGAAGTGACATCGGAGCCTAACAATCTTCTCGAGTTTGATGGCTTTCTGCTGGGTTCGCCCACTTATTTGGGGGGTGTTTCAGGGACCTTCAAGAATTTCATGGATTCGACCGGCGGGCTGTGGCGCGCGCAGCAGCTCAAGGGAAAACTGGCCGCTGGCTTTACGGTGTCTTCGCTTCCTGCCGGTGACAAGCAGACGACATTGATCTCCCTGTTCACCTTCTGCATGCAGCACGGGATGCTGTGGCTCGGCAATCCCATCCTCCCGGAGCAGCATCGCGGCGTTCCATACGACGAAGCGGCCAACCGCCTGGGCTCGTGGTCCGGGTTGATGGCTCAGGCGGGACATTCGGCCGCTGCCGACGCCTTTGTCGTTGGCGATATCAAGACGGCCCGGATGTTTGGACGCAACTTTGCCGAGACCGCGCACCGCATTTCAAACGAAACGCAGCATTGATCGGGAGAGCACCCCATGATTCCCAAAAAATACGGGCCGGTGTTATTCAGCCTGCTTCTTTCCGGAACGATGTCTCTTCTGGTTTCCGGAATAGCCACGCTGCGTGCTGCCGGCTTGGCTGACGGCGTGCTCACGATCTGGATGTCAGCCTGGATTACCGCGTGGTTGATCGCATTTCCAACAGTCATGGTGGTCGCACCACTTACGCAGAAGATCGTCGGCGGACTG
Source organism: Pseudomonadota bacterium (assembly GCA_018241685.1). Classification (GTDB taxonomy): domain Bacteria; phylum Pseudomonadota; class Gammaproteobacteria; order Burkholderiales; family Rhodocyclaceae; genus Zoogloea. The sequence continues at coordinate 6,602 of JAFEDJ010000011.1, forward strand.
ATAACCAAAGCTTGAGCATTGGCGTAACTTTTTTCAGTCCCCAAGCATCCCCATCTCCTTCAATACCTCCTGCGCCGAGCGGAAGGCGTCGATGGCGAGGGGGAAGCCGCAGTAGACGGTGGCGTGCAGCAGGGTCTCCTGGATTTCTTTCATGCTGGCGCCGTTATTGACTGCGCCGCGGACGTGGCCTTTGAGTTCGGTGCTCCGGCCGAGGGCGGTCAGCATGGACAGGGTGAGCAGGCTGCGGGTCTTCATGTCGAGTCCGTCGCGGCACCAGGTGCTACCCCATGCATTGCGGGTGACGAGTTCCTGGAGGGGCGCGGTGAAGGCGTCCGCATTGGCAAAGGCCTTGTCGACGAAGGCTTCGCCCATCACTTGCTTGCGTTTTTGCAGTCCCTGTTCGAATTGTGCGTCGCGGGGCATGGTGGACACTCCTGATGGAAATGGCGGTGAGCTTATCTGCTGCAATTCCAGATTGGCAATATCGGCGATGCCATGCGTGCCAATGGGTTGCAACCTTGTGATCGGATAACTGTCGAACAGCTCCAGCATCCTCATAAACCGGATCATCCTGGAGGCTGTGTGTTTCTCTCCACTAACATGCAAATACTTTGAGAGGTGGGAGCATGCCAGATCAACTCAATCTACTGGGCAAGCGGGTACTGATCACCCACTCCGATACCTTCATGGGACCGACGCTATGCGAAGTGTTCGCAGAACATGGTGCCTCGGTAATACCAAGTACTGCTACTTTGATCGGTGAGGATGAGCCTGCCGCAATCTTCGCTGCTGCTGGCCATGTGGATATTCTTGTCGCCAATTTATCGATCCCGGCGCCAAACACCCCGGCCATTGAAGCCTCCGAGGAGGAGTGGAGGGCGACGTTTGCCGCGTTGGTGGATCCGCTTCCCCGACTCTTTCGCGTTGCCCTGCCACCCATGATCGAGCGGCAAGCAGGAAAAATACTGGTCATGGGAAGCGCATCTGCTCTGCGGGGTATGAGGCGTGCATCCACCTATAGTGCTGCCAGAGGTGCGCAGCTTGCCTATGTGCAGTCAGTAGGCGCAGAGATGGCCGTACACAACATCCAGATCAACGCCATTGCCCAAAACTTCGTGGACAACCCAACCTATTTTCCTGCTGACGTGCAATCCAACCCGCGTTTTCAGGAACGACTCAAGAGAGAGGTTCCGCTCGGCCGTCTGGTCTCCGCAAGGGAGGATGCAGAGTTCGCCGCCTATCTTTGCAGCGCACAGGCCAATTGTTTCGTGGGGCAGGTATTCCCCGTCTGTGGTGGTTGGGTACAACGATAATCTCATTTCCGCTTCCATGCGCCGGAACACGTTGGCGGCGTCGCCGTTGTCTGGGCAATTTGCCCGATAAAGAAGGAGGGATTTCCACGCTCCCCGGTTTGGGCCTGGCGGACAGCTATTGACTCTCTAGAATCGAGTTCGAGCGATGTTGAGCTCATTCAAATAACCTGGAGTCACAGCATGTCTGCTTCCTTGTACTTCGGCCGCCTCCTGAGGATGCGGGCGGTAATTCCGGAATGGCTGGAGACTCCGCTCCCATGAGCCGGAAATCCACACGTGGTGTCCTGCCCGTAAATGGCTTTCGGGTACTGCAGGCACTTTGCCTTGCCGTGCTCTTCGCCGCGTCCCCTTTGTTGCTGGCGCAAACCAGCGAGGAACTGCTCGGCGCTGCGGGTAAGGACGCCGACTGGCTTACCTATGGCCACGGGTACGCAAATCAACGCTACTCGGGATTGACCCAGATCCATCGTGGCAACGTATCTCGTCTGGTGCCGAAATGGATATACCAGACCGGGGTCGACGGCACGTTTCAAACCAATCCCATTGTCTTTGACGGGACGGTGTATCTGACAACGCCCCGCAATCACATCGTGGCGCTGGATGGCTCCACGGGTGAGGTGCGTTGGAAATACACGCACAAGATGGCGACGGACGTTCTGTGCTGCGGCGCCCATAACCGCGGTGTGGCGATAGGCTACGGGCGACTTTACGAGATCACCGCCGACGGGCGGTTGATCGCGGTCGACCGCCATAGCGGCAAGCTGGTCTGGGATGTGCCGGTGGTGGATCCCGCTACCGGTGCCGCGGATGCCCCACGGCAAGTCCGGAACATGGGCGATCTGCCCAAAGAGGAAACGTCGCAGTGGTCGCGCTTTGCGGGGAACATGGCGCCCCTTGTTTATGACGGGCTGGTCATCGTTGGCACTACCGGGGCCGGGTACTCCAATGTTTTCCGGGATGAGGATGACACGGCGAGAGCCGCCTTTGGCCGGTCCGGCCCACGCAGCGGAATGCGCGCTTTCATCTCGGCCTACGAGGCAGACTCGGGGCGTCTTGTCTGGCGCTGGTATTCGACCAAGGACCATGGCTGGGAGGGGAGCTTTGTCAGCCAGACGTCGATGGGCGATGCGCTGGATCGGGATCTGGATACCGAACGTGCGAATGTGGAGAAGTTTCGCGATGCCTGGAAACGGGGAGGCGGTTCCATCAGTTCGTCGCCGGCACTCGATCCGAAGCTGGGCTTGCTCTACTTCGGCACTGGTAACGCCGCGCCCTACGCCGACTTGTACCGACCCGGCGACAATCTCTATACCTCATCGCTGGTTGCGCTGGATGTGCGGACGGGCCAACTGCGCTGGTTCCATCAGGTGACGCCGCACGACGTGTGGGGCTACGACCTGGCTTCGTCGCCGATGCTGATTGATGTCCCGACAAAGGAAGGGAAAGTACCGGGTGTGGCCTTGGTGACCAAATCGGGCTGGATGTATTTTTTCAATCGGATCACGGGTGAGGTCATCCGGCGTTCGGACGGGTTTGTGCCACAGACCAGCCTCTTCAAGCGTGCAAAGGATGCCCAGGGGGTGCTTGCCGTGCCGGGTGAGGCGGGCGGTGCGAACTGGCCTCCGATTGCTTTCAGCGGCGAGACGGGGTGGGCGTATGTCGGCGGTAGCCATTATCCAAGCCGCTTCACGCTGGAGCTCGACGAGAAGGGCAATAAGGTCAACGTGCTCAGCTTTCCAAAGGACGTGGAAACCTACGGAACGCTCAGTGCAATCGATCCGGCGACTGGCAAGCTCGCATGGCAGGAACGCATCAGCCGGCCATTCTCCGGCGGCGTGACGACCAGCGCCGGCGGATTGGTGTTCATGGGGGAAGCGGATGGGCACTTCACGGCGCGCGATTCCCGGACTGGCAAACTGTTGTGGCGCTTCCAGACAGGCGCCGGCGTCAATGCACCGCCCGTCGTCTATGAACGCAATGGAAGGGAATATCTCGTCGTTGCGGCTGGCGGGAACAAGCTGTTCAACATCGCGTCGGGTAATGCAGTGATCGCGTTCGGGCTGCCTGATGAGAGCTGCGAGTGAGGTTCTAGACGCGGTCGTGGGGTGAAGGTCGGGTACTCGGGACTTATAGTTCCCGATCAATTGGCAGCAAGGACAGGAATGTGGCCTTGATGCGCTGCCATGCATTTCTGGCGGGTTCGACGGTGTAGTCGACGCTCATCTTGTTTTCCTCCGTGTGCCAGACGAGGCTTGGGTTTCCATTGTCGTAAGGGGGCGGGCGCAAGCTCACCGTATAGGCATTGGCAGGTTGCGTCATTGCTTCGAAGCGGGCAACAACCTGTTGGGCCAGGGCGGGGCTGTCGATGATCAGGCCAATTTCAGTATTGAGATGCATGGACCGTTGATCAAAGTTCATCGAGCCAATGAACAAGCGTTGTCGGTCGAACACGAACAACTTCGCGTGCAGGGAGTAATTGCCAAGTCGTGCCATGGCTGAAGTTTGGCCAGTGCCTTTTGCGTTGCCGGGACGCGCGCGTATTTCGTAAAGTTGGACGCCACTTGCCAGCAACGGCACCCGATAGGCCATGTAGCCAGCCTGCGCCAGCAGTACGGATGACGATTCCAATGAGTTGGTGAGGATGCGAATGTTCACGCCGCGTTTGCGCAGTGTGTTGAACAAGCGCATGCCCTCGTGTCCCGGTATCAGGTACGGCGTGACCATCAGAAGTTCCGAATCCACTGCCGCCACTTCATTGGCAACGGCTCGCTGCATCAGGCGGCCGACCATGGCTCCGCTTTCCACCCGCTTCTTGTCGGGGCTGTCGTAGACCACCCGGGCGGGCGCCCAGATCAATGGCAGGCGGCCGGATAGAATGCCGCCAAGGGGCTCGCCGGTGGCGACGCGATTTGCATAGCCAGTGCTGGCGGATGACGGCGGGCGACGGTGTTCCCGCATGGCCTGACGCCGCTCATGCAGGTGGCGCTCGGATGCTGCTTCCGGAGACAGGGCTGCCAGCGGGATTGCGAGGGGACTATTCCAGAACTCGTCGAAGGTGGCGGAGAGTTTGCTGGAGATTGGGCCGGCGACAAATACATCGTCATCGGCAAACTGGGTGTCTGGATCGATCTGAAAATACTGATCACCAATATTGCGCCCGCCGAGCAGGGCAATGGCGTTGTCGACGACCAGCAGCTTGTTGTGCATCCGATAGTCGAGCCGGGAGGCGTTGAACATGAATTCGAGCCCACGCAAGGACTTCATGTTTCCGCGGTAGGCGAATGGATTGAAGAGCCGGATCTGGATGGCAGGATGTTCTTCCAGTGCGGCAATCTGCTCGTCGCCGGCCTCCGTTTCGCCATCGTCAATCAGGATGCGCACCCGTACGCCGCGATCTGCCGCGCGCAGGACCGCATCGGTCAGTAATCGCCCGGTCTCATCACCACGGAAAATGAAGTACTGCAGATCAAGCGTGCGTTCCGCCGCGTTGATCATCTGCATTCGGACCAGAAAGCCATCGGCGCCAACCGGGATGATGCGGAACCCGGAGTCTCCGTCATGCTGGTGTGCGGCAACGGAAAACTGCCTTCCCAGGCGGGTTTCCTCCGGATGAGGCAGGGCCGATGAAACGTCGCGCGGGAAGTCCGAACCCGGTGGCAGTGTCGTACACCCCGCCAGCAGAACGATGATGACGGTAAGCAGGGATTGAAAAAGGCGTGCTGCCCGGCAAGCACTCTTCATGACTGGATGGAGATCGGCCGTGATGGTTTAAGCGCGGGATCTGACCCTGTTCCGACATCCGTTGAACTGTAGCAATACACCGCACACGCATCGGTCTGCCGTCGAACAAGCGCACTGTCGTTGCTGTCGCCCGTGCCGTCGGCCGATGGCTAGATGCCTGTTCTCGTTATAGCTGAAGGAAACGTATCCGCAGGCAGCGCGTCCGGGTACAGGGCTGCCGATTGCAGCCGCTTGGCGAAGACCCGCATGACGAATGCCGCGAACTCCGGGGTGTCCCGGATGATCGCGTAAAAAGCCTGCTCGGTAATCTCGATGAACTCGCAACTGGTCCGGGCCGTCACCGTCACCGGGCGCGGTCCGGGGGTAAGGAGGCTGGCTTCGCCGATGAGGGTGCCGGGAAGAAGCACTTCGACGAGATGTTCGTGGGCGCTCACTTCTGCCCGCCCGTCGATCAGCAGGTACATCGAATTGCCCCATGCCCCTTCGCGGAAGAGGCTTTGTCCGTTGGCGATGCGGAACGAGGGGTAGGCCCTGGAAAAGCGCATGAGCTCGATGGGGCTGAGGCACACGCTGTCCCGCGAGTAGGGAACGCTGGCGGGCAGCAGATCTTCGGCCTGCTCATTTGCATGAGTGGGCGCCTGGCTGTCGGGTTTCAATAGGCTCAGGATCCACATGGCTCAAGCCTAGAACTTTTGTGTGACAGTTTTGCGTCAGGCGGTGTTGCGGGCGCCCTGAACATGTTGCCGCCTCGATCCGGGTGGCTACCGTGCTGGTCGGTGACGTTGTCACGTGCAAACGTTGCCCTGTTCACACACACCTCGGAATATCTTGGCCCCGAGGTGCCTGACCGTTCGAAGCGCTATGCCGGTACGAACATGGCATGCGGCAGCTGCCATCGTGCAGCAGCGACGATACCTTACGCCGCCCCGTTGATTGGTACATACAGCGTGTATCCCCAATTCCAGCCGCGATTTGGAAAAATGGTCTCACTCGAAAACCGGGTCAATCTCTGCTTTACCCATAGCCTGTCCGGGCGTGAGATTCCGGAAGATTCGAAAGAGATGAAGGCGATCATTGCCTATATCGAATACCTCTCGCGCGGTGTGCCCAGGGGCGCCAAGATCATTGGCGAGAAGGAAATGGTCGTTGAAGAGCCGAAAAGGGCTGTCAACCTCGTACGCGGGGAGGAGGTCTACAAGAACCAGTGCGCCGTCTGCCATGGCGCCGATGGCCGTGGTCAACGTGTCGGCAAGGTGGGTGATACGAAGGGCTACACCTTCCCGCCGCTCTGGGGGGCGGATGCAACCAGCGAATCGGCCTCGATGTTCCGCATCCTGTCGACCTACCAATATGTCTACGTGAATATGCCGCTGGGTCAGGCGACATGGGATCGCCCCGCGCTGTCGAAGGACGATGCCTATGACGTCGCCGGCTTCGTTATTTCGCACCCACGCCAGCCAAGAGAAGGCGAGGTCGCCAAGGACTTCTCGAACCCCCTCGACAAGCCTGAAGATTTTCCGTGGGGGCCTTACGTCGATTCGTTCTCCGAGATGCAGCACAAGTACGGTCCCTTCGACGCCATCCGCGCCGAAACTGCCTCGGCAAGGGAAAAGGCGAAGAGGGAGAAGGACGCGAAGGGGAACCCAGGGGCCTTATCCGCACCCAAGTGAGGCCAGGCGTTCTGGCGCCGTGGCTCGGCGGGGCGTGCTGCTGCCAGCAAGCCGTCGCATGTGCATCCTCACGGATGTTGTATCAGGAGCGGCAGGACAACCACTTCAGCAAGATGGCATACAACTTCTCCGGGACCATCGGTTTGGTGATGAAGTCATTCATGCCCGCAGCAAAACAGGCGCGACGGTCTTCAACGAAGGCATTGGCGGTCATTGAGAGGATGGGCGTGTGTGCCCTGTCAGGCAATGCGCGGATGACCTGGGTCGCTTCAAGGCCGTCCATCTCGGGCATTTGTACGTCCATCAGAATCAGGGCGTAATCCATTTGCTGTACGAGGCGCACCGCTTCCCGTCCATTGGAGGCTACATCCAGGAGCAAGCCTGTATTGCGCAACAACTCCAGGGCCACCTCTTGGTTGATGGGATCGTCCTCTACCAGCAGAATCCGGGCTCCAGCATGTTTGCTCCGCAGAACATCTTCTGCCGTTTCCTGTCCTTCCGGAACAGCGATGGCATGGTCAGTGTGCGCTTTTTCGAGTCTGGCGGTCAGCCAGAACGTGCTTCCTTGCCCCGGCGTGCTTTCCACGCCTACTTCGCCGTCCATGAGTTCGGCGATGTGGCGTGTGATGGTAAGGCCGAGCCCGGTTCCACCGAATTTGCGTGTCATCGAGCCGTCGGCCTGCTGGAAGGGCATGAAAAGCTTGGCGCTTTGCTCCTTCGTCATACCCAAGCCTGTATCGCTGACTTCAAAGCGTAGCAGGTAGCCATGGTCCGTCGACTCCACCATGTGGGCCTTTAACGAAATGCTGCCGTGTTGCGTAAACTTGACGGCATTACCCAGGTAATTGACCAAGGCCTGACTGAGGCGGGTAGGGTCTCCGCGCAATGCCCGAGGCACATTGGTCATGTCGATATGCAAGGACAGGCCTTTGGCATTAATGGGGTTTTCCACGACGGCAATGACATCGTGCATCAGGTTGTCCAGGCTGAAGTCCGTATGCTCAATGAGCAGCTTGCCGGATTCAATTTTGGACAGGTCGAGGATGTCATTGATGATGCTCAACAGGTGCTCGCCCGAGGTCGCAATTTTGTCGAGTTGCCTTGCCTGTACTTCAGTGACGCCGCTGCGGCGCAGGACATGGGCCATACCCAGAATGCTATTCATGGGCGTCCGGATTTCATGGCTCATGTTGGCCAGGAAGGTGCTCTTGGCCCGATTGGCGGCCTCTGCGGTATCGCGTGCCGCTGCCAACTGTTCAAGGTTTCGGCGATTTTCGAGAAGTGTGGCAATGGCCTGGATGAAATTGTCGAGAAATGGCTCATATGCCTCATAAATCCGCGGGTCGGACAGGACCAAATGGACGTGTCCAAAGGAGGCACGCGGCGTGCGAATTGAAAGACTGGCATCCATCCTTCCATCCACACGGGCAAGGTCGGCACTCTTCCCTTCGGTGACGCCAGGGGCATCTGGAAAGTGGACCAGGCAATCGGCGATTCCGGGGACATCCAGGAGCGCAAGACGCAAGAAGTCCGCGATCTGCCGATCAGGTAGCATTTCCACGATTGGCTGGATGACAAGCAGGCGGCCCAGAGCTTGTGCTGTCGGGTGCGGGGACGTCATGAACAGGCCACCGTCAGCATCGGGGATCGCTTTCTGCCACGATGTAGTATGGATTTTTGACGACCCGCCCATCCACAATCATCATCGGATGGACCTTGAGAAGTCGGTAGAGCGTCTCTCCGTCAAACAGGCGGGCGTCGTACTGACAGATGGCGGTTACCGGTACTTTCCTGAGGAGTTGATTGACGCGGGATTCATACTCAATCAGCAATTCTGATCCAGGATGTCCCCGAAGCGCCCAGTTCATTTCGCCTGTGACGCGTAATCCCTTGAAACCGTCATGACGGCTTCGCACCCATGCCGACTCCAAGGTACCCAGCATGCGGTCAGGGCTGAAGGTGCCGTCCGGACAGTAGGTTTCTTCGGCTGTCCGTAATATGCACTGGCGATCGTCGTGGTCAGGAAGCGCAACGCCCAGTTTCCGTAGTTGTGCTCGCAGTTCGTCCGGAGTCATCGTGTCCACGAAGTAGGCAACCTGTTCGTCGCTGTCCAGACCGCTCTGGATGTACTTGGCGAGGACTTGGCGCCGTTCATTGTCATCGTTGAAGATGAAGCACATGTGGGTGCCTTCGAGGAAGGGCCGGGGGTCGAAGCCCAGTGAGGTCATACGCCGAGCGGCACTGGAGGTTGTTGGCATCAAGGACTCCGCCCCAGTTGGGGCAATGATTGGACAAGCGCCAAACGCTATCGGGAAAATGTTGAAGGGGATGTGGAAGCGCCTGTCCTGCTGGCGAACACTATCACTATAGTAATAGATCCCCGGGGATCTCCGAGTACGGAATCCCGGTTTTTGTGCTGGCGAATTGGCCGGTGTACCGATGGCAGGCTGCGATACGTCCCGCTATTGCGTCACCAGCATCTCATGAACCTTTTTTGACAAAGCCAAGGCACAGGGGCATTCCTCGATCCGCCGCATCGATGCCGTGGCCAGTTGGCCATCGACTTCATGGTGGCCTGAGGTTGGATGTGTGGAGAGATGGTACAGATCTGTGGGATTGTCGCTCCCTGGGGGGCGTAGTGGCCTGATAACATCCGTGGCGAGCGCGATCACACGGGAGACGGTATCCCGGTGTTTGATGGGCTCGCGTAGATTCATCGCCCACGTCCATTATTGTCTTTGCAAGGATGTCAGACGATCTGAAAGGATGTTCATTCATTGTTGCCGATGCCAATTCGCTGATGCGATCGGTATTGACGACGATGCTGGCCCACGAGGGCGGGCGCGTCCTGGCGACCTTGCGCACGCCGACGGAGGCCCTCGCGGCGGTTGGGCGTCTCAAGCCCGACATTGCGATATTCGACCTGCTCCTGCTGGCGCCGTCGATGCCTGAAGCCCTTCGTTCCGTGATCGCCGACAACCCGGAAACGGCCATCGTGATGATGGGCATGGACGATCAAAAGGCGGCGGCAAGAGAAGCGATGGACTGTGGGGTTCTCGGTTACATGCGCAAGCCGTTGAACGAAGCCAACCTACTGACTTCGCTCCTCCAAGTAAAGACCATCATGGCGTGCCGGAAGGACCTGCGGGCGCCCGCGACGGGGGAAGGGCCGCAGCACCGGGCGGTCATCATCGACCACGATGCGCTGGCGCGGGGCCTCTTGCGTGTGATCCTCGAAGACAACGGCTTCGAGGTGGTGGCCGAGGCGGGGTCCGGCTTCGAAGGGCTGATGGCCGTCGAGCGCCACGAGGCCGATTTCGTCTGTCTGGCCGTCGATCTGCCGGAGATCGATGGCTTGAATACCGTTGCGTGCCTGCGCGCGGTTCACCCCGATCTACCCGTTCTCATGGTTACCGCCCGGGCAGACCGGGAAACGGTCAGTGCGGCCATCCGCAGCGGCGTTCAGGACTACGTCCTCAAGCCGTTCGATGCAGAGCGGGTGATTGCCTCGATCAGGAAGCTTGTGGCCTGACTGGGTTGCTTTACTCCTGTGGCACCAGACCGGCACCATCCTCCTTCGTTTTTTTGAACACAACGAAGCAGCCTTTGCCGGCCTCTTTGGCCTGATACATTGCGTCGTCGGCGCTCTTGACCAACTCAGCAGCATGCACCCCCGCCTCTGGAAAATTTGCGATTCCCACGGAGGCCCCGATTTTTACGGCACAACCGCGGATATCGTTCAGTCCAGCGATATCGGAGACGATCTGCTCCGCCAGCAGGGGAACGCTGTTCAAGGAACGGACATCCTCCAGCAGGACGAGAAATTCGTCGCCGCCGAGCCGGGCCAATGTGTCGCTTCCCCGGCGGACGCGTTTCCCGACACATCGGGCCACCTCCTGCAGGAGCAGGTCTCCGACCTCATGGCCGAACCGATCGTTCACTGCCTTGAAACCATCCAGGTCGAACAACATGACCGCTAAGGACGTTCCACTTCGTTTGGAGCGTTCCAGTGCATGCTCCAGGCGGTCCATGATCAGCGCCCGGTTCGCAAGCCCGGTGAGGGCGTCGTGAAAGGCCAGATGGCGTAGGCGCTTCTCGTTCTGGTAGCGATCCGTGACGTTCGTGAATATGCCTACGTAGCGCGTTCCCATCCCTTCGCCGGAGATAGCATTGATGGTCAGGCGCTCCAGATAGACATCGCCATTCTTATGCCGATTCCACAACTCTCCACTCCAGTGTCCGTTGTTGAGCAGGTTCTGCCATAGGCGCCGATAGAATTGGGGGCCTTGGCGATCCGACTTCAGCATGTGTGGTGTGTTGCCGATGACTTCCTTCGCGGTATAGCCCGTAATGGCTTCAAAGGCGGGATTGACTGCCAGGATCACGCAGCGGCTGTCGGTGACTATCGCCCCTTCGCTGGTATTCTCGACAATGCTCGCGGCGAGCCGTATCTTTTCGGTGCGCTCTTCGACTTGCCGCTCCAGGCTCGATGTCAACTGGTGCATCTCGTTCTGGCTCGTCTTGAGTTGCGTGGCCAGTCGCTCTATTTCCCGCCTGTCGCGTTTGCGACGCGCCCGGCTCTCCAGGGTGAGATGAACGGCAAGAAGCAGCGAACTCAGCGGGATGAGAAGCAGGAAGCCGTTATTCAGTGACCGTTCGAGCAATGTGTCGGGGGGGGCGTCGGACGACACGTCCGCGATGATGAGGAAGGGGAGTTGGTCCAGTTTGCGGGCAAGAGTCAGGCGCATGGGGCCTTCCTTGCTTAAAGGCGCGAAGAATACCTTCTGGCTCACCGACGATTCGATGAACTCGCGCAGTTCCGGCGAGATGTGCGCGTCGCCCACCTGCCCAATAGGGAGGCCGCTGGCCGGATGGCGTGCAATGAGGGCACCCGAGGATTTGTCTCTAAGGACCGCAGAGCCACGTTCGCCCAAGTTCTGGTTTGAAAGGAGCTTTTCGAGATGGCTCAGAGGAATTCCGATGGACACCACGCCTCCAAAGTTACCGTCGGGGCGATCATATCTGCGAAGAAACGCGAGTACCCATCTCTTGGAAATCTGGTCCATATAAGGAGATGTGATCACCGTGGCACCACCACCTGTCTGCGAACGCACGCTCGAGAGGATGGAAGCGGCGATGTAAGCAGGACTTGCCTGAAGTCCTGTCCCGCTGCCCCAGCGGATCATGCCTTCTGCGTCGGTGATGTGAATACTGTCCAGTTCGGGCTGGCGCTCCAAGTAAGCTTGGATAAGGGGCGACAGCGTCTCGGCGTTCAGACCCGGGGATGTACCCATCAGCGCAAGCCGCGCGACGATTGAATCCAGACTCAGGTCAACCATCCGTGCGGCGGACGAAATGCTTGCATCGATGGCGCGCACGGCGTTATCGGCTATTTGTTCACTGTGGGCCCAATGGCGCCTGGTGCTTTCCTCTGCAATATCCTTGGAAAGAAAGAGGGTGCCGGGCAAGAGCGGTAGCAGAATGAGAGCAAGGAGCAGCCCGAACGGCCCCATTTTGTGCCGTAGCATCGAGAGATTCTGCGCGGTCAAGCGACGACTTCCGGCGATTTGGATTCCGCCACTGAATCCAAATCGCCAGGCGTGAAATCAGTGCCGGAGGTCATGGCCGCTGAATTGGCAACAAGGGTTCATGGCGAGCACCTTGATACACTATTGGCATTAAGAATGTCTTTTGATGAACCAATCAATTCGGATATTGCCGATGAGAGCTCGCCGAAGTCGAGAGGCCACGCCACAGTCCTATCTATGATGTCTGCACGGTGTGATCTGCTGTCGGTATCGCCCGTGGCAAATAGAATCTTGCAGGACCATATGTCTTTCAATTCAAGGATCTGCTCGAGCAGATCGTCGGCTCCCCGTATGGCTTCAGCGCTGACGATCATGATGTCTGCCGGCCCGTCTTTGCGTATGGCCTGGATGCCTTGCAGACTATCCACGCCATATGCCCGATAGCCGAGTACTTCGAGACCCGCCACGATCGCCTCCCGTGCCAATGTCACCGGCTCGATAACAAGGAGGCGGGGCGAACGGTTTTTCGGAGAGTTCCTGCTCTGCCGATGGGTGACAGCAGTGCCATTGGCATCTGATGAAGCGCAATTTCGGGTCAAGTCTACGCAGCGCGCCAGATCCAGTACCGATGAGACGTTCATCTTCCTGAAGATCTGAGTCCGATGGGTCTTGACCGTATTAATGGTTGTACCAAGTTGCTCGGCTATCTGCTTGTTCTTGTTCCCGAGCACGATCAAATGGCAGACGTCTTTTTGGCGGGGCGTCAGTGTATTCAGGCGCGCATGTATATCGGCTATATCCACATCGGCCTTAAGGATGTTGGAGCCTGAAAAATTGAGTTTTGTCGGTCTGTGGTGAAATACGAATTCGTCCAATATCTGGACAAGTTCTCCATCGAACACGATTTCGGCCTTTTCCGCTTCCCGCAATTCCTCTGTCAGGGGAAGGTCATATTCCGTGGAATGGCCACCGAGCCACTCCGACACCACGCGTCTCAGCTGCGAGGCAGTGGCAATCGGGTCGGTACTGTCCCCTTCTTTTGTGATATGGCTCAGCCTTCTCAGAATATCGCTATGGGCCTGTTTATGGAGCTCGATATGGCGCTGACAGACCGGTGTCATCGGGAGCAGCGTCATCAAGCTCTCCTCGTAGATGGCGTGGCCAACCAGAAACGCCATCAACTCGCCTGCCATACCGGCAAGTATACTGACGCAGGGCTGGCAGGATTGTTGTGACCAGCACTCTGAGTGGCAGGGGCCTCCTTCTTTAGGACAGAAGGAGTTCAATCTATCGGCAAGGACCATAAGCAATGAGTGCTGGTGATCGATCTCGAAGTGCCCGGTAAGGAAAACAGTCATCTAATACCCGCGTGCAATGCCTTTGTCCGCATTCGAAATGAAAGAATCGATATATTGTCGCAGATAAGATCCATCCGCTCACTCACCCCAAGGGGTGAGGCCTGCGGAGTAAATGCACCTTCTCGAGTCCGTTTGAGACAAAGAAGTGCGATTGGAAAATCCTGCAAATAGAGGGGGTTTTTGAGGGCGAAAAGGTGGCCTTGGGCCACTTCCGTGCGCATCGCCCTCCTTGCAAGCCGTCACACACGCATCACGGCCGCGTACTACGCTGATAGCTCGATCCCATTATCGAGGAGTTGAGCATGAGCCTTTTTGACAAAGCCAAGGAGTTGGCCCAGAACCTGACCGACAAGGTGTCGGACGCCGGAACCGCCATTGCCCACGGCGCGGAAGAGCTGGCTTCGAGTGTGAACGCCGAAGCGAAGGAGGTTGCCGAGGCTGCTTCGAAGCGCATCGAGTCCCTTTCAGATGCTGCCAAGGAACTGGCCGACGACGCTCTGGAAGCCGGTAAATCCGCCGTATCGTCCGCCGCTGAGCTCGCCGGCTCCGTTGCCGACCGCGCCAAGGCAGCGGGTCAGCAAGTTGTCGATGCGTCGAGCGAACTGGTGAGCAACGCGCGGCAGCGGGTGCTGGGGGCGGATGAGGATAAGGCTGAGCCGCAGTCGGGGTCGGAGTCCGCCGAGGACAAGGAGCCGGGGCAGAAGGATTCTTCGGTCTGAGTGGTTGTGGGGGCTGGCCGCGCTGCTGCGGCGGCAGCGCGGTCGGCACACAGTCATCCCTCGGTCTTGCTTCTCTCTATCCGTCCGGCGGTGTCCGGGACGGCGCTATTCTCTTTACCCGCCCACAACATCTACTGCAGCCACACCAATCAGCTCGACACCAGGCGTGACCGTCGGGCCTGCTAAAGCCAGATCGGCGGTGATGCTGCCCTGAATGTCGTGGATGACCGCTGGGAGGACCTTGGCGAGGGCGTCCACGGTGGCCGAGGCGGTGGAGTCGACGGCGGAGAGGTAGCTACGGGCGTTGCTGGCCGCGGTATTGCCGGCGTACAGCGCGCTGGCTTGGGTGTCGGCGGAGAGGATGGACGTGAACAGCGTTGCGGTGACGAGCTTGTCTGTGAGCAGGGTTTTGTCCTGGCCGGTTGCGCCCTGGAGAATGCTCAAGGCGGCGCCGGCGGGGGACACTGCGCCGGCGTTGATGAGGCCAACCCAGTAGTCGCGGCCGGGGATATCGGGTGAGCGGCCGAACAGCTGCTCGTAGATCTGCGTGACGACTTGCGTGGTGTCGCCGTTGCCATACAGCGCCAGGGATTCGGCCGAGTTGCCGAAGGCGTTGATGATGCTGCTCAGGTTGCCGCCGCTGAGGGCCAGCTGTCCGATCCAGTAGCCTTCGCCGGCGGCATCGGCCGGGCGGCCGTAGTAGGCGAGGTAGGCTTCCTGCACGAGGTTGGCCAGCGGGTTTTCAGAGGCAATGGGGTTGGGGCCGGCGTTGCCGGCATTGCCGGTGGCTTGCGTCTTGAGGTTGAGCGCGACGGTGCCGAGCGCGGCACTGGAGGTATTCAGGTAATCGCCGGGATTGGTGATGGCCGATGCGCCTGCTCCGATGAGTTCGGCATTGAGGTGCGAGGCTTCGAGGGTGGGGGCGTTGGAGGCCCGGCTGTCGTAGAGGGCTTGAACGAAGGATTCGGTGATGGCGTTGCCCTGCTGGTCAAGGGTGTTGGTGCCGTTGGGAATCTCCGAGACCTGGACATTGTATTTTTCGGCCCAGCTGATCAGTGCGCTGGGCGTAAAGAGTCCTTCCTTGACGCCCAGGCTCCCCATGATGAGGGACATGGTGCCCAGCTTGCGGGCCGGATCGACGCCGGTTCCGCCGTTGGCCAGGCCCATGATGTTCGCCCACTGGGTCACGTCGCTGAGCACACTCGTGGCGTCGCTCGTTTCCACTTGCCAGAGCGAGCTGTTGTCCGGGAAATAGTAGTCGGTCAAGGAGCCGTCGTTATTGAGGGTGGCGCCGGTCGTGAAGGTAGTCATGGAAACCCTGGATGGATAGCGATGTTTGGACGTCTGCCTCTATTTCAGAGGATTCTCGGTATGGCGGGTACTACAAGAACTTATAGCTTGTGAAACTTTCCGCAGGCTTAGGGGGTAATGATCCCCAAGGCCAGGGCACGCGCGACGGTCTGGCTGCGGGTGTTGGTCTGGAGTTTCTTGCCGGCGTTGGTGATATGAAAAACGACGGTGTTCTCCGACACGCCGAGGATCCGGGATATTTCCCAGGAGGTCTTCCCGGACGAAACCCAGGTCAAGCATTCCTTTTCTCGCCGGGTCAGGGCCGGACGGTCGTTCGAGGGGATCTGCGGCAGCCCCAGCCGGGTGACCGCCTCGTGGATGTGGGCGAGGAGCATGTAGCCCTGGCCCAATTGCGCGACGATGTTCCTTTGATCCGCTTCGCCCTGGCTCTGGGTGGTGATGCTGAAGATGGCGAGTTCGCCGCTCTTGCCGATGACCGAGAAGGTTGCGCCGGATACGAGCCCGTGTTCGTGCGCTTCGTCGAACATCCTGCTTATATTCTTGTCGTCCGTTTTTTCCTGTTGGTGCCAGACGACGGGGAGAATGGAGCGTGAGCAGTGCTGCACCAGCGGATCGATCTCGATGTAGTTCTGTGACTGGTAGCGCTCGAACCATGATTCCGGATAGCTGGATATCACGCCGCCGTGTTTCTGCTCGGTGCCGTCAAAGGTGAAGCGGGCACGCTCGCCGTTGGGCTTGATGGGCGCGTGGGCGCCGTAGTGAAACGATGAGAAGCCAAGGCTGTACACCGTGTCGTTGATCGCGGCGCCGAGTGCTGCGACAGATCCTGCGTTCAGGATTTGTTCAAAGGGATACAGCAGATGGCTCATCCAGGCGCGCTCCAGGTTCCGTGGCGCGCAGCATTCTAATTTATGTAGCTTTCGGCAGTTTGTCGTATGTCATGGCTTTCGCCGTGGGCAGGCCGTGGGTGAGAGGGCGCTGTTGACCGGCAAAGACCCTATCGCGGTAGCAGTTTTTTAAACGGGTGCATGGACATATCCTTGCAATGTGTCGATAGCGCTTCGGCGATTATCCGTTTTTGCTTTTTGCCTCCTTCCAACGAGTCCGCCATGGGTTCCTTGATTTCTCCGCAAGACTTGCCGACCTGGGTGCCGGGGCGGGTGTTGTCGGCCAGCGATGGGCTGGGGTGGAAGGACGTCGGCCATAGGTCCTACCTGTATACCGGGCTCGATGTGGCGATTCCGCCGATGGATCATTTCATGGTGGTCCGTTATCGCACCGGGCAGACGCCGATGGATCGGCGGGTGGAGGGGCGATGGACGCGTCGGCAGTGCGCGCCGGGAGAGTTCTCCCTGCTGACCCGTTCGGAGCCGTCCCATTGGCATTGGACGGAGTGCATCGAGGTGTCCCACACCTATCTGTCGGATGTGTTGATGCAGCGGGTGGCGGGGGACATCACCGAGCGGGCGGTGGCGGACATCCGGTTGCACGATGTGCTGCAGGCGCGGGACCCGGTGGTGATGAGCATCGTCGATGCGATCGCCGCGGAGGCGGAGCGAAAGGGCTTGGGCGGTAGCCTGTACGTGGAGGCGCTGTCGATCCAGTTGGCGGTGCATCTGTTCCGCCATTACGCGTGCATTCAGTTTCGTGACGAGGTGCCGGCGGGGCCGTTGTCGCCGGCGCGCAT
Organism: Pseudomonadota bacterium; assembly: GCA_018241685.1. Lineage (GTDB taxonomy): Bacteria > Pseudomonadota > Gammaproteobacteria > Burkholderiales > Rhodocyclaceae > Zoogloea. The sequence continues at coordinate 23,929 of JAFEDJ010000011.1, forward strand.
GCGGCGCCTGAACGAATTTCTGGATTCCCACCTGCAGGACGGCATTTCCATCGAGCAGATGGCGGCGACGCTGGGCCTGGGGGTGTGGACCTTCTCGAAGCACTTCCGCGCGACGACGGGCGCTTCGCCTTATGACTACGTGACGCGGCGGCGTCTGGAACGGGCGGTGCGCCTGCTCACGGCGGGGGAGCTGGCGATCAAGGAGGTGGCCGTCGATTGCGGTTTCTCCGACCAGGCCCACCTGACGCGGGTGATGCGGGCACGGATGGGAACGACGCCGGCGCGCATGCGCAAAGAGGGCGGCGGCGCATAAAAAGGGGCGCAACGGCAATGCCGATGCGCCCGAAAGGCGCGTCCTGAAGAGAGGGGCGCCTGCACTTGCAGCCGGTCAGGGCCGCCTGGGCATCACCTTCCGGAGGTGATCGGTTGCGCCAGCAGTTCCTTCAGGTGGCTATCCACTTCGGCAATGCCGTTGGCGTCGGTGCCGAACAGCGCGAGGTGGCCGTCGATGCTGTTGATCGGCCGGAACTCGCTATTGGCGATGAGCTGCTGCTCGGCCAGACAGTCGGTGGGCGGGAAGAACATGTCGTGGCTGATCGGCATCACGAAGGTCTTGGCCGTGATGCGGCCGAGGGCTTCGGTGAGATTGCCGCCGGTGTGGCGGCTCACGTCGCCGCGCTGCCATTTCCAGGCCATGCACAGCAAGTTGTTCGGGTCCATCGGGCCGAAGTAGCCGTTCATGAACTGCTCGACAAAGCTCTGCATGGAATCGAAGCCGAGTACCCGGTGGCGGCCGCAGCGGAAGAACTCGGTGCTCCAGCCCATTACCGTCCATAGCTTGGCGTGCCGCTGCAGGCCGGCAGCCACGTCGGCAGGTGATGCGTAGCTGCCGTCGCGAAAGCCGGGATCGGTGGTGATGGCGTCCATCAGTGTGTCGGCAAACACGAAGTCATGCTCGGTGTTGCGGGCCGTGCCGGCAATCGGCGCGGCACGTTCGACCATCTCGGGGTAGCGCACGGCCCATTCGTAGGTTTGCTGGGCACCCATCGAGCCGCCGACCACCAGCGCCAGCCGCTCGATGCCGAAATGGTGGACGAGCAGCCGGTGCTGGGCGCGCACGTCGTCGCTGATGCGCACGCGGGGGAAGCGCGGCCCGGCGATGTCTGCCGGCGCATTGCTGGGCGACAGGGACAGGCCGCTACCGATCTGATTGACGACGATGATGAAGTAGCGCTCGGGGTCGAGAGCGTGGCCAGGGCCGATGTAGACCTGCTCCATGATCTTGCTGGTGCCGGAGTACCAGGTCGGCACCAGGATGGCGTTGTCCCGCGCTTCGTTGAGTCGGCCGTGGGTGGCCACGGCCAGCGTGCACTCTTCGAGCACGCCGCCTTCTTCGAGTTCGAGGCGGCCGATGTCGATGAGCTTGAAGGGGCCGTGGTTTTCCTGGGTGTAGTAGGTGTTCATGGTCTTGTCTCCTCCTGGGGGTCGGTAGCTTGGCTCAGCGCATTTCGAAGCCGGGGTAGCCCTGGCTGGCGAGCTCGTCGCACTGGCGGTTGTAGTGGCCGACACCGCCAATGTAGGAGATCAACCGGCGCGGCTTGCCTTCGACGTTGGAGCCCATGTACCAGGAGTCGGTCTTGACGACGAGCGTTGCGGCGGCGGTTTCGTCGTGGTGCTGCACCCAGGCGTCCTCGAAGTCCTGGGTGGCTTCGATGACCTGCTTGCCGTTCTTGCGGGCGTAGGCGATGCAATCGGTGATCCAGTCCACCTGTTGCTGCAGGCAGGTGGTCATGTTGCACAGGGCGGCGGAGGGGGCGAGGGGCGCGCCGGTGGTGAACAGGTTGGGGTAGCCGTGTACCTGCAGGCCCATGGAGGTGCGGATTTCCTGGCTCCATTGTTCCTTGAGGGAGCGCCCGCCGCGGCCGCGGATGTCGATGCGGCTAAGGGCGCCGGAGCCGGCGTCGAAACCGAGGGCCAGGATGATCACGTCCACTTCGTGCACCTTGCCGTCGGCGGTCTGGATGCCTTCCGGAACGATCCGCTCGATGGGCGCCTTGCGGCAGTCCACGCCTTCCACGTTGGGCTGCAGGAACACCTCCAGGTACTTGTTCTCAAGCGGCACGCGGTGGGTGCCGAAGCCGTAGTCCTGCGGGATCAGCAGGTCGCACAGGTCGGCCCGGTGCTGCAGGCGGTCGCGCATCTTGGCGCGCACGAACTTCGATACTTCCTCGCTGACGGCCTCGTCGAAGAACATTTCGGGGAAGGAGGCCAGCCACAGGGCGAGGGAGCCGTCGTTCCAGTTGCGTTCGAGGATGGCGGTGCGTTCCTCGGGTGTCTTCTCGTCCCACGGGCCGGCGTCGAAGTCGTAGTCGAAGCCGGCGAAGGTGGTGCGTACGCGCTGCTTGGTTTCATGGAAGCGCTCGCCCCATTTCTGCCAGTCCTGCTCGGAGTATTTGGGGTTCTGCATCGGGATGATGTACTGCGGCGTGCGCACGAAGACCTTCATCGAGCCGACTTCCGGCGCGATGGTCTGGATCACCTGGATGCCGGTGGCGCCGGTGCCGACCACGGCGACGCGCTTGCCCTTCAGATCCACCGGCTCCTTCGGCCACAGGCCGGTAATGAGCACCTCGCCCTTGAAGCTGGATTGCCCCGGGAAGCGGTCGACGATGGGGGCCGACAGCATGCCGCAGCAGGCGAGCAGGTACTGGGCAGTGATCGTTTCGCCGGCGGCGGTGGTGATGCGCCACAGGTCCTCGGCCTCGTCGAAATGGGCCGAGGCGATGCGGGTGTTGAACTGGATGTCTTTCTTCAGATCGAGCGTGTCGGCCACGTGGTTCAGCCAGCGCTCGGTCTCCGGTTGGGCGGGGAAGCGCTCGGACGGCTGCCAGGATTTGTACAGCTCTTCGGAGAACCAGTACTGGTAGATCTCGGCCTGGGAGTCGAAACGGGCTCCGGGGTAGCGATTCCAGTACCAGGTGCCGCCGACGCCGCTGCCGGTTTCATAGGCGCGCACCTTCAGACCCATCTCGCGCAGGCGATGCAGTTGGTACAGGCCGGCGACGCCGGCTCCGATCACCAGGGCGTCGAGATGTTCGGGTTTGGCCTGCTGGGTGGTAGGGCTCTGCGGGGTGTATTGCGTGCTCATTTCTTGTCTCCGTTGCCTCGTTGTTGTGCGAATGACCACCGGCCGGTTTCCGGCGCAGTTGGCGACACGAGCCGCCTTGCCTGGGGCGTGGCTGTTGTCGTGTCGGAGACAATCTATGAGCGATGGGCCAGGGCTTTCTTGTCGATCCTTGGCGAAATTTTGAATAAAACGGGAAAGGCGCTAATCGTCGGTGGGCGGGCCTGGCCTGCGGCGGGGGGATCGGGTCTTGGCGGCGTCCGAACGCAGTGCGGCAGCGAAGGCATGGCGGGCCCACTGGGCGGCTTCGTGCATGTCCTCAAGCACTGATTCAGGTGCCTGGTAGTAGGAGAGGCCGACGGTCTTGCCGTTGCGAACGTACTGGAACTGGCCCAGGCCGAGAGCTTCGAAGTCCGCTGCGCTTTGCGCATCGGCCTTGAGGTACAAGACTTCGTCATGAACGAGGCCGAACATGAGTCCGTCGTGGAAAACGCCGTAGCCTGAGAACATCCGTTTGAGATTGACTGACCCGAAGAGCCGGAAGACGTCCGACAGGTGTTGTGCGAATTCTTTGCTCATGGTCTGGCCTGTATGGGGATAGCGGATGTTCTCATCATTCCGCCGCCTCGCCCATTCCAGAATGGTTGTGGATCTGTTTGATTTTCAAATAAAAATTTGAAATTGATTTGTTTTTCTTTTAACCCTATTCCTCTTTTGAATGCACCAGCGTTGAGAATTGGTATCTATTCATGAACCAAGTTGGTGCGAATTTGCGCGTATATGGCGTTATTCATTATGTACGGTTGAGTCTATATAGCGCTATTTCCTATCATTCCCTCGTGATGTGCATTTTTCATGCACGCCTGATATGCACTGGGCACTACCTGTCGAAAGAGGTTCCGCCTGTTTCAGTCTGCTCACGCAGGGAAATTGCGGTTTCGATACGGGTGCGGCAGTGGATCGATACGATGAAAGGACTTACATGACCAACACGACGGCGGAGCTCGAAGAGCTCCTCATGCAGCGTTCGCTGACCGACGCGCAGCTTCTGGCGGCGGCGGACCAGGCGCCGGAATTCCGTATCCTGCCGGATGCCACAGTGATCAAGATCGGCGGCCAGAGCGTCATCGACCGCGGTCGTTCCGCGGTCTATCCGCTGGTGGAAGAGATCGTGGCGGCGCGCAAGGCGCACAAGCTGCTGATCGGCACTGGCGCGGGGACCCGTGCACGGCATCTGTACTCGATCGCCGCGGGCCTCAATCTGCCGGCCGGTGTGCTGGCGCAGCTCGGCGCGTCGGTGGCCGACCAGAACGCCGCGATGCTGGGCCAGTTGCTGGCCCAGCACGGTATTTCCATGGTCGATAGCGCCGGCATGTCGGCGGTGCCGCTGTTCCTGGCCGAGGTGCATGGCGTCGTCTTCAGCGGCATGCCGCCGTACAAGCTGTGGATCCGTCCGGGTGCCGAGGGCGTGATTCCGCCTTACCGTACCGATGCGGGCTGTTTCCTGGTGGCCGAGCAGTTCGGCTGCAAGTCGATGATCTACGTGAAGGATGAGGACGGCCTGTACACCGCCAATCCGAAGACGTCGAAGGACGCCAAGTTCATTCCGAAGATCTCGGTCGATGAGATGAAGGCGGCCGGGCTGCATGATTCGATCCTCGAGTTCCCGGTGCTCGACCTGCTGAAGGACGCCCGCTACGTCCGCCAAGTGCAGGTTGTGAACGGCCTCGTCCCCGGCAATCTGACCCGCGCGCTCGCAGGCGAGCACGTCGGCACCCTCATCACCGCGAGCTGAGAACCACTGCCATGGCTGAAACTACCAATACCATCAAGCACGTTGCCTCGCCGCTGGCGCGTCAGACCCTTCTCGACGGCGATCTCGTCCGTCCCGTCGCGGGTGTTCGCCCGATCCGCCTGCTGCCCTGGCTGCAGGTCGTCAAGATCGGCGGCCGCGCGATCATGGACCGCGGTGCCGAGGCGATCCTGCCGATCGTCGACGAGCTGCGCAAGGTGCTGCCCGAACATCGCCTGCTGATCCTCACCGGCGCCGGCATCCGCGCCCGCCACCTGTACGGCGTGGGCCTCGATCTGGGTCTGCCTGTCGGTTCCCTGGCGCCGCTGGCGGCCAGCGAGGCGGGCCAGAACGGCCATATCCTGGCGTCGCTGCTGGCGCCGGAAGGGGTGTCCTACGTGGAGCATCCGACCATCGCGAGCCAGCTGGCGATCCACCTTGCCGCCGCCCGCGCGGTGGTGGGCAGCGCGTTCCCTCCGTATCACCACCACGAGTTCCCGGGTTCGCGCATTCCGGTGCACCGCGCCGACACCGGCGCCTTCCTGCTGGCCGACGCGCTCGGCGCGGCGGGGCTGACCATCGTGGAGGACGTGGATGGCGTCTACACCGCCGACCCGAACGGCGCCGCCGGAGCAAAGGCCGAACTGCTGCGCGAGACGAACGCTACCGAACTCGCCAAGCAGGAAACCCTGCCTTTCGACCGTGCGCTGCTCGACGTGATGGCCAATGCCCGTCATCTGGAGCGTGTTCAGGTCGTCAATGGCCTGGTGCCGGGCCGCATCACCGCCGCGCTGCGCGGCGAGCACGTGGGGACCATCGTCCACACCGGCCTGCGTCCGCTGTGAGCGCAGCCCTGTAGAGGTATTAAGGCGCCCCCTCCAGCCTGGTGCTGGAGGGGGCGCCTTTGTTTTCAGCGGTCGATCGGCACGAGGATGACCGGTACGTCGGCCTTCATCGTCACCTTGTGGGCGACGGAGCCGAGGATGAGCTCGCCGATGGCGCTGTGGCCGCGGGAACCCATGACGATCATGTCGGCCAGCACGTGCTTGGCCATGTCGAGGATGCAGCGGGCCGGATCGCCCTCGACGGCGCGGATGCTGGTCAGTACGTTGGCCACGTCCATTTCCGGATGGGCTTCGGTGAAGACCTCGATGCGCTGGCGCAGCAAGTCCTCGTCTTTGCTCTGGCCGGCGGCGCGCATGGCGTCGAATTTCTCTTCGGACATGAATTCCATATAGGGCAGGCCGGTGGCCGGCAGCGACACGGTCATCGCGTGCAGCCTGGCGTCGAATTTGGCCGCCAGCCCGACCGCGTGGCGGAAGACGGCCGGGGAGCGCGGGGTCAGGTCCGATGCGTAGAGGATCGATTTGATCTGGTAAGCCATGTCTGCCTCCTGGATGTTTGTTGTGTGCGCCCGAGTCTAGGGGCTTGGCGGCGCGGCGGTGTCGTCGGAAGCTGATGTGCACTATTAGCGTTGGGATATGTCCGGATATGGACTTGCGCTGGGCGGGGCACTGCGCGTCATCGAATGGCATCGAATCTGCTTGATGGCGACATGCAGGGGGCAAAGCCTCTGTTTTTGTCGCAAATCTTCCATGGAGACCCGCATCGTGCCCACATTGGCCGAGAACACGACACACATCGATCTGGCGATTGCCAAGCCCAAGGGCCTGAGCCTGACGCAACTGGGGGTGCCGCTGCTGGAGGGCACGGTGATCAAGAAGGGCAAGCTGCCCGAGTTTCTGCAGTTGTTCGAGGACGGCACCGCCGGGCGCCGTTACCAGAACATCCGCATCACGGCCGCCAAGGCACTGGAAGGGGCGGTCGAGACGGCTCGTGTGATCGTGCAGTTCGAAGTCTTCGGTGACGAGAACGTGCCGGTGGCCGACAACAGCGGCTTCGGCGTCACCCTGTGTGCCGCCGGCGAGACGGTGCTTGAGCTGCCGCAGACGGCGGCCTTCCTGCCCTACGCGGCGTGCTGGTACGAGAACCAGTTTTTCTACGAGGTGCCGCCGGCCTTGTTCGACAGCGTGGACGGGCTGCGTTTCACGCTTAAGGCGGATCAGGTCCGGTCGCTCTGAGCGACGCGGGGGCGGGCCGGTAGGGACGCGGCCCGACTGTGATTTACTGGCGTGGGCCGATACGCATGGCCAGCGCGTCGGCACTGGCGCCGATGTCCTGCACGCGCTGGCGCATCAGCGCCAGCATCTCCCACAGCAGCTGTTCAGGCGCCGCCTCGACGACGCCTTCGCCGATCAGCCAGCAGGCCAGCGTGCCTTCGTCGCGCCCCAGGGCCCGGGCGGTTTCCCGCTGCCAGTCGCTGCCGTAGAGCTTGCGGGCGCAGTCGCGAAACAGTTTGCGGGCCTGCTCGTCGGTGAGCTGGCCAGGGGCTCCGTCCGGGTCGGCTTCTGGTGCGCAGGGCGTGTCCTGCATGGCTTCGGCCAGGCGGCTGAGTTCGGGCAGTACCGAGCGGACCAGCTCCAGCCCGCTCAGCGGCACGATCCAGCAGCGTTGCCGGGCGCTCCAGCGGGCCTTGGGCACCCAGCGCAGCAGGCGCTCTATCGTGTCGGTGTATTCCGCCTTGACGATGATGGCCTCGTCCGTGGCATAGACCCAGGGGTTCGCTGGCAGGGGATGGCTGGTCAGGCGGGCGAGGGCTTCGTCCTTGCTTAACATTGTTGTTGCTCCGTTCTCTTGTTCGGGGATGAATCGATCAGAAGCGGATAGCAACGAGAATGCCAGCGCGGCCGAGAAGCCCGTCGCGCCTAGTCCGGGGAAGGTACCAGGCTCGCCTGCGGCCGCGCTTGCCGCCATTTCTGCAGGACCTGGTAGAAGTCGGCGGGGTTGAAGGGCTTGCTGAGGTAGTCGTCCATGCCGGCGTCCAGGCAGCGCTGCCGGTCTTCGGCGAAGGCATTGGCGGTGAGCGCCACGATGGGCGTACGCCGGTGCAGGGCGGATTTGCGCAGTGCCCGTGCGGCGCTCGGCCCGTCCATATTGGGCATCTGCATGTCCATCAGGATCAGGTCGTAGCGGGTGTCGCGGGCCATATCCAAGGCGATGAGGCCGTCGTCGGCGACGTCCACATGGATGCCTACATCGAGCAGCAGCTCGCGAGTGATCTCCTGGTTCACGAGGTCGTCTTCGACCAGCAGGACGCGTGCCCCGTCGAGGGGGGTGGTGGCCGGTGTTTCCTGGACATGCGGATGTTGCTGTGCGTGGCGCTGCGGGGTGGGGCCGCTGCTGGCCTGCGCGCGGGCCAGGTTCAGGGAGAAGGAGAAGCAGCTGCCCGCGCCCACCTTGCTGCTGACTTGCAATTGCCCGCCCATCAGCTGGATCAGCTGCTGGGTGATCGACAGGCCGAGGCCAGAGCCGCCGTATTTGCGCGTGGTCGACCCATCGGCCTGCTCGAAGGGAGAGAACAGGCGGGGAAGCTGGTCGGCGGCGATGCCGATGCCGCTGTCCACAACCTTGAAGCCCACCTGCACGTCCGCTGGCGTCTGCGCCTCGACCGCGATGGACAGGTGCACGGCGCCGTGTTCGGTGAATTTGATCCCATTGCCGATCAGGTTGATCAGCACCTGTTGCAGGCGCAGTGGGTCGAAGATCAAGATCAGCCCGTCGAGCTCCGGCGCGATGGACAGCTCGAAATGCAGGTCCTTTTCCGCGGCCTTGTCGGTGAGCACGTTTTCGACGGTGTGCAGGACGCTGGCCAGGTCGCCGGGCGTGGTGTCGAGAGTCAGGCGTTCGGCCTCGATCCGGGACAGGTCGAGGATGTCATTGAGCAGGCCGAGCAGATGCTTGGCGGCGCTGGAGATCCGGTCGACCCGGTGACGCTGCACCGGGCTGAGATTGCTGTGCGCGAGCATGTGGGAAAAGCCGATGATGGCGTTCATCGGTGTGCGGATTTCGTGGCTCATGTTGCTCAGGAAGGTGCTCTTGGCACGGCTGGCTGTTTCGGCGGCTTCTTTGGCGATGGACAGTGCCGTGGTGCGCTCGGCGACGAGCTCTTCCAGGTGTTCGCGGTGGCGGGCCAGTTCGGCATCGCGCTGCACCTCCTCTGCGATGTCCTCGACCAGCGACCAGATGTAGCGGGCGCCATCGGCGCTCTTGATGGTGACGCCGTTGAGCCGGATGGCGGCCAGACTGCCGTCCTTGCGCCGGTATTCCTTTTCGTAGGGGCCGTAATGGCCGGTACGTTCGAGGGATTCCAGCTGTTGCATTTCTGCCGCCTGATACTTGGTGGGCGTCAGCTCCCAGTAATCGATGGTCTTCAGCTCGGATTCCGAATAGCCGCAGATTCTCCGGAAGGATTCGTTGAACTCGATGAAGTGGCCTTCCATGTCGGTCAAGGCGATGCCGACCGGTGACATGGTGAACAAGCCGCGCAGCTTTTCGTCGGTTTCCGCCACGCGCTCCTGGGCTTGATGCCGTTCGATGGCTGCGCCGATCCAGCGGCTGAGGAGCAGCATGAACTCCTCGTCCCGCCCATCGAATTCCCGCGAGTAGGGCGATGGGGCGCTGAAATTCACCGTTCCGTAGAGGCGGCCGGCCACGTAGACGGGCGAGCCGATGTAGGCCTCAAGCTTGAAGCGCTGGTAACAGGGATGTTTGGCGTAGGCCGAGTTGCCCATGTGGGTGATGGTCAGAACGCCTTCGCCGCGGGCCAGGGTGATCGCGCAGTAGGTGTCGGCGTAGGGGAACTCTTGACCATCTTGCAGCGTATCGGGCGGGGAGACCTGGGAGACCACCTTGTAGGTTTCACCGCTGATCCGGCTGATGATGCCGATGTCGAGCCCGAACTGGGTGACGCCGATGCGCAGCACGGCCCGTAGTTCGTCCTCGAGGGCGTCGTAGTGAAGGACGCCCAGTTCGTTGAGGGCCCTCAGGCCGGCCAGCTGGCGCTGCCGTGCCTGGTCGTTGGCACGTTGCTCGTTGATGTCTTCCAGGATCCAGATGCTGTCGTGTTCGGAAGGGGCGCCCACCAGCGGCCGGCCGGACAGCCGGATCCACAGGGGGGCGCCGCTCCGGTGCCGCATGCGGAGTTCCAGCGTGTGCTGCAGCCCATTGGCCAGGGCGGGGTAGGACGCGTCGCCGAGCGTGGCATGGTCGTCGTCGTTCAGGTAGAAGCGCCGCGTCGGCTGGTTTTCCATCTCGCTGCGCGTATAGCCGAAGATCTCGCCCATCTTCCGGTTGGCCCACAGGACCTTGCGATCCTTGATCAGGGAAATGCCGACGCCGGCGTTGTCGAGGATGTCGGCCAGCTCTTCGTGGCGGACGGTGGCGTTGAGCAGATCGATGTTCATGCGCTGTTCGCGCCGCTCCACCTCGATCAGGCTGGTGTGCATGTCATGGAGCTCGCGTACGAACGTCCTGGGGGCAGGAACGGCCTCGCCGCGCTGGAGCGCACGCGGAGCCTCGGCGAGCGCCGCGATCTGCCGGGTCAGCGCGCGGGCCAGCCACAAGGCGCCAAGGCCGGCCACGGCAGCGCAGCCGAGGCCGGCCAGCAGAAGGTTGCGCAGGGGGGTATAGAACGTGGCGTTGAAGGCGTCCACCGGGGCGCCGACGATGACGCGCCAGCCCCAGTCCGACACGTAGGTGAGCGAGGTGTTGACCCGTACGCCGTCGAGGGTGGAGCTCTGGAAAATGCCCCGCTTGCCCTGGTTCAAGGCTTCTTGCACCGTTGTGGAGATCTTCTTGCCGATGAACTCGTCCGGCGCCCGCGAGCGGGCCAGCACGAGGCCTTGCTCGTCGACGATGACGCCGGTCCAGTCGCCGGGAAAACGCTGGTCGAACAGGAGCCTGTTGAAGGACTCGGCTGAGAGATTCATGCGCAGAGCGTAAGCCGGCTGGCCCTGCAGTATGACCGGTACGCTGAGCGCGGTCTCGAAGCGGCCGGAGGCCGGGTTGCGTAGCGCGCCAGACACGACCGGCCGGCCGGTCGAGAAGACGCGCTTCATGTCGCCTGGGTCTTCTACCGGCGGGGTCCGGCTGCCGAAAGGCTCGGAGGTGGAGAAGAGGGGCCGGCCATCCGCGGCGAACAAGGCAATCGACACGGCGTCCGGGTTCAGGTCCAGCACCCGCCGTGCGTGCTCGTAAATGCCTTTCAGGTCTCGGCTCTGCGCCGAGGCGGAGGTGGCGATACCATTGAGTTGCCCGAGGGCCATCTTGAGGCGCTCGTTGGCGGCGCTGGCGGCGGCTTCGGTGCGCTGCTGCAGCCCGACTTCCATGGCCGCATGCCGGGCCGTGTCGATCTCGGAGACCGTGTAGGCGGAGAACAGAAAGAAGGGGATCACGCCGAGGGAGGCCAGCACGAGCAGCCAGGCCCGCATGCCGAGGCGGGGAAAGCGAAGTCTAGACATGGTTGTCGGTACGGCGGTTCATTCGGAGCGCAAGCTGTTGCGGGCTATCGGTTTTGGATTGCAGCGCTGCGTCAGGCTACTGCCAGCAGGCTGGTGAAGCGGAACGTGGAGCCGGCGCCGGGCTGGCTGTTCACCACAATTTCACCGTTCATCAGATGGATGAGCTTCCGGCTCAGCGCCAGTCCGAGGCCGGTGCCGCCGTATCGGCGGGTGGATGAGCCGTCGCCCTGTTCAAAGAGAGAGAACAGCCGTGCCTGCTCGGCCTGGGGGATGCCGATCCCCATGTCCTGCACATCGCAGCGCAGGGTCAGCATGTCCGCTGTCTCCCGCTCGCTGTCGAAGCGGATGCCCACGTTGCCCTGGGCGGAAAACTTGACGGCATTGTCGGCGAGGTTGAGGACGACCTGGGTCAGGCGCGGTGCGTCGCCGATCAGCGTCCGCGTGGCGAGGGCCGGCGCAATGTTGATGCAGAAGGTGAGTCCTTGACGTTCCGCTGCGGGACGGACGACGCGATCCACCTCCCGGCAGATGTCGGCCAGCGTGAACGGCTGGTGTTCGAGCACGATGCGTTCGGCCTCGATATCCGCGATGTCGATCAGATCGTTGATCAGCGACAGCAGGCGCCGGGACGAAATGCGCGCCTTGCCCAGGTATTCCTGCACCTTGGGGTCGTCGCTTCTTTTCATCGCGATGTCGGTCATGCACATGATCCCGTTGAGTGGTGTGCGCAGTTCGTGGCTGACGTTGGCGATGAACATGTTCTTGGCCCGATGGGCGCTCTCCGCGGCTTCCTTGGCGATGCGCAGGGCCATGGTGCGTTCATTGACAAGGGATTCGAGGTATTCCTGCTGCTCGGCTATGGCCAGTTCGGCGCGCTTCTGGTCGGTGATGTCCATCAGGGCGCCACACAGCGCTTCGCCGCCGCCTTCGCCGTAGACAACGCGGTCGGCGAGCTCCCGGTGCCAGCGCACCTCGCCGGATGGCAGGATGAAGCGGTATTCGGCGTTGAGAGGAGCGTGTCCATTCTTGCAGGCGATCTCGGCGGCGAGCAGCGGAGCCCGGTCGTCCGGATGCACGCGGGCGTAGAAGGCTTCCGGATTGACGTAGCGCTCGTCCTTGGGGAAGCCGCGAAGCTCGAAAACCTTGTCTGACCAGAACCACTTGTCGCTGGTGGACTCCCAGCGATAGAGGCCGATGTTGGAGACGCGCAGGGCTTTTTCGTACCAGTTGCTGAGTTGCTGCAGGCGTGCGAGTTCGGCGGTGGACGCTGTCGACTGGATTGGGGGGCCGGGTTGGTGCTCGATTGAAGCGTTCATGGTCTGTTGTCGGTTCTTGCTGGTCTGACCAGGCTTCGTATTATCACCATGTTGGCAGTGACTCTTGTCATTTACATCACGGCTTTCATTCGATCTTTAGAGATTGGTGCCGGTGATCTGCTGCAGGATGTGTCGCCTTTGCCACAGTGCCGCCATCGCCACGGCGATGGTGCAAGAATGCCGTTGTAGACAACGGGAGGAGCAAGCCATGAGTCACAAGCATCGTAACGTGCTGGAAGCGATCTTTCGCGATCCGCTCAGCAGCAATATCCAGTGGCGTGAAGTGGAATCCCTGTTGAATCACTTGGGGGCAGCCGTCGAGCCGAATCACGGCGCGCGCTTCCGCATCGTGCTCAACCGGCATGAGTTCTTCATCCATCATCCGCACCACGGCAACGAGTTCACCAAGCAGGAGGTCAAGCACTTGCGCGAGGCGCTGGCCGGCGCGGGGGTCACGCTGTCGGCCTACGATGAACTGGAGCGCAAAGCCTGAGCCGATCGTCGCGTGGCCGCGCCGGCTCACTCGTAGAGCAGGAAGGCGGCTCGGCGGACGAGATAGGCCGAGAGTGCATCCTGCCCGGCCGCCGCGATGGCTGACGGGGGTGTGTCGGCGCGGATCGCGTCGAGGCTGGCGCGGTTGCCCAGGTTGCCGAGGATCCTCTCCAGCGTGAAATGGTTGGGGTAGAGGCGGTGCAGGCTCGCCGCGAGGGCGATGCCGAGGGTCGGCGTGTCGATGGCATCCCGGTCGTCGATGAGGATGCGCACGCCCTGACAGGTTTCGCCGGCATAGGGGCCCGCCACCGGTTGGAAGCGGGTGGCTCTGAAGTGCACGCCGGCCAGTTGCAGGGTGTTCAGTTCGGTTGCCAGTTGGGAGCCGTCGATCCACGGTGCGCCAACTATCTCGAAGGGCGTCGGCGTGCCGCGGCCGACGGAGACTTCCGCGCCCTCGACGATGCCGACACCGGGATACAGCAGCGTGGCGGCGAGGTTCGTCAGGTTGGGCGAAGGTGGCAGCCAGGGCAGGCCGGTTTCGTCGTACCACATGCTGCGGCGGTAGCCCTGCATGGGGACGACCTGCAGTTGCACATCCACCTTGGCTTCGGCCTGGAACAGGCGCGCGAATTCGCCGAGGGTCAGGCCGTGGCGTACCGGTAGCGGCCAGTAGCCGGTGAAGCCGCGTCGATCCGCGTCGAGCAGCGGGCCCTGTACCCGGTCGGCGCGCAGCGGGTTGGGGCGGTCCAGTACGATGATGCGCAGGCGCTGTGCGGCGGCGGCTTCCATCAGGTAGGCGAGGGTGCTGGCGTAGGTGTAGAAGCGGGTGCCGGCGTCCTGAAGGTCCACTACGACGGCGTCGAGGCCGTCGAGCATAGCCGCCGTCGGCCGCCGGTCGTTGCCGTACAGGCTGCGCACTGGCAGGCCGCTGAGGCTGTCGCTGTCGTCGCCGATGCGGCCCTCCCGGTTGGCGGCGAGTCCGTGTTCGGGGCTGAACAGGGTGACCAGCGTGACGCCCGGCGCGTGGGCCAGCACGTCGATATCGCGCCGGCCGCCTGAATCCACGCCGCTGCGGTTGGTCAGCAGGCCGATGTGCAGGCCGCGTAGCGGCGCGAAGGCGTCCGCTTCGAGCACGTCGATGCCGGTTCTTACCGGCTGCGGGACGGCCTTCGGTATGTAAGGCGCCACGCGTTCGGACAGTTCGGGGTAGGCTGCCGCGATGCGTTCGGCCGGCAGCGCCGGCAGTGATGATGCGACGGCATCGACGATACGGGCCCGTAGCGGTGCGGCATCGCCGCCGCCATTGGGATGCACGCGATTGCTGAGGATCACGATATAGACGCCAGACAGCGGATCGATCCACAGCCCGGTGCCGGTATAGCCCAGGTGGTTGATGGCACCGAAGGGCGGCAGTGCCGCCCGGTTGGCGGCGAGCGGTGCCTGCGGCTGCCAGCCCAGGCTGCGTGGCGGGGCGGCAGGGTAGGTCTGCGGCAGGAATAGGTTGCGGACCGAGGCCGGCTTCAGCAGGGCGGGGTTGTTGTCGAGGACGGCGCGGGCCAAGCGCGCGAGATCGTCGGCACTGCCGAAGAGACCGGCATTGCCGGCCACGCCACCGAGGCGGGCGGCGAGGGGATCGTGCACGACGCCGCGGCGCGGGCCGCCGCCGTTCCAGGTGGTTGGCGCGATGCGTGGCAGTTGTACGGCCGGTGGCAGGAAGCCGGTGTCCTGCATGTCCAGGGGCTGGAACAGCCGACGCCGGCAGTATTCGTCGAGGGGCAGGCCGGAAACCCGCCGGACGAGTTCGCCGAGCACGATGAAATTGAGGTCGCTGTACAGCGGGTCACCGCCGGCGTGCCGCTGTGCCTTGATTGACGCGATGCGGTTCAGCACTTCGCCGGGCGGGGTGCCCGGGCGTACGTCCATGCCGGCCGGCAGCCCTGAGGTGTGGGCCAGTAGCTGGCGGACCGTGATCGCGTCCTTGCCCTGGGCGGCGAACGAGGGCCAGTAGCGGGCCACCGGTGCGTCGAGGGCGAGCAGGCCCTGTTCGACGAGTTGCAGCACGGCTGGCGTGGTGGCGACGGCCTTGGTCAGGGAGGCCAGGTCGAAGATCGTGTCGACGCTCATCGGCTCGGGTGTCGGCACCACGGCACGTTGCCCAAAGGCGCGCCGATAGACGACTGCATTGCCTTCGCCAATGAGTACGACCGCGCCTGGGATATGTCCGGCAGCGATTTCCGCCTCGACGATGGGCGTGATGGCGGCGTCGAGACGGGCTTCGTCGAGCCGGCCGGCGGCGACGGCATTGGCATTGAGCGACAGGAGCACGGCAAGCAGCAGCCATAGCTGTCCGAGTTGGCCTCCACGCTTCGGGCATGGCTGGCTCCGTCGGCAATCGGGACGCAAGGCGGTGTTCATTTCTTGCCGAGTCCATCCGCCGTGTAGGCGTTGCGCGGGTTCCACAGCATCCAGCCGTTGGTGCCGATCTTTTCGGCGGCTTCGATCTGGCTGCGGATCTCCGGGCCGCCGAAGGCGCGGTGGTCGAAGGCGTAGTCGCGGAAACCCTGGATCCACGGGCGCAGGCGCAGCGGTGAGATGCCGCTGCGCTCCAAGCCATGTTTGAGGGTGAGGAAGACGATCTCGTTCGGGTTGGCCACTGGGTTGGTATAGCCCGGAATGCCGAATTTGAAGCCGGAGGGGTAGAGCATGGGAGCAAGGTAGTCGAGGCGGTTTGCCAGCACGTCGAGCTTCTGGCCGATGAAGGTGTCGTTGGTGTTCCAGAACACGTAGCCGAAGATGTCGGCGCTGAGGAAGACGTTGTACGGGAGCAGGCGGCTGCGCGCCGTCGCCAGAAAACCGGAGATGGCGGCGACGCGGTTTTCCTCGGTGTTGGCGACGGAGAAGGTGAGGCCTGGCGAATCGGGGAAGCGCACGTAATCGAACTGGATCTCGTCGAAGCCGAGTCGTGCCGCCTCCACGGCCAGGTCGAGACTGTAATTCCAGGCTTCCTGTCGGGATGGATCGATCCACGCTAGCTCCTCCCGGTCATGGAAGAGGCCACCGGCGGTTGTTTTGACGGCCCATTCGGGGTGGGCATTGGCCAGTGGGGAGTCCTTGAAGACCACGATGCGTGCGATCAGGTAGATGTTCTTTGCCTTCAGCTGGGCAATCAGCTTGCCCATGTCTCCAACAGTGGTGATCTTCCGCGCACCGATGCTCTCTGCGGTGACGACGGTGGTGGGATAGGGTACGCCGCCCAGGTCGCCTTTCACGTCGATGACCAGCGCGTTGAGTTCGGTGTGTTCGATGAGTTCGAGGGCGGCTTCGCGCAGGCCCTGGTGGCCGATGCCCCAGAAGGACAGGTACAGCGCTTTCGGGCGGATGGTGGCGAGGCGCATCGTCGGTGCGGATTCGCCGTCGGGGGGCATGACCGCTGCGCGGCGGTAGCCGATGGCGCGGGCCGCGACGGTGGCGCAGCTGCCCGGGAAGGCGTAGCGGCCGTCGCCGCCGGTGGTCAGCACGTCCTTGCCGCGGGTGACCAGTGCGCCAGCCAGCGGTTTGCCGCTGGTGGCGTCGATGACCAGGCCCGTGCAGCCCTGGACTGCCGTGGCGACGAGCAGCAGCACAAGGAAGACGAATATGTACTTGGCCGCACTCGTCATGGCAGTGCTCCGGCAGCGGAACGTTCTCCTGCCTGCAGACTGTGGATCAGTCCGCTGACGCCGCGTCCGTCCACGATCATGTAGCGCGGCAGGGCGAAGGGTGAATCGTGGGGCGTGGCGTGGCGTTCGCCAAGGGTGAAGGCAGCACGGTAGCCGACGGTCTTGGCCGCCGCTTCCAGCTCGGCGTCGTGAATACCGAAGGGCCAGGCGAGGTAGTCGGCGTCGACGCCGAGCCGATACCGCAGCACCCGGCGGGGTTTTTCAAGTTGGTCGTGGACAAAACGTCGGTAGGCGTCGACGTCCAGGCGTCGCCGTTCGATGCGCAAGTCCGGGTGCCAGTAAGTGTGTGACTGGATGCTTACGTTTCCGGTGGCGAGCAGTTCCTGCAGCTGTGCCCAGCTCATCGCGTAGCTGGCATTGGATATGGCCGATGGGTAGATGAACAGTGTCACCGGCAGCTGCTCGCGGCGGATGATCGGCAGCAGATCGCTGTAAACCGTGCGGTGTCCGTCGTCGACGGTGATTGCTACCGCCTTGGGTGGCAAGGGCACATGGCCGGCGAGGCCGTCCACGACGGTGGCGAGGGGGACGATGGTGTAGCCGGCGCGATGAAGTTCCGCCAGTTGGGCGACGAAGACATCAGTGCGGGTCGTCATGCTGTCGGCCACCTGTGGGCCGAAGCGGTGATAGACGAGGATGGCCGCGGATGGTGTGGCCTGACTGAGGTTGGAGGCGATGAGGGCAAGCACCACACCCACCGCCTGCAGCAGCAGGCGGACGATCGGGAAAAAAGTGCTTGCGCGGCCAGCCATCTGACGCATCGCAGCTCCCTTTGGTGCTGCCGTGATGCTTCGGTTTCCTAAGGTGGATGGACGGCGGCGCTCCGACTGGGGATGGCCACCGTCCGCTTCGATTCATGCGATGCGACGCATGCCTCCTTTTTCACCATAGCCCTTGCGGGGCGCGGGGCACAGGAGGATTGCCGCCGCCGTGATGAACGGCACGGACTAGACGATCAGCACACCCGCGGTCTTCAGTGCGATGAACAGTACGGCGCCGATCAGCAGGTTCTTGAAGCTCACGTAGCAGATCATGTCCATCACTGTTGCGCGGCGGTACAGGCGGCCCCACCAGGGGCCTTCCTTCACGTAGGGCTTGGCGTCGAGGCGGACCAGCACCTCGAAGACGCTCCAGCCGAACCACCAGCCGATGATGGCGCCGGCCTCCAGGCGGCCGAGGGCGGCCATCACCCAGGCCAGCGTGGCGGCGATGGCCAGTGCGAAGCCGGCGCCCTGGATCGCTTTGCGGGCCGGCTGGCCCTTGCCGGCCCACGGCCACAGGTGGTCGCGGATTTCGGCGACGAGCCAGGACAGGCCGTGGGCTTCGCCGTAGGCGGGCTGGCGCAGTTCGTTGCGGTCGGCGATGGTCATGCCGTGGCTCCTTTCTTCTGCGCTTCGGCTGGCACTTGATGGATGGGGATGAAGTAGCCCTTGCCGTTGATGGGGGTGAGCGGCTGGCCGGCCTTGGTGCGGCGCTTGCGTTCCTGGGCCAGCGGCGGGCAGGCGTGGTCGTCGTAGTAGAGCACCATGCAGTCGAGGCACAGCATGCATTCGCGCTGGTCGATGTTGCCCTTGGCGTCGATGGCCTGGGAGCCGCAGCCCTTGGCGCAGGCCTTGCACGAGGTGCATTCGTCTTTGCGCTTGAGGCCGAACCAGCGGAAGGTGGTCGGCATCGCCAGGGAGGCGCCGAGGGGGCACAGGTACTTGCAGAACGGCCGCTCGATGAAGATCGACAGGCCCAGCAGGCCGGCCGCGAACAGGCTGTACGGCCAGCTGCGGTTGGTGATGCCGACCAGGAAGGTGGTCTTGAAGGGTTCCACCTCGGCCAGCTTCTCGGCCAGGCCCATGCTGAAGAAGGACACCGCCAGCAGGCCGAAGAAGACCACGTACTTCACCCACTTGAGTTTGTCGTGCAAGGGCTTGGGCAGCTGGAACTGGAAGCGCTTGAGGCCGACCAGCCGGCCGAGGCGGAACAGCAGTTCCGACAGGGAGCCGAAGGGGCACAGCCAGCCGCAGAAGAAGCCGCGCCCCCAGATGAAGACGGTGACGATGATGAAGACCCAGAACACGAAGATCAGCGGGTCGGACAGGAACAGCTCCCACTTCCACTGGAACAGCAGGCTGTGGAACCAGGTGAGCACCTGGGTGATGGACGGCTGGGCCATGGCCGAGAAGCCGACGAAGCCGATGGAAATCACCCAGCCGGTGTACTTGAAGGCATTGACCGGCCAGCGGCGCTGGCGGTTGGCGCGCCGCACCAGCTTGTCGCGGCTAGCGTAGGCGGCGGAGATGGCGAGCAGGAAGACGATGAAGCCGGCGATCTCGAAGGCGCGTTCCTTCCATACCTTGAGCCAGGTCGGGTCGGGCTTGACTACGACCGGACGGCCGCCTTCCAGATACTTGTCGGCCAGCCAGTATTCCTTGTCGAAGTTGGCGAAGGTCTTGGTGGCGGTTTCCTTGTCTATCTTGTTGCCGAGGAAAACGAGCTTCCACGGGTAGGCGGCGGAGAAGCCTTTGCCGCGGATGATGAAGATCGCCGATTCGCTGAAGGCCGGTGCGCCGGTGGCGGAGACGCTCCACAGGTTCACGTAGTCCAGATCGCGGAAGGTGAAGCTGTCCTTGTCCTGGCGTACCTGCACGCGGTCGTAGATGCCGCCGCGCACAAAGCCGGAACCCTTGAAGGAATCCATGCCCGCCGGTTTGATGATAAAGATGGCGTGCTCGCCTTCCTTCAGGCGGCTCATCAGGCTGGCGTAGCCGTCCTTGCCGAGGATGGCCTGGCCGACGGTGGGTTGGTTGAGGTAGCCGAACCAGAGGTCCATGTAGGGGCCGTCACCCTTGAGACCGACTTCCTCGGGCTTGACGGTGAGGCGCTGGACGCTGCCATCTTCAACGAGTTCCGCCCAGCTTGGGATCGTCGTGGCTGGCGGAAACTTGGCCTGCGGGCGGATTACCGGCTTGAGGATGCCGACCTGCTTGGCCACGGCGGTGCCGGAGGTCATCATCACCTGGTTCTGCGAGATGACGGTGACGGTAGCGCCGGTGATCGCGTCGAGGCCTATGAGGTTCTCGTCGGGGCGCGACTTGCCGATCTCGATGTTGTCGCCGACGAACTTGCCCAGATACTGGTTGTTGAACTTGATCAACGAGGATTCGGGAATCCCGAGCAGCAGGATCGGCTCGGAGTGCTTGAGGATCTTCACGCCGACGAACTTGCCGGTGGTGTCCATGCCGATCAGCGTCACCACTGGCTTGCCGGAGTAGGCCGGGGTGTCGGTGATGTCGGTGGACAGCATCACGTAGCCGAGCAGTTTCTTCTGGCTGCCGTCGTCCTTGTAGGCTTCGACGAAGGGGGGCTGGCCTTTGCGTTCCGAGAAGCTGGTGGCGCCGGGCATGACTTCAGTGCACGGTGCGTAGTCGCACATTTTCGGCGACGTGCTCAGTTCGGGGGGGAGCTTGACCTCGTAGGTGTTGGCATGAGCCGCGCTGGCGAGGACGAGTCCGGCCAGGGCGGGGAGGAGGCGGCGCAGGGCGCGCAGGGCGAACATCGGTGACTCCGATCGATCAGGATGTCGACAGATTGTGAGGATGTGTGGCGGCCGACGCCTTAAGCTGAGTCAATTTGCCGCAGTACCTTGTCTGGCGTCGCCTTGCGTGCCGACCGCAGGCACAAAAAAAGGGGAGACGCGGACGTCTCCCCAAATTACTTCGTCGATAAGGAACGGGTTGCCGAACGGGCTTACTTCTCTACGATCATCCGGCTACGCATTTCGAGGTGCAAAGCGTGGCAGAAGTTCGTGCAATAACACCAATAAACGCCCGGCTTGTCGGCCTTGAAGGTGACGGACTTGGTTTCCTGCGGGTTCACGATGAAGTTGATGTCGTACTTCGGAATCGCGAAGCCGTGGGTCAAGTCTTCGACCTTGTCCAGGTTGGTGAGGATGATGGTGACTTCGTCGCCCTTCTTGACGGTGAACTCAGGCAGGCTGAAGGCCGGCGCCTGGGACACCATCTTGACCGTGACCTTGTTCCCCTTGCGCTCGACGCCGGATTCCTTCGGGTCCTTGATCGCGTTGGGGAAGTCGTCCAGGTTGTAGACCTGACGGGTCTTGATCAGCTCGCGCTTGACGATGATGGAGTCGTGGGGCTCGGAATACACGGCGTGGTCGGCTACCACCTTCATCTTGTCGCCGCTGATGTCGATGAGCTGGGCAGTTTCGGGGTGCAGCGGGCCGACAGGCAGGAAGCGATCCTTGGAGAACTTGTTGTCGGACAGGAAATACTTGCCGTCCGGCGCCTTGGTCTCGCCCATCGAAGTGAAGCCGTGGCCGGGCTGGTATTGCACGTCCACGCGGTCGAGCACGACCTTGGCATTCTTGTCGCCCTTGAAGGACTGGATGGCCGCTTCCACGTTCCACTTCACGATCTGGCTGTCGAGGAACAGCGTGGTGTAGGCGTTGCCCTTGTTGTCGAAGCCGGTGTGCAGGGGGCCGAGGCCGATTTCCGGTTCGCCGACGACAGCATCGCGCGGGTCCTTCAAGTCGCCGTCGAACCATTTCAGCACGAGGTCGAGCTGGATCACGCTGGCGGTCGGGGACAGCTTGCCGGAACACACGAAGTACTTGCCGTCCGGGCTGGCGTTGACGCCGTGGGGGTTCTTCGGGATCGGCACGTAGCAGGTAAGGGCCGTCTTCGGGTCCTGGTTGGCGGCCTTTGTGCCGTCCACCACGGGCACCTTCGAGCTGCCGTAGGTCTTGGTCTTGCCGGCCTTGACAGCCTCTTCGATACGGGCGACGTTGAAGAACAGGCAGGCATCACGCTCGGAGGACATCATGTCCTGGTAGTGGGCGCCCATTTCGGTGTTGTACTGGTTGGTGGCGGCCAGCTTGCCGTCGAAAGAGGTCGCCACCAAGTCACAGTTGCCGTCGATCAGCACTTGCCAGCGCACTTCCATGGATTCGGAATCCACGCAGGTGAACAAGGAGTGGTACTTGGTCGGGTCGTTCATGTCGTTGCCGTCATTGGGCAACGGAATGGAGAACTCGGAACCGCAGAACACGCGGGTGGTGTGGTTGATCTTCTCGTCCACCGGGTCGCGCTTGTCCGGGAAGGTGCCGTGGAAGCCCTGGACGTTCGGCAGCTCGGTGATCTTGTCCGTTTCCATCGTATCCATGCGGATACGGGCCAAGCGGCCGTGGATCTTGTCGTTCACGAACATGTATTTGCCGTCGTACATCCCATCCACATAAGACTGGTGAACGTGGTGGGTGTCGCCGGTGTGGTACTTGAGGCTGCCGTCCGGCTTGGTGCCGATGATGGCCTTGGATTCGTTGGTGATGCCCCAGCCGACCAGGCAGTCCATGTTGAAGACCGGGATGCGCTTGAACAGGCGGCCGGAGGGCATGCCGTAGATGCGCACTTCGCCGGAGTGGCCGCCGCTGGAGAAGGAATAGTATTCGTCGAGCTGGCCGGGGGGCACTTCGTACTTGCCGTATTCACCTGCGCCGTGGGCGGCCGGTGCAGCAGCCGGCGCACCGGCGGCAGGGGCGGCGGCTTCCTGCTTGCAGGCGGACAAGCCGACGGACAGGCCGGCTCCAGCCAGGCCGGCGAGGGCGGCAGAGTTCAGGAACCTGCGGCGAGCCGGAACGGGGCTGGCGTCGTCGTGCTTGATGTCTTCGATACTCATTGTAGATGGTCTCCGTATGTCCCTAAGCTGAGTGCGAGCGGGCCGCGCAATGCGGGCTGCATTTCCAGACCAGGCGGGGAGGGGCGCCGGTGATGGCGCTCTGCCCCTGCGGCAATCTGTCGCAGCGCACTGTAGGGGGGCGGACACGGAAAAAAATTGACGGCGGGCAAGAATCGCCCAATAGCTTTGAAGAAAGCGCCGAAAACCCCGAAATCTATTTAAGCGTATTAGAACTTACTGAAATAAAAGCGGAATTTCCGGAACATTGGGCGTCTCGGGCACGCTGGCAAGAGCGTCAGCTGCGTGTGGTTGTCCCGGCTTGCAGTAGCACGAGTAGCGCGCCGTCACCGCCATCGTGGGGGCGGGCCTGGCAGAAGGCGAGGATGTCTTCCCGCTGGGCCAGCCAGCCGCGGGACAGATGCTTGAGGACCGGGATGCGGCCCGGGGAACCGTGGCCCTTGCCGTGGATCACCCGCAGGCAGCGGCGGCCCTGCAGCACGGCTTGGGCGATGAAATGGGAGAGGGCAGCGCGAGCTTCGTCGCGGGTCAGGCCGTGCAGATCCAGTTCGCCCTGTACCACCCAGCGCCCGCGGCGCAGGTCGGTGAGGACCCGGCGCGGCATGCCGACGCGCAGGTAAGCGGCTTCGTCGCCCATGTCGAGGCGGTCCTCGAAGCTCAGCGGGGTTTCCAGCGCTTCGCGCAGGACTTCCCGCTCATCTTCTTCTCGCTTGCGCGGCAGGGGGGCGGGTGTCGGCTTGGTCACCGCAGCGAGGTTCTTGTCCTTCAGTGGAGCGACCTTGCCGGCGATGTGGCGGAACAGTTCTGCAGGGTCGTTCAGTGTGCGCTCGTCGACGGCGGCTGCGGGGGCCTCCCAGCTCTCGAGGGCGCGGACCTGGGGATTGGCCTGCTGGCGCTGGCCGCTCAGGTCAACGCGGTTGAAGTCCTTGATCGGGGCGATGTCGCCGAGGGCCGCGCGGAACACTGCGGACGGATCATTTTCGTCGACGCGCCGGGGCCGGCGCGGCGTTTCCGGCTCCGGCTCGATGATCTGCGGGCGGGGCCGCGGGACGGGCTTGGGCTTGCTGATCTCGGCCCGGTCCTGGCCGCGCACGGCTTGCAGCACGCCGACCTGCTTGCGGAAGAAGGTCGCGTCGTCTTCGGGGGGAGGCTCCGTTGCCCTTGGGCGTGCCGGCGCCGCCACGGGACGTGCGATGATCGTCTTCAGCGTGCTGTTCGGTACCTGGTGCCGGATAGCCTTGAGGGCGTCGAGTCCGGCGGGGCGCTTGTCCTTGGCCATGGTGGTGAAATGCGGGATCCAAATGGAAACGGACCGGGTTGCCCCGGTCCGTTAGGGGGCGTGCGGGCCGTCTTAGCCAGCCAGGCCCAGGCCGTCCAGGTAGCGCTCGGCATCGAGCGCAGCCATGCAACCGGTGCCGGCGCTGGTGACTGCCTGGCGGTAGATGTGGTCCTGCACGTCGCCAGCGGCGAACACACCCGGCACGCTGGTGGCGGTGGCGTTGCCCTCACGGCCGCCCTTGGTGACGATGTAGCCATTCTCCATCTCGAGTTGGCCTTCGAAGATGTCGGTGTTGGGCTTGTGGCCGATGGCGATGAACACGCCCTTCAGTTCGACGTCACGGGTTTCACCGGTTTTCACGCTCTTGATGCGCATGCCGGTGACGCCGGTCTTGTCGCCGAGTACTTCGTCCAGCGTGGAGTCGAGGGCCAGTTCGATCTTGCCGGCGGCGACCTTCTCATGGACCTTGTCCACGAGGATGCGTTCGGCCTTGAACTTGTCGCGGCGATGCACGAGGGTGACCTTGCTGGCGATGTTGGCCAGGTATAGGGCTTCCTCGACGGCGGTGTTGCCGCCGCCGACCACGGCGACTTCCTGGTTGCGGTAGAAGAAGCCATCACAGGTGGCGCAGGCCGACACGCCCTTGCCGGAGAACGCTTCCTCGGACGGCAGGCCCAGGTACTGGGCGCTGGCGCCGGTGGCGATGATCAGCGCGTCGCAGGTGTACTCACCCGCATCGCCGACCAGGCGGATCGGCTTTTCCGCCAGGTGGGTGGTGTGGATGTGGTCGAAGATCATCTCGGTGTTGAAGCGCAGCGCGTGCTTCTCGAAACGGGCCATCAGCTCCGGGCCCTGGACCCCATCCGCGTCGGCGGGCCAGTTATCCACTTCCGTGGTGGTCATCAGCTGGCCGCCTTGGGCAATACCGGTGATCAGCACAGGGTTCAGGTTGGCGCGGGCGGCATAGACGGCGGCACTGTAGCCAGCGGGGCCGGAGCCGAGGATCAGGAGCTTGATGTGTCGGGTAGCCATCTTCGTGGGTCTTTCTTGTCTGTGAGGCGAGGAAGACCGATTATAAGGCCCGAGGTTCCCGCACGCTTTGGGATTTGTAGAGGCGACGCGCCGTTTGGCATCACCGCCGCGCGTGATATGACGTCAGTTTGATTTATACTTAATTGCAGCAGTTGAACGACAATTTCATCACGTCGCCGAGAAATTAATCAGTGTCCCGCCGAGGAGAGGCCTTATGACCGTCACCAGCTCAGTGTCTACCATTGCCCTGAGGACCTTCCCGATCTTCCAGGGCCTGAGCGACGAGCGGCTGGCTACCGTGGCACGCGTGGCTATGATGCGGCGCGTAGCGCGGGGGGCTGCCGTCGTTCATGAGGGCGACCGTACCGATTTCGTGTATTTCGTGCTGACCGGCAACCTGAAGGTGATGGTCAGCGACGAAGACGGCCGCGAAGTGATCCTGACCATCCTGGGGCAAGGGGAAATGTTCGGCGAGATGGGCGTGCTGGACGACAGCCCCCGTTCCGCGTCGGTGGTGGCGGTGGCTCCGTCCGACCTGGTCACGATCGCCAAGTCCGACTTCAAGCGCCTGATGCAGGAGAATTTCGAGCTTTCCTGGCACGTCATGTGCAATCTCACCCGCCGTCTGCGTGATGCCGACCGCAAGATCGAGAGTCTGGCGCTGATGGATGTCTATGGCCGGGTGGCGCGCCTGCTCCTCGAAATGTCGGAGGAGATCGATGGCGTGAAGGTGGTGAAGAAGAAGATCTCCAAGCAGGACATCGCAAAAATGATCGGAGCCTCCCGGGAGATGGTCAGCCGGGTCATGAAGGATCTGGGGTTGCGCGGCCTGATCGAGGAGACCGACGGAGGCGTGATCCTGAGGGAGAAGATCTACGACTTGTGACTGGTCAGGAAATCCTTCCTTACGTATTCTCAAACGGACGGGGAAGGGACGACCAGAGACCCTGGTTTATAATCGAAGCGCGGTGACGAGCCGCGCTTTTGCTTTTTTGGTATCCGCTCCTGTAGTGCCCGACCCTCGCCGAACCATGTCAGAACTCCCCTCCACCCGCCCGCTTCCGCTGCCCGAAAAGATCGCCAGCTTGCTGCAGGAAGCCCGCTGGCTGTTCCTTGGCGTGCTGGCCCTGTATTTCTCGATGATCCTGTTCGGCTATTCCAAGGCCGACCCGGGTTGGTCCCATGCCGTGCAAGTCGAGCGCGTCATCAATCCGGGGGGGCGTTTCGGCGCCTGGCTGTCGGATTTGCTGCTCTACCTGTTCGGTGTGTCCGCTTGGTGGTGGGTGGCTTTCCTGGGTTTCGGCTTGGCGATCGGCTTCCGGCGCCTGAAGCTGATGTTCGGGGCCGACCGGCGTTCCCTGTTCATCGTCATCTTTGGTTTCCTGATGGTGTTGATCGCCAGCAGCGGGCTGGAAGCGATGCGCTTCCACTCGATCAGGGCGGCACTGCCTCTCGAGCCCGGTGGCGTGATCGGCATCGAACTTGGCAACCTAGTGTTGCAATACCTGGGCTTCACTGGTGGAACGCTGTTGTTGCTCGGTACGATCGCGGGTGGCCTGAGCCTGTTCTCAGGGGTGAGCTGGGTCGAGGCTTCCGAACTGCTCGGCACCGGCCTGGAGCGGCTGTGGATCTTCGCCACCAACGGCTTCCAGACCTGGGAGGACCGCCGCGTTGGCCGTGAGGTGGCGCAGAAGCGCGAGGAGGTGGTCGAGGTCAAGCGCAAGAAGGAGGAGGTCGAGCCGCCGCCCCCGGTCCGTATCGAGCCGGCGGTGGTGAAGGTCGAGAAGTCGGAGCGGGTCGAGAAGGAGCGGCAGCCGCATCTCTTTACCGAACTGCCCGGTGGTACGTTGCCGCCGCTGTCCTTGCTCGATGAGCCGTCCCACGATGTGGAACCGCCTTCCGTCGAGACGCTGGAATTCACGTCCCGCCTGATTGAGCGCAAGCTGGCCGATTTCGGCGTCGAGGTGAAAGTGCTGGCGGCCTATCCTGGCCCGGTGATCACCCGTTTCGAGATTGAGCCGGCGGTCGGTGTGAAGGGTAGCCAGGTGGTCAATCTGGCCAAGGATCTGGCGCGGGCGCTCTCGCTGGTCAGCATCCGCGTCGTCGAGACGGTGCCGGGCAAGGCCTGCATGGCGCTGGAACTGCCCAATCCGAAGCGCCAGACCGTGCGCCTGTCGGAAATCCTCGGCTCCCGCGCCTACCATGACATGACCTCGCCACTGACCGTCGCGCTGGGCAAGGACATCAGCGGCCAGCCGATGGTGGCTGACATCGCCAAGACGCCGCACCTGCTGGTGGCGGGTACCACTGGCTCCGGCAAGTCGGTGGGCATCAACGCAATGATCCTGTCGCTGCTCTACAAGTCCGAGCCAAGCGACGTGCGGCTGATCCTCGTCGATCCGAAGATGCTCGAACTGTCGATCTACGAGGGCATTCCCCATCTGCTGGCGCCGGTCGTCACCGACATGAAGCACGCCGCCAACGCGCTCAACTGGTGCGTGGCGGAGATGGAGAAGCGCTACAAGCTGATGTCGGCGGTCGGCGTGCGCAACCTGGCCGGCTACAACAAGGCGGTGGCCGAAGCCATCAAGGCCGGTGCGCCCCTGAAGAACCCGTTCTCGATCACGCCGGACAGTCCCGAGCCCCTTGAGAAGCTGCCCTACATCGTCGTGGTCATCGACGAACTTGCCGACCTGATGATGGTGGTCGGCAAGAAGATCGAAGAACTGATCGCCCGCCTGGCGCAGAAGGCCCGGGCGGCCGGCATCCACCTGATCCTCGCTACCCAGCGCCCCAGCGTGGACGTGATCACCGGCCTCATCAAGGCCAACATCCCGACCCGCATGGCCTTCCAGGTGTCCAGCAAGATCGACTCCCGCACCATCCTCGACCAGATGGGGGCGGAAAGCCTGCTGGGCATGGGTGACATGCTCTACCTGGCGCCGGGCACCGGCCTGCCGACCCGCGCCCACGGCGCTTTCGTTGCGGATGACGAAGTCCATAAGGTCGTCGAATTCCTCAAGACCACAGGGGCGCCGGACTACATCGAAGGCGTGCTGACGCCGTCCGAAGAAGAGGGCGGTGATCTGCTTGGTGGTGGCGAAGGTGGAGAGGGCAGCGAGGCCGATCCGCTCTACGACCAGGCTGTGGAGATCGTCGTCAAGACCCGCCGGCCGTCGATTTCCCTGGTCCAGCGCCACCTGCGCATTGGTTACAACCGCGCGGCACGCCTGATCGAACAGATGGAGCGCTCCGGCCTGGTTACGCCGATGGGCTCCAACGGCAACCGCGAAGTGGTTGCTCCAGCCCGCGAAGGAGAATGATGATTCGCCGTACCCACACCCTGCGTGCCCTCGGGCTTGCGTTGTTCATTGCTGCCGGTTCAGCCCACGCCGATGCACTGGCTCAGTTGAAGCAGTTCATGGAAGGCACCCGCAGCGCGAAGGGCAGTTTCACCCAGCAGGTCATGTCCAAGTCCGGCCGCAAGCCCCAACAGGCTGCCGGCACCTTCGCCTTCGCGCGCCCCGGCAAGTTCCGGTGGACCTACGAGAAGCCCTATGCCCAGTTGCTGGTGGGCGATGGCAGCAAGCTGTGGGCCTACGATCAGGAGCTCAACCAGGTCACCACCAAGAAGCTCGGCCAGGCCCTCGGCACCACGCCGGCGGCGATCCTTGCCGGCGACAACTCCCTCGACAAGAACTTCGTGCTGAAGGACGCCGGCAGCGCCGACGGCCTGGAGTGGGTCGAAGCGACGCCGAAGGCCAGCGACAGCAGCTTTGAGCGCATCCGCATGGGCTTTGCCGGCGGACAGCTGAAGGCCATGATCCTCAACGACAACTTCGGCCAGACCACGTCGCTGAACTTCGGTCACATGGAGCGCAACCCGGCGCTGGACGCCGGGTTGTTCCGCTTCGTGCCGCCGAAGGGTGCCGATCTGGTTGGCGAGTGAGTCCACAAATCCTTCATGGCTGATCTTTTCGACGCCCTCGACCCGCCACGCCTGCCGCTGGCGGAGGCCATGCGGCCCAAGACGATTGCCGAGGTCATCGGCCAGAAGCACCTGCTCGGGCCGGGCAAGCCGTTGGCGCTGGCCTTCCAGTCCGGCAAGCCCCATTCGATGATCCTGTGGGGCCCGCCGGGCGTCGGCAAGACGACGCTTGCACGCCTGATGGCGAAGTCCTTCGACGCGGAGTTCACCGCGCTGTCGGCGGTATTCTCGGGGGTGAAGGACATCCGCGAGGCGATCGCCCAGGCCGAGGTGGCGCGAACCCGCGGGCGCCATACGATCCTGTTCGTGGACGAGGTGCATCGCTTCAACAAGGCCCAGCAGGATGCCTTTCTGCCCTTCGTGGAGCAGGGGCTTGTTACGCTGGTCGGGGCGACCACCGAAAATCCGTCCTTCGAAGTGAATTCGGCGCTGCTGTCACGGGCGGCGGTGTATGTGCTGCAGCCTCTGGGCGCGGACGAGCTGGCTGAACTCTTCGAGCGAGCCCGGGTGTTCGCGTGCCCGGAACTAGCGTTCGAGGACGATGCCCGGGATCGCCTGACGGGCTTCGCCGATGGTGACGCGCGACGCATGCTCAACCTGCTCGAACAGGTGCAGACGGCCGCCACGACTGCGGGCGTGAATCCGGTTACGCCAGCCTTCATCGACGAAGCCCTGTCGCGCAACCTGCGCCGTTTCGACAAGGGTGGCGAAGCCTTTTACGACCAGATCTCGGCGCTGCACAAGTCGGTGCGCGGCTCTGATCCGGACGCCGCGCTGTACTGGCTGTGCCGCATGCTCGACGGCGGCGCCGAGCCGCTCTACATGGGGCGGCGCCTGGTGCGCATGGCGATCGAGGATATCGGCCTGGCCGATCCGCGGGCGCTGGAAATCTGCCTGAACGCCTGCTCCACGTATGAGCGCCTCGGCTCGCCGGAAGGCGAGCTGGCGCTTGCTCAGGCGGCTGTTTTCCTGGCCTGTGCGGCCAAATCGAACGCGGTATACAAGGCGTATAATGCGGCGCGCAAGTTTGTGGCCGACGATGTGTCGCGTCCGGTGCCGATCCACCTGCGCAATGCGCCCACCAAGCTCATGAAGGAACTGGGTTACGGCAAGGCCTACCGCTATGCCCATGACGAACCGGGCGCCTATGCGGCGGGGGAGAACTACTTTCCGGAGGGAATGGTGAAACCGGGCTGGTACGTGCCGGTCGACCGGGGCATGGAGGCGAAGATTGCCGAAAAACTGGCCCGCCTGCGCGAACTGGATCGGGACCACGAGGCCCGCGCAGGCGACGGTAGTGCTTAGTGCGAAATGGGATGGTTGGCGATGAAACGGTCGCGGGCTGCGCGGAAACGCTGCGCCCGGCTGCGATCACCGCTTTCCTCTGCTTCGTCCACCAGCTCACGCATGAACTGGGTCAGCATCAGCGTTCCCTCGCGGGTCTGGACCAGCCCGCAGGCGATCTGGGCGGCCGCTACTTCGGGAATGTCATGGTGCTCGGCGATGATGGCAACGTCTTCGTCGGTCAGGTCGCAGTAATCCAGGCAGTCTCGGATGGACAACATTGGTGTGTCTCCTTCAATGGATTTGGTCGCATGAAAACAGCGCCGTCTGCGGACGCCTTTTCTTTAATTGTGACCGGTGAGTTCGTTAAATCAAGAAGACTTTGACCCGATGCGAGCTATTAGCTTCTTGATTTCTATTGTGTCTGGTATCTCGGGCAGCGAAGAACGTGATGTTGCGCTGCAATATAACTGAAAACCGGAGGTCGTGTTCGGCATTTTCCGAAATCGGCTTCCAGATCTGCTAGCTTCTGATTTGAATAGGGATTCCCATGCTTGATGTGCAATTGCTGCGTACCCGCCTGGACTTTGTTGCAGAGCGTTTGGCAACGCGTGGACTGACGCTTGACGTGGCCGCCTTCCAGGCCCTCGAGGACGAGCGCAAGGAGCGCCAGACGCGTACCCAGGAACTCCAGGCCCGTCGCAACACCCTGTCCAAGCAGGTTGGTCAGCTGAAGGGGAAGGGTGAGGACGCCTCCGCAGTGCTCGCCGAGGTGGCGGGCATCGGTGACGAGCTGAAGGCCAACGAGGCGGCCCTCGCCGAGTTGCTGGAGCGCTTCAATGCTTTTGTTGCGGGCCTGCCCAACCTGCCCCACGAGAGCGTGCCGGTCGGCCGTTCCGAAGAGGACAACGTTGAGGTGAGCCGGTGGGGCACGGTGCCGAGCTTCGACTTCGAAGTGCGCGACCACGTGGATATCGGCACCCGCCTGGGCGGGCTGGATTTCGAAACCGCGGTGAAGATCTCCGGTGCCCGCTTCACGCTGATGAAGGGCGGCCTGGCGCGCCTGCACCGGGCGCTGGCCCAGTTCATGGTGGACACCCATTCCGGCGAGCATGGCTACACCGAGCTGTACGCGCCTTATCTGGTCAACGCGGACAGCATGTACGGTACTGGCCAGCTGCCCAAGTTCGAGGAAGAGCTGTTCTCGGTGCCGAAGGCCGACGGCAGCAAGTTCTACCTGATCCCGACCGCCGAAGTACCGGTGACCAACATCGTCCGCGATGAGATCGTGCCGGCCGATGCGCTGCCGATGAAGTTCGTCTGCCACACGCCGTGCTTTCGCTCCGAAGCCGGCAGCTACGGTCGGGACACCCGCGGCATGATCCGTCAGCACCAGTTCGACAAGGTGGAGCTTGTCCGCATCGAGAAGCCCGAGAACGCCTGGGCTGCCCTCGAGGAACTGACCGGCCACGCCGAGGCCATCCTGCAGAAGCTCGAACTGCCGTACCGCAAGATCGTGCTGTGCACCGGCGACATGGGTTTCGGTTCGGCCAAGACCTACGACCTCGAAGTGTGGCTGCCGGCCCAGAACACCTATCGCGAGATCTCGTCCTGCTCCTGCTTCGAGAGCTTCCAGGCCCGCCGCATGCAGGCCCGCTTCAAGAACGCACAAGGCAAGAACGAAACGCTGGCAACCCTCAACGGCTCCGGCCTGGCGGTTGGCCGTACCCTGGTGGCGATCCTCGAGAACTACCAGCAGGCCGACGGTTCGGTGCGCATCCCGACTGCGCTGCAGCCCTATATGGGAGGCGTGACGGTGCTGCAGGCCGCGCTGTAACGTCAAGAGCCGGGCGGACAAGAGTCCGCCCGGTTTTCAGGAAGGGCTATATCCTATATATTAGTAGTTGTTAATATTCTAAATATTGGAGGTCCGCCATGAGCAGCAAATCCTTTACCCAGATCACGGGCGATCTTTCAAAGGGACTGGCCATGCTTCGTTCCGAAGTCCCGGAAACCATGAGTGCCTTCAACATGCTTGCCAAGGAGTCGATGAAGGCGGGCGCATTGAGCGCACTTCAGAAGGAATTGATTGCCTTGGCTATTGGTGTGGCAGCCCGCTGTGACGGGTGTATCGGTTTCCACATCAAGGCCTTGATCCGGCTCGGTGTGACCCGGGAGCAGTTGATGGAGACTCTGGCCATCTGTACCTACATGGGAGGAGGGCCGAACCTGATGTATGCAGCAGAGGCGGTGCGGGCGTATGAGGAGTTCACCGCAGCACAAACAAAAGTCGCCGAATAGCTGGCTTTTTCAGAGAAGTGCTATATAATGGCGCCCTTCGAGCGGAAAGGTGGCAGAGTGGTCGAATGCGCCGGACTCGAAATCCGGTATACGGTTCTCCGTATCGAGGGTTCGAATCCCTCCCTTTCCGCCATGCATCAAAAACAACAAAGCCCCGATGATTCGGGGCTTTGTTGTTTACCGGTGTGTCATTGGGTATGTCATGGCAGATTGGTTTCGGTCGATTGTCGTTGGACCGGAATTGGGTAAAGTTCTGACTCCTGCGCTCATACCCGTTTAGGGGGCTCGCTCCGGTGTAATCCGGCGGACCTCGCGAAGCTGTGGGCACGCTGTCCGGGTTCTGTCTGTACCTGCCGTGTCGCTTCGTTTCGCTGAATTGCAGCAGGGTGATGATGAAGACAACACCGAATGAGCACTGGTCGGTCGAGTTGATCCGGATTGGAAACTCGGCGGTGCGAGAGGCTCAGCGACGCAACCGCCAACTGGGCATCCCGAACTGGTATTCGCTGAATGGCGTGCTGGTCAGCGATGTCCCACGGGAGGAGACGGCTGCCGCTGGCCCGTCTCACGGCGCAGCAGCTCCGACAACCTGTCGGTAGTCCGGGCTGCTTGGGAGGTGAAGGCTGTTGCCTGTCGTCCGATCCCCGCGGCGGCGACTTGGCTGGGTTCCCCCCGCTGCGGAACATCATCCCCTCCGGTTTGAACCTGCGCAGCCCGAAGATGAAGGTCTGCCGTCGGGGTTTGAACCCGCTTCCCCCGGATCTGAACCCTCGTATTTCCGATTTGAACCCGCTGCCTGCGGATTTGAACGATTGATGCTGCGACATGAACGGGTTCGTTCCGGAATGGGGGAAGTGCCCATCCGGAATGAACTGGTTCAACGAAAATCAAAACCTGTACTGTCTCGAGCCCGAGAGGTTCAAGTCCGGGGCCCGTGCGTTCATCCGTGGGCCAGGATGATCAAGCCGGGACGGCGCCCGGTTCATCGCGACGCCGGCCTTGTCCCTTGAAACGCACCGATGCCTGAGCACGGAGTTCATCCAGTGCCGCGCCCTTGCCGGCGAGTTTGGCAAAGCGGTAGGCCTCCAGCGCTGCGCTGTAGAGGTCGCTGCCCAATGCCATCTCGGTGTCCTCCCCGCGCTGGGTCAGCGCGGTCAGCCGGGCCAGCAGCGGACGCAGGTGGTCCAGCGCCTGGATGTCCTCGGCAAAGGCCTTGAGATCGAAGGCGCCCGGCAGGATCTCTGGAGACTGGGTCATCACGTCATGAGCCTTGCGCACAAAGGTCTCGGACTTCGGGCCCATCTTGCGCAGCTCGCGGCGCTGATCCACGGACAGGGAAATCAGCCCCGACAACTGCTTTTCCAGCTCATCCAGGGCCTTTTGAACCTGATCGATCTGCTGGCTGGACAGCGTCAGGGAAATCACGTTCTGGGTCATTCTCTCGCTCCTCCGCGGTTTTCCGGATAATGACATTGGCACGAATCTGTGCGCGGGGGATTCTGCGAGAGGGGGGGCGGGAATGTCAAATGAATGATTCTGGCGCTCGCCCGGATCGATCCGCTGGAACGCCGGATCGGCAGGTCGATTGCCCTTGGGCTGCCAGTGCGTGCGGGGGCGGCAGCTATTGATATCATCCATCCCGGCAAGATTCGAGACTCATCCCGAGTCAGTCCCGAGCGCTCGGCCGGCGCCCTTCCGGCGTGGGCAGATCGTCGTCGAAGCTTTGCCGAATCCCCTCGTTCCCATTGTCAGTCCCTGTCCGATGCAAGCACTACTCGATACCATTTCCCGAATTTCCATGCCGACCGAAGCAGGCCGTGTCTTTCATGGGCGCGGCGGTCTGTTTCCCGGCTGCGAGCACTGGACGCTGGATGTCTATCCGCCGGTGTGGGTGCTGACCAGCTTTCTGCCCGCCACCGAGGCGGAATTGGAGGCCGTCCATGCGGCCTTGTCCCGCCGTTGGGCCGAGGTGCATCCGGACTTGCCGCTGAACTGGGTCTACCAGTACCGCTTCGAGGCACGGGCCGAGACCCGCTTGATGGCTGGCAGCGTGCCGGACCCTCACGTGGTGGAAGAGCAGGGCGCACGCTTCCGTGTCCACCTCCTCAAGGGGCTCAACCATGGCTTCTTCCTGGATATGGCCGAGGGGCGGCGGTGGGTGCGCGAACATGTGGCAGCGCGGCCGGGGATCAAGGTGCTCAACCTGTTCGCCTACACCTGTGCCTTCTCGGTCGTGGCCTTGCAGGCCGGAGCGCGGGAAGTGACCAATATGGACATGAGCGACGGCGCTTTGGCGATCGGCAAGCGCAACCACCTGCTCAATGGGCTCACGGAAGGCGCACGCTTCCTGCCTCATGACATCTTCAGTTCATGGGGCAAGATTACGCGTGGTGGGCCGTACGATCTGATCGTCCTGGACCCGCCCAGTTATCAGAAAGGCAGCTTTGTTGCGGAGAAGGACTACGCGCGGCTGATGCGGCGCCTGCCGGATCTGCTCGCGCCAGGCGGGCATGCGCTGCTCTGCCTGAACTCACCGAAGCTCGGCGTGGCTTTTCTGCAGGAGGGGATGCAGGCGCTTGCGCCCGGCTTGTGCTTCGAAGGTCGGGTGGCCAATCCTGCCTCGTTCGCGGATGTTTCGGAGGAGCGCGCGTTGAAGGTGCTGGTGTACCGCTCACCGGACTGACTTCACGGTTGTGGGGGCGATAGTGCTGTGCCCAGCCGCAGCCGTCTTCATCGCGGGGCGATGACTGCAGGTGGAGCCCGGGTCCTGGTTGATGGAGTCGTGTTCTTCAGGGGCGCAGATTCTGGTCGATGGCCCACACGGCGGCCTCGAGGCGGGAGCGGAATTTGAGTTTCTTCAACAGGTTCTTGATATGCACCTTGACGGTGCCTTCGGCGATGTTTAAGTCGCGGGCGATCAGCTTGTTGGACAGCCCGCTGGCTAGGCAGCCGAGGATGTCCTTCTCACGCTCGGTCAGCGGTGCGACGCTGCGTTCGGCGGCCTGGGCTTCCTCGCGTAGCGAGCGGGCGAGCAGGCCGTTAAGGCTGGGGCTGATGACGATGCGGCCGCGCTGGGCCTCGACGATTTGGGCAAGGAGCTCTTCCGGTTCCATGTCTTTCAGCAGGTAGCCATCGGCGCCGGCGCGTATCGCTGCAACCAGATCGTCGGCGGCGTCGGAGACGGTGAGGATCAGGATGCGGGCGGCCAGATCGGCATCCCGCAGGGCCTTGAGGGTCTCGATTCCGTTCATGCCCTTCATGTTGAGGTCGAGCAGGATCAGATCGGGTTCAAGGGCCTTGGCCAGTTCCAGCCCTTCCTCGCCGCTGGAGGCTTCGCCGATCAGGTGCAGTTCGTTGTTGAGGGCGATCAGCTGGGAGACGCCTTTGCGGAAGAGGGGGTGGTCGTCGATGATGATGACGGAGCTGAGGGCGGGGGCTGTCATGGCTGTTTTCCTTGGCTGGGCGCCGGGTTTTCGTTGGCGGGGATGGTGGCGGGGAAGCTCAGTTCGACGCGGGTGCCGCCGCCTTCACGGTGGGCGATCGTGAGTTCCCCGCCCAGGCTCTGGGCGCGGTCGCGCATGATCACCAGACCGTAGCGATGCAGGGGCAGGGCCTGCGGGTCGAAGCCGACGCCGTCGTCGTCGATGCTGACGCGCAGGAGGCTCTCGTCTGCGTGTTCCAGGCGGATGTGGACATGTGCGGCGCGGGCGTGGCGTTCGATGTTGGAGAGGGCCTCGCGGATGATCTGCAGCACATGGATCTCCCGGCTCGGTGGCAGGGCAATACCGCCGAGTCGGTTGTCGAGCAGGGGCGTGAGACCGGTACGCCGGTGGAAGTCGCGCACCGCGTCGTCGATGGCGGCCGGCAGGCCGCGGCCGTCGATGCGCAGGCGGAAGGTGGTGAGTAGTTCGCGCAGTTGTCGGTAGGCCTCGCTGAGGCCATCGCGCAGTTCGCGCACCACGTCATGAACGGGTTCCGGGGTCGGGGCGCGGCCAAGCATGGTCTGCAGGCGCGTGACCTGGATCTTCAGGTAGGACAGGGATTGGGCGAGGGAGTCGTGCAGCTCGCGGGCGATCACCGAGCGTTCGTCCAACAAGGCCAGGCGATGCTGCTCCTCGTTACGCTGACTGGTGGCGAGGGCGGCACCTACGTGGCGGCCCACTGTTTCCAGCAGCTCTATCTGCCACGGTGCGAGACTCTGGCCGGTAGGCTGGGCCAGCAGCATGGCGCCGTGGCTGAGGGTGCCATCGAAGAGGGGGACCGAGATGAGTGGCGCGTGCCCCGCCAGGTCTTCATGGGTGCGGACCTGCCCGTCGGCCTCGTTTCCCGCGGCCTGGATCAGGGCCTCAAGCATGGCCGGGGCCGTTGTGCCATCCGTCGGCACGATGTCCGTGTAATCGGCCTTCTTGAGGCACAGGGCGACGGCGCGGATGCCGATCACCTCGTCGACTTCCTGCAGCACCTGCAACAGGGTTTCCCGGGTTGCGGTCTTTTCGGACAGGGCGCGGGTGGTGCGGTACAGCAGACGCAATGACTGGTTGCTCAGGGCCAGTTCCTCGGTCTTCTCCTGTACCCGGTTCTCGAGCTGCGCATAGAGCTGGGAAAGGTCCTCCACCATGTAATTGAAGGCTTCTCCAAGCTGGCCCAGTTCGTCCGGCTCGCGGGGAGGGATTCGCACGCCGAAGTCACCGCGGCGGACGATGCGCGCCGACGTGAGCAGATGCTCCAGGGGGCGTACGACGTGCCGCTTCAACTGGAACACCGTGCTGGCCCCGACGATCAGCAGGAGGATCAGGGAAATGCCCTGGGCGATGCGCAAGAGCTGGAGCTTGGCTTCCAGACCTTCCTCCACCAGGGCGACCAGGTGGTCGATCTGCCCGACGATGTCTTCAGTGGCGGAGCGAACCTCACCGTCGTCGGAGTGACCGCCGATGGAACGTTCGACTACGGGGCGGAAACGCAGCTGCCAGGTCTCGCCGACTTTGGCGTAGGCCAGGCGCATGGGGTCGTCTGGCCGGGACGGGATCACCCGGATCAGGTCTGCGCTGCGGTAGCGGGTGTCGAACTCGGCGAGGGTGGTGGCCAGGTGTGTCGGATCGTCGTTGCGGCCGGCGGCGGCCCCGATGACGTAAGACTGCATGCGCAGCGACCCCGCCAGGTTGATCGCCCGGGCTTCACCGGACGACAGTTCGGCCACGGTGATCGAGGCGAGGATCGATACGGCGGCAAGACTGGCGATGGCGGCGATCCAGACGCCCAGGCGACGGACGACGGACGGGGTGCCCACCGGGCCGGGGCCTGCGACGGAACGGGCGAGACTCAAGACGATAACTCCTGAACAGATTGCAGCCGCGATTGTGCGTCGGCAGAGCTCTCCGGCGCGACTCCCGGCTTCGGGTTGGGTATGGAAAATGGTAGTAGGGCAGGGGCACACTCCCTTGCCCCTAAAACCGGCCGCACTGCCCCCGTAAAGATAAAACTTCAAAAAAAACAATGGCGTGAGGGCTTGTTTTGTCTATCTTTTAAATACCTCTTTGGGGGTAATTTACGCGCTTGTACTGAATTGGCGACTCTGATCTAAATCAAACTTCGGGCCGGATCAGGCTTCTAGACTGCACTGCATACCAACGGCGCGTGATCGTTTTCCAGCGCCCCCGACACACGATTTGAGAGGTGAGCGATGCATACCAGTTTTGACGATCTGAGCTTGGTACTGGGTGAAATTGCACTGTTCCGTGGACTGTCTCCTGTCGTGGTGGGGGAGGTGGCACGCGCATCGCAGGTGCTCAGCCTGCCCAAGGGACGGGTAGTTTATGCAGCTGGTGACCGGCCCCGCGGCATCTACCATGTGATGTCCGGGCACCTGAAGACGGCGGTGTCCTCGCCGGACGGTAGTGAAAAGGTCATCGAGATCCTGTCGCCACGCCAGGCTTTCGGCGTTGCGGAACTGTTTGCAGATGCGGCCTGCGTGTCGACGGTGGAAACTGTTACGCCGGTAGTCCTGCTTGCGGTTGGGCGGGAAGGCATCTTCCGTGCGATGGAGCAGGAGCCCGAGGTCGCACGCCGCATGCTGAGTGCTATGGCTGAGCGGCAGTCGTCCATCGAAAGGGATATCGCCGCGGACTGTTTCCAGAGCGGTACGGCGAAGGTCGTGGATTACCTTGCCCGACTGGCTGCGGAAAGCGGTCATGGCGCCGGCCGGATCGAACTGGAACTGGAGATTCCGAAGCACGTGCTGGCTGCGCGGCTGGGCTTCACGCCGGAGACGCTGTCGCGCATCTTCCGGGAGCTCTCGGACGCCGGAATGATCCACGTTCACGGCAAGCAGGTGACGCTGCTGGAGGCCTTTTCGCGTCAGCATCTGCCCTGTCCTGCGCCCCGCCGAGGGGCGGCCGCGGCTTTGCGGCGAACGGGGCAACCGGCCGGGAACTGGTTCGAACGAGCGGCAGGCTCTGACGAGGGCAGAATGGTGGCCTGGGGTTGATCGCATTGATTTGATGGACCGGGTGGGGGCGTGCTGTTCGGCCCAGCCCATGGAGTATCCTTGCCGCCTTGTCCATGTATGAGGTGAGTGGAATGCTGGTCGAGGATTCCGATTTCAACAGCCCGGTACCGGGACTCCCCCTCAGTCGCCAGGTCTTCGTCAACGATGTACTGGCGGCTGGTTATGCACAGGCCGTTCGCCCGCGCAGCGGGCATTGCGTGATCCAGACTTCGTCTGACGGCCTGGTGGCCGGCGATATCCACATCCGTGGTATCGACAAGACGGCGATGCGTGCCTACTGGGTGCAGCCGGCAGGGAAGGGGCCGTTTCCGACGGTGCTGGTGGTGCAGGAAATCTTCGGCATCCACGAATACATCCGCGACACCTGTCGGCGCCTGGCCCGCCAGGGTTATCAGGCGATCGCGCCCAATCTGTTCCAGCGTTACGGCGACCCGATGGGCGTGCCGAACGTGCAGGAAATCATGTCCGACATCGTTGCCGAAGTGCCCGACGCCCAGGTCCTGAGTGACCTGGATGTGTGTGCGGAGTGGGCCGCCTCGAATGGTGGAGACCCGCAGCGCCTGGGCCTGACCGGCTTCTGCTGGGGAGGGCGGATCGCCTGGCTGTATGCCGCGCACAATCCGCAACTGAAGGCGGCTGTTGCCTGGTACGGCCGTCTGACTGGAAAATCCACGCCGATGACACCGCGCCACCCCACGGATATCGTCCGTGGCCTGCATGCGCCGGTGCTGGGCTTGTATGGCGGCAAGGACGCCACCATTCCGCTCGAGGATGTGGAGACGATGCGCGAAGCGCTTGCAGCTGCCGGCAAGCAGGCCGACATCGTCGTCTATCCCGAGGGCGGCCACGCCTTCCACGCCGACTATCGTCAGAGCTTCAGGGCCGCGGATGCGGCGAACGGTTGGGGACGAATGCTGGAGTGGTTCCGCGCCAACGGCCTGTGAACGTCGGCGCGGTTGCGGTGATCAGCCGCGCAGGCTGATCACCGGCCAGCAGAGCGTGTCGGCATGCTTGCGTAGCGTGTCGTCCGGATCGACCGCCACCGGATCGGTGACCTTGCCGAGCAGCGGCAGGTCGTTGTGGGAGTCACTGTAGAACCAGCTGCGCTGGAAGCTGCCCCAGCACAGGCCGAGGCTTTCCAGCCAGGCCTCCACGCGTTCGATCTTGCCACCCTTGAAGGCCGGCGTGCCGCGCGGCTTGCCAGTGAAGGCGCCGTTCTCTTGGGCCGGAATGGTGGCGACCAGGTGCGGAATGCGGAAGGCGCGGGCGATAGGGCCGGTCACGAAGCTGTTGGTGGCGGTCACGATGGCGACGATGGCGCCGGCGTCCAGGTATTTGTTCACCAGCGCCACCGACTTGGCGGTCATCATCGGCCGGATGCGCGCGTCCATGAACTCCCGGTGCCAGGCGTCCAGCTGCTCACGGCTGTGGCGGGCCAGGGGCTTCAGCTGGAAGTCGAGGAACTCGAAGATGTCCAGTGTGCCGGCCTTGTACTGGTCAAAGAACTCCTGGTTGCGGGCTTCATAGACTTCCTTGTCGAGTACGCCGCGGGAGATCAGGTATTGGGCCCACTCGAAGTCCGAGTCGCCGGCGAGCAGGGTGTTGTCCAGGTCGAAGAGTACGAGTTCCATCGGGGGCTCTGTTCAGGAAGATTCTTATAGGGTGCTGTCGCGCTGCAGGATTTCCCGCAGCAGGGGGAGGGTGATCGGGCGCTTGCGCTCCAGCGATGCGGCGTCGAGAGCGTCGAGGGTGCGCAGCAGGCTGGCCAGGTCGCGGCGGCCGTGGCGCAGCAGGTATTGCACGATTTCCGGTTCGAGGCGCAGGCCGCGGGTGGCGGCCTGAGCGTCGAGG
Source organism: Pseudomonadota bacterium (assembly GCA_018241685.1). Classification (GTDB taxonomy): domain Bacteria; phylum Pseudomonadota; class Gammaproteobacteria; order Burkholderiales; family Rhodocyclaceae; genus Zoogloea. Next base: position 64,674 of record JAFEDJ010000011.1, read on the forward strand.
ATCGCATGGCGGTCTTCGTCGGTGAGGGCCTTGACCTCGAAGATCAGGCACTGGCCGATGCGCGTGCGCAGGTCTTCGCGCACATGCAGGTGCATTGGCGCCGCGCAGCCGCTGGTGATCAGCGTCATGCGCAGGCCGCGGGAGGCGTTGAAGGCACGGAACAGGGCGATCTGCGCCTCGGGGCCAAGAGCTTCCACGTCATCGATGGCCAGCAGCAGGCCCGGCGCTTCCGGCAGGTAGTTGTCTACATCGCCGGCACGCAGGTAGCAGGCTGGTCGGCCGGCCTGGGCCGCCGCGCTGACGACATTGCGCAGCAGGTGGCTGCGCCCGCTGCCGGGGTCGCCCCACAGGAACAGGTGCTGGGGCACGTCCGATACGGGCACGGCCTCGTAGAGGGAGGCGAGCAGGTCGGCATTGGCCGCGGCGGCGTAGTTCTCCAGCAGCGGGGGGGTGTCGGAGTGCAGATCGAGAGTGAGTTGCTTCACAGGGCGCTCTCGCGGGAACGCACCTGAAAGGGGCGGTCGGGCGACATTTCGGCTAAAATTCGGGTTTATTTGCGTGCGCAGGGCGGGTGAAACCAGTCTTTAGCGCCGCAAGGCCTGTAATGTAGCCGGTCGCGGCGGGGCGCTCAACCCGAAGAGCGTATTCCCTCCTTGCTGGATGCCTGCCGGGCCGCCCCGCAATTTTCTTGAAAGAAGATCACAGAACCCATGAGCTCCCTTACTTATCGCGATGCCGGTGTGGATATCGATGCCGGCGATGCCCTGGTCGACCGTATCAAGCCCTTTGCCAAGCGCACCATGCGCCCGGAGGTGCTGGGCGGTATCGGCGGTTTCGGCGCCCTGTTCGAGATCTCCAAGAAGTTCAAGGAACCGGTGCTGGTGTCGGGCACCGACGGCGTCGGCACCAAGCTCAAGCTGGCTTTCCAGCTCAACAAGCACGACACCGTCGGCCAGGATCTGGTCGCGATGAGCGTCAATGACATCCTCGTGCAGGGGGCCGAGCCGCTGTTCTTCCTCGACTATTTCGCCTGCGGCAAGCTGGATGTGGACACCGCCGCCACCGTCGTCGAGGGTATCGCCCGCGGCTGCGAGCTGTCCGGCTGCGCGCTGATCGGCGGCGAGACCGCCGAGATGCCGAGCATGTACCCGGACGGCGAGTACGACCTGGCCGGTTTCGCGGTTGGCGCCGTGGACAAGTCCAAGATCATCGACGGCTCCACGATCCGTCCGGGCGACGTGGTGCTGGGCCTCGCCTCCAGCGGCGCCCACTCCAATGGCTACTCCCTGATCCGCAAGATCATCGAGGTCAGCAAGCCCGATCTGGAAGCCGATTTCCATGGCCGTACGCTGAAGGACGTGATCATGGAGCCGACCCGGCTCTACGTGAAGTCCCTGCTGGCGCTGATGGAAAAGCGTGATGGCCTGGTCAAGGGCCTGGCCCACATCACCGGCGGCGGCCTGCTCGACAACGTGCCCCGCGTGCTGGCCGAAAACCTGACCGCCGTCCTCAAGAAGGACGCCTGGACCCTGCCGCCGCTGTTCCAGTGGCTGCAGCAGGCTGGCAACGTGGACGCCCAGGAGATGTACCGCGTGTTCAACTGCGGCATCGGCATGGTCGTCATCGTCGCTCAGGAAGATGCTGCTGCGGCCGCCGAGCAGCTGCGTGCCACCGGCGAAACGGTCTACGAGCTGGGTACCATCGAAGCGCGTGTCGAAGGCCAGGCCCAGACCGTGGTGGTCTGATCCTGCGGGGGCGTGGCCCCCGGAATATGCGTTCGATCAAAGCGGGCCCTTGTGGCCCGCTTTACATTTGCGGGGTGGAATCCACTCTCGGTGCGCCGCCTTAACGCAGCTTTACGGCGGGCTAACCGCGGCTTACCCGCAGAAAGGCAATGATCGGCCGGTCGCTGCGCAGCGTGTGCAGCCCTTCCGCTCTCCTTATGTCGATCGAACCCCTGCGCCGCGTGCCGGCGCTGCTGGCCTGCCTGCTGGCCGCCTGTGCCAGCGTCGGCCCGGACTACCGGGCCCCCCGGCCCGATGTGCCGGCCGCTTGGCAGTCTGTACCCGTGGAGGGTACGCGGCAGGCCGACCCGCAAGCCCTGGCCCGCTGGTGGATCCAGCTGGCCGATCCGCAACTGAGTGCCTTGATGGACGAGGCGCTGCAGGCCAATCCGGACCTGAAGAGTGCCCGCGCCGCGCTGCGTGCTGCCCGGGCCAGCCGCGACCTGGCCTCGGCCAAGCGCTTTCCGACCCTCAATGCATCAGCCGGCGTAAGCCGCAGCACCGCCCTCGGTGCTGCCCGCACGCTTTATGAAGCTGGCTTCGACGCCGCCTGGGAGCCCGACGTCTTCGGTGGCACCCGCCGGGCGCTGGAGGCCGCCGAGGCAGACCTGGACGCGGGCCTGGCCGACCTGCACGCCACGCAGGTGAGCCTGACCGCCGAAGTGGCCCTCAACTATGTCGAACTGCGTGCCTTCCAGGCGCGCCTGGCGATCGCCCGCGACAACCTGGCCAGCCAGTCGGAAACCCTGCAGATCACCGACTGGCGCGCCCAGGCCGGACTGGTCGGCAGCCTCGATGTGGAACAGGCGCGCAGCAACCGGGAAACCACCCGGGCAGCGATCCCGACCCTCGACACCGGCCGCGCCGAGGCCGAGCACCGCCTGGCGCTGCTCACCGGGCACACACCGGGCAGCCTGCATGAACGGCTGGTCGTAGCGGAGGGCGCCCGCAGCGGACTGCTGCCGCAACTGCCGGAAGCCACCGGGCTGCTGATCCCTGCGGATGTGCTGCGCCAACGCCCCGATGTGCGCGCCGCCGAGCGACGCCTGGCGGCCGAGACGGCCCGCGTCGGGCAGGCGGAGGCGGCGCTGTATCCGTCCTTCAGCCTGTCCGGTTCCATCGGCCTGCAAGCCCTCGGCCTGTCCACCTTCAGTGGCGGCGGACAGGTCGCCCGCTCGCTGGCGGCGGTGGTCAGCGGGCCGCTGTTCGATGCCGGCCGCCTGCGCGCCCAGGTCGAGGTGCAGGACGCGGTGCGCGAACAGCAGCTGGCGGCCTACGAGAAAACCGTGCTGACCGCACTGGAGGACGTGCAGAACGCCCTCGTCGCGCTGGCCAACAGCCGCCAGCGGCGCGAGGCCCTGGCCAGCGCTGCCGAGGCGGCCCGCAACGCGGCGCTGCTGGCGCGCCACCAGTACGCCTCCGGCCTGATCGACTTCCAGACCGTGCTGACGACCGAGCGCAGCCTGCTCAGCATTGAAGACAGCCTGGCCTCGGCGGAGGCCGAGCGCGTGACGGCGCTGATCCAGCTCTACAAGGCCCTCGGTGGCGGCTGGTCCGCCGACCGCAGCGAGGCCGTTCCCCAATCCGGAAAAGACGCATGAACAAGCCTGAATCCCCGTCCGCGGACGCGCTCCGCGAACTCGTCCTCAGCAGCGGCCAGGGCCGTTTCGGCGGACGCCGTCGCCTGCTGATCGGGGGCGCCGCAGCTGTGCTGGTGCTGGCCGCCGGTATTGTCCTGTTCGGCAGTGGTGGCGACGAAGGGCCGCACTACCGCACCCAGCCGGTTCGCAAGGGCGAGCTGGTCATCAACGTGTCGGCCACCGGCAACCTGCAGCCGACCAACTCGGTGGACGTGGGCAGCGAACTGTCCGGCATCATCGAGTCGGTACTGGTGGACGTGAACGACCACGTGAAGAAGGGGCAGGTGATCGCTCGCCTCGATACTTCCAAGCTCAAGGATCAGGTGAGGCAGTCGAAGGCCGACCTGGCTGCGGCCGAGGCCAAGGTGCGCCAGGCCGAGGCGACGGTGGCAGAGACTGCGGCCAGCCTGGCCCGTCTGCGCGAGGTGGCGCGTCTGTCCGGTGGCAAGGTGCCGTCGAAGGCCGAGCTGGACAGCGGCGAGGCTGCCGCGCTGCGCGCTGTGGCCGACCAGAAGGCCGCCGAAGCCGCGGTCGCGTCGGCCAAGGCGCTGCTCAGCACCTACGAGATCAGCCTGTCCAAGGCGACGATCCTGTCGCCCATCGACGGCATCGTGCTGACCCGTAAGGTGGCTCCGGGCCAGACCGTGGCAGCGGCGATGACCGCGCCGGTGCTGTACACGTTGGCCGAGGACCTGCGCCGAATGGAGCTGCAGGTGGATGTGGATGAGGCCGACGTGGGCAAGGTGAAGGAGGGGCAGGAGGCGCGTTTCCACGTGGATGCCTGGCCGGGGCGCAACTTCCCGGCGACCGTCACGCGGGTTGGCTGGGGCTCCCAGACCAAGGACCAGGTGGTGTCCTACCTGACCATCCTCTCCGTCAAGAACGACGAGCTGATGTTGCGCCCGGGCATGACCGCCACTGCCGAGATCACCACCGCCCGCCGCCAGGATGTGCTGCTGGTGCCCAATACGGCGCTCCGCTTCTCGCCGCCGGTGCAGCAGGAGGCCCAGAAGCGCAGCCTGCTCGCCAGCCTGATGCCGCGTCCGCCGGCTCCGCCGCCCAAGGCCGCGTCGGACGCCGCCAAGGACGGCACGCAGACCCTGTGGCTGCTGAAGGACGGCCAGCTGGTCGCCGTCAAAGTGAGCGTACTGGGCACCAACGGCCAGGTGTCGGAGGTCCGTCCGGTGGATGGGGATGCGGCGCTGCCGCCCGGCGCCGAGGTGATCACCGAGGCGTTGGCGGCCAAGAAATGAGCGAGGCGCTGATCGTGCTGTCCGGCGTTACCCGCAGCTTCGGTAGCGGGGCGGCGGCCTTCCAGGCCCTGCGCGGCGTGGACCTGACCATCGAGGAGGGTGATTTCGTCGCCATCATGGGCCCCAGCGGCTCGGGGAAGTCCTCGCTGATGAACATCCTCGGCTGCCTCGACACGCCCAGCGGCGGTAGCTACCGCTTCCGCGGCCTGGCGGTGGAAAGTCTGAGCCGCGACCAGCGGGCCATGTTGCGCCGCCATGCGCTGGGTTTCGTCTTCCAGGGCTTCAACTTGCTGGCGCGCACCTCGGCCCAGGAGAACGTGGAGTTGCCGCTGCTCTATCGCGGCGAGCCGGCGGCCCGGCGCCACGAACTGGCACGCGCCGCCTTGGCGTCCGTCGGCCTGTCGGGCTGGGAGCATCACACGCCGGCCGAGCTGTCCGGCGGCCAGCAGCAGCGCGTGGCGATCGCCCGCGCGCTGGTCACCGGGCCATCCCTGCTGCTCGCCGACGAGCCCACCGGCAACCTCGACACCGAGCGCAGTCGGGAGATCATGGACCTGCTCGCCGGCCTCAACCGGGAGCAGGGCATCACTGTGCTGATGGTCACCCACGAGCCGGACATGGCCGACTACGCCCACCGCATCGTGAGGCTTGTCGATGGGCGCATCGCCAGCGACATGCGCAAAGCGGCGGCGCCCGCAGAGGAGGGCGCGCGATGATCTGGAATGCGCTGCTGCTCGCCCTGCGGGAGATCCGCCGTAACCTGATGCGTTCCTTCCTGACCATCCTCGGCATCGTCATCGGCGTGTCGGCGGTGATCACCATGGTCACCCTCGGCAACGGGGCGACCCAGGCAGTGTCGGACCAGATCGCCAGCCTCGGCAGCAACCTGCTGATCATCCGCCCGGGCCAGCACCTCGGCCCGGGGCGGGATTCGGCCGGTGCAGCCCAGTTCAAGGTGGCCGACGCGGAGGCCCTGCGCAACCAGGTCAGCGGGCTGGCGGCGGTGGTGCCGGTGAGCAGCAAGAGCGTCACCCTGGTGGCGATGTCGCGCAACTGGTCGTCCGGCGTCACCGGCACCAGCCGCGACTGGTTCGCCACCGGCAAGTGGCAGATCGCGGGTGGGCGGATCTTCAACGAGGCGGAAGAACGGGCTGGTGCTGCAGTGTGCGTGATCGGCGACACCATCCGGCGCGAGCTGTTCGGCGGGCAGGATCCGGTCGGCCAGCAGATCCGCGTCAAACAGTTCTCCTGCGAGGTGATCGGCCTGCTGGCATCCAAGGGCCAGTCCACGATGGGCAACGACCAGGATGATCTGGTGGTGATGCCGCTGCGCACCGTGCAGCGCCGCCTCACCGGCTCTGTGGACGTGGCGACGCTGATGGTGTCGGTGCGCGACGATGCGTCCATGGACACCGCCAAGGACCAGGTGACCTGGCTGATGCGCGAGCGCCGCCATATCGGCCCTGGCGACAACGACGACTTTGCGGTGATGGACACCCGCCAGATCGCCGAGACCCTGTCCGGCACCACCAAGGTGATGACCGGCCTGCTCGGTGCGGTGGCAGCGGTGAGCCTGCTGGTGGGCGGCATCGGCATCATGAACATCATGCTGGTGTCGGTCACCGAGCGGACCCGCGAGATCGGCATCCGTCTGGCCATCGGCGCGCTGGAGCGGGAGGTGCTGCTGCAGTTCCTCATCGAGGCGGTAGCGCTGGCTTCCCTCGGCGGCATCGTCGGCATCGTGCTGGCCACGCTGGCGTCCATTGGCGGCGCTGCGCTGATGCACGTGCCCTACCTGTTCAATCCGGCAATCAATCTCCTGTCCTTCGGCTTTTCGGCGGCCATCGGCGTGCTGTTCGGCTATGTGCCGGCGCGTCGGGCGGCGCGCCTCGACCCCATCGAAGCCCTGCGCCACGAGTAGGCCGGACCTCGCCGTGGGGCTTGTTGCCGTTTGGCAAAGCCCATTTCGGGGCGCAGAGGTCGGAACTTACCGCGCCGCGTTGCCTCTACAAAGAACGCCCCCTGCGCTCATCCCCTGGTGGAATGGGTGCGGGGATCCATGATTCGCCGTTCTTCGATGATCCGCGCCCAGTGCTTGCTACCGGGTGTGCGATCGTCCGGTAGGAGATTGCATGGCGCCTGATCTTTCTTTTCTTCCCGGTTGGATTGCTCCCCTCGACACCAGCTTCTGGCTGGCCATGCTGCTGGTGATCGCGCCATTGGCAGGCGAAGCGGTGTTCCGCCTGTTCGGCTGGCCGCGTATCGTCGGCTATACCTTGGTCGGTCTGTTCGCATCGAATCATCTCGACGCGGGCGGGCTGGCCCTGTCGGAAGGTTTCCGCCACGGTCTCGAGGTGGCGATGGCCGTCCTCCTTTTCGAACTCGGCAGCCGGGTGCATCTGCACTGGCTGCGTGACAACCCATGGCTGATCGCCACCAGCCTCGCGGAAGCCGGCATGACTTTCGTGATGGTGTTCGGCATCGGCCACTACCTCGGGCTCGGCTTTGGTAGCTCGATCGCCGTGGGGGCCGTGTGCATGGTCAGCTCGCCGGCGGTGGTCATGCGGGTGGCCTCCGAGCTGAATGCCCGCGGCCAGGTGACCGAGCGCCTGCTGATGCTGTCGGCGCTCAACACGATCTACGCGGTGCTCGCCGTGCAGGTGCTGCTCGCGCTGCTCGGGCAGGCCCATGGGCAGCATGTGCTGCAGTCCCTGCAGGCGCCGCTGCGCTATCTGGTGAGCACCTTCGTGCTGGCGCTGCTGCTGGCTGCGGCGGTCGGCGTCGCGCGGCGGCGCCTCGACCTGGCCAACGAGAACAGTGTGCTGCTGCTCATCGGCCTGTTGTTCCTGGCGCTGGTGCTGGTCCGCCTGGCCGGCGCGTCGCCGATCCTGGTGCCGCTGCTGGCCGGCATGGTGCTGCGCAGCCGTGACCTGCGCCCGTGCCTGTGGCCGCGCCACTTCGGCACCGCAGGCGGCGCGCTGGTGGTGCTGTTGTTCGTGGTGAACGGCATGGCGGCGGACTGGCGCCTGATCGTCGCTGGTGGCCTCGCCGGCGTGACGGTGGTGGTCCTGAGGGCAGCCGCGAAGGTGGGCGGCAGCGTGTTGTTCGGGCGGTTGTCGGGCCTGTCGATGGGGCAGTCGGTGGCGCTGGGTATTGCGCTTCTCCCCATGTCGGGCACGGCCTTCCTGCTGACCGCCAGCCTGTATCTGGCCTTCCCAGACCTGGGCCGGCATGTGGCGGCGGCTCTGGCCGGGGCGGCTGCGGTCATGGAGATTGCGGGACCCATTGCGACCCAGTGGGCGCTGCGCCATTGCGGCGAGACCAATGCAGGAAGGGGGAATAATCATGCCGCTTGAAGCCTTTTCCACTTCCCGCGCCCTGACCCTGGGTGTCGAGCTGGAGCTTCAGCTGGTGGGTACCCATGACTTCGACCTTGTCGCGGCGGCGCCGGATCTGCTGCGGGTGCTCGAACAGCAGGGCTTCGTCGGCGACGTGAAGCCCGAGATCACGTCGAGCATGATCGAGATCGCCACCGGCATCTGCGAGGACTACGGCGACGTGCTTACGCAGCTCACGGCCCTGCGTAATGGCCTGCTGGAGGGGGCCCGCCGCCTCGACATCGGCATCTGCGGCGGTGGCGCCCATCCCTTCCAGTTGTGGGGGGAACGGCAGATCACCGATGGTGTCCGCTACAAGCACCTGAGCGAGCTGTACGGCTACCTGGCCAAGCAGTTCACGGTGTTCGGGCAACATGTGCACATCGGCTGCCCCGGGCCGGATGAGGCGCTGAGGCTGCTGCACGGCATGTCGCGTTTCATCCCGCACCTGATCGCGCTGTCGGCGTCGTCACCTTTCGTGCAGTGCCACGACACGGGTTTCGATTCAGCCCGGCTCAATTCGATCTTCGCCTTTCCGCTATCGGGCCGGGCGCCCTTCGTGCTGACCTGGTCCGATTTCGAGGCCTACTTCGAGAAGATGGCGCGGACCGGTGTCGTGAAGAGCATGAAGGACTTCTACTGGGATATTCGCCCGAAGCCGGAGTACGGCACGATCGAGGTCCGGGTGCTGGATACGCCGTTGAGTGTGGAGCGGTCGGCGCGTCTGGCTGCGCTGATCCAGACCATCGCCCGCTGGCTGATGGTGGACAAGCCCTTCATGCCGGCCGAGGACGACTACCTCGTGTATGCCTTCAACCGTTTTCAGGCCTGCCGCTTCGGCTACGAGGGGGTATGGGTCGATCCTGAAAGCGGCGAGCGCCATGTGCTCGGCGATGCGATCGTCGCGCTGGTGAACCGCATCGGCCCGCATGCGGCCGTGCTGGGTACGCAAGCGGCCTGCGCCGCACTGGCCCACGACGCGGCGACGCGCACGAACGACGCGGCGTGGCTGCGGGAGCACTATGGCGCCGATCCGCTGCTGCCCGAGCTCGTGCGCCGCCAGTGCTTGCGCTGGGCTGAGTGACGAAACCCCTGCGAGCCCGGCCTCAGCCGTGGCGGCCGATGTCGGCCACCCACTCCTCGCTGCGCCGCCACAGTTCGGCAGCCAGGCGGAAGTCGCGGGCGCGGTCGGCCGGCGTGGTCACTGCGGATTGGGCGTAGTACAGACCACTCTCGCTGGCGGGAGCGTACACCGCGCAGTGCAGCGTGGTGAGGGCGCCTTCTTCCGGCGTGAGCAGGCCGCGCAGCTTCAGGAGCGGCCGCAGCGGGCGGGGCACGGCGCGCCACACCTCGGTATCCACGACGCCCGGATGCAGCGCGTAGGTGCTGATGCCGCTGCTGCCCAGTCGGCGGGCCAGCTCGGCACTGAACAGCACGTTGGCGAGCTTGGACACCGCGTACTCGCGTACGCCGGTCAGGGAGCGGGTCGGCTTCTGCACGGCGTTCCAGTCGATGACGGCCGGGGCGCGGCGGTGGGCGCGGCTGGCGACGGTGACGATGCGGGCCGGTGCGGAGGCCTTGAGGCGCTCGAGCAGCAGGTCGGTGAGCAGGAAATGGCCCAGGTGATTGACGCCGAAAGCCATCTCGAAGCCGTCCCGGGTCAGGCCGCGGGCACCGGCTAGGCCGGCGTTGTTGATCAGCAGGTGGAGTGGCTGGCCGGTGCTCAGGAAGCGCGCGGCGCAGGCGCGGATCGAACGCGTGTCGGCGAGGTCCAGCTCCAGCCATTCGGCAGCGGCGCGGCCGGTGAGGTGCTGGATCTCGTCGATGACCGGGCGGGTGCGGGCTTCGGAACGGCAGGCCAGATAGACGTGTGCACCTTGAAGGGCGAGTTGCCGGGCGGTGACGCGGCCGATGCCGGTGCTGGCGCCCGTGACGAGGGCGATGCGGCCCGCGAGGGGCTGGGACGGACTGGAATGCATGGGCCCGATGGTGGGCCCGGCGGATTACCGTTTCATTGCATCGGGCGAGGGCTTCAGCGGGTGGCGCGCTTGCGCACCGCTTCCACGTAGGTGCGGGCGTCCAGCGGCGCCTTGTCGCGCTGGGCTTTCCAGATCGTTTCGCCGAGGCATTCGAGCACGTCGTGCAGCGCCGCGTGGCGGTCGCCGTGGCGGGCCTGGCATTGCTCGAAGGCTTCACGGATGCCCGGCGGCTGGTTGATGGAGAGCTGCTCTTCAATGGCCAGGTGCAGGGACAGGTGCAGGAAGGGATTCACTTGCCCGTCCTCGGGGCTGAAGTCCTTCATCACCGCGTCCGGATCTTCCAGTAGTGCGTGGTATTCCGGGTGATGGGCCACCAGGTCGGCAGCGATGATCTCGAGCTGGGTCAGGACCTCGCGGTTCTTGTGCTTGCTCCAGGCGCTGACGAAGAACTGGCGGGCCTGATCACGGGAGGGATCGAACATGGTCGTTGGGGGGCTGTAAGGTTTTATTGGAGGTATCACGTGTTGCCACGTGGTCGGACGGCTGGCGGTGCTGTGACCGCTCAGTCCGTCTTGTCCCGGTACAGGCACAGGTCGCGGATGATGCACTCGCCGCACTTGGGTTTGCGCGCCACGCACACGTAGCGGCCGTGGAGGATCAGCCAGTGGTGGGCATCCCGCATGTATTCCTTGGGGATGCGGCGCAGCAGGCGCTTTTCCACTTCGAGCACGTCCTTGCCGGGGGCCAGGCCGGTGCGGTTGGCGAGGCGGAAGATGTGGGTGTCCACGGCCATCGTCGGTTCGCCGAAGATGGTGTTGAGGACCACGTTGGCGGTCTTGCGGCCGACGCCGGGCAGAGCTTCGAGGGCCTCCCGGTCGTTGGGCACCTCGCCGGCGTGGCGCTCCAGCAGCTGGCGGGACAGGGCCAGGGTGTTCTTGGCCTTGTTGCGGAACAGGCCGATGGTCTTGATCTGCTCGGCGATGCCTTCCTCGCCCAGGTCGGCCATGGCTTCCGGCGTCGGGGCGAGCGCGAAGAGCTTGCGGGTAGCGATGTTGACGCCCTTGTCGGTGGCCTGGGCGGACAGCACCACGGCCACCAGCAGCTGGTAGGGCGTCGCGTATTCGAGCTCGGTGGTCGGGTTGGGGTTGGCTTCGCGCAGGCGGCGGAAGGCTTCGGCCACGGCGGCCAGGCGCATGTCGGGCATCAGGCGGGCTCGGCGGAGGTGGGGTCGGGGGCAGCGGGTGCCTGCGGGGCCGGCGGATTGCTGCGCGCGCGGGCCTGGCGGCGGGCTTCCAGCCAGTTGCGGCCGGCGATCAGGCAGCCCAGTGCGAAGAAGGCGCCGGGCGGCAGGATGAAGGTCAGGAAGCCCGGGTAGTCGCCGCCGAAGACCTGGATCTCATGGGCGCCGGGGATGACCATCTCGATGCCCGAGAACAGGGTGCCGTTGCCGATCAGTTCGCGCATTGCGCCAAGCACGGTGAGCACCATCGTTGCGCCGAGCCCCATCGCGGCGCCGTCCAGCGTGGAGGCCAGCGGTTCGTTCTTGGCGGCGAAGGCCTCGATGCGAGCCAACACGATGCAGTTGGTGACGATCAGCGGGATGAAGATGCCGAGCACCAGGTACAGGGAGTGCAGGTAGGCGTTCATCGCCAGATCCACCACGGTGGTCAGCGCTGCGATGATCAGGATGAACACCGGGATGCGGATCTCGTAGGGAATGAAGTTGCGCAGCAGCGAGGAGGCCAGGTTGGACATGGCCATCACCAGCACGGTGGCGAGGCCCAGGCTGACGGCGTTGACGATGCTGGTGGTGATGGCCAGCGTCGGGCACATGCCGAGGATCTGCACGACGCCGGGGTTCTGTTTCCACCAGCCGTTCCAGGCGATGTCGCGATAGGCACGCAAGTCCATGGTTGTCGCTCCTTGTCAGAGGGATGCGCCGGTGGCCGCGCCGAACAGGCGCTCCCGGTTGGCGCCGGCATAGCGGGCGGCACGGGCGACGGCGTTGGTCACCGCGCGGGCGCTGATGGTGGCGCCGGCATGGCTGTTGATCTGGCCGCCGTCCTTCTTCACCTTCCAGGCGTCGAGAGGCTGCGCGGCGGGGCTCAGGCCGGCGAACTGGCCGATCCACGGGGACTTCTTGTCCTTGTCCTTCTTCGGATCGATGTAGTCGCCGAGACCGGGGGTTTCCCGGTGGGCTACGACGCGCACGCCATTGACGGTGCCGTCCGGGCGGATCGCGACGATCAGCTCGATGTTGCCGCTGTAGCCGTCTGGTGCGGTGGCTTCGAGCAGCAGCCCGGCGGGGGCGCCGGCCTTGCGGGCGCGATAGACGCGGCCGCCGTGGTCGAGGCCCAGCTCGCGGGTCGGACCGAGCTGCACGTAGTCGTCCAGCAGCGTGTTGTCGTAGGCGTCGGAGGCCAGCACTTCGGTGACGAGCTTCATCTTCTCGTCGTTGGCGGAGGCCGCGATCTGTTCGTGGGTGGCCTCGTAGGTGAAGGCCATCAACGCCGTGAAGGCGGCCGTGAAGGCCATCATCGCGCCGGCGGTGCGGGTGGACAGGCCCAGGATGGTCGGCTGGCTCATGCTCAATCCTTCTTGTGGCCGAAGACCGGGGCCTGGGTATTCATGTCGATCAACGGCACGCACAGGTTCATCAGCAGCGTGGCGAAGGCGACCCCGTCCGGATAGGCGCCGAACGCGCGGATCACGAAGGTCAGCACGCCGGCGCCAGCGGCGAACAGCAGCTTGCCGCGGGGTGTGGTGGCGCCGGACACAGGGTCGGTGAGGATGAAGAAGGCGCCGAGCATGGCGCCGCCGGAGGCCAGATGGAAGACCGGCGAGGCGAAGCCCTCGGGGCGGACCGCCCACAGCAGGCCTGCCGAGGCGGCCAGCGCGAGGCAGAAGGCACCGGGTATGTGCCAGGTGATGATGCGCCGCTGCAGCAGCCACAGGCCGCCGAGCAGGAAGCCGAGGGCCACCCATTCGCCACCCTTGCCACCGAGCATGCCGTAGGCCGGGCCGTCCATCAGCTGGGAAGCGCGCAGGCCGTGAAGCTGGGAGTCGGGATTGGCGGCGGCGCGCAGCGCGGTGCGCAGGGCGTCGAGGGGCGTGGCGCCGGTGATTGCGTCCACCTGGCGGATACCGCCGAAGATCAGCTGCAGCTGGCTGGAAAAATCCAGCTGGCCGGCGGCCGGCCACTGGGACATCAGCGCCGGGTAGGCGACGATCATCAGGCAGAAGGCCGCCATCGCCGGGTTGAAGGGGTTCTGACCGAGGCCGCCGTAGAGCTGCTTGACGACCACGATGGCCAGCAGCGTGGCGGTGACGGTGAGCCACCAGGGCACGATGGGCGGGAAGGTGAGGGCGATCAGCCAGGCGGTGACGATGGCCGACAGATCACTGAGGAACAGGGCCTTGGGCTTGCCGCGGATCGCCAGCATGGCGGCCTCGCCGGCCAGCGCGGCGGCGGAGGCGAGGGTGAGCTGCACGAGGATGCCGGCGCCGAAGAACCACACGTAGGCGGCGATGCCGGGCACGAGGGCCAGCAGCACCTGCAGCATGACTTGCTGGACGCTGGCCGGTTTGCGGACGAAGGGGGAATTGATCATCGGTGTGCGTGGCCTGGATCAGGCGTCCGGAGTCGGGGGCGTGGCTGCGGAGGCCGCCCGGCGGGCTTCGATCGCGTCGATGTCGGCCTGGGTTTCGGCACTGAGCTGTTCGGTGTTCTTCGGTGCGACCTGGGCTTTTTGCTGGCGCGCCTTCTCCATCGCGGCGGCGATCAGCGCGCGCTTGGTGTCTTCGGCGGACGGGGCTGCTGGTTTGGCTGTGTCGGGCGCCTCGGCGGCAGGGCTGGCCGTGCCGGCCTGGTTGTCGGCGGCGACCTTCTCGCGCGTCGCGGCGGCCTTGGCGGCGAGCTTCTCAGCCTTCTCCTGCTTTTCCCGTTCCTGGCGGAAGTTCTTGAACTCGAAGCGGTCGCGGGCGGCATCGGAGGAGGACTTGTCGCGCTCGCGCGCCCAGATCTCGCTCTTCGAGAAGCGGAAGTAATCCACCAACGGAATGTGGGACGGGCAGACGAAACTGCAGCAGCCGCATTCGATGCAGTCGAAGAGGTGGTATTCCTGGGCCTTGCCGAAGTTCTTCGAGCGCGAGAACCAGTACATCTCGAAGGGGGCGAGATCCGCCGGGCAGGCTTTGGCGCATTCGCCGCAGCGGATGCACGGCATCTCGGGCGGCGGCGGCGGGAATAGAGCCGGGCTGCCGACCAGGATGCAGTTGGTGGCCTTGACTACCGGCACGTCGAAGGCCGGCAGGCGCACGCCCATCATCGGGCCGCCCATGATGTAGCGGTCGGTGTCCGGGCGGGCGCCGGACAGGCGCACCACGTGGTCCATCGGCGTGCCGATGAGGACTTCGTAGTTGCGCGGCTGGTCTACGTTGCCGGCCACGGTGACGACGCGGGAGATCAGCGGACGGCCGAATTCGAGCGCTTCGTAAATGCTGTAGGCGGTGCCGACGTTGAAGCATTGCACGCCGAAGTCGGTGGAGCGGCGGCCGTGGGGCACCTCGATGCCGGTGAGCACGCGGATCAGCTGCTTGGCGCCGCCGGCGGGGTAGCGGGTGGGGATCGCGACGGCCTGGATGCCGCTCTGGCCGCTGGCGGCGATGGCGGCCTGCACGGCGGCGACGGCTTCCGGCTTGTTGTCCTCGATGCCGATCAGCACTTCTTCGGCCTGCAGCATGTGGCGCATGGCGACAATGCCCTTCAGCATGTCGTCGGCGCGTTCGCGCATCAGCAGGTCGTCGCAGGTGATGAAGGGCTCGCACTCGGCGCCGTTGATGACCAGGGTCTTGAGGCGGCCTTCCTTGCCGGGCTTGAGCTTGGCGTAGCTCGGGAAGACTGCGCCGCCGAGGCCGACGACGCCGGCGTCGCGCAGGAAGTCGCGCAGTTCGTCGGGGGGCGTCGTACGGTAATTGACCTTGTCCAGCTCGCCCCAGCGATCTTCGCCGTCGGGCTCGATGATCACCGATAGGGTCGTGAGGCCCGACGTGTGTGGCATCAGCGCCGGTGCCACGTCACGCACGATGCCCGACGTGGAGGCATGCACGGCGGAAGACAGGCTGCCATCGGCGCCGCCAATGCGCTGGCCCTTGAAGACCTTGTCGCCCGGAGCGACCAGCGGGCGCGGATGGCCGCCGACCGCCTGGTGCAGCGGGATCACCAGCCGCTCCGGCAGCGGTACCCGAGCGATCGGCTGAGTGGTGGATTCGGCCTTGTGGGTCTGCGGCTTGACGCCACCGTGGAACTTGAAGAGTTTGCGCAGCATCTCAGGCGGCCTGCTTGATCTGGATAACCGGGTAGCGCCACTTCCAGGTGTCGACGGTCTCGGTGATCGGTTCCATGGCGATGCAGTCCACCGGACATGGGGCGACGCACAGTTCGCAGCCGGTGCATTCGCCGGCCACGACGGTATGCAGTTGCTTGGCGGCGCCGACGATGGCATCCACCGGGCAGGCCTGGATGCACAGGGTGCAGCCGATGCAGGTGTTTTCGTCGATCACCGCGACGGACTTGGGCTTTTCGACGCCGTGCTCTTCGGACAGGGAC
Organism: Pseudomonadota bacterium; assembly: GCA_018241685.1. Lineage (GTDB taxonomy): Bacteria > Pseudomonadota > Gammaproteobacteria > Burkholderiales > Rhodocyclaceae > Zoogloea. The sequence goes on from JAFEDJ010000011.1 coordinate 80,315, forward strand.
TTGAACTCGCGGCCAAGCAGGTCGGCGAGCTTGCGGATGCCTTCCTCGCCACCCGGTGGGCACTGGTTGATGTCGGCCTCGCCGGAGGCGATGGCGGTGGCGTAGGGCCTGCAGCCGGGAAAGCCGCACTGGCCGCATTGGGTCTGCGGCAGGATGGCGTCGATCTTTTCGACCAGCGGATCACCTTCGACCTTGAATTTGAGCGAGGCGTAGCCGAGCAGCGCCCCGAGCACCAGGGCGACGGCGGTCATCACGAGAAGGGCGGTGAGCATGGCGGGGCCGGAAGCGGAATGACAGGGGGTTAGCGGTACTTGTCGAGGCCGGCGAAGCCCATGAAGGCCAGGCTCATCAGCCCGCCGGTGATCATCGCGATGGCCGTGCCCTTGAAGGGGGCGGGCACGTCGGCACCGTCGAGGCGTTCGCGGATGCCGGCGAACAGCACCAGCGCCAGCGAGAAGCCGACTGAGCTGCCGAAGCCGAACAGCAGGGACTCGACCAGATCGTGGCGCAGGGACACGTTGAGCAGCGGTACGCCGAGCACCGCGCAGTTGGTGGTGATCAGCGGCAGGTAGATGCCCAGCACCTGGTACATGACCGGGCTGGTCTTCTGGATGACCAGTTCGGTGACCTGCACGATGGCGGCGATGATGACGATGAAGGCCAGCGTGCGCAGGTATTCGACCCCGGCCGGGATCAGCACGTAGTGGTCAATGAGGTAGCTGGTGCCGCAGCCGAGGGTCAGCACGAAGGTGGTGGCGGCCCCCATGCCCATCGCGGCGTCCAGCTTCTTCGACACGCCCATGAAGGGGCACAGGCCGAGGATGCGGACGAGGACGACGTTATTCACCAGAACCGCGCCGAGGATCACGAAAAGGTAGCTGCTCATGGCTGTCGGTGTCGGAGTGACGATAAGTTGGGATTATCCCGCGCCGGCCGTGCTGCACTCAAGCCCGGTGCGGGCGGCACGGCGGCCGGTGTGCGATTTCAGACGAAATCCTTGGTCTCCTCGACCGCTTCGCGTACGAGGGCCGGGCCGCGGTAGATCAGGCCGCTGTAGATCTGCACCAGCTTGGCACCGGCCTCCAGCTTGGCGCGGGCCTGACGGCCGTCGAAGACGCCGCCGGCGGCGATGATCGGGACTTCATTCTGCAGCGCCTTGGCGAGGGCCGCGACGACGGCAGTGGAGGCCTCGAACAGCGGCGCGCCGGACAGGCCGCCCTGCTGGTCGCCGTAGCGGATGCCCTGCACCTTGTCGCGGGCCAGCGTGGTGTTGGTGGCGATCACCGCGTCGATGCGGTGGCGGCGCAGCGCGTCGGCGATGTTGGTGATCTGGCTGTCGTCCAGGTCCGGGGCGATCTTGAGGGTGATCGGCACGTAGCGGCCGTGTTTGTCGGCCAGCTGGGCCTGGCGTGCCTTGAGCTGGCCGAGCAGCGCGTCGAGTTCGGATTCGCCCTGCAGTTGGCGCAGATTCTTGGTGTTGGGCGACGAAATGTTGACGGTGATGTAGCTCGCTAGCGGGTAGGCCTTGTCGAGGCAGATCAGGTAGTCGTCGGCGGCGCGCTCGATTGGCGTGTCGGCGTTCTTGCCGATGTTGATGCCGAGGATGCCCTTGAACTTGGCGGCTTCCACGTTGCCGATCAGGGCGTCGATGCCGTGGTTGTTGAAGCCCATCCGGTTGATGATGCCCTTCACCTCGGGCAGGCGGAACATGCGCGGCTTGGGGTTGCCGGGCTGGGCGCGTGGCGTGATGGTGCCGATTTCGATGAAACCGAAGCCCATGCGGGCCAGCCCGTCGATGATCTCGCCGTTCTTGTCGAGACCGGCGGCCATGCCGATGCGGTTCGGGAATTGCAGGCCCATGACCTCCACCGGCCTGGCGGGCAGCGGCTTGCCGGCGGGCAGCAGGCGGCCGGCAAGGTTCAGGCCGGCGAGGGCGGTTTCGTGGGCGGTCTCCGCGTCAAGGGAGAAGAAAATGGGGCGTGCGAGTTCGTAGAGCATCCTGCATTCTACCGCAGCGCGGCAAACTGCTGTTTCTAAACCCTGTTTCAGGTTTCAGTCGACGGCGAAGCGGAATTGCAGGCCAAGGTAGCCGCTGTAGCCGGGCAGGTTGGGCAAGGCGACAAGGTTGGCGCCGACGCGGCCGAATTCCGCAGAGACGGTCGGGATGACCAGCACCGGCGACGGGTAGCCGGTGCCGACCAGGCCGAAGGCGCCGAGGCGGAACGGGCCGGCCTGCAAGGGCATCCAGCGGGCTCCGGCGTAGAAGGTGTTGCGGTCGTAGCTGTTGCGGAAGTAGCCGGCGGTGGCAACCCATGGGGTGCCGGTGAACGCCCGCTCGAAGCCCGCGCCCGGATTGAATTCCCGCCAGTCCCGGCGGTCGGGCTGGAAATGATGTGAAACGCCGGAGACGGTCAGCCAGTCCTGGTGTGGGGCGTTCTGGATATCGTCGAGGCTGGGCGCGGCTGCGGCAATACTGGCGCAGGCAAGCAGGTGTACGGCCGCGGCCGTGCGTAGCAGAAAGTGCATCGGGGGGAGCTCAGTCGAGTTTGTCGAGATCGGCGTCGGTGAGGGTTTGCCACTGGCCGCCGATGCGTCCCTGGATCGGGCGGAAGCGCGCCTTGTAAGCCATTTTTCGGCTGTCGCGGATCCAGTAGCCAAGATAAAGATAGGGCAGCTTGAGCTGGCGGCACACCTCGATCTGCCACAGGATGCCGAAGGTGCCGAGGCTGCCGTGGGCCGTATCGGGGTCGTAGAAGGTGTAGACGCTGGACAGGCCGTCGGTCAGGCAGTCGATGACGCTGACCATGCGCAGGATGCCGTTCTCGCGGAATTCGAGCAGGCGGCTGTCCACGTGGCTCTGCAGCAGGAAATGGGCGTACTGCTCCCGGTTGTCCTGGTCCATGCCGCCGCCGGCGTGGCGCGTGGCCTGGTAGCGCTGGTAGAGGGTGTAGTGCTCCTCGATGAACTCCAACGGCATCTCGCGCGGATGCAGGTCGGCATGAGCCGCCCAGGCGCGGCGCTGGCTGCGATTGGGCGTGAAGCTGGCCACCGGGATGCGCACCGGAATGCACGAGCGGCAGGTGTCGCAGTAGGGGCGGTAGGTGAAGATGCCGCTGCGGCGGAAGCCGGTATGCACCAGCTCGCTGTACAGCGGCGTGTCGATCAGGTGGCTGGGGGTGGCGACCTGGGAACGGGCCTGGCGGTCCGGCAGGTAGGAGCACGCGTAGGGCGCCGTCGCGTAGAACTGCAGCAGCGAGTAGGGATAGTCCTTCAGCATGGGGCTACGTCCAGGGGGCTTGTGCTCCGTTCATTGGCCAGCGCGCCGGAGGCGGGCCTTCCTGCGTGGCTTCGTCGAGCAGTTGGACGAAGGTCGCGCGCGAAATCTCCTGACCACCCAGCGAAGCCAGGTGCGAGGTCGTCATCTGGCAATCTAGCACGCGAAATTCCCGTTGCTCAAGGAAGCGGGCCAGATGCGCGAAGGCGATCTTCGAGGCGTCGGTACGTCGGCTGAACATGGATTCGCCGTAGAAGGCGCGTCCCACTGCCATGCCGTAAAGCCCGCCGGCCAGCTCGCCGTCGATGTACGTTTCGACCGAGTGCGCATAGCCGAGTTCGTGCATGCGGATGTAGGCGTCCTGGATCTCGGGCGTAATCCACGTGCCGCCGCGGGGATCGCGTGGCGCGGCACAGGCGCGGATCACCGCCGGAAAGTCGTGGTCCAGGCGAATCTCGTAGGCGGCGTTGCGCAGTGTCTTGCGTAGGGAGCGGGTGATGCGGACTTGATCAGGGAAGACGACCATGCGGGGATCCGGGCTCCACCACAGGATCGGTTCGCCGTCGTTGAACCACGGGAAGATACCGTGCCGATAGGCGGCGAGCAGCCATTCGGGAGTGAGTGCGCCGCCTGCAGCCAGCAGCCCGTTGGGCTCGCGCAGCGCTCGGGTGACCGATGGAAAGGCGGGTTTGTTGCCGAGCCAGGGAATCATGTCGGATCAGGTGCGGTACGAACCGGATCCGGACAGGATATCAGGCGCAAGCCGGAATGCGGCCCGCGCCGTGCGCTCGACGGGATTGCGTGTTCAGTTGGATTGCGGCTGGCGCGACTGGCCGTTGGGCAGTACCCGGCGGGCGCCGTCGTAGCGGGCCGCCCAGTAGTCGAGACGCATGTCCTCGACGCGGACAACGCCGCCTGTCGAAGGTGCATGCACGAACTGGTAATTGCCGAGGTAGATGCCCACGTGGGAGAAAGCGCGGCGCATGGTGTTGAAGAACACCAGATCGCCCGGCTTCAGCTCGGCAAACTTGACCTGCTCGCCCATCTGGGACATTTCGGCGGCCGTGCGCGGCATGCCGAAGCCGAGGGCATCGGCGAACACTTTGCCGACGAAACCACTGCAGTCAAATCCGGTGAGCGGGCTGGTGCCACCGAAGCGGTAGGGAACGCCAAGGAAGTTCAGGCTACGGTCGACCAGATTGCGGATCGAATCGGTGTAGCGCTCGAACATGGAAGCCGGAAGGGCTTCGTCGTTGGCGGGATTGGAGGGCTCCGACGCAAGGACCGCGCCGGAACACGCGATCGCTACAAAAAAGCCGAGTATCGTCTTTTTGATAGGCATCGAATAACTATACCCAATGGACTGATCAGTGTAAAGATTTTCGACATACATTAAGTTGTGCCGTGCAGCATGTGCATTGCTGCACGGAGTTCCTGACAAACCATCGCTAGTATCGGTTTCGCACTGGTCGCGAGCAGCAACGTTCAGGAGGCCGCGCGGGAGGCAGGCCGTACCGGTCGGCATGCCTCCATCGAAGGGCCCTTCGGCTTTCTGCAGCGACGCGCTCGTGCCAGTCGCACTAATTTCGCTGTCAGGCAAACAGGTTCAGGATGCCGTCGAGGCCGCTGTGGTTCAGTGCGTAGTCGGCTTTTTCCCTGACGACCGGTTTGGCGTGATAGGCAATGCCGACGCCCGCTTCCGTGAGCATTGGAAGATCATTGGCCCCGTCGCCCGCGGCAATGACGCGGTCGGCGGTGAAGCCGCGCTGCTGGCAGACCTGCAGCAGCGTCCGGCGCTTGACCTCCCCGTCCACTACCTCGCCCTTTACCCGTCCGGTCAGCCGTCCGTCCTCGATCTCCAGTTCGTTGGCCACCGCGTAGTCGAAACCCAGTTGCTGCTGCAGGCGTTCGGTGAAGTAGGTGAAGCCACCAGATACCAGCACCGTGATGATGCCTGCCTGCTTGAGGCCGGCAATCAGCGCCTCGGCGCCGGGATTGAGCTTGAGGCGCTCGCTGAATACACGCTCAAGCGCCGCCACGGGAAGGCCGGCGAGCAGTGCGACACGGCGGGTCAGGGATTCGCGAAAATCCAGTTCGCCGCGCATCGCCGCTTCGGTGATCTCGGCGACTTCCGGCTTGAGGCCTTGCATGTCGGCGATTTCGTCGATGCACTCGATGGTGATCAGCGTCGAGTCCATGTCGGTGACGAACAGGCGGTAATCGGTCAGCCGCTGGTTGTCGGGTACGAAGGCGTAATCCAGTGCGTGCTGTTCGCAGTAGCCGGCGACCTCCGGGTGGGGCGTGGCGCCGAGCAGCCGGAAGGCGGTGTTGCTGATGCGGCCAATGCCTTCGGAGGCCGTCAGGGCGGCCAGATCCTTCAGGGCGCGGGTTTCGACCTGCGGTCCCTGTACGACGAGATTCATCAGGCAGCGCTCCGTTGGGCCAGGGCCTCCCGAAGGATGTCGCGTGTATTGCGGATCATTTCCTCGGTGGTGCTCCAGTCCACGCAGGCATCCGTCACCGAGCAGCCGTAGCGCAGTTCGCTGAGGTTGGCGGGGATCGGCTGGTTGCCAGCCTCGATGTTGCTCTCGATCATCAGGCCGACGATGGAACGGTTGCCCTCACGGATCTGGTGTGCAACGTCGCGCATGACCAGCGGCTGGTAGTCGGGGTTCTTCCACGAGTTCGCGTGGGAGCAGTCGATGACGATGTTGGCCGGCAGCTTGGCCTTGACCAGCGCCTTTTCGGCTAGGGAGACAGATACTGTGTCGTAGTTCGGACGTCCGCCACCGCCGCGTAGCACGACGTGACCGTACGGGTTCCCGCGGGTACGGATGATGGAGGACTGGCCCTGACTGTTGATACCAAGGAAGCTGTGCGGGCTGGAGGCCGACAGGATGCCGTTGACGGCGGCTTCGAGAGAGCCGTCGGTGCCGTTCTTGAAGCCGACCGGGGTGGACAGGCCGGAGGCCATTTCCCGGTGGGTCTGGGATTCGGAGGTGCGGGCGCCGATGGCGGTCCACGCGATTAGATCGCCGTAGTATTGGGGCGCGATGGGATCCAGTGCTTCGGTGCCGGCGGGCAGCCCGGCTTCATTTACGTCGAGCAGGAAGCGACGGGCCTTCTCCATGCCTTCGTCGATGCGGAAGGAGTCATCCATATGGGGGTCGTTGATGTAACCCTTCCAGCCCGTGGAGGTGCGCGGCTTCTCGAAATAGACCCGCATCACCAGTACCAGGGTGTCGGAGACTTCGTCGGCAAGCTTCTTGAGGCGGCGGGCGTAGTCCAGGCCGGCAACCGGATCATGGATGGAGCAGGGGCCGACAACGACGAAAACCCGCGGATCCTTGCGGTCGAGAATGGCCTGCAGGGTCTGGCGGCCTTCGAGGACGACCTGCGCAGCCTTGTCGGTGAGCGGCACGCTGGCGGTGATTTCCTCGGGGGAGGGCATGCGGTCGAAGGCCGCGATGTTCAGGTTTTCGGTTTGGGCGAAGGGCATGGCGGACTCGCTGTATGAGTAGCGGAATCCGGTATTTTACCCCGAAGCGCCGGATCTCATGGTATGGCGCATCAGTCCGAGCACGCTGGGCAGCTGGACGTCCACGTGATCGGGCTGGCGCAGGCTGCGGCTGATCCATACCGTGCGCATGCCGAGGCGCTTGGCGGTGCGCAGGTTCTCGGCGCTGTCCTCGACCAGGATGCAGCGCGCCGGGTTGAGGCGGTGATCCTTGATCAGGTGCAGGAAGCCGCGCCGCTTGGGCTTGGGGTTGTAGCGCATCTGTTCGACCGCATAGACGTCGGCCAGCAGATGGCGGATGCCCATGATGTCGAGCACGGCTTCGGCGTAGTGCCGTGGGCCGTTGGAGAAGACGATCTTCTTGCCCGGCAGGCGGCGCAACAGGTGGCGCAGCGCGTTGTCGAAGACGACCATCCGCGGCAGGTCGGGAAACTGGTGGGTGTCGTGCAGGAAATGCCGCGGGTCGGTGCCGTGGTGGCGCATCAGGCCGGTGAGGGTAGCGCCGTAGCGGCGCCAGTAATCCACGCGCAGCCGGTTGGCCGCAGCCTCGTCCAGATCGAGCTGGCGCATGAGGTAGGCCGTCATGCTCCGGTTGATGTGCGGGAAGATGTGCGGACTGGCGTTGTGCAGCGTGTTGTCGAGGTCGAACAGCCAGACTGGGTGCATGTTCACGCGGATTTGCGCTCGAAACGGATGATGGCGCGGCCGTCGTCTGCGACCTTTGGGGCCGCCTTCCAGGCGTGGCCGTAGACGACTTCGACGGTGGCCGGCAGGCGGCCGTCCCGGCGCAGATTTTCGTAGTTGGCGCGCAGGGTTTCCCAGTGGCGCTTGCCGACCAGCCCGTGCGGCCGGGTGAGCGCGGCGTTGTTGGAGCCGCTGGCACGAAGATCGCGGAACAGATCGTCCAGATTCGTGTAGGTAACGGTGAGCATCTCCATATCCATCACCGGATCGGAGAAACCCGCGCCGACGAGAGCGTCGCCCAGGTCGTGCATGTCGATGAAGCGGTGCAGGTGCTCTGCATCCGACGGCGGCAGGGCAGCGCGCAGTTCTTTCAGGGTGTCCGGGCCTAGGGTGGCGAACATCAGCATGCCGCCGACCTCGAGCACTCGATGGATTTCCTTCAGGGCTGGCAGCGGATCGTGCAGCCACTGCAGCATCAGGTTGGACCAGGCCAACGAAACGCTGCCGCGGGCCAGCGGAAGTGCCGTGGCGTCAGCGCAGACGAAGTCGGGATCGGTTGGCTTGCCGAAACGCATGATGCGCTTGAGCAGGCCCCGCTCGCCGCGGGCCTGGGCGAGCATCGCCGGTGAAACATCCACCGCGACGCGCGGGATGTCGGGATAGCGCGTGGCGAAGCCCGGCAGGTCGGCGCCCGGGCCGCAGCCCAGGTCGAGGACGCGCTTCGGTTCGATGCGGATGTAGTCGAGGCGCTCGGCCATGCGCCGGGAGATTTCCCGGGCCAGGGTGTCGACACTGGCATAGCCGGCAGCCGCCTGCTCGGCCCGGCGCCGCACGAGGCGCGGGTCGAGCTGGAAGTCCGGCATGGTCATGGATGGGCGGTCGCTCAGAAGGACGTGAGGCCGAGACGGGCGAACAGCTTGTCGTCAGCGTCGGCGTCCGGGTTGTCGGTGGTCAGCAGGCGTTCGCCGTAGAAGATCGAGTTGGCGCCGGCCATGAAGCACAGGGCCTGCACTGCGTCGCCGAGCTCCTGGCGGCCGGCGGACAGGCGCACGTAGCTCTTGGGCATGGTGATGCGCGCGGCGGCGATCATGCGCACGAAGTCGAAGGGATCGATGGCTTCGTTGTTGCCGAGCGGCGTGCCTTCCACCTGCACCAGGTTGTTGATGGGCACGGAATCCGGCGGCGGGTTCATGTTGGCCAGCTCGGCGATCAGCGCAGCGCGGCTCTTCTTGGTTTCGCCGAGGCCGACAATGCCGCCGCAGCACACGTTGATGCCGGCGTCGCGCACCTTGTCGAGGGTGTCGAGGCGATCCTGCAGCGTGTGGGTGGTGATGATCTGGCCGTAGAATTCCGGCGAAGTGTCGATGTTGTGGTTGTAGTAGTCGAGGCCGGCGTCCTTGAGCTGCTCGGCCTGGCCGTCCTTCAGCATGCCGAGGGTGACGCAGGTTTCCAGGCCCAGTTTCTTGACTTCACGGACCATGTCCAGTACCGGGGCGAGGTCCTTTTCCTTCGGACCGCGCCAGGCGGCACCCATGCAGAAGCGGGATGCGCCCTTGGCTTTGGCGGCGCGGGCGTTCTCGAGCACTTCGCCCAGCGGCAGCAGGGATTCCTTCTCAAGGCCGGTATCGTAGCGGGACGACTGGGAACAATAGCCGCAGTCCTCCGAACAGCCGCCGGTCTTGATCGACAGCAGCGTGGAGCGCTGGACGGCGTTGGGCTCGAAATTCTCCCGGTGCACCTGCTGGGCGCGGAAGACCAGATCATTGAAGGGCAGGGCGAACAGGGCCTCGACCTCGGCGACGCTCCAGCGCTTGCGCGCGGGCGTGGTGGTGGCGTTGGAAGGAGCGCTCTCTGCGTGGGCGACGGTGGCGGTCATTGTCATGCACCCTTTTTTTGGCTGTAATTCAAAATTACGAAGCCTTTTAGTTTCCCCGAAGGGGTCAGGACTTGTCAAATCAAGTGCTTGGATGGCGGGCCTGGCTGGAGGCCGGGGCGAACATCCTTTTCCCGCAGCAATGCTTCGCCTGTGGTGCGCCGAGCGGCAGTGAGGCGTTGTGCCCGGTTTGCGCAGCCGGGTTGCCCGGCGCGGACCTTGCCCGCTGCCCGTGTTGCGCCTTGCCGGTTCCGGACGGGCTGACCTGCGGAAGTTGCCTGCGCGAGCAGCCTCCCTTCGAGCGGACCGTGGCGGCCCTCGATTACGGCTTTCCGGTGGATCGCCTGGTGCACGCGCTGAAGTATGGACACCGGCTGGCGATCACGCGACTGTTCGTGGACCGGATGGCTGCCGCCGGGGTTCCTGAGGCGGACCTGGTCGTGCCGCTGCCACTGCATGTGTCCCGCCTGCACAGCCGGGGATTCAACCAGGCGGCCGAACTCGGACGTGCGCTGGCGAGGCGATGGGGCCTTCCCTTTGTCTGCGATGGCATCGAACGGGACGTGAATACCGTGCCGCAGGCCGGTTTGCCCTGGAAGGACAGAGCGGCCAACGTGCGCGGTGCGTTTCGCGTGACGACCCGGGTCGAAGGGCAGCGCGTGGTGGTCGTGGATGATGTGATGACCACCGGCTCGACGCTGGCTGAACTGGCGCGAACCTTGAAAGGCGTCGGCGCGCTCAGCGTGGAGAACCGGGTGCTGGCGCGTACGCCACCGCCGGGTTGATCGCTCTGCGCCGGGCGGGCACAATCCGCGCCCATGTTCCACGTCGTCCTTCATCAGCCGGAGATTCCTCCGAATACCGGCAACATCATGCGCATGTGCGCCAATTCCGGCGCCCGTCTGCACCTCGTCAAACCCCTCGGCTTCACGCTAGAAGAAAAGCAGTTGATCCGCGCCGGCCTCGATTATCGGGACATGGCGGTGGTGACTGTCCACGAGGATTGGCCGGCCTGCAAGGCCGCACTGGTGGGGCGGCGTTTTTTTGCGCTGACTTCCCATGGTGGCCGCAACTATGCGGACGTGCCCTTCGAGGCGGAGGATGTATTCGTTTTCGGTTCGGAGTCCCGCGGCTTGCCGCCGGAGCTGCATGCGGAGTTTGCCGACGATCGTCGCCTGCGCATTCCGATGCGGCCCGGCAACCGCAGCCTGAATCTCTCCAATGCGGCGGCCGTGGTGGTCTATGAGGCTTGGCGCCAGACGGGGTTTGCCGGCGGCGCCTGAGCGCGCCGGCATGCTTGCACGTTATTCCTGCTTGGGGTCGCGGGCGAGCAACTGCTCCACTGCGTCCCGTGCCGACAGCGTGCCGCGCAGGACCTGATCGACCGCGCTGGTGATCGGCATGTCCACACCCACGCGTTCGGACAGCGCGGCAACCTCGCGGGTCGTGCTGACGCCTTCTGCCACGTGTCCGAGCGCTGCAAGGATGTCCGGCAGGCTCTTGCCCTCCGCCAGCAGCAGGCCGACGCGGCGGTTGCGCGACAGGTCGCCGGTACAGGTGAGCACGAGGTCGCCGAGCCCGGCGAGGCCCATGAAGGTGTCGCGGCGGCCGCCGAGGGCGATACCCAGGCGGGTGATCTCTGCGAGGCCACGGGTGATCAGGGCCGCCCGCGCATTGAGGCCGAAGCCCATGCCGTCGGCCACGCCGGCAGCGATGGCCATCACGTTCTTGACTGCGCCACCCACTTCGGCACCGACGACGTCGTCGTTGGCGTACAGGCGCAGGCGGTTGTCGTGCAGGGCGTGGACCCACTGGCGAGCGAATTCGATGTCGCTGGCTGCGATGGTGACCGCCGCAGGCAGGCCCTGGGCCACTTCGGCGGCAAAGCTCGGGCCGGTTAGGACACCACAGGCCGCGCTCGCGCCCAGCTCCTCGGCGACGATCTGGTGCGGCAGCTTGGCGGTGCCCGCTTCGAGGCCCTTGCAGGCCCACAGCAGCGGCGTGCCAGGAGCTGCAGCCTGCAGCGCGCGGGCCGTGGAGCGCAGGCCGGCGAGGGGGGTGACCACCAGGTGCAGGTCGGCTTGAGCTGCGCTCTGCAGATCATCGGATACGCGCAGATTGCCTGGCAGCGGAATGCCTGGCAGGTAGCGGCGGTTCTCGCCGTCGCTGCGCATGGCAGCGATCTCGACGGATTCGCGGCTCCACAGGACGACGTCGTGGTTGCGGGAGAAGGCGAGGGCCAGGGCGGTGCCCCAGGCGCCGGCCCCGAAGACGGCAATGCGCATGGCGCTCAGAGTCCCCAGACTTGATTGGCGCGGATGAAACCGACGGTACCGTCCCGGTGCTTGACCTTGACCCAGCCGTCGGCCGGTTTGTCGGCCAGCTCGAGGACCACGTCCTTGACGGCTTCGAAGGCCAGCGGCGCGGCGCCATCAGGCTTCTGCCGGATGTCCGCGCGGGCGGCGGTGACGATGACGGTGCGTTTTTCGGATAGCTGGCGGCGTTCCAGCCACAGCATGCTGCCGGCTGGTTCGCGCACCTTGACCCAGCGATCGATATTGACGACGGCTTCGACCGGGGTGTAGCGCTGGATGACGAACATGGGCTTGCCCTGCTTCGACGGCGCATCGTAGAGGATGGCCGGTTCGGCGAGGGAGCGGAAGTCCGAGGCGCCGGCCTGCGCCGCCGCGAGGGCGAGGGGCAGGCCGAGCAGCGCCGCGGTGATGGGGCGCCGCAGCATCATTACTGGATGGGAACGTCGGTGCCGGATTGCTGGGCGGCTTCGCGGTTCTGCTGGAACAGGGCCTCGAAGTTCACCGGAGCCAGGATCACGGGCTGGAAGCCGGCGCGGGACACGGCGTCGGACACCGCTTCGCGGGCGTACGGGAAGAGGATGTTGGCGCAGCCGATCATCATGATGGGCTCGAGGTCTTCCGCCGGCACGTTGCGGATCTGGAAGATGCCGGCCTGGGCCACTTCAACCAGGAACACGGTCTTGTCGCCGGGCAGCTGGGCGGTGACGGTAACGGTCAGTGCGACTTCAAAGATGCCTTCGTCCACGGCATTGCTTTCGGTGCGCAGCTGGACGTTGATCTGGGGGTTTTCACGCTCGAGGAAGATCTGCGGTGCGTTCGGCACTTCCAGGGACAGATCCTTGACATAGAGCTTTTCAATGGAGAAGACGGGGTCTTGCGTGGTGTCGGCCATGTTGACTTTTTCCGGTTGTGAAATGGGTTGAACGGATGATGGTTGCGTGGTTCAGCTGGGCTCGCCGCGCAGCAGCGGGTCGAGCTTGCCTTGGTGGTCGAGGGCGAACAGATCGTCACAGCCGCCCACGTGGTAATCGCCGATATAGATCTGCGGCACGGTCCGCTGGCCGGTGCGCTCCATCATCTCGTCGCGGCGGACGGGGTCGAGGTCGATGCGGACCTTCTCGATGTCGGTCACGCCCTTGCGGCGCAGCAGGCCTTCGGCGCGGACGCAGTAGGGGCACACCGCGGTGGCATACATCAGGATTTTCGGTTGCATGGCGTCACTTCTTCTTTTTGCTGACCGGCATGCCGGCTTCGGTCCATGCGGCAATGCCGCCTTCAAGATTATGCACCTGGGTGAAGCCCGCCTTGCGCAGGACATCGCAGGCTGACGAGGAACGGCCGCCGGTCTGGCAGTTGAGGATAACAGGCTTGTCCTTGAATTTTTCGAGCTCGGCCAAGCGATTGGGCAACTCGCCGAGGGGAATGTGGCGCGCATTGAGCAGATGGCCGCCGGCGTATTCGGACGCTTCGCGGACGTCGATCACGATGGCATCTTCGCGGTTGATCAGCTGGGTGGCCTGGGCGGGCGAAATGCCGCCGCGGCCACCGCGCAGGGATGTGGCGAGAAGAAGGCTGCCGCTGACGGCGGCCAGCGCAGCCCAGTACCAGTTGTGCTGGAGGAATTCCACAGAAAGCTCCGGTTGGGATGAATGGGGCAGTTTATTCGGCGTCTTCGCCGCAGAAGACTTCGCGCATCATCGCGATCAGCTGCAAGGTGCGGGGGTCGCCGACCCGGTAGTAAACGCGGTTGGCGTCCTTGCGGGTGAGCAGCACGTCCTTGTCCCTGAGGATGGCGAGATGCTGGGAGATGTTGCTCTGGGAGGTGCCGACGGCTTCGACGATGTCCTGCACACAGACCTCTTCGCCTCCGATCACGCAAAGAATCTTGAGGCGCAAGGGGTGGGAGATCGCCTTGAGGGCACGGGCGGCCGTTTCGATGTGTTCCTGTTTGGCGATGAGGTCGATGGTCCTGGCGTTCACGAAGTCGAAGTTTTTTAAACACCTAATATTATAAAATAGCATTTTTTCGCATCTCAGTGCGGGTGCCTGGGAATCGAGACCCTGCAGGGCGGCGTGCGCTGGTGGGGAACCTTTCCGGTTTATACTCATCTCGATACGCAGAACAACCCGTTCGCGGGAGTGGATGGCGTTTGAACGGGGATAGCCCCGCGCCTGACGGAGACTTTATGCGCAGCAAACTGCAGCAAGCCGGCCTAGTATTCACGGGGCTGTGTGCCGGGATTCTCATCAGCCTCAATTTCTCGGCAAATGCGGACAAGACGGCTCTCGCGCCGCTGCCGGTCGAGGAGTTGCGCAATCTGGCGGATGTCTTCAACGCTATCAAGCAGGGTTACGTTGAGCCGGTCGAGGACAAGAAGCTGATCACCTATGCGATCAGTGGAATGCTATCCAATCTCGATCCCCATTCGGCTTACCTGGACGCAGAAGCCTTCAAGGATCTGCAGGTCGGTACGCAAGGCGAATTCGGCGGTCTCGGTATCGAGGTCGGTTCGGAGGACGGTTTCGTCAAGGTGATCTCGCCGATCGAGGATACGCCGGCATTCCGGGCCGGTATCAAGGCCGGTGACCTGATCATCAAGCTCGACGATACGTCGGTGAAGGGTTTGTCGCTCAACGAAGCGGTCAAGCGCATGCGTGGCAAGCCGAAGACCAATATCGTCCTGACCATCGCCCGCAAGGGTGAGCCGAAGCCCATCGTCGTTACGTTGACGCGGGAAGTCATCAAGGTCCAGAGCGTCAAGTCCAAGCTGGTGGAGCCGGGCTACGGCTATGTGCGTGTTGTCCAGTTCCAGGAACAGACGGCGGCATCCCTGGTCCAGCATCTTGACCGACTGGTGAAGCAGAGCAGCCTGAAGGGCCTGGTTCTCGATCTGCGCAACGATCCGGGCGGGTTGCTGAACAGCGCCATCGGTGTATCGGCAGCCTTCCTCCCGCCGCAGGCTGTGGTGGTATCCACCGATGGCCGTACCGACGACGCCAAGCGCAAGTATCTGGCGATGCCGGACGATTACCTGCGTGGCTCCCGCGACGACTACATCAAGAACGTGCCGGCCTCCATCAAGACGGTGCCGATGGTGGTGCTGGTCAACGGCGGCTCTGCGTCGGCATCGGAAATCGTGGCCGGTGCGCTGCAGGACCACAAGCGTGCCGTGGTGATGGGTACCCAGAGCTTCGGCAAGGGTTCGGTTCAGACCATCCTGCCGCTCAACAACAATGCGGCCATCAAGCTGACCACGGCGCGCTATTTCACGCCGAGCGGCCGCTCGATCCAGGCCAAGGGGATTTCGCCGGACATCGTCGTGGAAGAAACGCCGAATGGTTCGTCCCGTGATCATCTGCGGGAGGCCGATCTGGAGCGCCATCTTTCCAATGGCAAGGAGCCGGAAGTCGTCAAGATGGATGCGCCGGTAGCGCCAAAGAAGGATGTGCCGGCCAAGGGGCGTGACAAGGACAAGCCGAAGGATGACGACGAACTGAAGCCTCCGTTCGAGATCGCCGGCAAGGACGACTATCAGCTGGCTCAGGCAGTGAATTTGCTCAAGGGACTGCAGATCCTCCAGAATAGCGGCAAGTGACCATCGTGCCGGAGGTTCGATCATGCGACGTGAGACTGCCTACAAGTTGGCTGGCCGGAAGCATGGCAGTCCGGCGCCTTACGCCGCCACCGGCCTCGCAAAATGCCGGGAGATCCGTTTCAAGGATCTCCCACCCGGTCAGGTAGAACAGGCGCGACGGTCGCTCGAAGTACTAGCGGGAGTGAAGGTCGAGGCGGGGCGTGATGTGCTGTCGCTGGTCGTGCATTACAACGTGCTCGACTACACCCTCGAGCGTCTCGAGAATGCGTTGTCGGATGCCGGCTTCCATCTCGATCGTCCATTACTGGTCCGCCTGCATCGGGCGCTGATCTACTACGTGGAGGAGACCCAGGTGCATAACCTGCGCTCTCCGGAGCGGCTGATCAAGCAGTCCCACGAGGTCTACATCCATGCCTACGCGGCCCATCCGCATGGCGACCACGACGACACGCCGCCTGATCTTCGCGATTTCAAATAATTCCGGGCTGCTTGCCCGGACGATCTCTTCTATCCCCATTCAGTCATGAACGACGAACAGCTGTTGCGCTATTCGCGCCATATCCTGCTCCCCCAGATCGGCATCGAAGGGCAGGATGCCATCGTTGCCGCCCGCGTGCTGGTTGTCGGTGCCGGGGGGTTAGGCTCGCCGGCCGCCATGTACCTGGCGGCCGCGGGTGTTGGAACGCTAGTGCTGGCGGATGGCGATACGGTCGATCTGACCAACCTGCAGCGCCAGATCCTGCACAGCCAGGATGGGGTCGGGCGTCTCAAGGTGGAGTCGGGCCGCGATACGCTGGCGCGCCTGAATCCGGAGGTCCGCGTCCTGCCCATCGGCCGGAGGCTCGACGGGGCGGAACTGGAGACCGAGATTGCTGCGGCCGATCTGGTGCTTGATTGCTCCGACAATTTTGCGACCCGCCATGCCATCAACCGGGCCTGTGTGGCTCTCCGCAAGCCGCTGGTGTCTGGTGCGGCGGTGCGCTTTGATGGGCAGGTGTCGGTGTTCGATCTGCGTGCCGACGACAGCCCCTGCTACCACTGCCTCTTTCCGGAAGGGGAGGACGTGGAGGAGGTGCGCTGTGCGGTGATGGGCGTGTTCGCGCCGATCACCGGTATCGTCGGTGCGGTGCAGGCGGCGGAGGCGCTCAAGCTGCTGGTGGGCTGCGGCGAAACCCTGACGGGCCGTCTGCTGCTGCTCGACGCGCTGGCGATGGACTGGCGGACGATCCGGTTGGGCCGCGATCCGGCTTGCGCGGTGTGTGCGTCACGCTGAACGCTGCGTGTCGTTCCGCTTGAAGAGGGCCTTGGCGAACTGCTTCAGGCCCAGTTTCTGCTGTTGCCAGAAATCGTTGCGGGCAGCAATTTCGGCAGAAGTCTTTTCGTGGATGCCGGTCGGCGGGATGTCGTCCTGCAGGTAGAGGGTGCCGAACAGCATGTCCCACACCGGCAGCAGGATTGCGAAGTTGCAGCCGTAGCGGAAACGCGGGTCGGCAGGCAGGTCCAGCGCGTGGTGCCAGCGGTGGTAGAGCGGCCCGACGATCAGTCTTTCGCCCACGCGCCCGAAGCGGAGGCGGGTGTTGGTGTGGGACAGATTCTCCACCAGCCGCAAGGCGATCAGCAGGCCGAGGAAGTGGCCCGGCGGAACGCCGATCAGCAGGGACAGGCAGGCGAACCAGACGCCGGCGATCAGGTCATCGAGCAGGTGATTGCGGGAGTCCGTCCAGAAGGACATCTGCCGCTGGGAATGGTGGATGCCGTGCAGCGCCCACCACCAGTGGAAGGTGTGTGACAGGCGGTGGCGCCAGTATTCGGCGAAGTCGAGAATCACCAGGTAGATCAGGAAGCTGGCCAGCGGGTGGTAGTCGAGGGCGGGCAGCCAGTCTTCCAGCTGATGCGGAATGACATTATGGAAGCGCAGCCAGCCTTCCAGTTCGCCGAACCCCGGGGCCAGCAGGATGAACACCGCGAGCGGAACAACGCCCAGGCGGTTGAGGAGGGAGTACAGCACGTCTACGCGAACGGCGCCGCGCTCGGCCCACTTCTCGGCCGGCCACAGGGTCTCCAGCGGACGCAGCAGTACAAAGGCCGCGCTGAGCTCGATGGTGCCGAGAAGGACGAACTCGACGCCATCGAAGCCCATTTCCGTGTAGCTCGCCATGCCGGCGGCGAACAGCAGCGGTTGTACCAAGGTGTCGAAAATCCAACCTTGGGCGCTGACGAAAAGGTCTACCAGCCAGTCCATCACGGCACGCTCACGGTAGCGAAGCAGAAGCCGCGGGCCTTGAGTCCGGCGATCAACGGATCCAGCATTGGCGCAAAGGGATCCTTGCGCGACCAGATACCCAGGTGGGCGAGCAGGACATCCCCGTCCCTGATGTTGGCGAGCGCCCGTTTGAGCAGGACCTCGTTGGGGTAAGCGCCGGACGGCAGTTCGTCACCGAGGAAGCCGGCTGCCGACCAGCCCACATGCCGGTAGCCGCATTGCCTGGCCGCTTTCAGCGTGAGAGGCGTCGTGTGGCCGCCGGGGGCGCGCCAGATCGGGTCGAGGTGACGTCCGGTGAGTTCGGCGAAGCGCTTGTCAGGCTGCTTTATTTCCGCGCAGATCTGCGCGGTATCGAGCTTCTCGCGCTGTCCGTCCATCAACTGGTAAACCACCCGGCCGTCGTCGAGATCCTTGCGGAACGCACCGTGGCGCCAGGTGTGGCTGCCGAAGGCGTGCCCTTCCGCCACGCGGGCCCTCCAGTACGGGGCCCAGGACGGGTCAAGGGCCATGTCGCCGCGGTTGGTCTTTTCCTGGGCAACGAAGAAGGTCGCCTTGATGTGGTGCTTCTGCAGGATCTCGGCAATCGGTTCCGCGTAGCGCATGTTGCCGGTGTCGAGCGTGAGGTAGACCGTGCCCTTGCAGGACGCTTCTCCGGCGGCGGCTGTGTGAGCCGCCAAGGGCGCAACGATGAGCGCCAAGGCCAGCAGTCGGCGCCGGATATGCATCACCGCCTCGCCGCGTGCTTGAGGAAGAACACGCCGTGGGGCGAACGCCCGACGGGGATAGAGCGCGACACCGCCTTCTGCTGCAGATCCAGGACCTGTACCTTGCGGGCGAAGCGTGCCGTGGCCCACAGTTCCTTGCCGTCGGCGCGGATCTCCATGTCGTCGGGGCCGCCGGGAACGTCGTATTGTTCGACCTCGCTGAGGGTCTGCGTGTCCACCAGGGAAATGCTGCCCTTCATGCTGCGGTTCGATACGAAGACGTGGCGCCCGTCACCGCGGGCCAGAAAGTTGTGGGCGGCTTTGTCTGTGGTTATCTTCTTGACGGACTTGCGCGCTCGCCAGTCGATCACCTCCACGTAATCGGCGCCCATGATCGCCACCAGCAGGTACTTGTCGTCGGGCGTCATGTAAATGCCAGCGGGGGTCGGGCCGACGCTCATTTTCCAGACCGGCTGCTGCGTCTTGAGGTCGATGGCGAGAATCTCGTCGGATTCCTGCAGCGTGACGAAAACGTACTGGCTGGCCTTGTCGAAGGCCATATGCGAAGGTGTCTTGGCGGCGGGGACGCGGGCAACCAGGGAAAAGTCGGCGGCCTTGTAGAGATCGACCCGATCCAGGCGCAGGGAGTTGGCGACGAACCACTTCTTGTCCGGCGAGAAGCCGAGCTGGTAGGGGTCGGAGATGTTCTTGACGCGTTTCTGCTCCTGGCCCGTGCGCGGGTCGAAGAAGACCAGTTCGTTGGAAATCGCACAGGCGACGATCACCGAGCTGTCGTCCGGTGTCGCCATCAGGTGGTGGGGCTCCTTGCAGGCCGGTGCGCGACCGGTTTCCTTGTAGCTGGCCGTGTCGATGAGGCTGATGTTCTCGTCCCCCGAGTTCAGGACGAGGGCCGTCTCAGCCCGGGAGGAAGCCGCGAGGCAGGCGAGAATGACTGAGCCGATCAGGCGTGCAGGCTTCATGGAGCGGTCGTGTTGCAGATATGTTGAGTTAACGGCTCGAATGCTCGCGCGTTGACCGCTCCGACGAGTGTCGGTGTGATGAATTTTGCGTCGGCGTGGCGTCCGTTCAGACGGGACGGGCGACGATCCGCAAATCGCGGCCGACCTGACGGACGTCGCGGAAGGCGAGCTCCCGCTTGTCGGCAAGACTGCTCAGCGTTGGCAGGTTGAACAGGCCGCGGGCATCGTCGCCGGCAAGGGAGGGTGCGAGATAGAGGATCAGCTCGTCCACACAGCCTTCCCTCAGCAGGGAGCCGTTGAGCTTGAAGCCGCTTTCGGCCAGCACTTCGTTGATGCCGCGCCGACCGAGTTCTGTCATCAGGGCCGGCAGATCCACCTTGCCGCCCTTGTTCGGCAGGATCAGCACGTCAGCGCCGCGGTGTTGCAGGGCGGCGATGCGCTCGGTGTCCTCGACGGCGCCGGCCACCAGCACCCGGCCGCCGTCGAGGATCTTGGCATTGAGCGGCGTTTCCAGGCGCGCGTCCACGACGATGCGCAGCGGCTGGCGCTCGGTGGGGACCGCGCGGACGTTGAGTTGCGGATCGTCGTCACGGACGGTGCCGATGCCGGTGAGCACCGCGCAGGAGCGGGCGCGCCAGCGATGCGCATCGCGGCGGGCGTCGTCGCCGGTGATCCATTGGGAGACGCCATTGTTCAGGGCGGTCTTGCCGTCCAGCGTGGCAGCCGCCTTCAGACGCAGCCACGGGCGGCCGCGGGTCATGCGCGAGATGAAGCCGATGTTGAGTTCGCGGGCTTCGTTCTCCTGCACGCCAGCGATGGTGGCGATGCCGGCGTCGCGCAGGCGGGCCAGGCCGCGCCCGGCGACCAGAGGGTTTGGATCTTCCATTGCCGCGACGACCCGGGCCACTCCGACCTTGATCAGCGCATCGGCGCAGGGCGGCGTGCGGCCATGGTGGGAGCAGGGTTCCAGCGTCACGTAGGCGGTGGCGCCGCGAGCCTGTTCGCCGGCCATCGCGAGGGCGTGCACTTCCGCATGGGGCTCGCCGGCGCGCACGTGCCAGCCTTCGCCGACGATGGCGCCGTCACGCACGATGACGCAGCCGACGCGGGGATTCGGGGTGGTCGTGAACAGTCCGCGCTCAGCCAGTTCGAGAGCGCGGGCCATCCACCGGTAGTCGTCGGCGGTGGCGCTCATGGCGGTGAAACCTTCAGGAAACCTTGGGGGGGCGGCCGCGGGGCCGGGAGGTGACTTCGCGGATGACTTCCGAGAATTCGTCCACGTCGGCAAAGGCGCGATAGACCGATGCGAAGCGGATGTAGGCGACCTTGTCGAGCTTCTTGAGCTCGCGCATTACCAGCTCGCCGATGCGCTCGGAGGCAATCTCGCGCTCACCGGATGAGAGCAGCTTGGCCTCGATGCGGTCGACGGCGGCTTCGACGTTTTCGGCGGTGACGGGGCGCTTGCGCAGCGCCAGTTTCAGGCTGCCGAGGAGCTTGTCGCGATTGAAGTCGGCACGACTGCCGTTCTTCTTGACCACCTGCGGCATCTTGAGGTCGATGCGCTCGTAGGTGGTGAAGCGTTTGTCGCAGGACAGGCAGCGACGGCGGCGCCGTACGGTGTCACCGTCCTCGTTTTCACGGGTGTCGGTGACCTGCGTATTGTCGGCGCCGCAGAAGGGGCAATGCATGGGCTAATGCGCGTCCCTGTCGCTGGTGCAGCTTAGGCGCCGTATACCGGGAACTTGCGGCACAGTTCGGAAACCTTGGCGCGCACGTTCTCGATGGTGGCTTCGTCCTTCGGATTGTCGAGCACGTCGGCAATCAGGTGGGCGATGCGCTCGGCTTCGATCTCGGTGAAGCCGCGGGTGGTCATGGCCGGCGAGCCGATACGGATGCCGGAGGTGACGAAGGGCTTCTGCGGATCGTTGGGGATCGAGTTCTTGTTGACAGTGATGTGGGCGCTGCCGAGGACGGCTTCGGCTTCCTTGCCGGTGATGTTCTTTGACTGAAGATCTACCAGGAACACGTGGCTTTCGGTACGGCCGGAGATGATGCGCAGGCCGCGCTCTTCACCGAGGACGCGGGCCATCACGCGGGCATTGGCGATGACCTGTTCCTGGTATTGCTTGAACTCGGGCCCGGCGGCTTCCTTGAAGGCGACTGCCTTGGCGGCGATGACGTGCATCAGCGGACCACCCTGCAGGCCCGGGAAGATGGCGGAATTGATCGCCTTCTCGTGTTCGGCCTTCATCAGGATGATGCCGCCGCGGGGGCCGCGGAGGGTCTTGTGGGTGGTGGAGGTGACCACGTCGGCGTGGGGGACCGGGTTCGGGTAGTAGCCGGCAGCGATCAGGCCGGCGTAGTGGGCCATGTCCACCCAGAAGATGGCGCCGATTTCCTTGGCAATCTTGGCGAAGCGCTCGAAGTCGATGCGCAGCGCGTAGGCGGAGGCGCCGGCGATGATGATGCGCGGCTTGTGCTCGCGGGCCAGCGCTTCCATCTTGTCGTAGTCGATCTCTTCCTTCTCGTTGAGACCGTAGGCCACGACATTGAACCACTTGCCGGACATGTTCAGCGGCATGCCGTGGGTCAGGTGGCCGCCTTCGGCGAGGCTCATGCCCATGATGGTGTCGCCGGGCTTGGCGAAGGCCATCAGGACGGCTTGGTTGGCCTGGGAGCCGGAGTTTGGCTGGACGTTGGCGGCTTCGGCGCCGAACAGGGCCTTCAGACGGTCGATGGCCAGCTGCTCGGCCACGTCCACGTGCTCACAGCCACCGTAGTAACGCTTGCCCGGATAACCTTCCGCGTACTTGTTGGTGAGCTGGGAGCCCTGGGCTTCCATGACAGCTGCACTGACGTAGTTCTCGGAGGCGATCAGTTCGATGTGATCTTCCTGACGGCGGTTTTCGGCCTCAATGGCCTGCCAGAGTTCGGGGTCGACCTTGGCGAGGGTATTTTGCTTGGAAAACATGGCGATCCAGGTGGACTTGAGTCAAAAACGGAGTTTAACACGGCACCTCGGGCTTGCCGAAAGCTGCCGTGCTCGTAAAAGCGATGAAGTGCCTCAGACGCGGAAGTGGCCGACCTTGGTTTCGAGGTCTGCGACCAGTTGTTCGAGGGTTGTTGTCTGTTCGTGGGTGCGGCGGGTGATCTGGTTGTTCTGCGCGGCCATTTGTGCGATGCGCTCGACGCCGTGGGCCACGTCCTGGCTGGATGTGCTCTGGGCGCGCGTGGTGTCGGCGATGTCGTTGACTGCGGCGGTAGTGCGCACGCTCTCGCTGCGGATGGTTTCGAGCATGTCGCCCGATTCGGTGGCGAGGCCGACGCCGTCGCGCACGCCGGCTGTGACGCCCTGGATCATCGTGACGACGCGCTGCGCTTCGTTCTGCACCTCGGTCACCGTCACCGAGATCTCGCGGGTCGAGTTGGCGGTGCGCTCGGCCAGCTTGCGCACCTCGTCGGCCACCACCGCGAAGCCGCGGCCGCTCTCGCCGGCGCGTGCGGCTTCGATGGCGGCGTTGAGGGCGAGCAGGTTGGTCTGCTCGGCGATCTCGTTGATCAGCTTGCCGATGTTGGAGATCTGCGCCGAGCGCTCGGAAAGTTGTCGGACCGCCACGGCCGCCTCGTCGATTTCGCCGGCGATCCGCCCCATGCCGTCGATGACGCTGCGCACCCGGCTGCTTCCTTCATCTGCGTGGACCTGGGCCTGCTGGGTCATGTCGCGGGCGACGGCGGCGCTGTCGGAAACGTGGGTGACGCTGACGGCGAGCTCCTCGATGGCCGTGGCGAGGCCTGCTGCGGCTTCGCTCTGGGCTGCAGTGCTGTTCACTACTTCATCCGAGCCCTGGCGCACGGCGCGGGCTGCGTCGCGGACGGCATTGCCGGTGCGCATCACGTCGCCGATCAGTGTGCCGATCTGGCGCGTGGTGGTGTCCAGGGAGTGGGCGATCAGGTCCAGTTCGTTGCGGCTGTCGGCGGGGGCGTGGGGCAAGCGTACGGTCAGGTCGCCGTGGCCGATGCGTCGGGTCGCTTCGAGCACCTGGTGGATGGGGGCGAGGCGGTTGCGGGTGATGAAATACAGCACCACCGCCAGCAGCAGGGCGCCGCCGATGCACAGTGCGATCAGGGTGTTGCGCAGGCGGCGGGCTTCGATGGTGAATTCGTCGATGAAGCTGCCGGTAGCCACGATCCAGCCCCAGGACGGCGCCGTTTCGAAGACCACCATCTTGGGATCGGTCTCGGGACCGCCCGGCGTGCGCGACCACTTGTAGGTCATCGCGCCCTGCTTGCGGCGGATCTGCTCGTCGACGATGCGGGTCAGGGCCGGGTTGTTGATCTCGCCGATCTGCCGGCCGCCGAAGCTGGGGTGATAGACCAGTTCGCTCTTGGTCGTGTCCTCGGCGGGGGCCAGCACGTAAGCGTAGCCGCTGCTGCCGGACTTGACCTCGGCGAGGGCCTTGAAGAGGCGTTGCATGTCACCGCTGATGTCCACGCGGGTGGACAGGGCGCCAACGACCCTGCCGGCGCCGTCGGTCAGCGGCTCTATGGCCGAGATGTAGTACTTGCCGCTGCGCTTGACGACACCAGCATAGCCTTTGCCCGCCAGCAGGGCTGCGCTCTCCTTGCTGTTGCGGGGCAGGGTGCTGCCCTCGGCACTGCTGCCATCCTTGTTCTTGAGAAGCGTGGCTGCGCGCACGAAGTCGTCGCCGGAGCGCAGCATCAGCGCAGGGTCGGCATCGATCTGCTGGCGCAGAGTTTCGAGCAGCGCCGTGTTGCCGTTGAGGGTGCGCTCGCCGGTGTGCACAGCCGGCACGTCGTAGCTGCCGGCCTTTACCGTCTCCGGGCCGATGCGCAGCGTGCCAAGGGCTGCCTTGAGGCGACTGGCGCCCCGGCCGGCATGGGCGATCGCGTTGTCATGGCTCAGTTCGAGCATGCGGACGATACCCGTCACCTGGTGGGTGAGTTCATCCTCGGTCTTGGCCAGCGCGGCGTTCTCGGCGAAATAGGTCGTGAACCCGATCAGTGCGCCGAATATGACCAGGCCGACCAGTGCCGCGGAGAGGGACAACTGATGGACGAGGGACTGGCGGTTGAATTTAAGCATGAAGGGACTCCTGCCGGTTCGCGCCCCGGACGGGCTGCGTGTTCGTCCGGGGCATCGGCGAAGTCCAGGGAAACTTTAGGGCTCCTGGATGATGAAGTGCTAAATCACGCGTTGTTGAGCTCGTCCAGGGCACTGTCCAGGTGGCGCTGCTCGCCCCAGGAGATCAGCGACCAGCTGTTGCCGTTGTGGCTGATCCAGTTGAGGGCGGCATTGGGGATGGTGAAATCCCGCGGGGTTTCCAGCGGCTTGCCGGCGGCCAGGCGGTGGGCGATGTCGAGGACGCCGCCGTGGGTGACGACCAGCACCGTGCCTCCGCGGTGGGCGTCGGCGATGGCGTTCAGCCTGTCGTGGATGCGCCGCGCGAATTCGCGCAGGCTCTCGCCGCCCTCGGGGAAGGCGAAGTCCGGATCGCGGGTCTCGAAGCGGTGGTATTCGGCCGGAAATTGTGCGCGGGCTTCGTCGTAGGTCAGGGCCTGGAAGACGCCGTAGTGGCGCTCGCGCAGTCCGGCATCGAGGGTCAGGTCGAGGCCGTTGCGGGTGGTGACGGCCTCGGCGGTCTGGCGGGCGCGGGTCAGGTCGGAGCTGTAGGCGGCGTCGAAGCGCTCGCCGGCCAGACTGGCGGCGGTAGCTTTGGCCTGGACCAGGCCGTGATCGTTGAGGGGGATGTCGATGTGGCCTTGAAGGCGGCGCTCGGTGTTCCAGGGCGTCTCGCCGTGGCGAACCAGGCAGATACGTGTAGACATTGCTGCGGTGCAGGAGAGGGTGAACGGAAACCCGAGTATCTCACGTAGCGGAGGGGTGCTGCGCCGCACACTCGCCGGTCGGGATAGGGGCAGCGTGTTGCCGGCGTGTGAGCGCAGGGCCAATCTCGCCGATAATCCGGAGCCAAAGAACATGGGCTGCGCCCTGCGGGGCGTGCCTTCCATACGTTAAAGGAGACGCGGGACGTGCACGCCCTGCTCAATATTTCACGCCTCATCGATGCACTCACGGAGCGTGTCGGCAAGGCGGCGACCTGGCTGGTGCTGGTCGTCACCCTCATCAGCGCCGGCAACGCCTTCGTGCGCTACCTGTTCAATTTCAGCTCCAACGGGCTGCTGGAGATCCAGTGGTATCTGTTCTCGGCGGTCTTCCTGCTGTGCGGGGGCTACACGCTGCTGAAGAACGAGCATGTGCGCATCGATGTGGTGGCAGGGCGGTTTTCGCCGCGGGCGCAGGCATGGATCGACATCGTCGGCACGCTGTTCTTCATGGCGCCGATGGCCGTGGCGGTGCTCTACCTGTCGTGGCCGATCTTCGTCGAGTCCTATCGGGTCGGCGAGCAGTCGTCGAACGCCGGCGGGCTGCCGGTGTGGCCGGTACGGGCGCTGGTGCCGGCGGGCTTTGCGCTGCTGGTGCTGCAGGGTGTCTCCGAGCTCATCAAGCGGGTGGCCTTTCTGCAAGGGCTGATAGGTGATCCGAACACCAAGTCACCAGCGGCCACGCCCGAAAGCGAACTGGCGCAGGCCATCGAGGCTGAGCGCGGGGGGCGGACCTGATGGCATTCATCGCTGCCAACATGGCGCCCTTGATGTTCGGGGCATTGATCCTGTTCCTGCTGTTCGGCTACCCGGTGGCCTTCGCGCTGGCGGCCAACGGCATCGTTTTCGGCCTGCTCGGGATCGAGCTGGGGCTGCTCACGCCGTCCCTGTTCCAGGCGTTGCCGGACCGGATCTTCGGGGTGATGTCCAACGATACCCTGCTGGCGATCCCGTTCTTCACCTTCATGGGGCTGATCCTCGAGCGTTCGGGCATGGCCGAGGACCTGCTCGACACCATCGGCCAGCTGTTCGGGCCGGTACGCGGAGGCCTGGCCTTTGCGGTGATCTTCGTCGGTGCGATCCTCGCCGCGACGACCGGCGTGGTGGCGGCCTCGGTGATCTCGATGGGGCTGATCTCCCTGCCTATCATGATGCGCTACGGCTACGACGAGCGCCTTGCGTCCGGGGTGATCGCCGCCTCAGGTACGCTGGCGCAGATCATCCCGCCGTCCTTGGTGCTGATTGTGATGGCCGACCAGCTTGGTCGACCGGTCGGCGACATGTACCAGGGCGCCCTGATTCCGGGCCTGCTGCTGACTGCCTTCTATGCGGCCTACGTGGCGCTGGTGGCAATTGTCCGACCCGGCCACGCGCCGGCTCTGCCGGCGGCGGCACGCACCCTGCACGGCAGGCGCTTGCTGCTGCGGGTGTTGACCACGCTGGTGCCGCCCCTGCTGCTGATCTTCCTGGTGCTCGGCACGATCTTCCTCGGCATTGCAACGCCGACGGAGGGCGGCGCGATGGGGGCCTTCGGGGCGCTGGTGCTGGCCGTGCTGCGGCGCCGTCTCGCATTGCCGTTGTTGCGCCAGGCCATGGAGAGCACGGCCAAGCTGACCACCTTCGTGGTCTTCATCCTGGTGGGCGCACGGGTGTTCTCGCTGACCTTCTACGGCGTAGAGGGCCACCTGTGGGTCGAGCACCTGCTCACTGCGCTGCCGGGCGGGCAGGTCGGCTTCCTGATCGCGGTGAACCTGCTGATCTTCGTGCTGGCCTTCTTCCTGGATTTCTTCGAGCTGTCCTTCATCATCGTGCCGCTGCTGGCGCCGGTGGCGGAGAAGCTCGGCATCGACCTGATCTGGTTTGGCGTACTTCTGGGCGTGAACATGCAGACTTCGTTCATGCACCCACCTTTCGGCTTTGCGCTGTTCTTCCTGCGTTCCGTCGCGCCACCGTCGATCAAGACTGCGCACATCTACTGGGGGGCGGTGCCCTTCGTGCTGATCCAGATCCTTATGGTGGCGCTGGTCATCCTGTTTCCGCAGTTGGTGACGATGGGTCTGGAGAAACACGACAAGGTCGATATCGACCGGATCGAGATCATCGTGCCGACCGACGGCATGCCAGGCGACGAACCGGTGCAGTTCGACGAGGCGCCAGTCGAGGCGGCGGGCGGGATTCCGGTGCCGGCGGATGATCAGGACGCCGTGCGGGCGGTTGAGAAGGCTTTGCGCGGCGAACTGAAGTAGGGGATGGGCGGCCGCCGGAAGCGACAGCGGCGCCTGCAGGCGCCGCTGTTTCCGTGGCTATGTCGTTTCCGACCCGCCTCAGTTCTTGCCGTATTGACTGGCGTCGTACATCAGCGTGCCTTCGACGAAGGTATAGCGCACCTTGCCAGGCAGCTCTAGGCCGAGGAAGGGGGTGTTCTTGCCCTGGCTCTTGAGCATGCTGCGGGTGATCAGCTGGTGGGCGTCGGCGTCGAAGATGCACACGTCGGCACGGGCGCCGACCGACAGATGGCCGCCCTTGGCGATGCCCGCGATCTTGGCGGCTTCCGAGGTGATGCGGGCAACGGCGTCGATCAGCGGCAATTGATGCTCCTGAGCCCACTTGAGGGTCAGCGGCAGCAGCAGTTCGAGGCCGGTGGTGCCGGGCTCGGATTCGCTGAATGGCGCCTGCTTGGCGTCGTCGTCCACCGGGGTGTGGTCCGAGCAGATCGCGTTGATGCGGCCGTCGGCCAGCGCCTTGGACAGTGCGAGGCGGTCGCGCTGGCCGCGGAACGGCGGCACCACGTGGCAGTGCGGGTTGAAGTAGCCGATGTCCAGGTCGCTCAGGTGCAGGTGGTGGGCGGCCACGTCGCAGGTGACGTCCACGCCGTCGGTGCGGGCCTTCTCGATCAGGTCGAGGCTCTCGGCACAGGACACGCGGGTGATGTGCAGGCGGGCGCCGGTCTGGCGGGCCAGGCGCAGGTAGGTGTACAGCGCGACGATCTCGGCGCTGGCCGGGATGCCGGGCAGGCCCAGGCGGGACGCGACTTCGCCGTCGTGGGCGACGCCGCCCTTCGACAGAAAGGGATCCATCGGCTGCAGCCACACGCGGAAGCCGAAGGTGGCGGCGTACTGCATGGCACGGCCCAGCACGCGGGTGTCGAGGATGGGCACGTTGGCCTGGCTGAAGGCCACGCAGCCGGCTTCCACCAGCTCGGCCATCTCGGACAGCTGTTCGCCCTTGAGGCCGATGGTCAGCGCGCCGACCGGGTACACGTGGGCGCGGTTGAGCTTCTTGGCGCGGTAGCACAGCATCTCGACGAGGCCGGGTTCGTCCAGCACCGGGTCGGTGTCGGGCGGGATGGCCAGACTGGTGATCCCGCCGGCCATCGCGGCGTCCATTTCGGATTCCAGCGTGGCCTTGTATTCGAAGCCGGGCTCACGCAGCCGGGCAGCCAGGTCGATGAGGCCGGGGGCGACCACGTAGCCGGTGGCGTCGATGGTGCGGGTGGCGGTGAAACCTTCAGGCGCGGTGCCGACGCCGACGATCTTGCCGTCGGCGATGAAGAGGTCCTGGAGGGCGTCGATCTTGTTGGCCGGATCGATCAGGCGGCCATTCTTGATGTGGATGGTCATCGTGCGAATCCGATTCAGTGGCTGCCGAGCATGCTCATCACGGCCATGCGGACCGCGATGCCGAAGGTGACCTGAGGCAGGATCACGGCCTGTCCGCCGTCGGCAACGGCGGAGTCGATCTCGACGCCACGGTTCATCGGGCCCGGGTGCATCACGATGGCGTCGGGCTTGGCCAGCGCCAGCTTCTCGGCGGTGAGGCCCCAGACCTTGAAGAATTCCTGCGGGCTGGGCAGCAGCGCGCCGTTCATGCGTTCGTTCTGCAGGCGCAGCATCATCACCACGTCCACGCCCTTGAGGCCTTCTTCCATGCTGTGGCAGACGCGCACGCCCATCTTCTCGACATCGGTCGGGAGCAGGGTCTTGGGGCCGATGACGCGCACTTCGGGCACGCCGAGGGTGGTCAGCGCGGCGATCTGGGAGCGGGCGACGCGGGAGTGCAACACGTCGCCGACGATGGCGACGGTGAGGTTGTGGAATTCCTTCTTGTAGTGCCGGATCGTGTACATGTCCAGCAGGCCCTGGGTCGGGTGCGCGTGGCGGCCGTCGCCGGCATTGACCACGTGGATGTGGTCGCGGCCGGTGTTCTCCAGGTGCTGGGCGATCAGGTAGGGCGCGCCGCTGGATTCGTGGCGCACCACGAACATGTCGGCCTGCATCGCACAGAGATTGTCCACGGTGTCGAGCAGGGTCTCGCCCTTTTTCGTGGACGAGGTGGACACGTTGAGGTTGATGACGTCGGCGGACAGGCGCTTGGCGGCGATCTCGAAGGTGGTGCGGGTGCGCGTGCTGTTCTCGAAGAACAGGTTGAAGACGCTCTTGCCGCGCAGCAGCGGGAGTTTCTTGACCTCGCGCTCGGCCACCTCGGTGAACGGGGCTGCGGTATCCAGGATCTGGGTGATGATGCCGCGGGGCAGGCCGTCGAGGGTCAGCAGGTGCTGCAGCTCGCCGTGCTTGTTTAGTTGGGGATTACGCATGGATCAGCCTCAGGGTGAGGGCGCCGGAGTCGTCGCGCTCAAGTTGGAGGTTTTGCCCGGCTGGCAGGGGTTCCGGCAGGGTCAGGGCACAAAAGCTCGCGGAGATGGGCAACTCGCGTCCGCCGCGATCGACGAGCACGGCCAGGTCCACGTGGGACGGGCGGCCGTAGTCGAAGAGTTCGTTGAGGGCCGCGCGGGTGGTGCGGCCGGTGTACAGCACGTCATCGACGATGACGATGTGGGTGCCTTCCACGTCAAAGGGGATCTTGGAGCCCTGGGGCTGAGGGTGCAGTCCCTTGGCGGAGTAGTCGTCCCGGTAGAAGCTCACGTCGATGCTGCCCAGCGGTTGCGACAGGCCCAGCAGTGCGTGCAGGCGCTCGGCCAGCCACACGCCACCGGTGTGGATGCCGACCAGGCAGGTGTCGGGGGAAACATGGGGGCGCATCAATTCGGCCAGCGCGCCGATGAGCTGTTCGGCTTCAGGAAGCTGCATGTTTGGCACTTTCGAAGTACTGGAGCAGGATGATCTGGGCGGCTGCGGAATCCAGTCGCGGCTTTTGCTTGCGCCAGCCATGGTGACCGGCTTCGGAAAGGAGCTCTTCCGCTTCGGCGGAGGACAGGCGTTCGTCCACCAAGGCCACGGGCAGGCCGTAACGGCCGTGGAGCTGGTTGGCGAAACGGCGGCAGCGGGCCGTCATGGCGTGCTCGGAGCCGTCCAGATGGGTCGGCAGGCCGACCACCAGGGACGCGGGCTTCCACTCGGCCAGCAGTTTTTCGATGGCGGCAAAGCGGGCTGCGTTGGCTTCCTCGGCAATCGCGGTGAGCGGGTGGGCGTGGCTGGTTTCCGTCTCTCCCACTGCCACCCCGATGCGCGCGAGGCCGAAATCAAAGCAGAGGACAGTACTCACGCGTGACCGGCGGTGTCGGACAGTTGGGCGAAATCGATGCCGAGCAGCTGCATGGCGGCGGCCAGGCGTTCCTCGGGGGGCAGGTCGAAGACGATGCTCAGGTCGGCCGGCACGGTGAGCCAGGCGTTTTGCGTCAGTTCGTGCTCGAGCTGGCCGGCGGACCAGCCGGCGTAGCCGAGGGCGACCAGCACTTCGGCGGGCTCGCCATCGGCAGCCAGGGACTGCAGCACGTCGCGGGAGCTGGTAAGGCCGATGTCGTCACTGACCTTGAGCGTCGAGTGCCATTTGCCGGCCGGACGGTGCAGCACGAAGCCGCGGTCGGACTGCACGGGGCCGCCGAAATAGACCGGCAGATCGGCAAAGTCCGGCTGCTCGAACGGGATGTCGATGCGTTCGAACAGCGTGGACAGGCGCATGTCGGTTGGCCGGTTGACGATGACGCCCATCGCGCCGTTCTCGTTATGCTCGGCGATGTAGGTGAGCGTGCGCGTGAAGTTCGGATCGGCCATGGCAGGCATGGCGATCAGGAAATGATCGGTGAGGTTGATGGTCGTCGTAGTCACGGGCGTATTTTAAGCCGAGGTCGGGAATGTAGGGGGATTATGGCGGCAAATTTGAGGCATGCTTCGCCCTCTGTGCGTTCCCCGGTTCAAGTTTCGTCCATGTCCTCTGCTCTCGTCTGGTTCCGCCGCGATCTGCGCGACTTCGACCATGCGGCGCTCTACCACGCGCTGAAGCATCACGATCAGGTCTTCTGCGCCTTTGTCTTCGACACCGAAATTCTCGACTGTCTGCCGGGGCGATGCGATCGGCGAGTGGAGTTCATCCATGCGAGTGTCGTCGAACTGGATGGCGTGCTGCGCGCCCGTGGTAGTGGCTTGATTGTTCGGAGTGGACCGGCCCGCGAGGTGATTCCGGCACTGGCGGCCTCCCTTGGCGTGAACGCGGTGTACGTGAATCGGGATTACGAGCCGGCGGCAATCGAGCGCGACACGGAGGTTGCGGAGCGTCTGCGTGTGCTGGATATCGGCTTTGCCGACTTCAAGGACCAGGTGATCTTCGAAAAGAGCGAGGTCCTGACTCAGGGTAATTCGCCGTTCTCTGTGTTTACCCCTTATAAACGAGCTTGGTTGAAGGCGCTGACGCCCTTCCACCTCAAGTCGTATCCAGTCGAGAAATACATGGCGCGACTTGCGCCCTGGCCGGCCGGCGAGGTGATGCCCGGCCTCGCTGAACTGGGCTTCGAGGGAACCAATCTGCGCGAGCTTGGCATTGCGCCCGGCATGGGCGGTGGGCGCCGCCTGTTCGACGATTTCCTGAAACGTATCGCCCGCTATAAGGCGAAGCGCGACTTTCCGGCACAGAAGGGCGTGTCCTACCTGTCGGTGCATCTGCGCTTCGGCACGGTGTCTATCCGTGAGTTGGCGCGGTCGGCCTTCGAGCTGGGCGGCGAGGGGGCGGAAACCTGGCTGTCGGAGCTGATCTGGCGGGACTTCTACTTCCAGATCCTGTGGCATCACCCGCATGTGGTGAACGCCAGCTTCCGGCCGGAGTATGACCAGGTGCGCTGGGACGACAAGCCGGAGTGGTTCGCGGCCTGGCGTGAAGGGCGCACCGGTTATCCGATTGTCGATGCGGCGATGCGCCAGATCCTGCATAGTGGTTTCATGCACAACCGCCTGCGGATGATCGTTGCGTCCTTCCTGACCAAGGATCTGGGCATCGACTGGCGGCGTGGCGAGGCCTTCTTCGCCGAGCATCTCAACGACTTCGACCTCGCTGCCAACAACGGCGGCTGGCAGTGGGCGGCGTCCACCGGTTGCGATGCACAGCCATGGTTCCGCATCTTCAATCCGGTCACTCAATCGGAAAAGTTCGATCCCGACGGGGCCTTCATCCGCCGCTACCTGCCGGAGCTGGCCAAGGTGCCGGCCAAGTTCATCCATGCGCCATGGACCATGCCGCCAATCGACCAGCAGTTGGCCGGCTGCGTGATCGGGAAGGACTATCCGGCTCCCATCGTGGATCACGCCCAGGCGCGGGAGCGCACGCTGGCGCGCTTCGGCGTGGTGAAGGGAAACCCGGACGAGGCCTAGCGGCGGGCGCAGGCGACGAGGACGGTGCTCTCCAGCGTGTAGCCGTCGGCGTCGCGATGGGGGGCGAGTTCGTCGGCGACGGCGTCCTGCAGGCGCTGTCGTGTTTCGTCGGGTAGCCGTGACAGGGCTTCCGCGGCGCCGCCGGCCAGGTCGAGGAAGGCCTGCCAATAGGCGATCGACGTGTCGAAATGGCAGGTGACGGGACAGGCTTCGATACGGATGCCGGAGAAGCCAGCGTACGCCAGCAGGGCGTTCAGCGCCTCAGGGGCGCCGAAACGGAACACCGAGGGTCGTTCGACCTTCGGGGCGGGCAGAAGGCGGGCGATGCAGTCCTGGGCGCAGTGGATCAGGGGCACGTCCTGCCGTAGCCCCCACACGGACAGGGCCAGGCGTCCGCCGGGTTTCAGGACCCGCCGGATCTCCGCCAGGGCCAGCGCCGGGTCCGGAAAGATGAAAAGGCCGAGGCCCAGCAGCGTCACGTCGAAGCTGTGGTCGGCAAAGCTCAGGTGTTCGGCGTCGCAGGCTGCAGCGATCAGATCGGAAAGGCCTTCATCGGTTGCGCGGCGCAGGCCTTCGGCCAGCATGCCTTCGGCGATGTCGCTGGCCAGCACCCAGCCGTTGGGTGCGACGTGGCGCGCGGCGTCGCGGGCCAGCAGGCCGGGGCCGGCGGCGAGGTCGAGGACATGCTCGCCAGGGTGCAGTGCTGCCAGATCAAGCAGCGCCTGCTGCAGTCCAGCCCTTAGTGGCGCGCCATCGGCGTAGCGCCCAGCGATGCGGTTGAAGCCGCTGCGTTCGAGGGCTTTGAAACGGCGGGCGTCAAAACCTCCGCTCATGGCAGCAGCCCGGCGAATTGCAGGATCGGGTCCAGGTAGTCGTCCCAGCGCGTGAAGCTGTGGTCGCCGCCCTCCAGCACCGTCTGCCGGCTGCCAGCGTAGCGGGCCACCGCGTGGCGGTAGTCGAGGACTTCGTCACCGGTTTCCACCATCAGCCAGTAGCATTCCGGGCGCGTGATCACCGGGACTTCGATGGTCCGCAGTTCGTCGATGTGGGCCTGGGTGAAATCGAAGGTCTCTCCGGTGTACATGTGCGTCTGCGGCCCCAGATAGGCGGACAGGGACAGGGGCGCGATGACGGCTGGGTTGACCAGCACCGCCTGCAGGCCGTGCTTCTCCGCGAGGTGGGTGGCGTAGTAGCCGCCGAGGGAGCTGCCGACCAGCGTTGGAGTACTGGTGCAGCGGGCGATCTGGGCGTCGATCAGTGCGATGGCGTCATGGGCCGAAACCGGTAGCTGTTCGCACCAGAAGGCGTCGGTCAAGCCATGTTCTGCTACGCGGGCGCGCAGGCTGCGGGCCTTCCAGGATTCGGGGCCGGAACGGAAGCCGTGGAGGTAGATGATCATTTGTATTCGAAACGGTCGTCGCTGCGCAGTTGGTGCGGCAGCGCTGTGGTGAGCCAGCAGCGGGCCTCGTCGTCCCCGGCCAGGTAAGCCTGCCAGAACGCAGTAGATGCGGCGAGCAGTGCATGCTGGAACGGGGCCGGCTCGCGGCGGAGACGGAATACGGCGCCCTCTGCTGGGCTGGCTTGTCCGGCGAAATCCAGGTGGTTGCCACCGGCGAAGACGAGCAGGTATTTCTCGCCGGCAGGCATATGGCGGTAGGGTAGTTCGCGGTTCGCAGCGGTGATGTCGGACAAGCCCATGCCGTCGTCGCGGCTGCCGGTGATGCTGAAGAAGGGCAGGTGGATGCCGCCGAAACGGTGGTCGAGGCTGGGGCCCTGGTCCGAAAAGCGGGCGGACGGGCTGAAGGCGAGGACCGCCTGTACGCGTGGATCGAGGGTGAAGGACGGCTGCTGCGGGCGGCGCTCGCCGGCCAGCAACTGGACCGTGACAGCGCCGAAGGAGTGACCCGACAGGCCGATGCTCCGGACGTCCGCAATGGCGGCTAGCGCAGGATCACGACCGATGCGAGAGAGGACGAAACGGATGTCCTCGGCGCGGCGGGCGAGTTCTTCGGGGGTCATCGCAGCCTTGAGGGCATGGCGCAGGCCGAGGGGCGAATTGTTGCGCAGCAGGCTCGCGTCGCTGCCTGGGTGTTGCACGGCGAGAGCCGCAAAGCCTTGACTGCTCCAGTGGGCCAGCCAGTCGGCCCCACCGTCGCGGGAGCCGCCGAGCCCGTGGGAGAACAGGATCAAGCCCAGCGGCGCCCGACCTTCGGGCAGGTACAGCTTGAGCGGCAGCGTACGGGAACGACGGGTGTCGTGGAGGTCCAGCAGCTGCCGGCTCGTTTGTACGGGTGCGGCAGCTTCGGGAACTGAAGCTGCCGTGGGCGCAGGCGTCAGTGGGCTGTCCATTCCACGAGGCCGAAATGCCAGGTCGCCAGCACGATGATGCCGAAGGCGATGCGGTACCACGCAAACGGCACGAAGTCATGGCTGGAGATGTAGCGCAACAGCCAGCGTACGCAGAAAAAGGCCGAGACGAAGGCTGCGATGAAACCGACGATCCACATGCCGATGTCGTCGGCATTGAGCAGGGCGCGTTCCTTGTAGAGTTCGTAGATGGTCGCGACGCCAAGGGTCGGGATGGCGAGAAAGAAGGAGAACTCGGTCGCCGCCTTGCGGGACAGGCCGAAGAGCATGCCGCCGATGATCGTCGAGCCGGATCGGGAGGTGCCGGGGATCAGCGCGAAAGCCTGAGCGATACCCATTTTGAGGGCGTCCAGGGGGCGCATGTCATCGACAGTTTCGATGCGGATGCGGTGGTCGCGCCGCTCGGCCCACAGAATCACGAAGGCTCCGACGATGAAGGCCGTGGCCACAGGCAGCGGGGCAAACAGCACAGCCTTGATCTTCTTGCCGAAAGCCAGCCCGAGGATGGCCAGCGGTAGGAAGGCGATGAACAGGTTGAGGACCAACCGGTTGGCCTCGCGCTGGCGGCCCAGGCCGGAAAAGGTGCTGATGATGCGCTCACGGAACTCCCATACGACGGCCAGGATGGCGCCGGACTGGATGACGATTTCAAACAGCTTGCCCCGGTCGTCATTGAAGTCGAGCAGATCACCGGCCAGAATCAGGTGGCCGGTGCTGGAGATCGGCAGAAACTCGGTGAGGCCTTCGACCACACCGAGGATCAGGGCCTTGAGAAGCAGGATGATGTCCATGAACGATTGACTGTAAGCGGCTTAGGGAGTTGGGATTATAGCGTTTGTATATCTTGTGCTTTGCAGCACGGGAGCATGGAATTCATCACGATCGGTTTCGAGATGCCTGAGTTGGGAAGTGACGATTTCAGCCTTTTGTGAGAACCTGAGTTTTAAATAATAAAAATGTTAAATTTGTTTAATTCGAATGCTAAAGAAAATCTCCGTCAACCGCCTTAAGGCGGGAATGTTCGTCCACGAACTGTGCGGGGACTGGATGTCCCACCCGTTCTGGCGCGCCCAGTTCATGCTCAAGGGCGAAGACTTGCGCCGCATCGTCGATGCTGGCATCCAGCATGTTTACATCGACACGGCTCGCGGCCTGGATGATATCGAGGCGGTGGCCGCGTCGGAAGTTCAGGCCGCGGTCGAGCAGGAACTCCAGGCTGTGCTCGCCACCCCCGACGATCACGTGCTGCGGGTGTCGCTGCATGAGGAGATGGCCCGTGCGCGCAAGGTGCATGAGCAGGCTCACAAGGTCGTGCGCACGATGATGCGCGATGTACGTCTGGGGCGGGCGGTATCGTTGGAGGATGCCGAACCGGTGGTCGAGGCGATCACGGGGTCCGTGCTGCGTAACAGCGGGGCGCTGCTCGGCCTCATCGGCATCAAGAACAAAGACGACTACACCTTCCTGCATTCGGTCAGCGTCTGCACGCTGATGATCGCCTTCGGCCGCTCCCTCGGCCTGTCTGGCGACGAGCTGCGCCAGGGCGGGATCGGCGGCCTGTTGCACGACATCGGCAAAATGCGGGTACCCGATGCGGTGCTGAACAAGCCTGGCCGTCTGACGGACGCCGAGTTCGAGATGATCAAGCGCCATCCCGGCGACGGCCACGCGGTGCTGCTCGAAACTCCGGGCATCGGTCCGGTGCCGCTGGACATCACGCGCCATCACCACGAGCGCCTGGATGGGCATGGCTATCCCGACAAGCTGTCCGGTGATGCGATTTCAACGATGGCGCGGATGGCGGCGATCGTCGATGTTTACGACGCGATCACTGCCGACCGCTGCTATCACAAGGGACTGCCGGCTGCCGAGGCGCTGCGCAAGATGTGGGAGTGGAGCGCAGATCACTTCGATCAGAAGCTGCTGCAGGCTTTCATGCGTTGCGTCGGCATCTATCCGGTGGGTAGCCTGATACGCCTCGAGTCGGGGCGGCTCGGGGTGGTCATCGAGCAGAACGAAGGCAGCCTGCTGACCCCGCGGGTACGGATCTTCTTCTCAACCCGCTCGAACGGGTATACCAAGCCCGAGGTGATCGACCTGTCCCGGCGGCCGGGAAATGTAGACCGGATCGTTTCCGCTGAAACGCCGGAGAAGTGGGGCATCGATCCCCGGCGCTTCCTGCTGCAGAGCTAAGCTTCAGCCGACTGCCGCAACTGGACGTCGAGGGTGTCGATCACTGCGCTCCAGTCGGCATCCTCGGCAATCTCGTTCTTCAGGAAGGCCGCCTGGACAGGGGACCAGAAAGGCGCCTCGCTCAAGGGAACATCGTGGGGCAGCGGCGCATGGGCGGCGATGAAGGCATCGATGGCACTGCTTTCACTGGGCAGCCCGAGCTGGGCGAACAGGTTGGCGATGTTGTGGATGTGCGATTCCATGACGATCTCCCGACGTTGGTGATGGGGGGTTAATGTTGGTCCGATAAGGAAGGTACAGGTTCCCTCCGCTGGTGCCGGCGGCATGACATCGTATATATTAGTTTTTTCTAATTAACGAGGTCCGTCATGCTCCGCTTTTCCCTTGTGACTCTTGCCTGTATCGCCGTCAACGTCCAGGCCCAGGACCTGGAGGCGCTCAAGCTCGACACCCGTACGCAGGCACTGCCGGTGCTGCCGAAGGTGGTCGCGATGATGAAGGAAACCGTTGTCGCAAAGGGCGCGGTGGACGCGATCCCCGTCTGCAAGGACAAGGCTCCGCAGTTGATCAAGGAGCAGTCCGCCAAGACTGGCTGGCAGATGCGCCGCGTGAGCCTCAAAACGCGTAACCCGGAGCGGGGCGCGCCTGATGTCTGGGAGGCGCGCCAACTGGCCGAGTTCAACATCCGTGCGGCCAATGGCGAAAAACCCGACACGCTCGAGGCTGGAGAGGTCATCAGTGAGAACGGCAAGCAGGTCTATCGTTATATCAAGGCCATCCCGGTCGGGGACGTATGCCTGGCCTGCCACGGCGCACGAGAGGGGCTGGATGCGGCGCTGAAGGAACAATTGGCGCGCAGTTACCCGCACGATCGGGCCGTGGATTACCAGTTGGGCCAGATCCGTGGTGCCCTGAGTGTCCAGCGCCCGCTGTAGGGGCCGTGTGCCTGATGGCTGAAACCCGTTGATGCTGTTTGGGACTCCCGTATCATGCGGGCGGTATTCAATTTCCCAACGAGGTTCAGCTTGAAAATCCTGGCAACCCTGATGATTCTTGCCGGCCTGACCGGCTCTGCCGAGGCCTGCGGCCGCTACCATGACGACTGGGGGGGCAGCGACAAAGCGGCGCATTTTGGCGTTTCCGCTGCGCTTGGTGTCGGTGCGTCGCGGTTGTCGTCCGATCCGTGGACGGCCTTTGGCCTGGCGCTGGCTCCCGGGGTGGCCAAGGAGATCTACGACTCCCAGCAGGATTGCAACCGCTTTTCGTGGAAGGATCTGGCCTGGGATGCGGTGGGGGCGTATGTCGGCGTGCGGGCCGGTAACTGGATGCTTGGGCCGACCGGTGCGTCTTATCGCCTGAGCTTCTGAGAGGTCGACGCGATAAGGATCCGGTGATAAGGATTTCCTAAGGGACGCGAACTAGAGTGATCACGGACTTCGCTGGAGGACGTGATCACCGGGATGTGTGCCGACTTGTGCGATCCTGTTCAGCCACAGGAGAGGGATGTCCTCTCCTGTGGCTGTTTTCATTTTCAAGTTGCCTGTCGTTTGAAGGAGCCGCTCGGATGCGTGTTCTGCTGGTTGAGGATGACCGCCTGCTGGGTGATGGCGTGAAGGCTGGGCTCACGGGCGCCGGCTTCGTGGTGGACTGGGTCCGCGACGGGGAGGCCGCACTGGCCGCACTGGGTTGTGAGAGCTTTGCCGCGGTGCTGCTCGATCTTGGCCTGCCGCGCAAGGACGGTGTCGCCGTGCTGGCAACGCTGCGTGCCGCCGGTAATCCCGTGCCCGTGCTGGTGCTGACGGCCCGCGATCAGGTGGCGGACAAGGTCCGGGCCCTCGATCAGGGGGCGGACGATTACGTCGTCAAACCCTTCGATCTGGATGAGCTGGCGGCCCGTTTGCGGGCGTTGGTCCGGCGTTCCCAGGGGCGGGCGGACAGTTGCCTGCGCCATGGTGAGCTGACGCTCGATCCGGCTGCCCGTACGGTGACGCTGAAGGGTGAGTCGGTGCTGTTGACCGGCAAAGAGTTCGAACTGCTGCGCATGCTGCTCGATGCCGCGGGGAGGGTGCTGACTCGCCGGGTGCTCGATGAACAGCTTTACGCGTGGGGTGATGCGGTGGAGAGCAATGCGCTGGAGGTACATATCCACCATCTGCGCCGCAAACTCGGTAGCGAGCTGATCCGCACCGTCCGCGGTGTGGGCTACATGGTGGACGAGGCGCCCCGGTGACGGCGGCCCGCTCCGTCTACTCCCTGCGCCGCCGTCTGGTGGCGATGTTGATCGTGGCCGTCGCGGTCTTGTGGAGCTTGTCGGCCGTGGTGGCCTTCCGGATTGCCCACGAGGAGGCCGACGAGCTCTTCGATGCCCAGCTCATGCAGGTGGCGGAAACTTTGCTGGCCATTGTGGCGGCCGGGCAGTCGCCCCAGGTCGCCCAGGAGATGGCGGAGCACCAGCATGCCTACCAGTTACCGGTAGCCTTTCAGGCCTTGATTCACGACGATAAGGGCCACTGGCAATTGCTGGTGCGCTCTGCAGAGATGCCGGAGCAGCCGGTGACCCTGCAGACTGGCTTCGATGAACATGAGCTCGATGGTGAATTGTGGCGCTTCGTCACCATCGACCATGGCCACAGCCCCTATCGGGTGATCGTCGGCCAGAACCATAGCGCACGCTATCGCCTGGCCGGTGAGGTGGCCCTGCATCTGCTGCTGCCTATCCTGTTCGGCTTGCCGCTGATCGCCGTCGCGATCTGGGCGGTGGTGGGCCGTGCCCTGCGGCCGGTACAGGCCGTCGCCACGGCGGTAGGGGGGCTGGATGCGCGCCGGCTGGTGCCGGTGCAGGTCGATGGGGCGCTGCCGGAGGAGATTGCGCCGCTGGTCGGTTCGCTCGATGCGCTGGTGTTCCGGGTGGCTGAAGTGCTTGACCATGAGCGGCGCTTCACCGCCGATGCAGCCCATGAGCTGCGTACCCCGCTCGCGGCCGTCAAGATCCAGGCCCAGGTGGCGCGCAGGGCGGCTGACGAGGGCGTCCGTTCCCACGCGCTGGACCAGGTCCTGTCGGGTGTCGAGCGCATGACCCATCTGGTGGAGCAGCTGCTGACGTTGGCGCGCCTGGACCCGGAAGGGCGAGGTGTGGCGGACAACCCGGTGGACCTCGCCGAACTTGCGGAAACCGTGTGCTCCATTCTGACGCCCCAGGCCTTGCGCCGTGGGCAGAGTCTGGAGCTCGAGCCAGGGCGCGGCCTTGTGGTCAGTGGCAACCGCTGGTGGCTGGAGGTGTTGATACGGAACCTGGTGGACAACGCGCTGCGCTATTCACCCGAAGGGGGGCACGTCATCGTGCAGGTCGATGCCGATACGGCCACGCTGAGGGTGGCCGACAATGGCCCAGGCATTGCGCCGGAGCAGCGCGAGCAGATGCTGACCCGCTTTGCGCGGGGGGCTGGCAATGATGCGGATGGTTGCGGACTGGGCCTCTCCATCGTCGCCCGCATTGTCGAGATTGCCGGTGCCCGGCTGGACTTCGAACCTGGCCTGCCACGGGAAGGTGGATACGGGCTGGCCGTTGTGGTGCGTTTTCCTGCGGCGTGGTCCTTGCTTGGC
This sequence comes from Pseudomonadota bacterium, assembly GCA_018241685.1. GTDB lineage: Bacteria > Pseudomonadota > Gammaproteobacteria > Burkholderiales > Rhodocyclaceae > Zoogloea. The sequence continues at coordinate 121,186 of JAFEDJ010000011.1, forward strand.
GAGGAACGAGGCGGGCCTTGAGGCGGTTACCCCGGGCCCGCGGACAGGATTTCAGGTGGCTAGATCACCCGCGATGTAACCGGCCAGGTGATTGATGGTGGCTTGCTGCTGTTCCATCACTGATTTCACCGCATCGCCTATGCTGACGATGCCGACCACTTTGCCGTGATCTACCACCGGAAGGTGTCGCACGTGATTGTTGGTGATGATGCACATGCAGTCGTCCACCGTATGGGTGGGAGAGACGGTGAGCACGTTGGGCGTCATCAGGTCGCCGACCTTGGTGTCTTTGGAAGCCAGTCCCTTGAGGACGACCTTTCGGGCGTAGTCGCGCTCCGTAAAGATACCGGCCAGCCGTTCGCCTTCCATGACCAGAACCGCGCTCACGTTATGTTCGGCCATCAGGTGGAGGGCCTGCAACACGGTCGTGTCGGGTGTCACTGCGTGGCAGGCGGAGCCCTTGGCTTGAAGAATCTGTTGAACCGTTGCAGCCATTGTCTTGAACCCTCCTTATTGTTCGCCCCCTCAGGGCCTGCAGCCCTCTGCTACAGGCTAGTCAGAGTGTATAGCTTGGGTGGAAGAGCGCAAGAGTGCAAGCCGCTGTGCGCCACTTTCGGGGAGGCGGAGTGGGTAGGTGACCCCGTGCCGTCCGGTGGGCTTTTCCACATGCCCGGAGACAATACTGGCTGAGTTCAAGCCCCCTCGCCGGGGTGTGAGCCAATTCACGCCGGCATTGAAAAACGGTGCAGCACGTCGCGCATCGTGATTTTTTGGGCACTGCTCATTCTGGCCGCTGCTTACTCTTGAGGTGTCAGAGTAATTGAAGTCGGAGTGAGGTGCATCATGCTCATCGTATTGATTGGTGGTTTCGGCGTGTTTGCGCTGGCTGTCATCGCTGTTCAGACTTGGCGTGAACGTAAGGCAGAGCAGAGGCGCCTGGCTAAGGAATGGGAAATCCTGCTGACACGGATGTTCGCTGCCCAGGCCATGGGGCAGTATCGGCTCGTGCGCGAACAGATCCTGCACTCCTGCCGGGGGCTCGATCAGGGGTTGGTGCCACAGCCACAGGTTCCGCATCTGAAGGCCCGTCTGGCCAGTCTGCTGGTTCAGGACCCGGTTTATCCATCCGTGCTGCAGGAGATCCGGCTCGCTTGTACGGCGCAGCTCGAGGTGAGTGAATTTAGCCTGGCGGTTAGCCTGCGCGAATTTCTCATCGAGGATATCCGTCAATGCCTGGCGCTCGCTGAGGCCTTTGGGCAGGTTGAGCGCCGGGGTGAGCAAGGCGACGCCCGGGTGGCTGCGAGTTTTCACCACGCGACAACGTAAAATGAAGAAGGGCGGTCCGTTCGGGCCGCCCTTCTTCATTTGCGCTCAGATCTCCAGATTGTCGATCAGGCGGGTGGCGCCCAGTCGCGCTGCACCTAGTACCACCAGCGCTTCACCGTCCTTACCCGGGGCCTGCAGATCGCTGCGCCGCCGGACAGTGATGTAGTCGGGCCGCCAGCCGTGGGCGGCGAGTTCGGCAGTAGCTTCGGTTTCCAGTTTCAGAAAGTCCCGCTCGCCAGCGGCGATGCGTTCGCGGATCCATACCAGTTGCTGGTTGAGGCGCGGTGCCTCGGCCCGTTCGGCGGCGCTCAAGTAACCGTTGCGCGACGAAAGGGCGAGGCCGTCGGCGGCACGGATGGTCTCGCCGGCGATGATCTCGATGGGCAGGGCCAGTTCGCGGACCATGTTCCGCAACACCATCAATTGCTGGTAGTCCTTCTTGCCGAACAGCGCCACGTCAGGTTGCACGATGTTGAACAGTTTCAGGACCACTGTGGCGACGCCGCCAAAGTGACCGGCCCGCACCGCACCTTCCAGGATGTTCACGTGGGCCGGGTCGGGCTCGACGTGATAGTGCTGGGGCGCGGGGTACATCTCCTTTTCATCCGGGGCGAACAGGAAGTCCACGCCGGCTGCCTCGAGGCGTGCCGAGTCGTCGGCCAGTGTGCGCGGGTATTTGTCGAAATCCTCGCTGGGACCGAACTGCAGACGATTGACGAAGATGCTCGCCACCACCACGTCGGCCCGCGTGCGTGCTTCGCGCATCAGCGCGATGTGGCCGTCGTGGAGGTTTCCCATGGTGGGGACGAAGGCGACACGCGCGGCCCCGGCAAGGGCCGCGCGCAGGCCGGCGATGGTGTGATGGGTCTGCATTGAAGGCTTTCAGTAGCTGTGTTCGGGGCCGGGGAAGCGGCCCGCCTTGACGTCGGTGACGTAGCGGCCGACGGCCTCGTCGATGCTCGTTGCGCCGTCCATGAAATTCTTGGCGAAACGCGGACGCTTGCCGTGGAAGACGCCCAGCAGGTCGTGCAGTACCAGCACCTGACCGTGGCAGTCCACACCGGCGCCGATACCGATGGTCGCCATCGACGTCAGACTGGCGGTGACGTCGGCGGCCAGGGTCGAGGGCACCATCTCCAGCACGACCATCGCTGCACCGGCTTGTTCAAGGGCCAGTGCGTCGGCCTTGAGGGTCGCCGCGGCTTCCTCGCTGCGACCTTGCACGCGGTAGCCGCCGAGCTGATGGACGGATTGCGGCGTGAGGCCGATATGGGCGCACACCGGCACGCCCCGCTCGACCAGGAAACGTACGGTCTCGGCCATGAAGGCGCCGCCTTCGAGCTTGACCATCTGCGCTCCGGCCGCCATCAGGCGCGCCGAGTTGCGCATGGCCTGGGCAGGGTTCTCGGTGTAGCTGCCGAAGGGCAGGTCGGTGACGATCAGCGGGCGGTTGCAGCCGCGGGCCACGCACTCGGTGTGATAGACCATGTGCTCCATGGTTACCGGCAGCGTGGTCTTCTGTCCCTGCAGCACGTTGCCGAGGGAGTCTCCGATCAGGATCACGTCCACGCCGTTGCGTTCCAGCAGTGCGGCGAAGCTGGCGTCGTAACCGGTGAGCATGGTGATCTTGCGACCCTCGGCGCGCATCTTGCCGAGCTCGAAAAGGGTCACGGGTTTGTCGTTATCTTGCAGATAGCTCATGGCAGGTCCTCCTCGCGGCGGCAGTTAACCCCAATCTTGTGCAGGGCACAAGAGGGTGCGGCAGCAAAGAAAGCAAAAGCGTAAGGCGGGAGCGGGGCGTGGGCGTCAGCCGGCGTAGCCGAAGAATTCCCGGTAGCTGCGCATGGCGAGCAGACGGGAATACAGCAGTTCGAAATCTTCCGCTTTGTCCACGGGGTTGAGGGACTCGGCATTGACGATGAACAGCGGCGCGGCATCGTAGTGATGGAAAAAATTCGCGTAGCGCTGGGCGACCCGTTCCACGTAGGGTTCGCTGAGCTTGCGCTCGGCTTCCACGCCGCGTTTGCGTACGCGCTCGACCAGGACTTCAGGCTGGGCCTGCAGGTAGATAACCAGGTCGGGTTTGCGGACCGTTGGCTTGAGGCGGGCGTAGAGTTGCCGGTAGAGATGCAGTTCGTCTTCGGCCAGCGTCAGCTCGGCGAACAGCGGGTCCTTGTCGAGCAGGAAATCGGAGACCACCCGGCGCTGGGGGTTGTGCTCATGATCGAAGGCGGCGAGTTGCTCGCTGCGCTGGAACAGGAAGGCGATCTGCGTTGCCAGGCCCCAGCGCTCGATGTTCTGGTAGAAGCGCCCGAGAAATGGATTGGCTGCGGGGTTTTCGAGCAGCAGTTCTGCGCTCAGGCGGTCGGCCAAGCGTCGGGCGAGTGTGGTCTTGCCTGCGCCGATGGGGCCTTCGACAACAATGTAGCGCGCTTTTTCGAGCATGGCTTGCTCCGCCTTTCAGGCCCGGAATATGAAGTAGACAGCCCCTAGGATACACAGGGCAGCCCACAGATAGTCAAGCTTGAGGGGTTGCTGCATGTAGAGCAGCGCGAAGGGAACGAACACCGTGAGGGTGATCGCCTCCTGCATGATCTTCAACTGGGCGAGGTTGAGTTCCTGTGCGCCGATGCGGTTGGCGGGCACCTGCAGCAGGTATTCGAACAGCGCGATGCCCCAGCTGATGAAGGCTGCCACGTACCAGGGCGAGGTGGCCAGGTTCTTCAGGTGGCCGTACCACGCGAAGGTCATGAAGATGTTGGAGGCCGACAGCAGCAGGGCAGTCTGGATCCAGATCGGCATTCAGAGGGGCTCGGTGCGGGTGATGGCCTGGTTGGCGACGGACGGCAGGAAATCCCGTCCAAGGCCGAGGACGGGCAGGACGATGTCCGGTGCGACTTCCAGCAACGGCAGCAGCACGAAGGCGCGCTGGTGCATGCGTGGGTGGGGCAGGGTGAGCTCCGCTTCCTGCATCTGCAACTGGCCGTACAGCAGCAGGTCGAGGTCCAGCGTGCGCGGGGCGTTGGGCACGCTGCGCACGCGGCCGTGGCGGGCCTCGATGGCGAGCAGCTGGTGCAACAGCGCCAACGCCGGTATTTCGGTGTCCACCGCCACCACGGCGTTGATGAAATCGGGCTGGTTGAGCAGGCCGACCGGCGCACTGCGGTACAGGGACGAGCGGGCCACGACCCGGGTGCCGGGGAGGGCGCCGAGGTCGTCGACGGCGGCCCGCAGATGCTTGACCGGTTCCCCGATGTTGGCGCCAAGCGCCACGTAGGCGCGGGTGACTGCTACGTCGCTCATTCTGCAGACGGCGCGGGCTTCTTGCGGCGCCGACGCTTACGGGTGGCGCCACTCTTGTCGGGGACCAGCATGCCTTCGCGGGCGTCCGGGTTGGCGTCGGCAAAGGCGTCCCACCAGTCGGGCAGCTCCATCGGGAGCTCGCCGGACTGGGCGCGCAGGCGCAGGAAGTCCCAGCCGGCCCGGTAACGCGGTTGTTCGAGCAGGCGGTACGGGGTCTTGCCGGCGCGCTTCTCGAAGCGCGGCTGCAGGGCCCAGATTTCCTTGATGTCGCCGACGATGCGGCGGGTGATGGCGAGCTTGCCGGACTGCCGATCGAGGACCGCATCCATCGCCTCGAACAGCGCGGGTTGGGAATGTTCGCCTTTTTCCTTGCGGGCCTCCCAGTCGGCCAGCACTTCGTGCCACAGCAGCGTGGCGAACAGGAAGCCAGGCGACACGGGTTTGCCCTGGCGGACCCGTTCGTCTGTGTTTTCAAGGGACAGCCAGACGAAGCGCTCACCCAGCGGCTGCTCGAGGATCACGTCGAGCAGCGGTAGCAGACCATGGTGCAGGCCTTCTTCGCGCAGCTGGCGGAGGCACTTGACTGCGTGGCCGGACATCAGCAGCTTGAGCATCTCGTCGAAGAGACGGGCCGGCGGCACGTTCTCGAGGAGGCTGGCCATCTCGCGGATCGGTGCCCGCGCTGCAGGGTCGATGGTGAGGCCCAGCTTGGCGCCGAGGCGGGCAGCACGCAGCATGCGCACCGGGTCCTCGCGGTAGCGCACACGCGGTTCGCCGATCATGCGCAGCGTCTTCTGCTGCAGGTCAGCAACGCCGTGATGGTAGTCCACCACCGTTTCGTCGGTGGGATTGTAGTACAGCGCATTGACGGTGAAGTCGCGGCGGGTGGCGTCCTCGGCCATCGAGCCGAACACGTTGTCACGCAGCACGCGGCCGTGTTCGTCGGTCTCGGCGGATTCGGCATCCTGCATCGCGCGGAAGGTGGATACCTCGATGGTCTCGGGGCCGCTCATCACGTGCACGATCTTGAAGCGGCGGCCGATGATGCGCGAACGGCGGAATAACGCGCGGACTTCTTCCGGCGTGGCGCTGGTGGCGACGTCGAAATCCTTCGGCGTCTGGCCGACGATGATGTCGCGGACCGCTCCGCCGACGACATAGGCCTTGTGCCCGTTTTCCTGCAGGACGGCGCAGACCTTGTTGGCGGCAGGGGAAATTTGTTCCCGGCGGACTCCGTGGCGATTGACGGGGATGACCGCGGGTTCGGGCAGGGCATTGGCAGGTGCGGCGCGGCGAAATACTCGGCGCAGCAGTTTGCGGATCATTGGCGGGGCTTGGATTATTGGGGTCAAGTCGCGCATGATAACCCATCAGGCGGCCGGGTTTGGCTTCCGCGGCGGTCCTCGCGACCGTCGAGACTTTGTCCGGACGCAATTTCCACCTGCTGGAGACTTACGCGATGCTGCGCTTCTCTGCCAATCTGTCTTTCCTGTTCCTCGACAAGCCTTTCCTGGAGCGTTTCGCGGCAGCCGCGGAAGCCGGCTTCAAGGGGGTCGAATTCCATTTTCCTTACGCCTTTCCCCTCGACGAGGTGGTGGATGCCGCCCGGCGCGCGGCGGTGGAGGTGGTGCTGTTCAATTTTCCGGCCGGCGACTGGGCGGGCGGCGAACGGGGCATCGCGTGTCTGCCGGAACGGGTCGCCGAGTTCCGCGATGGCGTGCTGGAAGCGGCGCGCTACGCGGAAGGACTGAAATGCCCGCGCATCAACTGCCTCGCCGGCCTCCGGCCGGCCGATAGCGATGAAGCGCTGCTGCGCGAAACCCTGGTGGACAACCTGCGCTTTGCGGCCGATACCCTGGCCCCGGTGGAACGCCACGTATTGATGGAACCGCTCAACAGCCGCGACACGCCGGGCTTCATGGTGGATCGCACGGTACCGGCGCTGGCGCTGCTGGATGCGGCAGAACGTCCGAACCTGTTCCTGCAGTACGACATCTACCACGCCCAGGTGATGGAGGGCGATCTGGCCCGGACGCTGGGCACCCATTTGCCGCGCATCGGCCACATCCAGCTGGCGGACAATCCGGGGCGCCATCAGCCGGGCACAGGCGAGATCAACTTCCCCTTCCTGTTCAAGCACCTGCGTGGCCTGGGCTACGGCGGCTGGATCGGTTGCGAGTACGTCCCGAGCGGGGCGACGGAGGATTCCTTTGGCTGGATGGCTGCTTAGTAGCGAGGCATGCCGCCATTCAGGTGCCTGAAAATGTCGATGGAGTAAATGCTGTTCGGGTCGAAACTGTTGGGCTGCGGGTGTCCAACACAGGAGTGCACCCCATGCCTGACCCCGATTTCCACTGGACGGCGTCGTCCGCTGCTGCCGCGGTGTCGGCCGCTTCGGTGTCGGCCACGGAGCTGCTGGAGCGCTGCCTGGAGCGTATAGACCGCTTCAATCCACGCCTGAACGTGCTTGTGACGGTGGACGTTCCGGCCACGCGCAAGGCCGCGCTGGACGTGGAGGGCAGGCTTGCTGCCGGCGAGCGTCTGCCGCTGCTGGGCGTTCCGATCTCCTTCAAGGATTCCTTTGCCACCCGGGGTTGCGTACCACCGCCAGCTACAGGCCGCTGGTCGATCATGTGACCGACCGGGCCGCCTGCGTGGTCGGCCGGCTGCGGGCGGCGGGGGCCGTCGTGGTCGGCAAGAGCAATCTGCCGGAGCTGGCTGGCGCGCCCCATTGCTGGAGCCCCTTGTTCGGCTTGACGCGTAACGCGTAACCTCTGGAACCCGGCGCTGACGCCCGGCGGCAGCTCGGGTGGAGCGGCCGTTGCCGCCGGGCCTTGACCTGTTGCACCTTCACAGGCTTTTCGGAATCATCGGTGGGGTTGAGATCGGGCTCGGCATGCCAGCCTGGCAGCGGAGGCGGTTGCCGGTGGCGGCGCGGCTGGGGGGCGTTCTTGGCGGATTTGTGCTTCCGTCTCTGGATTCCTGCGCGAGCCGGAAAAGCTCCGTGACGCGCATTCGTGCCGATGTATGGTGATTATGACGAAAATGATTTCAGAAGGCTGGATGCAGTTTCTTTTCGTGGCGATACCGGTGTTGTCCCTGATCGGTACGTGGATGGGGCTTCGTACTGTAGGGCGCTTATCTGACAGACGTCGGACCGAGATGGGTACTTGTGATAGGGGCATAAAATACCCGTTCAACATCGATCGAAAAATGGTGAAAATGTCACGGATACGTTCTGAAAGATTATGTAAAGCGTAAGGGAGGGCCGGTATATCCAAAATTAACAGTTAATATTATTGAATTAGAGGTTGTCGTCGATCACGGATCGGCACGCTGGAATGCTGTATTCGCAGATGCTGGCGGCGGCCTGTTCTTACGGTTATGCCATTTATGTTGAAACCACACCCATCGTCCTTCGCTGTGCCTGAGACCACGTCAGCCAAGAAGCGCTATCAGGCGGAAGCCTGTGTGGCCAAGCATACGGGTGATCGGACCGAGCAGCAGGACAGGGCTGCCGTCTTTGCGCACCCGACCCGCAAGGGTACGTTGATGGCGGTCCTTGCCGATGGTATGGGTGGGCATTCCGGTGGTGCGATGGCGGCGGAGCAGGTCATCCTGAAGGCCCGTCAGAATTTCGAGGCTTTCGCGCCCGCCTCCGAAAGTGCAACCGACCTGCTGCGCAGCATCGTCGACGAGGCGCATATCGTCATCAAGCTCACCCGTTTCACCAGTGAGCAGGACCCGCACAGTACGGCGGTCGTCTTCATGATGCAGCCGGACCGTGCTGACTGGGCCCATTGCGGGGACTCGCGCTTTTATCATTTCCGGGCCGGCCAACTGGTGACCCGCAGTATCGACCATTCGCTGGTCGAAGAACTGGTTCGTAAGGGACGGCTCGATCCGGAAGGGGCGTTGCGCCACCCGAACCGCAACGTATTGCTGTCCTGCCTTGGGTCGGAGCGGGAGCCGCGGGTGGATTTCGGGCACGCATCGCCGCTGGTTGGAGGCGATGCTTTCCTGTTGTGCTCCGATGGCCTGTGGGCCTACATCACCGAAGAGGAAACGGGGCAGATCCTGGCCAGCATGTCGCCCCGGGATGCGGCTTCGGCGCTGATCGAACTGGCACGCCATCGGGCCAAAGGCGGCGGCGACAATATCTCCCTGGCCGTCGTCAAGCTCGTCGAAGTCGACAGCAACAAACGCACACGCTGAACTCAGCGCGTGCGCAGCCAGTTTCTGCGCCAGAACGATGCGGCCATCAGTGCCGCGGCGCCAATCATCATGCCCATCGCCATGTCAAAGCCGTCATGTGTGTCGAGCAGTGGCATGTCGTGGAAATTCATGCCGAAGATGCCGGCGATCAGCGTGGCGGGCATGAACAGCGTGGTCAGCACGGTGAGGATGCGCACTTCGGTATTGAGCCGGTTGCTGACGCTGGACAGGTAGATGTCCAGCAAGTCGGCGAGCAGGTCGCGTACCGATTCCAGCGTTTCGAGCACATGCACCGTGTGGTCGTAGATATCCCTTAAATAAAGGCGCGTTTCGCTGGAGAAGAAGCCGTTGTCGGCCCGTCCCAGGCTGTTGAGCACTTCGCGCAGCGGCCAGACGGCGCGGCGCAGCACCAGGGCTTCATGCTTGACCCGGTTGATTTCCGCCAGCAGTTCCGGTGTCGGGCGGGTCAGCGCTTGGTCTTCCAGTTCCTCCGCCATGTCGGCCAGGTTGTCGAGCATCACGAAATAGCGATCCACCAGCGTATCCAGCAGCGCATAGGCCAGGTAGTCGACGCCATGGGTGCGCATGGCGCCGCGTTCCGAGCGCAGGCGTTCGCGCACCGCTTCGAAGGTGCCGGTTGCGCGTTCCTGGAACGTCAGCACGAAATTGTGCCCGAGCACGATGCTGACCTGATCCGAGGTCAGGCTGCGGCTTTCCGGATCGAAATCAAAGCAGCGTGCGACGATGTATAGATAATCCGCATATTCGTCGTTCTTGGGACGCTGGTGGGTGTTCAGGATGTCTTCCTGTACCAGCGGATGCAGTTTGAAGCGTCGTCCGATTTCCGTCATCACGGCCGGGTCATGCAGCCCATATACATTCAGCCACAGCTTGCCATTGCCGGGCTGATATTGGCGGGATGCTTCGAGGGAGTCGAAGCGAGTCTCCTGAACACCGTTGGAATCGAACTCGATGAGGGTGATACTGGGCTTTTCGGTCTTGATTTCACCGATATGTACCAGTGAACCTGGGGGTAACCCTAACTTCCGAGTGGGATGGGATCGTTTCTTGCTAGACTTTCGCATCGTATTTGCGATATTCGGTTCAAATAACCGGATTTTCGTGCAGGATATGGGTGAAATTCGGGTTTTCCCGGGTGGCATCCGGCAGTATCGAGTCGTCTGCGAAACCCTCTCGCGACGATATCAGATTTCCAACTACCCCTCGAAGGAGCTTCCATGCCCCTGGTCATCGGTGTGACCAAAGAGCTTACGCCGGGAGAGCGCCGCGTTGCGCTCGTTCCGGACGTAGCCAAGAAATATCAAGGGCTTGGCGCAGCTTTGCTGCTCCAGGCCGGCGCCGGCGCATCGGCTTATTACCGTGACGAAGATTACGGAGCCGCTGAATCGACCGCCGACCCGCAGTCGGTGCTGCAGAAAGCCGACGTCATCCTGCAGGTTCAGCCGTTGGGGCTCGAAGCCCTGGCCGAGCTGAAGCCCGGTACGGTACTGGTGGGTTTGCAACAACCCTGGTCCAGCAAGGAGCGAGTGGAGCTTTTGCGCCAAAAGCAGATCACCTGTTTCGCTTTGGAACTGCTGCCCCGTATCAGCCGTGCGCAAAGCATGGATGTGCTGTCCAGCCAGGCTGCAGTGGCGGGCTACGAGTGCGCGCTGATCGCCGCCGACCATTCGCCGAAGTTCTTCCCGATGCTCACCTACGCGGCCGGCACGATCCGCCCGGCCAAGGTGCTGGTGATCGGCGCCGGCGTGGCCGGCCTGCAGGCCATCGCCACGGCCAAGCGCCTGGGCGCGATGGTGTCCGGCTACGACGTGCGGCCGGAAACCAAGGAGCAGATCGAGTCGCTGGGTGCAAAGTTTGTTGACACCGGAGTCTCCGCTTCCGGCTCCGGCGGCTATGCCCGCGAGCTCACCGACGACGAAAAGCGTCAGCAGGCCGACAAGCTTGGCAAGGCCGTCGCCGATTGTGATGCGCTGATCACCACCGCCGCGATCCCGGGCAAGAAGGCGCCGGTGATCATCAGCGCCGACATGGTGGCGCGCATGAAGCCGGGCTCGGTGGTCGTCGATATGGCGGCCGAGACCGGCGGCAACGTGGCCGGTACGGTGGCCGGCGAAAAGGTGTGGGTCGGCGAGACCCTCATCGTCGGCCCGACCCACATCCCAAGCCGCATGCCGGTGCATGCCTCCGAGATGTACGCCAAGAACCTTTTCAACTTCATCAGCCCGTTCATCAAGGACGGCGCGCTGACCCTCGACTGGGACGATGAAGTGATGGCCGGTGCCTGTCTGACCCACGCGGGCGAAGTTCGCCACGCGGGCGTCAAGCAGGCCCTGGGCCTCTGACCGGGAGACGAGACCATGGACGGATTTGTTGCAATCTACATCTTCATGCTCGCCGCCTTCACCGGCTACGAGGTGATTTCCCGTGTGCCGGTGATCCTGCACACCCCGCTGATGTCCGGCTCGAACTTCGTGCACGGCGTGGTGCTGGTGGGCGGCATGATCGCCCTCGGCCAGGCGGAAACCCCGCTCGAACAGGCCATCGGCTTCGTTGCCGTGCTGCTCGGTGCCGCCAACGCGGCGGGCGGCTACGTGGTGACCGAACGCATGCTCGCCATGTTCAAGGCTAAGGAGAAGAACTGATGGCTATCAAGTGGCTGATTGACGCGAGTTACTTCGTCGCCGCAATCCTCTTCATCCTCGGCCTGAAGGGCATGAGCTCGCCGGTGACGGCGCGCAAGGGCATCGTCTGGGCTGGCGTCGGCATGGTGCTCGCCACCGTGGTGACCTTCCTTACCCCGGGGATGAACAACTTCGCGTTGATGATCATCGCCATCGCCATCGGCGGTGCGCTGGCCTGGATCTCCGGCAAGAAGGTCGCCATGACCGACATGCCGCAGATGGTGGCGATCTACAACGGCATGGGTGGCGGCGCCGCGGCGGCCATCGCGGCGGTGGAGTTCGCCCGCGGCGAGATGCACGGCGTGGTCGTGACCCTGCTGGCAACTCTCGGTGCGCTGATTGGTGCGGTGTCCTTCGCGGGCTCCGTGGTGGCCTGGGCGAAGCTGCAGGGCGTCATGAAGAAGGCCTTCCGGCTGCCGGCCCAGAACGGGGTAAACATCCTCCTCGCACTGGTTACCGTGGGTGTCGGCGCGGCCATCGTGATCGCTCCGCAGGTCGATCCGACCTTGGTCGGCGCCTTCTTCATCCTGGCGCTGGTGCTTGGCACCGTCATCACGCTGCCGATCGGCGGCGCCGACATGCCGGTGGTGATCTCCCTGTTCAACGCCTTCACCGGCCTGGCCGTGGGTTTCGAAGGCTTCGTGATGGGCATTCCGGCGCTGATCATCGCTGGCATCGTGGTCGGTGCTGCCGGCACGCTGCTGACCCAGTTGATGGCCAAGGCCATGAACCGGCCGATCAGCAACATCCTCTTCGTGCCGATGGCGGCGGCCGGCGGTGGCGAAGCGGTGGAAGGCGAGCAGAAGGAAGTCGGCGCGATGGATGCGGCGGCGATGATGCGCTACGCCTCCAAGGTCATCATCGTGCCGGGCTACGGCATGGCGGTGGCCGGCGCCCAGCACAAGGTGTGGGAAATGACCGAACTGCTGGAGGAAGCCGGCGTCGATGTGAGTTTTGCGATCCACCCGGTGGCGGGGCGGATGCCGGGCCACATGAACGTGCTGCTGGCCGAGGCGGGCGTGCCCTACGACAAGATCTTCGACCTGGAAGAGATCAATGGCGATTTCCCGCAGGCCGACGTGGCCCTGGTGATCGGTGCCAACGACGTGGTGAACCCGTCGGCGCGCACCGACAAGTCCAGCCCGATCTACGGCATGCCGATCCTCAACGCGGACATGGCGCAGAACGTCATCGTCGTGAAGCGCGGCAAGGGTACCGGCTACTCGGGCATCGAGAACGCGCTGTTCTACAAGGACAACACCCGTCTGCTGTACGGCTCGGCCCAGCAGGCGATCGGTGAGGTCATCCAGCACGTGAAGGCGCTGTCGGTGTAAGGGTGTAAAGGCGCAGTTGCAGATTCCGCGCCTCGGACAAAAGGGCCACCGGGGAAACCTGGTGGCCCTTTTGCAATCCTGTGGCCGATGTCGTTAAACCAGATCGGCCGGCATTACCGTCCGCAATACCGTCTGGGTCTCATCTTCGCGGACGCGGTTGGTGAACCACCACAGCGCGCCCTTCTTGATGGTCCAGTCGGCTTCGTGGCCGGACAGCAGCAGGGAGGCCAGGCGGCCGAGTTCCGGCTGATGGCCGACGACCAGCACCGAGCCACCGCCATCCGGCCAGCCGCAGGCGGCCAGAATGCCGGAAATGTCATTTCCCGGCGCCAGGGCCTGGACGATCTCGAAATCCTTGGTGAAGGCGCTCGCCGTCTGGCGGGTGCGTGTGGTCGGGCTGACCAGCACGCGCAGCTTCTTGGGGCGGCGGCTTTCCAGCCACTCGGCTACCTTGTGAGCCTGGCGCAGGCCACGCTCGGTCAACTCACGGGTGCTGTCCGGCAGGCCGTCCACGGCTTCGGCGTGGCGCCACAGCAGTAAATCCATTTTATGGGTCTCCTCTCTCCTCGAAAGAGGGCGGGAGTCTGCGGCCGGGACGTTACCGGAAGATGAAACCATCATCGTCTCCACGGAGCCTTGCCCCACAGGATGGGTTCGAGGGCGGGCAGCACGCTCTTGCGCAGGCGGGCGATGCGCGGAGCATGCCAGCCGGCGACGAAGGCCGCGCCGCTGCGTAGTTCGGGATCCTTGCCTGCCCAGGCTTTCAGGCGGCTGCGGGCGACGGCTTCGTCGTTGAGATAGCCGAGGATCTCCTGGACATCCGCGATATCGTTGGCGTAGCGCACGGTGGCCTTTTCCGGCAGCAGGGGCAGCAGGAATTCGATGGCGTAACGGAGGCGCTTGAGGGAGACCCGCAGCTCGTGGAGTTTTTCCGGATGCAGCTCCTGGGCGACGGTATGGCGCTTGCGCGCCCGTTTGCGCAATTGACTCAGCTGCAGGCGGGCGAAGGTGGTGAGATTGGCGGACTTCACCAGCGCGTCGCTCTCGAGCGCGTAGAGGTCGGCGGCAAGGGCCAACATCTGACGGCCGTGGCTGGCGGCGAGGAGCTGTTCGCGGGCTGCGGCCTTTTCCCGGTCGCGGCGGTCCACGGCCATAGCGATCAGGCGCTGGGTTGCTTCGTCAGCGAGGCCGGATTCGGCCACCGGCGTGAGCACCTCGGCAATCATCACGTCGAGGTCGCGGGCGGCGCCGAGCCCGTCGGCAGCGTCCTTGAGCCCGTCGGACCAGCGCTGCACGAACTCGGCTGGAAGTGCTGGTCCGAACAGGCGCAGCGCGGAGCGCAGGCGGCGTAGGGCGACCCGCAACTGGTGGATGAACTCCGGATCGTCGCTTTCCCGCGCGCCGGATTCATTGGCCTGCCACAGCGCCAGGCAGTCGAAGCCGATGACGCGGAAGGCGTCCACCGGGGATTGTTCTGCGCTCAGCCGCGACGGCCTGGCCTTGGCAGGGCGCAGGGCGTGATTGGAATAGAGGCGATAGCCGCGCTCGGCCTTGCTGACGTTTTCCGGGGTGAGGGGCAGGGTTTCCGCCAGTTGCAGCGCGATGGCATACAGCTCGCGTGGATCGCCTTCCACCAGCTCCAGTTCGAGCTCGCACAGGGGTTTGCTGCGCTCGGCTGCCTCGATGGTCCCGCTGTCGATCATCGCCAGTACCTTGACGCCCTCGCGCGGCGTGAGGACGCAGGTTTCGCGCTTGAAGTGGGTGGTGAACACCGGGATCAAGCGCGGGTGCAAGTTTTCGAGGCGGTTGCGCACATCGTCCCGGTCGATGGCCGAGAAGTCGAAGCTGCCGTTGGCATAGGGCTGCTCCCATTCCGGCCGGCTGGACAGGCCACCAAGGGACTCGGCAGCGCACTTTACCGTCTGCAGCCAGTGGTTGCCGGCCTTGCGGGTGCGGACAGCCATGCGGCGTTCGCGCAACTCCAGTTCGGGCGTGTCGAAATAGGTGTTTTCCAGGGTGACGCTACGACCTTCACGGGGCGCTTCGGCGATCAGCGGGTGGCGGCGCAGGGCGGCCAGGGATTTTTGCGGGAAGGTGAGCTTGAGTTCGATTTCGTTGCTCATGGCGGGCCGTTGGCAAAGAGGGTGCGCGGTGCCGGCTGAAAAAAATAATGCCGACGGAAATCGGGGCATTCTAGCCCCGTGTCGAAGGCGCTGTCTTGCTTGGGCAGATGACAAAGGCGGCCTTGGCCGGCCTTGAGAAGTCAGTTCGTGTCGAACACGGTTTCCGTGCTGCCGCGCTGTCCGCGATTGTCGAGCCACGCGACACCGACCTTGTCGCCGGCCTTGACGTCCTGCAACTGGAAGGTGAACAAGGGGTTGGCTGACACGGCGGTACCGAACCCGGCTTCAAGGATAGAACGGCCGTTGAGGCTCAACGTCATGGATGTGATGTAGTGGGCAGGGATGGTTTGCCCTGCAGGATCGTGGCGCAGGCCCGATTCCATCGGGTGGGGGATCAGCAGCCGGACTTCGCCGGTGCTGCCCTTCAGTGTTGCGCGGATCTTGATCGGATCGGCCATGGTGATGCCCTTTACTCTCCGCACCCGCCGATGGTGACCTTCACGTCCCGGAACACGGTGTAGAACCTGCCGCCAGCCATGGCCACCAGCCGCAGGCGCGAACTCTCGGCCATCTTGATGCGGGTCTGGAAGCGCGGGAGGACTTCCGGGCCGAAGCTGAATTGCAGCACAAGTGGAAAGGGGTTCTTGTCCACGAGCACGGTCAGTTGAGTGGTGCCCGGAATGGCGCTGATGCCTTCGATCGGCACGGCGGCGCCGTTCTCGGCGATTTCCGGCGCCCGGATGATCAATGCGGCGTTCTGTTCGGCGGCGCCGGCACCGAGCAGGCGCAGCGCATCAAGGGCCGTCCGGGCTTCGAAGGCGTCTCGCCCGCTCTCCGTGCCGAGCGCCATCCCGGGCTTCAGCAGGCCGGTGCCGACAAGAGGGGCCAGGGCCGCGGCGGAGCCGAAGGCCTGCAGAAAGCTCCGGCGGCGCATGCCTCAGTCTTCCGCCTTCCAGTGCCCGGACTTGCCGCCTTCCTTTTCGAGCAGGCGGATGCCTTCCATCGTCATGCCCTTGTCCACGGCCTTGCACATGTCGTAAATGGTGAGCAGTCCGACCTGGACGGCGGTGAGGGCTTCCATTTCGACACCGGTACGGCCGACGGTTTCGGCAGTGACGGTGCAGCGGATGGTGTCCTCGCCTTCAGGCACGAAATCGGCGGCGACGCGGGTCAGCGGAATCGGGTGGCACAGGGGGATCAGGTCTGCGGTCCGCTTGGCGCCCTGGATGGCGGCGATGCGCGCGATGCCGATCACGTCGCCCTTCTTGTTGTCGCCAGCAAGGATCCTGGTCAGCGTGGCGGGCTGCATCACGATGCGCCCTTCGGCGCGGGCAACCCGGCGGGTTTCGGACTTGGCAGAGACATCCACCATGTGGGCCTGGCCGTGGGCGTCGAAATGGGTGAAGGCGTCGCTCATGGGGCGGGGAACTGGTTGCAGGGGTCGCGTATCATAGCACCGTGAAAAATCGACTGATCGCCGCCCTGTTGTGCGTGGCCATGATGCCGCGCGGCTTTGCCCAGAACCTGCCGGAGCTCGGCGACAGTTCCGCGAGCGATCTTTCTCCGGTCGCGGAACAGCGCATCGGCGCGCAGATCATGCGCGAGATCCGCTGGCGCGATCCGGCCTACCTGCAGGATGCCGAGATCGAGGACTATCTGAACAATCTCGGTGACCGGTTGGTGGCTGCAGGGGCTGGGGCGGGGCTTCCCTTCGAGTTCTTCGGCGTTAACGACCCTTCGCTCAACGCGTTCGCGATGCCGGGCGGCAAGATCGGCGTGCATACCGGGCTGATCGTCGCGGCGCAGAGCGAGTCTGAGCTGGCCGGCGTGCTGTCCCACGAAATCGCCCACGTCACCCAGCACCATATTGCGCGCATGGTCGGCAAGCAGAGCCAGACCGGTATCCTGATGCTGGCATCCCTGCTGGTGGCGGTGCTGGCCGCCAAGTCCAATTCGCAGGTCAGCCAGGCGGCGATCATGGCCGGCCAGGCGGCGGGCATCAGCAATCAGCTCGCCTACTCGCGGGACTTCGAAAGCGAGGCTGACCGGCTCGGCGTGCAGAACCTGGGCGCGGCGGGTTTCGACGTGCGCGGCATGTCGAGTTTCTTCGAGCGCCTGCAGAAGAACAGCCGGCTTTATGAAAACAGCGCCCCGGCATACTTGCGCACCCACCCGCTGACCTCCGACCGGATCAACGAGATGGAGGGGCGGGTGATGCAGATGCCGTATCGCCAGGTGCCGGACTCCCTCGATTTCCAGTTGGTGCGGGCCAAGCTGAAGATCGGCAAGCAGGTGCGCCGCGAGCAGATCGAGGAGCTGGAGCGGGCAGCGCGCAGCGCGTCCCTGTCGGCACCGACGCAATATGAGCTGACGCGAGCCTACCTTGCAACCAAGCGGTTGGCGGATGCGGACAAGGCCATGGCTGAACTGCGCAAGCGTCACGTGGTGTCGCCGATGATTGACGGCCTGGAGGCGGATCTACGCCTTGCTCATGGAGATCCGGCCGGGGCGGCAAAGATCTTTCGTGAGGCGCGTGCGCGCTTCCCCCAGTCCCTGCGTCTGCTTTATGGGGAGCTGGGGGCGCTGGCCGATGGCGGGAAATACGCAGAGGCCCTCGATCTGGTCAAGGCCGAGGTGCAGACACGGCCGGGAAATGCCGCCTTGTGGGAGTTGCGGGCCCGTGCCGAGTCGGGCTTAGGCAGGCGTCTCGCTCAACATCGCTCGCTGGGCGAGGTCTACGCGATCCAGGGCAACTATGCGGCGGCGGCCGAGCAGCTCACGCTGGCACAAGGCGCAGCCGATGGTGATTTCTTCGAGCACTCGGCGGTGGACTCCCGTCTACGTGAGGTGCGGGCGCTGCTGGCGGAACAGATGAAAGAGAAGCGTGAACAGCGTTGATTGACGACGTTCAGATCATCTGGCCGTAACGGGTGTACAGGGCCCATACCAGGTCGGCAAAGGCGCGTTGATTGAAGCGTGGCCGTCCGCTGACCGCCAGTACCAGCCGTGTACGCCCTACATGCATGGGCCAGAAGCTGAGGCCACTGACGCCCGCTGCGTCCACGTTTCCCCAGCCGTCGAGAAGATGGGCCCCAAGTTGCGCCAGTGGAGCCGCCTGCCGTTCGGCGACCGACAGGATGTCGGCCCCGACAGCAGCCAGCGCATCGCCGATGTCGGCCGCGTAGCCGGTAACTGCCAGGCAGAAGCCCTGGTGATCGGCAAGCAAGGCCTGGCCACTGTCGCTGAGTACCGCCAGATACTGGGGCAGGGTGGTTCCCAATGCGCCGGTCGGTGCGCTCCGGGGGGATGGCCAGGCTTCGAGGCTGGCGTCGTTCTGTAGGGACAGGAGGGTTTCCAGGGCTATTTCCGGTGATGCTTCCCCGCTCCACATGGTAGCCGTCTCCAAGTCCAGCAGCGGGCTTTCCACCTTCTGCAGGATGCTGCGCAGGATTCGCCGCCGGGGACAGCCGTCGTCGGCACGGGCAACGGCCTGCCAGGCACCGTAGGGCGTGACGGCGAGATGGTAGCCGGGGACGATTTCAAGCATCGCTCAGTCCAGGATTGAGGGTGAAGAGAAGTGCCTTCACCAGCATCGCCACGTCATCGCGGCTACGGGCGTCGACGCGGAAGACTGCGGGCACAGGGGTGTGCCCGAGTTCGGCCAGGCGGGCCCGATACGCATCCAGATCCGGAGCTGGTGCGCGATCCATGTGCGTGACGCCAATGGTGACGGCAGTGCCGGCGATGAAGTTCGAGAAGGCGCCCAGGTAGTTCTCCAGGTCGGTCAGAGGTTCAGGCTGGGCGTTGTTGATCAGCAGGATCAGGCCGATCCCGCCGTTACTGAGAATCTCCCACATGAAGCTGAAGCGTTCCTGGCCCGGTGTGCCATAGAGCATGACCTTCTCTCCGCCGGGCAGGTTGAGTACGCCGTAGTCCATGGCGACGGTGGTGGTTTTCTTCATGCCGGCGATCTCGTCGGTGGCCAGCGCTTCGGTGCTGACCGGCAAGATGTCGCTCAAGGCATTGATGGCTGTGCTTTTGCCGGCACCCACGGTGCCGGAGAAGATGATCTTATTGTGACGGACGCGTTCAGACAGCATTGAGAAGTTTCCTCAGAATGCGGGAAAGGATGGAGGGACGTTGGGGGGGAATGGGGGGCGCTACATCGTTGGCCGCTTGTTCAGGGGGCGAGATCGTCGCAACGGGCTCCGGCTGGAACAGTCCGGCAAAGCGAGCGGATGTGTAAACCGAGAAGACGTAGCGTTGCGGAATCCCGAGCCGTCTCGCGATCTCCACCGGACTGGCCCACTCGCGGGTCCATAGGGCGACGATCCGTAGTGCATGCGGTGCCGCCCAGGTCCGCGTGAAGTTGGGCCAAGCCCGCAGGCGCACGGGCCGATAGGGATCGACGCCGATCGGGAGGCGGCCGCGGGCAGCCCATGCCGCAATGTTCCACAGGAAGTCTTCGGCGGTATGGAGCGTGTCCGTGCTGCCGGAGCCGCTGAAGGTCAGGGCATTGACGACGCGTGCCGTAGCATCCGGCAGCTGGGCCATGGAGAAAGGTCGCAATTGCGTGTCGCGGAAGCTCGTGACGCAAACGGGCTGCGGCAAGGGGTGGACGCCGATCAGGCGGGGCAGGCCCGACACGACATGGGGACGGCCGGTCTTGATCGCTTCATCCAGCGCCCGGGCCAGATGTCCGACCAGGTATTGGGTGGGTTCGAAAAACAGCTTGGCGGGCAGGGGGGCGCGGGGCGAGGGCGGTATGTCGTCGAGTGAGCCGCATAGATCCGGCTCCTCGTCGCTGGCCCGTGGGCGGGGCTCGCTGCTCTCCGGGATCACCCTGTTGGCCAGGGCGACCGGCTGTGGAGGGCGTCCGAGCTGCGCAGCCTGGTTCAGTACACCGGGCAGTGCATCCAGATTGAGAGGCTTGCTGACGGTGAGATGGTTGGGAAAGCGGGTCTGCAGGCTCTCGGGGCGGAACGCATAGCCGACGACACCGATCCCGGGGCGGCTGGCCAACTGCCTCAGAGCTTCGTCGACGCCGGGGCGGTCATGATCCACGAGGACGACGTCGGCTTCGTCGAGGGACTGTGCGAGGCGGATGCTCTGCTTCCAGTGCCGTTCGATGGAGAGTCCGATCAAGCGGTTATCCATGCTTCCGATGTGCAACAGGAAGACTGCGGTCGGGGCCGGGACAAGGACGGGCGAAGGGCGGCTCATGGCATTGGGTGGGGCAGGGATCCACAGAAAGGACTCAGGGGGTACGGGACATGCCGGCAGGGGAGGTGTGGGTTGGCGCAGGCCGGAGGAAGATCCGCTCTCCTTCCACCGGTCTGGCCAGTACAACACCGCGCAGGGCGAGCTCGGGATCGTGGCGATCGACGCCGCGGTGCAGGCGGGCGTGCAGGTAGATGTCCAGATTGTGCTGCTCCAGCGCCGCGTGATGCTGGCGGAGCATGCGAGTCCGCAGATCGAGTCCGCATGCTCCGAGGGCGATCCACAGGTCTACGACCGCTGCTGCGGTCTGGGCGGGATTGCCGAGCGCGTGCCAGACCGAGATCCGTTGCATGTGGGCATGGAGGTTTCCCGGGTGACGTCCGATCTCGCCGGCCAGCAGCGTGGCCGTTGCCGGCGACCGCCAGACCGCCGCGATGTCCAGTGTTCGGACCGGGAGGCCGAAATCCGCCGGTGGTGCAGGTTCCTGCAGCCGCTCAGGGGCGTCGGGGACCGTGATGAAGATGTTCACTGGGTCAGAGTGGAAATGATGTCGATCATGAACTCGACGTCTTCCTGCTGGATGGGTTGCCAGCGGGTGGCGCCGAGTGCCGACAGCAGATCCTGCCCCTTTTCCGTTTCGTGCATGGACAGCAGGATGCGTACGAAATCGTCGGCCCGGGAATGCAGATCGCGGCCGATCAGGAAGACATGATGGATGACCTGGATGTCGCTGGTAACCAGGACCTTGAGTTCTCGTCTGACAATGGAGGACAGGCCCCGATAGGCGCCCACCGGCATGAAGCCCACATCGACCTGGCCGCGCAGGACGTCCTTGGCGACCTGGATGTAGGTGCTGCGTTGTTGCTCGAGGGTGTTGTCCGCATTCAGATTGGCGGGTTCGAGCAGGATGCGGCCGATCGTATTGACGCACGGATCGTTGGCGCAGGCGATGCGGGTTCCGGGTTGAAGGTCACCGATGGCTTGAGCAGGGTGACTGAGCGCCGTGACGACAACCATTTCGTCGGGCGCGCCATCCGGCTGCGCGATGGCGCGAAAGCCCTTCTCCCTTACCAGCAGGGAGGCGTCGAAGGGGTTGGCATGAATCAGGTCCACCTGTCCCGCTTCGATCGCAGCCCGTTGCGCGTCGAAACCGTCATGGAGTTCCAGGTGGATGGGAATCGACAGAGAACGCTGCAACCAGGTGTTGAAAATATACCAGTCGGAAATGCGCTCGGCTGGGAAGCTGGGGCTGACGGTGAAGTTGAAGCTCATGACCGGATCCACTCCCTGTAAGTCGCTTCGGCCTGGGCTACTTTCTCACGGGAGGGTTCCCGCCGGACCGAGGTATAACCGACGATGCGTTCGTCCCGGACGTTGGGGACCACCGTGGCGAACACCCAGTAGTGGCCGCCATCCTTGCGAAGGTTCTTCACGTAACCGTGCCATTGGCGTCCGGCCTGCACCGTTTCCCACAGATCGCGGAAGGCCGCAGCAGGCATGTCTGGATGACGCAGCAGGCAGTGGGGCTGGCCGATCAGCTCGCTGCGCTCGTAGCCCGACATGTCCACGAAGGACTGGTTGCATTGGGTGATGATGCCGCGGGTGTCGGTACGTGAAACGATCAGCCGGCCCTGCGGGTAAGGCGTTTCCACATGAGTCACGAAAACCCGGCGGCGGCTGCCGTCGGCATAGTCCAGGCGATGCTCGATGGCGCCGCCTGCGTTGGAGGGAGGAGGCATGTCGAGCATCGTGGACTCCTTGTCAGCCGAGAATGCCGCCGATCGCGTCAGCCGCGCGGCGTACGTCGAGAAAGACCAAGCCCAGCTTGGCCGTGGGCTTGGCCATGACGGTGAGTACTGCATCGGTGCCTGCCTGGACCATCAATACATAACCCTTGGCGCCCTTGATCAGAACCTGTTCGAGGTTGCCGCGGGCCAGTTCCCGGGCGGTACGGTCCCCCAGGGACAGCATGGCGGCGCTCATCGCGCCGACCCGGTCTTCGTCCACGGTATTGGGCAGCAGGGCCGCCATCATCAGCCCGTCGGAGGAAATGATGGCTGAGGCCTCTATATCCGCTGAGCTTCCGTTCAGGTCATTGAGTACGGTTTGAAGCATGTCGGATCGCATTGGCATCACTTTCAAGGTCGATTTTCTGTAGAGATCTGCTTGAGCCGGTGAGGCGGAAAGCAGGCCCGGGAATCCCATTCGTTTAGGCGTTTTGATTTGTTTCTGAATGTCATTATTCCATATGTTTTGAGGGTGTATAAGAGTGTCGTCGGGGGATTGTCGATGTCCGGCTCGATAATGGGGCCTCGCGTTAGAATCGCGGTTTGATTGCCTCAGCGCGAGATGGAGCTAGATGATGGATTTCGACAAGGAAGTGGACGCCCGGGGGCTCAATTGCCCATTGCCGATCCTGCGGGCCAAGAAGGGCTTGGCCGAACTGCAGGCTGGGCAGGTGATGCGCGTACTGGCGACGGATCCGGGGTCGGTGAAGGACTTCGCGGCCTTTGCCCGTCAGACGGGCAATGATCTGATCGGTCAGCAGGAGCTGCCGGATGGCGCTTTCGAGTTCTTCCTGAGGCGGAAGTAACAGCGGATGGGCAAAAAAATGGCCACGCATTATCGTGGCCATTTTTTTGAGCGTGGCGCCCCGGAGGCGCCACGGTGTCAGACGCCGGTCAGCTTGGCCAGCTGGGGCTTCAGCTTGTCGACGGTGGCGGTGAAGTTGGCCAGGCGCTCCTTCTCCTGGGCCACGACTGCAGCCGGGGCCCGCGCGACGAAGCTCTCGTTGGACAGCTTGGCGTTGGCCTTGGCGATCTCGCCTTCCAGGCGGGCGATTTCCTTGGACACACGCTCACGTTCGGCGGCGATGTCGATCTCCACCTTGAGCATCAGGCGCTGCTCACCCACCACGGCAACCGGGGCGAGTTCCTCGCTGCCGATCTCATCCACCACCTGCACTTCCGACAGCTTGGCGAGGCCGGCGATGTAGGGGGCGAACTTGCTCAGGCGTTCGGCGTTGCCGGTGGCCACCAGCGGCAGGCGCTGGGCGGGGGAGATGTTCATCTCGCCACGCAGGTTGCGGCAAGCGTAGATCAGGCCCTTGAGTTCGGCCACATCGGCTTCGCTCTTCTCGTCGAGCTTGCCCACGTCGGCCTCGGGGTAGCGGGCCAGGCACAGGCTGTCGCTGTCCTTGCGGCCGGCCAGCGGGGCGACGGTCTGCCACAGCTCTTCGGTGACGAAGGGGATCAGCGGATGGGCCAGGCGCAGCACAGTCTCCAGTACGCGGATCAGCGTGCGGCGGGTGCCGCGCTGGGTGGCTTCGTCGCCGGTCTGGATCTGCACCTTGGCGAGTTCCAGGTACCAGTCGCAGTACTCGTCCCAGATGAATTCGTAGACGGACTTGGAAACCTGGTCGAAGCGGTATTCGCCGAAATGGTTGGCGATCTCCTGCTCCAGGCGCTGCAGGCGGCTGACGATCCAGCGGTCCACGAAGGAGAACGCCAGCGGGGCACTGCCACCGCAGCTGGGGCCGTCCTGCTTATGCTCGAGGCCCAGGTCGTGGCCCTGGACGTTCATCAGCACGAAGCGGGTGGCGTTCCACAGCTTGTTGCAGAAGTTGCGATAGCCCTCGCACCGGCTCATGTCGAACTTGATGTCGCGGCCGGGGCTCGCCAGGCTGGCGAAGGTGAAGCGTAGTGCGTCGGTACCGAAAGCCGGGATGCCTTCCGGGAATTCCTTGCGGGTCTTCTTCTCGATGCTGGCGGCCTGCTTGGGGTTCATCAGGCCGGTAGTGCGCTTGGCGACCAGCGCATCGATGCCGATGCCGTCGATCAGGTCGATCGGGTCGAGCACGTTGCCCTTCGACTTGGACATTTTCTGGCCTTCGCCGTCGCGGATCAGGCCGTGCACGTACACGTGCTTGAACGGGATCTTGCCGGTGATGTGCTTGGTCATCATGACCATGCGTGCCACCCAGAAGAAGATGATGTCGAAGCCGGTGACCAGCACCGTGGACGGCAGGTAGAGGTCCAGCGCGTCGTTGGACTTGGCGGGCCACTCGGACGTCCAGTCGAGGGTCGAGAACGGCCACAAGGCGGACGAGTACCAGGTGTCGAGCACGTCCGGATCGCGGGTCAGCGGGCCGGGGTAGCCGGCCTTGTCGGCGAGGGCACGGGCCTCTTCCTCGCTATGGGCAACGAAGCACTCGCCGTCGATGCCGTACCAGGCCGGAATCTGGTGGCCCCACCACAGCTGGCGGGAAATACACCAGTCCTGGATGTTGTTGAGCCACTGGTTGTAGGTATTGACCCAGTTGCCGGGGACGAATTCGATCTCGCCGGAGCTGACGACTTCCAGCGCCTTCTCGGTGATCGACTTGCCGTCTTTGCCCGGCTTGGACATGGCGACGAACCACTGGTCGGTGAGCATCGGCTCGATGACCACGCCGGTACGGTCGCCGCGCGGAACCTGCAGCTTGTGGGGCTTGGTGTCCACCAGCACGCCGGCGGTTTCCAGGTCGGCCACGATGGCCTTGCGGGCGTCGAAGCGGTCGAGGCCCTGGTACTTGGCCGGGGCGTGCTCGTTGATCTTGGCGTCCAGCGTGAGGATGCTGATCTGGGCGAGCTTGTGGCGCTGGCCGACGGCGTAGTCGTTGAAGTCGTGGGCCGGGGTGACCTTGACCACGCCGGTGCCGAACTCGCGGTCCACGTAGTCGTCGGCGATGATCGGGATGTCGCGCTCGCACAGCGGCAGACGCACGGTCTTGCCGATCAGGTGGGCGTAGCGCTCGTCTTCCGGATGCACCATCACGGCCACGTCGCCGAGCATGGTTTCTGGGCGGGTGGTGGCGACGGTCAGCCCGCTCAGTTCGCCGATCTGGCCTTCGCTGAACGGGTAGTGGATGTGCCACATGAAGCCGTCTTCTTCTTCCTGGACGACCTCCAGGTCGGAGACGGCGGTGTGCAGCTTGGGATCCCAGTTGACCAGGCGCTTGCCACGGTAGATCAGACCTTCGTTGTAAAGGCGCACGAAGGTTTCGGTGACGACCTTGTTGAGGCCGGCATCCATCGTGAAGCGCTCACGGCTCCAATCCGGGCTGGTGCCCAGGCGGCGCATCTGCTTGGTGATGGTGCCGCCGGAGTATTCCTTCCACTCCCAAACCTTCTCGAGAAACTTCTCGCGACCGAGGTCGTGGCGGGACACGCCCTGGGCGTCGAGCTGGCGTTCGACGACGATCTGCGTGGCAATGCCGGCGTGATCGGTACCCGGTTGCCACAGGGTGTTCCAGCCCCGCATGCGGTGGTAGCGCGTCAGCGCGTCCATGATGGTCTGGTTGAAGCCGTGACCCATGTGCAGGGTGCCGGTGACGTTGGGCGGCGGCAGCAGGATGCAGAAGGATTGTTCGGCAGGCTTGCTGCGATCGAGGCCGGCGGCGAAGTAGCCGCTGGCTTCCCAGTGTTCATACCAGCGGCGTTCAATTTCCGCCGGCTCGAAACTCTTGGCCAGTTCCATGGGGTCTGTCTTTAAGGCAAAACGCGGATTATAGCGGATGCGCCGGGCTCGACTGCCGGCGACCACCGATGGGAGACGGATCAGCCGAGTTGGGTGTCGTCGTCCAGCGTGTCGGCGATCTCGGCCGACAGGAGAGGGAGGAGCGTGGCGCGAAGATGGGCGGCGGCGGCTTCGCGCAGTCGTTCGGCGAGATCGTCCAGTTCGCGGGAGACCAGTTGAGGCAGCTCGTTGTTGACCCATTCCTCGATATGGCGGCTGATGGCCGTGTCGAGGGCGACGAGGCGTTCTGCGAGATGATCGGTGGCTTGCCCGACGGCCAGCCGTGATGCAGGCTCATCTTCGGGGGCGGGCGCCTCGTTGATCGGCTCCAGGATGATCGGGCTCGAACTCTCGCCTATGTAAGGCTCGATGCGTTCATCGACAACGTCGGTAAGGACGGGTAGATCGTCGCCTTCGTCCGGCTCGTCGAGCGACGCAACGAGCTCCTCGTCATCGAGAGAGATTTCAAATTCCGGCTTGGTTTGTGTCATTCGCCGCTCCGTTGGGCGAGATCGTGGGCACTGAGGGTGTATCCCCGCTCCTTGTAGCTGCGGTAACGGCGGCGGGCGGCCTGGCGTTCCGCCTCGCTGGGGCCGACGATCTCGAGCACCAGCTGGAAGCGGTCGAAGGTGGCAGGCAGTTCGTCCCCGAGATTGACCAGCACTTCATCGTGCGGCAGCACGTCCAGCGAGTTGCCGATGACGACCGGCGTTTCCGCAGCGAGCGGCGAGCCCGCCGCCACGTGGGGAACGAAGGCGAGGGGCTGGAAGCCCCACAGCATCTGGTCGAAGTGGCGGGCGACGCCGTTGTCTGGAGCGAAGACCGAGATCCTGTGCCCGCGGGCGTGGGCCTTGGTCGTCAGCACGCAGGCTACCCGCAGCCGGTCGGGGGCGTTGTGGTAGAAGCGGATCTCGTTCGTCACGCCGGGCTCGTGGGCCGGTTCAGCGGCCACCGGCACGGCCGATCAGGAACTCGGTCAGCAGCGGTACGGGGCGGCCGGTGGCGCCCTTATCTGCCCCGGACTTCCATGCGGTGCCGGCGATGTCCAGGTGCGCCCACTTGTAGGCCTTGGTGAAGCGCGACAGGAAGCAGGCCGCGGTAATGGTTCCAGCCCCCTTGCTGCCGATGTTGGGGATGTCGGCGAAGTTGCTCTTCAGCATGTCCTGGTACTCGTCCCACAGGGGGAGCTGCCAGGCCTTGTCGCCGGCAGCCTGGCCGGAGGCCAGCAGTTCGGCGGCGAGTTCGTCGTCGTTGGCGAGCAGGCCCGAGGTGGCGTTACCCAGCGCGATGATGCAGGCGCCCGTCAGCGTGGCGATATCCACCACCGCGGCCGGCTCGTAGCGCTCGGCGTAGGTGAGGGCATCGCACAGGATCAGGCGGCCTTCGGCGTCGGTGTTGAGGATCTCGATGGTCTGGCCGGACATGGAGGTGACGATGTCGCCGGGCTTTATGGCCGAGCCGCCAGGCATGTTCTCGGTGGTGGGGATCAGGCCGACCACATTGACCGGCAGATCCATGCGGGCGATGGCCTTGAAGGTGCCGAGCACGCTGGCGGCGCCGCACATGTCGTACTTCATCTCGTCCATACCCTCGCCGGGCTTGAGGGAGATGCCGCCGGTGTCGAAGGTGATGCCCTTGCCGACCAGCACGACCGGCTTGTCCTTGGCCTTGCCGCCCTTGTAGTTGAGGATGATGAACTTGGGGGGTTCGTGGGAGCCGCGGGCCACCGACAGCAGGGAGCCCATGCCGAGCTTTTCCATGTCGGCGCGCTCGAGCACCTCGACCTTGATCTTGTGGTCCTTGGCGAGCTTGCGGGCGGCGGTCGCCAGGTAGCCCGGCGTGCACACGTTGCCCGGCAGGTTGCCGAGGTTCTTGGCGAGGGCCATGCCTTCGGCCACGGCTTCGCCGCGCAGCAGGGCGGCCTGGAGCTCGTCGCCGGCCTTGCCATGGACGATGAAGGCGAGTTTCTTGACGCCCTTCTTCGATTCGTCCTTCTTGGACTTCAGTGTGTCGCTGCGATAGGTGCTGTCCAGCAGGATCTGCGCCGCCTGGCTGAGTCGCCAGGGCAGGTCGCGCGGTGCATCGATGTCGGCCAGAAGGAAGGCTGCATCGTCGGTGGCGAGGCCGCCCAACTGTTTGGCGGCCGCGGCGACGGCGTCCCGGTAAGCCTTGTCGGAAAGTTCGGCCGCCTTGCCGAGACTGACCAGCAGGACGCGCGGGGCGACAATGCCGGGCAGGCTGTGGAGAAGGAGGGTTGCGCCAGCCTTGTCGTCAAGATCGCCGCGCGCAACGATGGCGGCTAGGGCGCCGTCACTGGCCTTGTCGAGGGCTTGCGCACCTGCGCTGAGTTCTCCCCCCGCGTACACGCCCACTACCACGCAGCCGTTCTTGAGTTTTTCCGGCGATCCGGCCTTTATGGTAAATTCCACCCGCTTCTCCTTGGAAATACGCGTCAATCGGACATTGCGCCACATTATGGCCGCCACCCCGACCCACGTCAAAACGGCCCGCAGTCGCCGCTAATACTTTTCCCGCATGATTTTTCTTCGAGCTGCCCAGCGCGAATTCACGCAGAACGCCGTGGCGGTCTTCGTGGCGCTGTTCGCAATCCTGATTTCCACGGTCCTGATCCGTCTGCTGGGTCAGGCCGCCGGCGGCCGCGTGCCGGCCGATGCAGTGCTGGCTCTGATCGGCTTTGGCGCCATTGCGCAGATGCCGGTGGTGCTGTCTCTGACCGTGTTCATTGCCATCCTGATGTCCCTGTCCCGCTGTTATCGGGATTCCGAGATGGTCGTCTGGTTCTCCAGCGGTTTGCCGCTCACTGCCTGGGTGCGGCCAGTGCTGCGTTTCACCTTGCCAGTCGTGCTGCTGATTGCGTGTTTGTCCCTGTTCGTTGCACCCTGGGCGCAAAAGAAAAGCGTGGAGTACAAGGAACAGCTGAACAACCGGGACGACGTTTCCCGGGTGGCGCCAGGCTTGTTCCGTGAATCCTCTGGCGGCGAACGGGTCTTCTTCGTCGAGGCGCTGTCCGGTGAGGAGGGGCGGGTCCGCAACGTCTTTGCCAGCAGTATGCAGCACGGGCGGCTTGGCGTTATGGTGGCCGCTCAGGGGCATGTGGAGAACGATGCCTCCGGCAATCGCTTCGTCGTGCTTGAGCATGGGCGGCGCTACGAGGGGACTCCGGGAACGCCGAGCTATCGGGTGATGGAGTTTGAGACGTACTCCATCCGGATGGAGTCCAAGGAAGCCAATACGGCCGAGCGACAGCCGAAGACGCTTGCATTGCCCGCCTTGTTGAAGAATCCCGACGCCCGAAACCAGGGGGAACTGCTTGCGCGGATCAGCACTCCGTTGCTGGCGACGATGCTGGCCCTGCTAGCCATCCCCTTGTCGTTTGTGAACCCGCGTGCCGGGCGTACCAACAACTTGGTGCTGGCGATCCTGGTCTACCTGATCTATAGCAACACCCTCAGCGTCTGCCAGGCCTGGGTCGGCCAGGGGCGGCTGCGTTTCGACGTGGGCTTGTGGGCGCCGCACCTGATCATGCTGGTCGCGTTGGGGGCTTTGTTTTATCGACGTCTCAGCGTTTTTGCGCGCTGGCGGAAACGCTGATGATCCCCGTTTATATCCGTTATCTCAGCCGCGAGATCTACGCGGCGGTTGCGCTGGTGTTGCTGGCCTTTCTCGGCTTGTTCGCTTTTTTCGATCTGGTGAACGAACTGGACGATATCGGCAAGGGGGGCTACATGCTCCATCACGCGGCGATCTACGTCGCGATGATCATGCCGGGGCGGGTGTATGAACTGATGCCCATCGCGGTGCTGATCGGGACGCTGTATGCGCTGACCACCCTGGCGCGTCATTCCGAAATCACGGTGCTGCGTGCGTCGGGCTTGTCGACCCGGCGCCTGTTGTCGGGTCTGCTGGCGATCGGGAGTGTTTTCGTAGCCTTGACCTTCGTCTTTGGAGAATACTTGGCGCCGCCGGCGGAGCGGGCGGCGCAGCAATGGAGGCTGGCGGCAACGCGCTCGATGGTGTCCCAGGAATTGCGTACGGGGCTCTGGGTCCGCGATGGCCGGCGTTTCGTCAACGTCAGTAGCGTGCTGCCGGATACCAGTCTGCAGGGCATCCGCATTTATGAGTTCGATGAGCGCGCAGTTCTGGTGTCGATCAGCGAAGCGGAGTCGGGCGCATACGACGGTAATAATGGTTGGCGTTTGCGCAAGGTGGCCCAAACGCGCTTCTCCAATAGCGGGACATCAACGGTTGAACTGCCGGAAATGGTCTGGAATTCCGAGCTGACGCCAGAGGTCTTGTCGGTGCTGATGGTGGTCCCGGAGCGTATGTCCGTGTCCACGCTGTACTCCTACATCCATCATCTGCGGGAAAATAACCAGAAAACCACTCGTTACGAGATCGCCTTGTGGAAGAAGCTGGCGTACCCGTTTGCCGCATTTGTCATGATGGGATTGGCGCTGCCCTTTGGCTACATGCAGACGCGGGCGGGCGGAGTTAGCTTGAAGGTGTTCTCCGGGATCATGCTAGGCGTGGGCTTCCACCTGCTCAACGGTCTGTTCTCCAACCTCGGTGTGATCAACGGCTGGGTGCCGGCCGTGGCCGCACTGACGCCCAGCATCGCCTTCTTCCTTGCGGCGGCCTTCATGATGTGGTGGGTTGAACGCCGCTGAGGTCGATGCTTCAGTTCTTTGGGCTGTTGAGCAGCAGCACGATGCGGGTGCCGGCCAGCCGGTCATGCAGGAACTGACGTTCCTTGTCGAGCAGAGCCCACACAATTCCGATTCCAAACAGCAGCACGGAAGGCCAGGCCAGCGCGTAGCGGATGCACCCCTGGCGTAGGGAAATCTGCTCGCCCTCGGCGTTTACGATGCGCAGTTTCCAGGTCTGCATCGCCAGCGTCTGTCCGCCAGTTCGCCAGTACCACAGGAAATAGACGCCCAGGACAAGGAAGACATAAACCCAAAGCACACTGCCGGGCGGTGTGTAGTTCAAGGCAGCGCCCACAATCAGCAGTGGGATCATGAAGGTGAGGGCCAGTACGCCGAGCAGCAGCAGGATCTCGTAAAGCATGCTTGCCAGACGGCGGCGCAGACCGGCGAGTTCGACGGCCTGCCGGGCCGGCGCGGGGCTGCCGGCGGCAGGGATGTGTTGGGGCATGGCTCGCCTAAGGCTTGGTGGGGGAGGTCTGGGGCGGGGCCGCTTCCGTGGTGGCAGCAACCGCAGCTGGAGCGGAGGATTGCAGCCCGGTGGCGCTACCGGCCTGTGCCGACGCCGCTGCGGGTTGTTCGGCAGCGGGCGGTGCAAGCTTGATCTTCGGGTAGCTAGGCCTCGGCGGTGGTGGGGCTGTCAGTGGCTTGATGGGCGGTGCGCCAATCTTGGGAATGGTCGGTTTGGCGGGCTGCTTGGCGGCGGCTTCGGTGAAGCGCTTCTTCTCGTCGCTCGGCAGTTCCTGGTAAGCGTTCCACTTTTCCCTGAGGGTTTCCCGCTTTTCGGGGGCGATGCGCTGGAGATTGCGGTATTGATCCCGGGCAATCATCCGTTGCTCCGGGGTCAGAGAAATCCACGTCTGCATGCGATGCTGCAGGCGTTCCTGCTCCTCCGGCGTATAGCCCGGAAAACGGTCGGCGATGCCAACCCACTTCCGGCGTCGCTCGTCGGGCAGGTCGCGCCATTCCTTGGCCAGCGGGGCAAGGGTGCGTTGTTGCGCCGGCGTCAGATCACTCCATGCCGGGGCGTTGATCGGTGGTGCGGGCCGGGCGGAAACCGACCAGCCCAGCATGAGCGCAAGGCTCACTCGGTAGAGTCGTTTTGAACCCATGCGTCGAATCCGCGGTCGAGGTAGGCGTCGATCGGGAGGTCATCGGCGAGCAGGGCGCTATCGACTTCTTCCAGATCGGCGGTATGTTGGAACTGTCCGAGCAGGGCGCTGCCGAGCGCAGCCGCGATGACCAGAACCATCGCGATGGTGGTCTTGCCCCGCGGCAGTACATGCTCGGTGAGCATTTGGCCAAATCCAGCCAGACTCAGTCCGCGCACGGCAATTTTCTGGCGGCTCAAGGCCTTCTGGCGCGCCTCGTGCAGTCGTGAAGACGCACTCGACGGAATGTTCCATGCCGATGCGTTCAAGTGTTGCCGGACCCGGCGCTGAAATTCCTGCTCGTTCATAGTGTGATGCCCTTTGCTGCAAGGGCCGCGGCCAATGTGTGCGTCGCCCGGGAGCAGTGTGTCTTCACGCTTCCCTCGGAGCACCCCATTGCCGCAGCCGTTTCGGCGATATCCATCTCTTCCCAGTAACGCATGAGGAAGGCTTCGCGTTGACGGGCTGGTAGCTTTTCGATTTCCTTTTCTATGGCCGACAAGGTCTGGTGTTGTTCTAGCTGGGCTTGGGGGGATTCGCTCTTGTGCTCGCTGTCAGCCGATTCGAGCGTTTCCAGAGGGTCGTAGTCTTCCTCGTCCGAGTTTGGCGAAAAGGCGGATAGCAGCGTCGTCCACATGCTGCGCACCTTCTGGCGGCGAAAATGGTCGCGGATCACGTTCTGCAGGATGCGCTGGAAGAGCATCGGCAGTTCTTCCAGCGGCTTGTCGCCGTATTTCTCGGCTAGCTTGAGCATTGCGTCCTGCACGATGTCGAGGGCCGACTCCTCGTTGCGGACCGCGAATAGGGCCTGCTTGAAGGCCCTTTTTTCGACGCTGGCGAGGAAGTCCGATAGTTCAAGACGGGAAGGCAGGGGAGGGATCCTCAACTGGAGCGTGGCACCCCTCTTTTTTCGAGGGCGGGGGCGGGCCAATTAAAACGATGCGCCCGGCATCCGGATTGCAATGCCGCCAGCGGCGCCTTGACCAATCGCCTGGGCGGCGGTAAGGTTCAACGTTTCACATTGCCGAAACAGCTTCGGGTGCAGCGATGGTAATTACCGGTGCGGAAATTGTAATCAGGAGTCTCCAGGAAGAAAAGGTCGATTATCTCTTCGGCTATCCCGGCGGCGCGGTACTTTACATCTACGACGAGCTGTTCAAGCAGGACAAGGTTCGCCATGTGCTCGTGCGTCACGAGCAGGCCGCCATCCATGCGGCTGATGGCTATGCGCGCTCCACCGAGAAGGTCGGTGTGGCGCTGGTGACTTCGGGCCCTGGTGCGACCAATGCGGTGACCGGCATTGCCACTGCCTATTGTGACTCCATCCCGATGGTCATCATCTCCGGTCAGGTGCCGTCTTCGGCTATCGGCCAGGACGCCTTTCAGGAAGTGGACACGGTTGGCATCACCCGTCCCTGTGTGAAGCACAATTTCCTCGTGCGCGATGTGCGTGATATCGCGCCGACTATCAAGAAGGCTTTCTTTCTCGCCAAGAGCGGGCGTCCCGGTCCGGTGCTGGTCGATATTCCGAAGGACATCACTGCGCAAAAGTGCGAGTTCGAATACCCGCAGACGGTGGCGATGCGCTCCTACAGCCCGGTCGTCAAGGGGCATCACGGCCAGATCAAGAAGGCGTTGCAACTCCTGCTCGAGGCCAAGCGTCCGATGGTCTACGCCGGTGGCGGCGTGGTGCTCGGCGATGCCGCCGACAAGCTCACTTCGCTGGTGCGCAAGCTGGGCTTCCCCTGTACCAACACTCTCATGGGGCTCGGTGCCTATCCGGCCACCGACCGTCAGTTCGTCGGCATGCTGGGCATGCACGGCAACTACGAAGCCAACATGGGGATGCACTACTGTGATGTGCTGCTCGCCGTCGGCGCCCGCTTCGATGACCGTGTGATCGGTAGCCCGGCACATTTCGCGTCGGAGCCGCGCAAGATCATCCATATCGACATCGATCCTTCGTCCATTTCCAAGCGCGTGAAGGTGGATGTGCCCATCGTCGGCGACGTGGGTGAAGTTCTCGGTGAGTTGCTGGCGCTGCTCGACAGTACCTCCGCGCGCCCCGATCAGGAGGCCCTCGGCGACTGGTGGAAGCAGGTCGAGGAGTGGCGCCGCCGCGACTGCCTGAAGTTCAATCAGGGTACCGACGTCATCAAGCCGCAGTACGTGGTGCAGAAGCTCTGGGAAGTGACTGGCGGCGACGCCTTTGTGACTTCCGACGTGGGGCAGCACCAGATGTGGGCGGCCCAGTACTACAAGTTCGACAAGCCGCGTCGCTGGGTGAATTCCGGTGGTCTGGGCACGATGGGCTTCGGCTTGCCTGCTGCAATGGGCGTTCAGCTGGCACATCCCGGCTCGCCGGTGGCCTGTATCACCGGCGAGGGTTCGGTGCAGATGAACATCCAGGAACTGTCCACCTGCAAACAGTTCCGCCTGCCGATCAAGGTCATTCTGCTCAACAACGGCTATCTCGGTATGGTGCGCCAGTGGCAGGAGTTGTTCCACGGCAACCGCTACTCCGAGTCTTACATGGATGCCTTGCCCGACTTTGCCAAGCTTGCCGAGGCCTATGGCCACGTGGCGCTGCGCGTGCAGAAGCCGGGTGATGTGGAGGATGCGCTGCGAGAGGCGTTCAAGCGCAAGAACGATCTGGTCTTCCTGGACTTCCAGGTCGATCCGACCGAGAACGTGTATCCCATGGTTCAGGGGGGCAAGGGCCTGACCGACATGATCCTGTCCGCCGAGGATCTCTGATTCGCCGGGGGTGTGCCGTGGATGATCTGCCGCGGCCCGCTCCCGAATCGTTACCGACGCTCGACGCCCATTGGCTGCGCGGGTTGATGGTCAGCAAGCAGAAAACACATATGAGACACGTCATCTCCCTTCTCATCGAGAATGAATCCGGCGCGCTGTCGCGCGTCTCCGGGCTGTTTTCCGCCCGTGGCTACAATATCGAATCCTTGACGGTGGCGCCGACCGAAGACGCCTCCCTGTCGCGCATGACGATCGTGACGTCCGGTTCGGACGACATCGTCGAACAGATCACCAAGCAGCTCAACAAGCTGGTTGAAGTGGTGAAAGTGGTCGATCTCTCCGAGTCGGCCCACATCGAGCGCGAACTGATGCTCGTCAAAGTGCGTGCGACCGGCAAGGATCGCGAGGAAATGAGGCGCATGGCGGACATCTTCCGCGGGCGCATCATCGACGTGACCGATACCAGTTACATCATCGAGCTGACTGGCACCCAGGCCAAGCTCGATTCCTTTGTCGGCGCCATTGACGCCGGCCTCATTCTCGAAACCGTGCGCTCCGGCATCTGCGGCGTCGGCCGTGGTGATCGGGTATTGAAAGTGTGATGCGGGGGTGGCGCGGGCTGCACGGCCGGCGCTTCCCTGCAATTTGCTCCTCTTGTATCAGAAAGGCATGAAATGAAGGTTTATTACGATAAGGATGCGGATCTCTCCCTGATCAAGGGCAAGCAGGTCACGATCGTTGGTTACGGTTCCCAGGGGCATGCCCACGCCCAGAACCTGCGTGACTCCGGCGTCAATGTGACGGTCGGTCTGCGCAAGAGCGGCGCTTCCTGGGCCAAGGCCGAAGGCGCTGGCCTGAAGGTCGCCGAAGTGGCTGAGGCCGTTCGCGCTGCCGACGTGGTCATGATCCTGCTGCCGGACGAGAACATCCCCGACGTCTACAAGAACGACATCGAGCCGAACATCAAGCAGGGCGGCGTGCTGGCCTTTGCCCATGGCTTCAACGTGCATTACAACCAAGTCGTGCCCCGTGCCGATCTGGACGTGATCATGGTCGCCCCGAAGGGCCCCGGCCACACCGTCCGCTCCGAATACCTGAAGGGTGGCGGTGTGCCGTCCCTGATCGCCGTTTACCAGGACAAGTCCGGTAAGGCCCGTGACATCGCCCTGTCCTACGCTGCTGCCAACGGCGGCACCAAGGGTGGCGTGATCGAAACCAACTTCCGTGAAGAAACCGAAACCGACCTGTTCGGCGAGCAAGCTGTGCTCTGTGGTGGTGCGGTTGAGCTGGTCAAGATGGGTTTCGAGACCCTGGTCGAAGCCGGCTATGCTCCGGAAATGGCCTACTTCGAGTGCCTGCACGAGCTGAAGCTGATCGTCGACCTGATGTACGAAGGCGGCATCGCCAACATGAACTACTCCATTTCCAACAACGCGGAGTATGGCGAGTACGTGACCGGCCCCGAAGTCATCAACGAAGAGTCCCGCTACGCCATGCGCGAAGCCCTCAAGCGCATCCAGACCGGTGAATACGCCAAGATGTTCATCCTGGAAGGCAAGACCAATTACCCGGCCATGACCGCCCGTCGTCGTCTCAACGCCGTGCACCCGATCGAAACCGTCGGTGCCCAGCTGCGTGACATGATGCCGTGGATCAAGGCCAACAAGCTGGTCGATCAGTCCAAGAACTAAGCGGACTGACAGGTAGCAAGATCGGGGGACGCAAGTCCCCCGAGTCGTTTATGGGCCTGTCGCATCCACCTGCGTTACAATCGCAACCGACTCCACATATCGTCCCCTCCATGGCCGATCTGCAATCCCGTAAGCCCCTGCTCAACCCGGAACGGCGTCGCAGGGGAATCTATATTCTCCCCAACCTTTTCACGACTGCAGCGCTCTTCGCCGGCTTCTATGCCATCGTGCAGGCGATGAACGGCCTGTTCGAGCAGGCGGCAGTTGCGATCTTCATCGCGATGGTGCTCGACGGGCTCGATGGGCGAGTGGCCCGCCTGACCCGTACCCAGAGTGCTTTCGGCGCCGAGTACGATTCCTTGTCCGACATGGTGTCCTTTGGGGCCGCGCCGGCGCTGATCGTGTACGAATGGGCGCTGAAAGGCATGGGCAAGCTCGGCTGGATGGCGGCCTTCATCTATTGTGCGGGCGCGGCCTTGCGGCTGGCGCGCTTCAATACCAACATCGACGTCATCGACAAACGCTATTTCCAGGGGCTGCCCAGTCCAGCAGCGGCAGCGCTGGTGAGTGGTCTGGTGTGGGTGATGCTCGACAATGGCATTGCCGGGCCGGATGT
Organism: Pseudomonadota bacterium; assembly: GCA_018241685.1. GTDB lineage: Bacteria > Pseudomonadota > Gammaproteobacteria > Burkholderiales > Rhodocyclaceae > Zoogloea. The sequence goes on from JAFEDJ010000011.1 coordinate 157,904, forward strand.
GCGCTGGTATGCCTGCGTACTGACGATCTTTGCCGGCATCTCGATGGTCAGCAACGTGCTGTTCTACAGCGGCAAGGAAATCAACCTGCGCCGCAGCGTGCCCTTTATCGTCATCATCGCGTTTGTGCTGGGCTTTCTGCTGGTGTCCAGCTATCCGCCGGGGGTCCTCTTCGGTCTGTTCCTGTGCTACGCAGTTTCCGGCTATGTGACGAGTGCCTGGGCCTGGCTCAAGGGAACACGGCGTAGCGCCGAGAAGCTGTCCGACGAGAGCACTCCCGCCGAGAACGCGGATTCCTGAATCGTGCCGACGCGGCCCTGGCGGAGCACCGGGGCCGGGCAGGTGTGTTTGCCTGTCGTGGTACGGAACGGCGCCTGAGCCGTTCGATCAAAACATCAATAATCTGGCAGGAGCCAATCATGAACGACCAGTTGATCATTTTCGACACCACCTTGCGTGACGGGGAACAGAGCCCGGGTGCCTCGATGACACGGGACGAGAAGCTGCGCATCGCCCGGCAACTGGAACGGATGAAGGTCAACGTGATCGAGGCTGGCTTCGCTGCGGCGTCGAATGGCGACTTCGAGGCCGTTCGCGCTGTGGCGGAGGTGATCAAGGATTCGACCATCTGCTCGCTGGCCCGCGCCAACGAGAACGACATCCGGCGGGCCGGCGAAGCGATCCGGCCGGCGGCCTCTGGACGTATTCACACTTTCATTGCGACCAGCCCTATCCACATGGAGAAGAAGCTGCGCATGAGCCCCGACCAGGTAGTCGAGCAGGCGGTGCGGGCGATTGGCTGGGCGCGGGAATACACCAGCGACATTGAGTTTTCCGCCGAGGATGCCGGTCGTTCTGAGATCGATTTCCTGTGCCGTATTTTCGAGGCGGTCATCAAGGCCGGTGCCACGACCATCAATGTGCCGGATACCGTCGGCTACAACGTGCCGGAGCAGTTCGCGGAGACGATCCGAACGCTGATCGAGCGCGTGCCGAATTCCGACCAGGTGGTGTGGTCGGTGCATTGTCATAACGACCTGGGGCTGGCGGTGGCTAATTCGCTGGCTGCGGTGCGAGCTGGCGCGCGCCAGGTGGAGTGCACCGTCAATGGCCTTGGCGAACGGGCGGGCAACGCATCGCTGGAAGAGATCGTGATGGCGGTGCGTACGCGCAAGGACGTTTTCCAGTGCGATACGCGCATTGATACGACGCAGATCGTGCCGGCGTCCAAGCTGGTGTCCGGCATCACCGGCTTTCCGGTGCAGCCGAACAAGGCGATCGTCGGTGCGAATGCCTTCGCGCATGAGTCCGGCATCCATCAGGACGGCGTGCTCAAGCACCGCGAGACCTACGAGATCATGCGTGCCGAGGATGTGGGCTGGACCACCAACAAGTTGGTGATGGGCAAGCACTCGGGGCGGAATGCGTTCCGTTCGAGGCTCATCGAGCTCGGTGTAGAGATCAAGTCCGAGGAGCAGCTGAATCACGCTTTCGCCCGCTTCAAGGAGCTTGCGGACAAGAAGCACGAGATCTTCGACGAGGATCTGCAGGCGCTGATGAGCGATGAGAGTTCGGAACCCCAGGAGCATTTCCGCCTCGTGGCGTCGTCCTTTCATTCCGAGACCGGTGAGACGCCCAGTGCGCGTCTGACCCTGTCCGTTGGTGGTAAGGAGGCCAAGGTTGAGTCCAGCGGTTCAGGGCCGGTGGATGCAGCGTTCAAGGCCATTGAGGCTGTTGCCGAGAGTGGCGCCCAGCTGCTCCTGTACTCGGTGAATGCGATCACCACCGGCACCGACGCTCAGGGCGAAGTGACCGTCCGCCTCTCCAGGGAGGACAGGGTGGTCAACGGGCAGGGGGCGGACACCGACATCATCGTCGCGTCCGCCAAGGCCTACCTCAATGCGCTCAATAAACTGCACTCAAAGCTGGAGCGTCTGAATCCCCAGGTCTGACGCACATCGCATGGTTCAGGGCTTGCTGTCGGCGGCAGCCCTGGCCAACCGGGACGGCGCTGTATTGCGGGCGTAAAGCACCACCGCGATGAAGAAAACCACGCTCAACACGGCCTCGGCCAGCGCGAGGGCGCTGCCTGGGGGGGCGTCGTTGGTGCGCACCACCCCTTCGGTCAAGTAGAGAAGAATCATCATCGAGCTCCACTGATAGGTGTAGCGTTTGCCGCGCAGAATGCCGAACAGCGCCAGCATCAGCGGGAGGACTTTCAGGGTCATCCACGAGCCGCCTGGGCGTAGCGGGGCCAGGATGGCCTCCCAGGCCAGGCACAGGGCGATCAGGAGCAGCAGCGTGACGCTGGCGATGAGGGATAGGGTTTTGGGGGTCATGGGAGCGAGAGCTTTCTGGCGGTTTCCGCGAGTCGCCGGCCAAGAGCGGTGGCGAGGCGTTTTTCCTCTTCGGTTATCAGGGTGTCGTCGTCCTTGCCGGCCCAGTGGGTGGCGCCGTAAGGGGAGCCGCCACTGCGTGTGCGGGTCAGGTCTGGCTCGGAAAACGGCAGGCCGACGATCAGCATTCCGTGGTGCAGCAGCGGTGTCATCATCGACAGCAGCGTGCTTTCCTGGCCACCGTGCTGGCTTGCTGATGACGTGAATACGCAAGCCGGTTTGCCCGCCAGGGCGCCGGACAACCAGGGGCCGGCGGTGCCATCCAGAAAGTATTTGACCGGCGCAGCCATATTGCCGAAACGTGTAGGGCTGCCGAGTGCCAGACCGACGCACTCTTCGAGGTCGCGGATGTCTGCGTACGGGGCGCCGCGATCGGGAATGCCGTCTTCGACCGCCTCGCAGACGGCGGACACGCGTGGAACGGTGCGTAGGCGGGCGACCATGCCTGGAACGGACTCGACGCCGCGGGCGATCAGTTCGGCCAGCGCCCGCACCGAGCCCCGATGGCTGTAATAGAGGACAAGAACTTCTTGCATGGTAGAGCCTGCAAAACGGAAGCGCATTATACGTAAATGAACCCGAGCCCTGATTTCTCTCGTTTGCATCAGCGCCTGGCGGTGGCGTATCTGGTGTCAGCCGTGCTGCGGCGATTTCGTGACGGGCGATGCGCGCAGGTGGCGGGCAGCTTGGCCTTCACCACGCTGTTGTCGTTGGTGCCGATGGTGACCCTGGTGGTGGTGGTCTTCAGCAAGTTGCCCCAGTCGGCCCGTTTTGGTGACGCCCTGCGCGGGTTCCTCCTCGACAATCTTCTGCCTGACAAGGCTGGCAAGGTGATTGCCACCTATGCGCTGCAGTTCAGCGAGAAGGCGGCCAATCTGACTGTTGTGGGTGCTCTGGTGCTGATCGTCACGACCTTGATGTTGATGAAGACTATCGATCAGGTCATCAACCAGATCTGGATGGTCAATAGCCGCCGCCCATGGGCCACGCGCCTGGCGGCCTACTGGGCAACCCTCTCCCTTGGCCCCCTGCTGCTGGCTGGCTGTGTGTTCGTAGCGAGCGCAATACTCAGCATGTCCCTCGATGTCATGAATGAGCCGGCATGGCTCGAAGGTCTTGGGGTGCGCGTGATTGCGGTGGTGGTTTTGAGCGGAATCTTCGGCACCATTTACTTGGTGGTGCCGCACTGCAGCGTACGTGTCAGGGATGCGATGTTCGCCGGTTTATGTGCGGCAACAGGCTTCTTGGTCATGCAACGCCTGTTTGGTTTGTATCTGGTGCACTTCCCGAGTTACACGCTGGTCTACGGTGCATTTGCGGTGGTGCCAATCTTTCTACTGTGGCTTTATCTGTCGTGGATCGTGATTCTGCTCGGGGCGGTCCTTGCCGCGGTTCTGCCTGAGCGGAAGCTGGCACATGCGCTACTGCCGGCTTTTCCGGGGCGGAGTCTTTTTGTGGCGATGCTGGCACTGAGGGAACTGGTCGTTGCTCAGCGTGAAGGTGGTTCAAGGACGATGGTGCAACTCGCCGAGCTGGCCGCAGTGGGGCATGACGACATGAGGGGTACGCTGGAGGCTCTTGAGTCGGCGGGTATCGCCGCGCGCCTTGACGGAGGAGGATGGTTGCTGGTCAAGGCTGCAGATGCGGTGCTGTTGTCGGAGGTCGGAGGGCTGTTCGGCTGGGGGCAGCTGCCGGACTCGTGGCGCATGCGGGAAGGCTCTGCGGCGGAGGTGTGTGAGCGCTGGGACGAGATGCTTCTAGCCTTTGGGCGTGCAACGGCCCGGCCCATTGCATCCTTGCATTCCTGATGTCACCTTAAAGAGGATAAGGGTCAATCTCGTACTGGAACAGTTCGATGGAGGATGTTTGCATGTCGAGGCTCAGTAGCCGCCCCTGCGCCACATAGAGTCGATTGGTGTCGGATACCAGCATGAAGCGCCGCGCAGAATAGGTTCCGGCGGGGGCCAGTATGGCTTGCTGGCGCCCTAGTGCGGCAATGGGGGGGAGGACTAGCGCAGGACGCATCGGGCGCGTTTGGGTTCCGCTGCGGAAGCCGACTGTCACGGGCTTGGCGGTATTGGCTATGACCTGTAGCCCTAGTTCGACCTGCTCGGGGGTTTCTGTACGGATCCAGCGTACAACACACAGGGTCCAAGGGTCGTCCTCGTTACGACGTAGCGCCAGCGCCATGCCGGCTGCTAGTTCCGACGCCGTTCCAGTGACCTGCATGATTGCATAACCTGTCGGACTCTCGTTGACTACCATCCATTCCGACGTGTGCGGCTCTTGCCGTGCTGCGCCAGTCTCGCGGAGCATCTTCCAGATTCCCTCTAGGCCAGTGCAAACCCGAACGGCGTACTGGTTGCGGCGTCGGGAGTGTTCTCGGCATGGTGGCGTGGCCCAGTATTCCCTTACTCTGCGTAACAGGGTCGCGGCTTCTGTCGCAGGAAGCCCTGTGGGAAGTCCATTGAGATCGGGAGGGCTGGCCTCCAGCGCTTCTATCCATGCGGTCGCCTTGCGAGCGAGCTCTTCCGCAGAAAAGTAGATCAGCCCCTCGACCGGAGGCGGTGGGCGCCGGTTGTCCGAAATCGGGGGGGTGTCCTGATCCGGATCGATCCAGAACCAGCCTAAGTCATTCTCGCCAGGTGGCGTGTAGCTGATGCTTGTGTCGCCAGCGACAGAATTCAGCAGCGCAGCCAGCCAGCAAGTCTCGGCACCTGTGAGGCCTTCAGGTTGGGCTGCGGAGAATGTTAGGAGGAACTTGTAGGCGGCCTCCGCATCGGCACTGTTGTTGCCGTTGCCCGTTGTCTGGCATCCCAGAAAAAGGGTGTGCGCCCGCAGCCAGAAGCCGTACGGGGCGCTATTGCCAGCCAGATGGGCAACGGCAAACTGCTCGCCCAGAATCTCGAGCCCCTTGGCGCAAATGGCCTGGGGCGATTGGTGGATGTTCTTGGCGGTTCGGTGGCGTATGTCGTTCAGGCTGTCTTCATACCCCGTGGCGAGTTTGCCGAACGCTGATACCAGACGTGTTGCCGAGCGATGGAAGCTGGCGTTCAGAGGTAGGGCGGTCGACGCCAACTTCTCCCGGAACATCCGGCTGATCTGCATGCCTCGCGCCTGCAGTAGGTCCATGCAGCGCTGCAATTGCCCCTTGCCGACTTCGGGGCGGGTCAGATCCTCGATGTGGCGTACAAAGGCCGCCAGTTCAAGCTCTGCGTCCGGAGAGAGCTCGACGGCGAGCCAGTCGAAGACGGGAGCGGTGCGGTCTGAAAGGGGGGAGTCGGCGGCGCTCATTGCCTGTCGTGTGTTTTGGCCAAGAGCATATTGTAAATAACTTCCCTGCAAACAGGTGCTGATATGGCCCCGCGCCAGTCTGATAGGGCTGCAAGAGGGATTTGGCGATAATCCTGGGGCGGGGTCGGAATTTAGTCAGCTGTTTTCTTGCGGTTTCCTTCGTCGTCATTTAATATCTAGCGTTTTTCCATTCCATCGGATCAAGCACAGTCATGGTTGTCATTCGTCTCGCCCGTAGCGGCTCCAAGAAGCGTCCTTTCTACAACATCGTTGCCGCCGATTCCCGTAATCGTCGCGATGGCCGTTTCATCGAGCGCATCGGCTACTACAACCCGGTTGCTTCCGGCAGCGCCGTTGGCCTCGTCGTGAACGCCGAGCGCCTGGCTCACTGGCAGGGTAACGGCGCTCAGCTGTCCGAGACCGTCTCCCGTCTGGTCAAGCAAGCCTCCAAGGTTGCAGCCTGAGTTGGTTGAGCAGCATCCTGGTCTTCCGGTTGCCGTGCAGATGATCGTGCTGGGGCGGATCGTCGCCCCGTTTGGCGTGGGAGGCTGGGTAAAGGTTCATCCTTTCGGGGATGATCCTTTGTCATGGAAAAAAATGCCGCAATGGTGGATCGGACCTGATCCCGATGGCAACGACTGGACCCCCTACACGCTGAAGGGCTGCAAGGCCCACGGCAAAGCAGGGGGGCTGGTGGCTGCTTTTGGAGAGGTTCCGGACCGCGATTCGGCTGAAGCCATTGACGGTTTATACATCGCCGTACCGCGGGAAGCATTGCCGAGGCCGGATAAAGATGAATATTACTGGGCCGATCTGATTGGTCTGGAAGTATTCAATGCGTCTGAGGCGCGCCTGGGTGTCGTGAAAGGGTTGCTGTCCACCGGAGCCCATGATGTGCTTCAGGTGCAGGATGGCGATCTCGAACGGTTGATCCCCTTCGTCGCCAGCTATGTGACTGAAGTGGATGCGGACGGGCGCCGCATCCGAGTGGATTGGGAGGCGGACTGGTGACGGTGTTCGGCGGCCGCAAGGCCTACGATGTCGTAAGCCTGTTTCCCCAGATGTTTGCCGCGCTGTCGGAGTTCGGCATTACAGGGCGTGCGCGGGAGCGTGGGCTTTACGAGCTGAATTGCTGGAATCCGCGGGATTTTGCTGAAGATCGCTACCGCACCGTGGATGACCGCCCCTATGGCGGTGGGCCCGGGATGGTGATGCTGCCGGGGCCTCTGGAAAAATCCATCAGGGCTGCTCAGGCGCGTCAGGTGGAGAGCGCGGGCGTCGCGGGGCGGGTGATCTATCTGTCTCCGCAAGGGCGTCCGTTGGACCACCAGCGCGTGCTGGAACTGGTGGCCGAGCCTGCCCTCGTGCTGCTTTGTGGTCGCTACGAAGGGGTCGATCAGCGTTTGATCGATCGCTGCGTGGATGAAGAGATTTCGCTGGGTGACTTTGTCCTTTCGGGGGGGGAGTTGCCGGCAATGGTTTTGCTCGACTCTATGATCCGGCAGTTGCCCGGGGCATTGAACGATGAAGACTCCGCCATCGAGGATTCCTTCGTTGACGGTCTGCTCGATTGCCCGCACTACACGCGGCCGGTCGAGTACGAAGGGATGTCAGTGCCCGGTGTCCTCATGTCCGGCAATCATGCCGAGATCCGGCGCTGGCGCTTGCAGCAGTCTTTGGGGCGCACGGAGTTGCGCCGACCGGATTTGCTTACTGAGCGCAAGTTGAGCAAGGAAGAGATTCGTTTGCTGGATGCATTCCGGCAGGCTGAAGGGAAGCTGGAGGGTTGATTTCCAGCTTCCATAACAAAGCCGTGTATCAGGTGGCGACCTGCTCTGCACGAAAGGCCACTGGCCCATATTTTTCAGGAGTTACGCATGAACCTCATTCAGCAGCTCGAACAGGAAGAAATCACCCGCCTGACCCAAGGCAAGACGATTCCGGAATTCGCTCCTGGCGACACCGTTATCGTGCAGGTCAAGGTCAAGGAAGGTAACCGTGAGCGTCTGCAGGCTTACGAAGGCGTCGTGATCGCCAAGCGCAATCGCGGCCTCAACTCCGCCTTCATCGTTCGCAAGATCTCTTCCGGCGAAGGCGTGGAGCGTACGTTCCAGACCTACTCCCCGCTGGTTGCCAGCATCGAAGTGAAGCGTCGTGGTGATGTGCGTCGCGCCAAGCTGTACTACCTGCGCAGCCGCTCCGGCAAGTCTGCCCGTATCAAGGAAAAGCTGGACTACAAGTCCTTCGCTGCCAAGGCTGCCGCCAAGGCCTAAGTTTCCGCGGTACAAAAAAACGGAACCCTCGGGTTCCGTTTTTTTTGCTCCTTGCGGCTTGTATTTGCTGCGAGTCTTCCGATCAGGCGCGCTTGTTCCGTTCGATCAGTGCGTAGGCCGAATGGTTGTGGATCGACTCGAAATTCTCGGATTCGACAACGTAGGCATCGATTCGGCCTTCCCGGTTGAGGGCGCCAGCAACGTCCCGGACCATGTCCTCGACGAACTTGGGGTTGTCGTAGGCGCGCTCGGTGACGAACTTTTCGTCGGGGCGCTTGAGCAGCCCGTAGAGTTCGCAGGAAGCCTGCTCTTCGACGAGTTGGACCAGTTCCTCGATCCACAGGTGGTTGTTGGTGGTGGCGGTCACGGTGACGTGGGAACGCTGGTTGTGGGCGCCGTACTCGGAAATCTTCTTGGAGCACGGGCAGAGACTGGTCACGGGGACGACAACCTTCATCGTGAACTCGTAATTGCCCCCCTCACTGATTTCTCCGATGAAGGTGACTTCATAGTCCATCAGGCTTTGCACGCCCGAGACAGGGGCGGCCTTGTTGACGAAATAGGGGAAGGTCATTTCCACGTGGCCGGTTTCGGCCTCGAGTTTCCTGATCATCTCCCGCAGCATCGGCTCGAAGGACTCGACGGAGATTTCCCGTTCGTGGCTGTTGAGGATCTCCACGAAGCGGGACATGTGCGTCCCCTTGAAATTGTGGGGCAGGCCCACGTACATGTTGAACACCGCGATGGTGTGCTGGATGCCGCCGCTCTTCTTGTCCTGAACCTTGATAGGGTGGCGGATCGCCTTGATGCCCACCTTATTGATGGCCAGTTGGCGTGAGTCGGCAGAGTTCTGTACGTCGGGAATGGGGGTTGCGGCTTCGCAGGTGGTCATGACTGTTCTCGGTAAATCTCGTTGGGGAATGGGGGTCTGGCGCCCCTCTATGGCTTTGATCCTATCATTCCCGACAAAAGCGCTCAACTATTCGTCTGGCCGCCGTCTTCTATGCGCTTGAGGATGCCTGCTGCGTCGAGCCCGATTTCTTCCATCAATTGCTGCTGGTCACCGTGGTCGATGAAGCGGTCGGGCAGGCCCAGTTGTAGAACCTTGACCGTTTTGCCAGCTTCCTTCAGCACCCGGATAACTTCAGATCCGGCGCCGCCGATGGTGGCGTTTTCCTCGAGCGTTACAAGGACTTCGTGGTTGTCGGCCAGTTCGAGAATGAGTTCCCGGTCGATGGGCTTCACAAAGCGCATGTTGGCAACGGTGGCGTCAAGCGTTTCTGCAACCCCCAGCGCAGTGCCGAGCAGGCTGCCAAAGGCGAGTAGGGCGTAGCGGGTTCCGCTTCGACGGATTTCGCCTTTGCCGATGGGCAGGGCCTGCATGAGCTTGGCTGGCTGGATTCCCAGGCCGCTGCCGCGCGGGTAGCGGACGGCGGTTGGACCGTCGTGCTGGTAGGCCGTGTAGAGCATCTGCCGGCATTCGTTTTCGTCTGCCGGGCAGAAAATGGTCAGGTTGGGAATGCAAGCAAGGTAGGAAATGTCGAACGCGCCGTGGTGGGTAGCACCGTCGGCACCCACCAGCCCAGCCCGATCAATGGCCAGCATGACCGGCAGATTCTGCAGGGCGATGTCGTGGATCAGCTGATCGTAGGCGCGCTGCAGGAAGGTCGAGTAGATGGCCACTACGGGCTTGAGGCCTTCGCAGGCCAGGCCTGCGCCGAAAGTCAGGGCGTGTTGCTCGGCGATCCCGACATCGTAATAACGATCCGGGTATTCATTGGCGAAGCGGACCATGCCCGACCCCTCGCGCATGGCAGGGGTAATTGCAACCAGGCGCTTGTCGATGGCTGCCATATCGCACAGCCAGTCGCCGAAAACCTGTGTGTAGGTGAGTTTGCCACCGCTCTTTCCCGCCGTGATGCCGGCGGCGTGGTCGAACTTGGAGACGCCGTGATACAGGATCGGATCGGCCTCGGCGAGCTTGTAGCCCTGCCCCTTGCGGGTGATGACGTGAAGGAACTGAGGGCCCTTGAGAGTGCGCAGGTTCTGCAGTGTCGGCAGGAGGGCTTCAAGATCGTGGCCGTCAATGGGGCCAATGTAATTGAAGCCGAACTCCTCGAACATAGTGCCGGGCATCACCATGCCCTTTACGTGTTCTTCAGTGCGCTTTGCGAACTCGAAAACCGGCGGCGGGAGGTTTTCGAGGAATCGCTTGCCGATGGTCCGCGCTCCGTTGTAGAGGCGGCCCGAGAGCAGGCGGGACAAGTGCTTGTTGAGTGCGCCGACAGGTGGTGAGATGGACATCTCGTTGTCGTTGAGAATGACCAATAGATTGGTGTCGCTGATGTCACCGGCGTTGTTCAGGGCCTCGAAAGCCATGCCAGCCGACATCGCGCCGTCGCCGATGACTGCAATGGCGCGTCGGTCCTCGCCGCGCAGGCGGGCTGCTTCGGCCATGCCGAGGGCCGCGGAGATCGAAGTTGACGAATGGGCGGTGCCGAAGGTGTCATACGGGCTCTCGCAGCGGCGTGGAAAGCCCGAGATGCCCTGATATTGGCGCAGGCCGGCCATGGCCTCACGGCGGCCCGTCAGAACCTTGTGGGCGTAGGTTTGGTGGCCGACATCCCAGACGATGCGATCGTCGGGTGTGTTGAACACGTAGTGCAGCGCAATGGTCAGCTCCACGGTTCCAAGGTTCGACGACAGGTGACCGCCGGTACGGGAGACCGAGTCGATCAGAAAGTTGCGCAGCTCGTCGGCCAGCTTGGGGAGTTCGCCGGGGTCGAGCTGGCGCAGGTCTGCAGGAGATGTGATGCTGTCCAGCAGACTGGCGCGAGGTTTGGCGGGCTGCGTTGTGAAGGGCATTCCGGGATACCGGGTCGTTAATGGGTATTCTTTGTTGTCGATCTGCTGGCCTCAGAACTGACGACGGACGATGAAGCGCGTGAGTTCCGACAGGCGCTGGGCGTCGTCGCCAAAGGCGGCTAGTCTGTTCAGGGCGCTCTGGCACATTTCTTCGGCCAGTTCGCGGGCGCGGCTCACGCCGAGCAGGCTGACGTAGGTGGGTTTGTCATTGGCGGCATCCTTGCCGGCCGTTTTGCCGAGGGTTGCAGTGTCGGCCTCGGCGTCGAGGATGTCGTCCACGATCTGGAAGAGGAGCCCGATTATCTTGCCGACATGGTCGAGCGATGCCATGGCCTCTTCCCCCAGCCGTCGGCCGCATTGGGCGCCAAGTGCAATCGATGCGCGGATGAGGGCGCCGGTCTTGTGGATGTGCATGAACTCCAGCTCGGCCAGGCTGAGCTCCAGTCCGACAGATGCCAAATCGATGGCCTGTCCGCCCGCCATTCCCCGCGAGCCGGAGGCGATCGCGAGCTGGCGGATCATGCCGATCTGTTGAGCTGGATCATCACAAACGGCAGCATCTGCGATGTGCTGAAAGGCCAGCGTTTGCAGCGCATCGCCAACCAATAGGGCTGTAGCCTCGTCGTATTCCACATGAACGGTCGGTTTGCCGCGTCGCAATGCGTCGTCGTCCATGCAGGGCATGTCGTCATGAACCAGCGAGTACGCGTGGATCAGCTCCAGCGCACAGGCCACCCTGTCCAGTCGGGCCATATCCGCCTGCGCGAGTTGGCCGGCTGCGTGGACGAGCAGCGGACGGACGCGCTTGCCGCCGCCGAGGACGGCATAGCGCATCGCCTGGTGCAGGCGCTCTGGGGCAATGTCGACCGCTGGTAGTGCGTGATTGAGGGCGGTCTCGGTCCGTTGCTGGATGTTGCCCATCCACTGGCTGAAACTGCAGGTGCTCATGACTGGGGCTGCTCCGGGTTGGCTGCACCGTTTTCCACGACGCGAATGCTCTGCTCCGCCTTGTTCAATACGTCCTGGCAATGCCGGAGGAGGGCTGTACCGCGCTCGTAGGCTGCGAGTGACTGCTCGAGGGGCAGCGCCCCGTTTTCCATTTCCTGGACGATGGATTCGAGTTCGGAAATCGTTGACTCGAAACTGCTGGGCGTTTTGGCGGGGGCGGATTTGACCATGGGCGGCCGGCTAGGCAGGAGCAAACCGTAAAAATAGCCTATGGCCGGGCTACAGGTCAAACGCGTAATACTATATAATATCGTGCTTTACGTTTCGGGCTTTCGCTTTGAATCAGGGGGTTCGGGATGTCTGACATCGCTTCTCAGGCACAGCTTTCTCCGGCGGTTTCCCAATTGCCGGTCTCGTGGTATTTCGACGAAAAGGTCTTCGAATTGGAGAAGCGTCTCCTCTTCGATGCGGGGCCCGGCTACGTCGGCCACGAGCTGATGGTGCCGGAAGTCAACCAATACCGGTCGCTGGAATGGCTCGACCATTCGAACCTGCTGATCAACCGGGAAGACGGCTTTTACCAGATGTCCAACGTCTGCCGTCACCGTCAGGCGATCATGTTGCAGGGCTCCGGTGTTGCCGACCGAAATATCGTCTGCCCGATTCATCGCTGGACCTACAACCCGGATGGCCTGTTGATCGGTGCGCCGCACTTCGCCGAGAACCCCTGCCTCAACCTGCAGCGCCAGCAGCTGGATAACTGGCATGGGCTGCTGTTCAAGGGGCCGCGTACGGCGTCGGCGGACCTTGCTGGCATGCAGGTGGCCAGTGAGCTCAACTTTGCCGGCTACAAGCTCGACAAGGTCGAGATTCACGAGTGCAACTACAACTGGAAGACCTTCATCGAGGTTTACCTCGAGGATTATCACGTCGAGCCCTATCATCCGGGGCTTGGTCAGTTCGTGACCTGCGACGATCTAACCTGGCAGTTCGGTGAATGGTACTCCGTACAGCGCGTCGGCATCACGTCGTTGAAGAAGCCGGGCTCTCCCGCCTACAAGCGCTGGCATGAGGCCGTGCTCAACTACCATGGCGGCGAGATGCCCAAGCATGGCGCCATCTGGCTGACCTATTTCCCCAACATCATGGTGGAATGGTATCCCCATGTGCTGGTGGTGAGCACGCTGATCCCTACGGATGTGAACAAGACCACCAATGTGGTCGAATTCTACTATCCGGAAGAGATTCTCGAATTCGAACGCGATTTCGTCGAGGCCGAGCAGGCAGCCTACATGGAAACTGCCATCGAAGACGACGATATTGGCGAGAGAATGGACCGTGGTCGCCTTGCGCTGTTGAAGGCCGGGCGTAGCGAGGTTGGTCCCTATCAGTCGCCTTATGAAGATGGGATGCAGCACTTCCACGAGTTCTATCGGCGGATCATGCAGCCGCACCTTTGAGGTGAGTTGGCGGCCGCGGAGTGCTGATGTGCGCCGTAGTTCTTCCGTTGCTCTGAAATAAAAAAAGCCCCCGAGTGTCATCGGGGGCTTTTTTTGTGGTTGTCGGCGCAAGCGCTGGATTTTCAGGATTGGGGGGACTTGTCCCGGCGGACATCCTCAAGCTTCTTGTTGGCCGGTGTTGCCCTGGAGTTCCTTCGGCAGCGGGAAGGTCACTTTTTCCGGCACGCCTTCGAGCTGACGAACGGAGGCTGCGCCCAGCTCCTTCAGGCGGGCGATTACAGAGTCGACCAGCACCTCCGGTGCTGAAGCGCCGGCGGTTACGCCGACGCGCAGTTTTCCGACGATCCACGCGGGGTCGATGGCTGCGGCGTTATCAACGAGATAGGCTGGAACATTCAGCAGTTCGGCTACCTCGCGCAGGCGGTTGGAGTTGGAACTGTTCGGAGATCCGACCACCAGCACCAGATCCGACTGCGGTGCCATGAATTTCACGGCATCCTGGCGGTTTTGCGTGGCGTAGCAGATGTCGTCCTTCTTGGGGCCGACAATGCTCGGGAAGCGGGCTCTCAGGGCAGCCACGATGGCGCCGGCATCATCCACGGACAGCGTGGTCTGCGTAACGTAGGCCAGCATGTCGGGTTTGGTGACCTGAAGGTTCGCCACATCTTCGACAGACTCCACCAGATAGATCCCGTCGCGGACCTGACCCATCGTGCCTTCCACCTCCGGGTGCCCTTTGTGGCCGATCATGATCAGTTCACGCCCCTGGTCGCGCATGCGGGCGACTTCCAGGTGCACCTTGGTGACGAGCGGGCAGGTGGCGTCGAAAACGCGCAGTCCGCGGGCTTCGGCTTCAGTGCGCACGGCCTGGGATACACCGTGGGCGCTGAAGATCACCGTATTGCCGGCGGGTACGTCGGCGAGTTCTTCGATGAACACCGCGCCCTTGGCGCGCAAGCCTTCCACCACGAAACGGTTGTGGACGACCTCATGGCGCACATAGATGGGGGCGCCAAATTGGGCGAGGGCGCGTTCGACGATCTCGATGGCGCGTTCGACTCCGGCACAGAAGCCGCGGGGCGTGGCGAGCAATACTTCCATCGGATACCTCGGTAATGTTCAGTTGATGCCGATCACTTCGACCTCGAAGCGGATCGACTTGCCGGCCAGTGGGTGGTTGAAGTCGATCACCGCATGGGTGTCGAGGACTTCGCGGATCAGGCCCGGATAGCGGGTGCCGTCGGGCGCGGTGAACTCCATAATGACCATCGGCGCCACTTCGGCGTCGGCGGGAAAGTCCTCCAGGCGAACCTTCTCGATCAGATCTTCACGGTGCGCGCCAAAGGCGTTTTCCGGCTCGAGCAGGAAGGTGTGGTGCTCGCCGACCGTGATCCCGGCGAGGCAGCGCTCCAGCGCCGGGGCGATGTCGCCGTGGCCCAACTGCATGGTGGCCGGCTTGGATTCGAAGGTGCTGATGAGGGACTGCCCGTTATCGAGGGAAATCCGGTAGTGGAGGGTCAGCAAGCTGTCGGGCTGGACGATCTGGGTCATGAGAGCTTCTCTTGGGCGGGGGCGTGGCGATGCTCGCGCAACTGCGCAACGATCATCAGGATCACGCCCACCGTGATGGCGGAGTCCGCCACGTTGAAGGCCGGCCAACCGTAGCGGCCGATATGGAAATACAGGAAGTCGACCACCGCGCCAAAGACGAAGCGGTCGATCACATTGCCGATGGCACCACCGATGATCAGCGAGAACGCCAGCGGCTGCAGCAACTCGTGCTGGTGGCGCGCCAGCAGGCGCAGTAACCAGCCACAGATGCCGGCTGCCAGGGCTACGAAGAACCAGCGTTGCCAGCCGGCTTGGTCAGCCAGGAAGCTGAAGGCAGCCCCCGGGTTGAAGGCGAGTACCAGATCGAAGAAGTCAGTGATGCGGATGACTTCGCCGTTGCGCAGGGCGCCGCGGACGAGATGCTTGGTCCACTGGTCGGCCAGCACGATGATGGCCGCGAGGCCGATCCAGTTGCCTAGGCGTAATTTCAAGGGCGGGCTCCTGCTGTTTTACAAGATTCAGGCGGCCGAGCGGGGCTCGCCGGTGCCGAACAGGTTGGACGTGCAGCGGCCACAAAGTTCCGGATGCTCCGCATCGTGACCCACGTCTTCCCTGTAGTGCCAGCAGCGCTCGCACTTCTTGTGCTCGGACGGGGTGACGAGGATGCTCTCATCGGCTTCGTTGTCCACTCGGACCAGCGTCGTCTTAGAGCAGATCAGCACGAAGCGCAAATCGTCGGCGAGGCTGGCCAGGGTGTCGTACTTGGCGCCGGCTGCGCGGATCTCCACTTCGGCCTGCAGCGAGGAGCCAACCTTGCCTTCGGTGCGGACCGATTCGATGACCTTCAGCACGTCGGCGCGGGCGGTGCGGATCGCGTTCCAGCGTTCCAGCAGCGCCTCTTCGGCGTTCTGGGCGGGCAGCTGGTGGAAGGTGTGCAGCATCACGCTGTCCTCCGCGTCCTGGTTCAGCAATTGCCAGATTTCTTCGGCGGTGAAGGACAGGATCGGCGCCATCAGTTTCACGACGGCCTGCAGGACGTGCCACAGGGCGCTCTGGGCGGAGCGGCGGGCCAGGGAGTCGGGCTTGGTGGTGTAGAGGCGGTCCTTCAGGATGTCCAGCCAGAAGCCGCCGAGATCCTCGGAGCAGAAGGTCTGGAGCGCCTGCACTACGCGGTGGAACTCGTAGCGGTCGTAGTCGGCCTGGGCCTGGGCCTGCAGCTGGCGGGTAAAGGCTAAGGCATAGCGGTCGATCTCGAACCATTGCTCCACCGGCAGCATGTCCATGCCGGCATTGAAGTCGGCGATATTGGCCATGAGGAAGCGCAAGGTGTTACGGATGCGGCGGTAGGATTCGACGACGCGGGCCAGGATCTCCTTCGACATGGCCAGTTCGCCCGAATAATCGGTGGCGGCAACCCACAGGCGCAGGATTTCGGCGCCCATCTTGTCGGTGACTTCCTGAGGCAGGATGGTGTTGCCCAACGACTTGCTCATCTTCCGGCCTTGCTGGTCCACGGTGAAGCCGTGGGTGAGCAGGGCCTTGTAGGGCGGGTGGCCGTCGATGGCAGCGCCGGTGAGCAGAGACGAATGGAACCAGCCGCGGTGCTGGTCCGAGCCTTCCAGGTAGAGGTCGGCGCGGGGGCCGGTGGCGTGGCCGTCGTTGTGGGAGCCGCGCAGCACGTGCCAGTGGGTCGTGCCGGAATCGAACCAGACGTCCAGGGTGTCGCTGATCTTGTCGTACTGGCTGGCTTCAGCGCCGAGCAGCTCGGCGGCGTCCAGCTTGAACCAGGCCTCGATGCCTTCCTTCTCGACGCGCTGGGCAACCTGCTCCATCAGCTCGACGGTGCGCGGATGCAACTCGCCGGTTTCCTTGTGCAGGAAGAAGGGGATGGGCACGCCCCAGTTGCGCTGGCGGGAAATGCACCAGTCGGGCCGGTTTGCGATCATGGACTGCAGGCGGGGCTTGCCCCAGGCCGGATAGAAAGCAGTGGCCTCGACACCGGCCAGGGCCTTTTCGCGCAGGGACTTGCCGTCCGTGGGCAGGCGGTCCATGCCGACGAACCACTGGGCGGTGGCCCGGTAGATCACTGGGGTCTTGTGGCGCCAGCAGTGCATGTAGCTGTGCATGACGCTACCGTGGGAGAGCAGGTTGCCGACTTCCGTGAGCTTGTCGCAGATGGCCTGGTTGGCCTTCCAGATCGACATGCCGCCAAAGAAGGGCAGATCATCCACGTAAACGCCGTCGCCCTTGACGATGGAGATGATCTCGTCGTTGCCACGACCGTAGGTGCGCCAGGCGTTGAAGTCGTCTACGCCGTGGGCTGGTGCGCAGTGCACGATGCCGGTGCCGGCGTCCAGGCCCACGTAGTCGGCCAGATAGACCGGGGCGACGCGATCGTAGAGGGGGTGGCGGAACTGCAGGCCTTCCAGGGTCTTGCCCTGGGCGGTCGCCAGGATGCCGCCTTCGCGACCCTGGCGCTTGAGGCTTTCCTCCACCAGGTCCTTGGCAAGAACCAGCAGGCGGTCGCCCGCGTCGACAAGGGCGTATTCGTGCTCGGGGTGGATGTTGAGGGCCTGGTTGGCCGGTATGGTCCATGGGGTGGTGGTCCAGATCACCGCGTAGGCGGTCTTGGGCAGGCTGGCAAGGCTGAAGGCTGCTGCCAGCTTGGGGGTGTCGGCTTCACTGATCGGGAAGGCCACGTCGACGGTCGGCGATTTCTTGTCGGCGTACTCGACTTCGGCTTCGGCCAGGGCGGAACCACAGTCGAAACACCAATTCACCGGCTTCAGGCCCTTGAACACATAGTTCTTCTTGACCATCTCGGCCAGGGCACGGATCTCGCCGGCCTCGTTGGCGAAGTTCATGGTCAGGTAGGGATTGTCCCAGTCGCCCAGGACGCCCAGACGGATGAATTCCTTCTTCTGAACTTCCACCTGTTCGGCGGCGTAGGCGCGGCACAGTTCGCGGACCTTGTCGGCGGGCAGGTTCTTGCCGTGGGTGACTTCGATCTTGTGTTCGATCGGCAGGCCGTGGCAGTCCCAGCCGGGCACGTAGGGCGCATCGAAGCCGGCCAGGGTCTTGGAGCGGACGATGATGTCCTTGAGGATCTTGTTCAGCGCATGACCCAGGTGCAGGTTGCCGTTGGCGTACGGGGGACCGTCGTGCAGAACGAACTTGGGCCGGCCGGCAGATGCCTTGCGGATCTTCTGGTAGAGCTTGCGCTGCTGCCAGTCGGCGATCCAGGCGGGCTCGCGCTTGGCGAGGTCGCCGCGCATCGGGAAGGGCGTGTCGGGCAGGTTCAGGGTCTTGCGATTGTCGGACATGGTCGGTGCGTGAATTCAGAGGGGATTCTGGACGAAGTAGGCGCGGGCCTCTTCGGCGTCGCGGGCAATCTGGGCGGTGAGGGCTTCGAGGCTGTCGTAGCGCTCCTCGTCCCGTTGCTTGCGCAGGAAATTGATCCGTAGATGGGCGTCGTAGCAGTCGGCGCTCCAGTCGAAGAGATTGACTTCGAGGGTTGCGCGGCCGGCGTCGTTGATGGTGGGCCGCACGCCGATGCTCGCCACGCCGGGCCAGGGCTTGTCGGCCAGGCCGTCGACGCTGACGGTGTAGATGCCCATCAGCGGCGGGCTGCGATGCTTGAGCTGGATGTTGGCGGTCGGGAAGCCGATCGTGCGGCCGATCTTGTCGCCGTGCATGACGCGGCCGCTGATGCTGTACGGGCGGCCGAGCAGGCGGGCCGCGTGGGGCATGTCGCCGTCGGTCAGGGCGTCGCGGATTGCCGAGCTGGAGACGCGCTCGCCGTCATGAACCAGGGTGTGCATCGCCTCGACGGTGAAGCCTGCGGTCTGGCCTGCGTGCTGCAGCATTGAAAAGTCGCCCTTGCGGCCTTTGCCGAAGCGGAAGTCGTCGCCGATCATCAGATCGCGCACACCGAGTCCGCGGATCAGGATGTCGTCGATGAACTGTTCGGCGGTGAGCGACGCGAAGCGCGCGTTGAAGCGGCCGATGTAGAGGCGGTCTACGCCCTCGGCGGCAAGGAGCTGGATTTTTTCGCGCAGGGAGGTGAGCCGGCGCGGCCGGTTCTCGTGGGCGAAATACTCGCGCGGATGGGGCTCGAAGGTGAGCACCGAAGCGGGCAGGCCGGTGGCGCGCGCCTTTGCGGTGAGTTTCGCCAGCAGCGCCTGATGGCCGCGGTGCACGCCATCGAAGTTGCCGATGGTGAGCACGCAGCCGTGTTCGGTGCGTTCGGGAATTCCGCGGAAAACCTGCATGGGGAGATGCTGGTAAAAGGCGCGATTATAGCGGCAAGGGCCGGGCGGGCGAAGCATCCCCGGCTTACAGGCCGCTTACTCTCCCTGGCCGGCCCGTTCCCGGTGGAAGCGGGCGACGTAATCGCTCAGCGTGCCGCTGGCAATAGCATCGCGCAGGTCACGCATCAGCTGCTGGTAGTAGTGCAGGTTGTGGATGGTGGCCAGCCGTGCGCCGAGGATCTCGTTGAGGCGATTGAGGTGATGCAGGTAGCCGCGGGAGAAGTTGCGGCAGGTATAGCAGTCGCAGGTTTCGTCCAGCGGCCGGGTGTCGGACTTGTGGCGGGCGTTGCGGATCTTGATGTCGCCATGACGGGTGAACAGCCAGCCGTTGCGCGCATTGCGGGTGGGCATCACGCAGTCGAACATGTCGATGCCGGCCTGCACCGAGAAGACGATGTCTTCCGGCGTGCCGACACCCATCAGGTAGCGCGGCTTGTGCTGAGGCAGACGCGGCGCGGTGTGGTGCAGGATGCGCTGCATGTCGTCCTTGGGCTCGCCGACCGACAGGCCCCCGATGGCATAGCCGTGGAAGCCGATTTCCTCAAGGCCGGCGAGGGATTCGTCACGCAGGTTTTCGTACATGCCACCCTGGACGATGCCGAACAGCGCGTTGTCGTTTTCGAGCCGGTTGAACTCGTCCTTGGAGCGCTGTGCCCAGCGCAGGGACATGCGCATGGAGTCGGCAGCCTCCGTCACCGTGGCCGGGTAGGGCGTGCATTCGTCGAAGATCATCACCACGTCGGAATTGAGCACCTTCTGGATGCGCATCGATTCCTCGGGGGTGAGGAACAGCTTGTCGCCATTCACCGGTGAGCTGAAGCGCACGCCTTCTTCGCTGATCTTGCGCAGGGCGCCGAGGGAGAAGACCTGGAAGCCGCCGGAGTCGGTGAGGATAGGGCCGTCCCAGGCCATGAACTGGTGCAGGCCGCCGAAGGCTTCCATCACCTCCAGGCCGGGGCGCAGCCACAGGTGGAAGGTGTTGCCGAGGCAGATCTGGGCGCCGATGTCGCGCAGATCCTGCGGCGAGATGCCCTTGACCGAGCCATAGGTGCCGACCGGCATGAAGGCCGGGGTGTCCACGGTGCCGTGGTTGAGGGTCAGGCGGCCGCGGCGGGCGGCGCCGTCGGTGGCGAGAAGTTCATATTTCATTGGGAATCCCGGGTCAGGAACATGGCGTCGCCGTAGCTGAAGAAGCGGTAGCGCTGCTCGATGGCATGGGCGTAGGCGCGGCGGATGGTGTCCATGCCGGCAAGAGCGGACACGAGCATCAGCAGTGTGGATTTGGGCAGGTGGAAATTGGTGATGAGGGCATCTGCCACATTAAATTCGTAGCCGGGCAGGATGAAGAGGTCGCTTTCCGCCTCTCCCGCCTGCAGCGTGCGGCTGCGCGCGGCCGATTCGAGTGCGCGCATGCTGGTGGTGCCGACGCACACCACGCGCTTGCCGGCCGCTTTGGTGGCAGCGATAGCGTCCACCGTGGCCTGGGGTACGAAGTAGGCTTCGGTGTGCATCTGGTGTTCGGACAGGTCCTGGACACGCACCGGTTGGAATGTACCTGCGCCGACGTTGAGGGTGACGTAGGCGCTATTCACGCCCTGCTCGGCGAGGCGGGCGAGGAGAGGCTCGTCGAAGTGCAGGCCGGCGGTCGGCGCGGCGACCGAACCTGGGTTCCGTGCATAGACAGTCTGGTAGCGGGATTCGTCGGTATTGCCGGCGGCTCGCTCGATGTAGGGGGGCAGCGGCAGGCGGCCGTGGCGTTCGAGCAGTTCGATCAGGTCTTCGGTCGCGGGAAAGCGCAGATGGAAGAACTCGCCGGCGCGACCCAGTACTTCGACCTCCAGCGCACCTTCCAGGTGCAGGCGGGTGCCGGGCTTGGGCGACTTGCTGGCGCGTATCTGGGCGAGGGCTTCATGGGCGCCGAGAGGGCGCTCGATCATGACCTCCACCTGGCCGCCGGTATCTTTGGTGCCGAAAAGGCGGGCATGCAGCACGCGGGTGTCGTTGAAGACGAGCAGGTCACCGGGCGCCAGCAGGCTGGGCAGATCGGAGAAGTGCAGGTCGCCCAGCGTGGTCGAAACCTGGAGCAGGCGACTGTCGGTGCGGCGTTCGAGAGGGGCTTGGGCAATCAGCTCCTGGGGGAGCAGGTAGTCGAAATCGTCGAGGGTTAAAGCCATGGGTTGATACGGGTAACAGTTTCGTAGATAATGCGCGGCTTCCCGTGCCGGGATGGCGGAATCGGTAGACGCAGCGGATTCAAAATCCGCCGCCGCAAGGTGTGGGGGTTCGAGTCCCCCTCCCGGCACCAGCAGTACTCTAGCAAGTCCCCCGCTTTTAGTCTATTTTGTTTGCCCAATCAACGGCTTATCGATCGATAGTCGAAGGTTTTCGGGCAGCGCCTCGTGCCCTTGATGCACACTTCGTGCTTGGTCGGTGGGCACCAGTCGGCGATTTCTTCTTTTCATTGGTCTCATCTTTGCTTGCCTCCGGGCTCTGGGCTGGTTTGGCTCGTTGCGGCGTAGCCGTCGTTGCCTCACAAACTCGGAGAGCGGTGATGAAGGTTCTCGTTCTGGGCGACGAACGCTGGAATTCGTCGCGGACGATCTGTTCGGACAGGGCGGCGATCTTGCCGGGGCGGAATTCTGGACAGGGTTGCGACCAATGACGCCCGACGGTACTCCGGTGCTAGGTGCGATACCTCTGCAGAATCTTTATCTCAGCACCGGTCATGCCACGCTGGGGAGGACCATGGCGGCTGGAATGGGGCGTGTGATGGCGAATGTGCTGTCCGGTCGCGAGCCGGAGATCGACATGTCGGCTCTTGGGCTTGAGCGCTATGACCGGCGTGAAGTCAGGTAGAATTCATCTCAAAGTGCAAGTCTTTGATTGGTTTGTCTTTGTTCTATCCGATGTGTGTCCGTGACGAAAGTTGCGGCTCGAATTTAACGAGTGAAGCGCTCGTAGCCCCTTGACGGGGTGGTTCAGCTTCGCCGCTTTTGCCCCATACAGACTCCCATGGCCCTCGATCCCCAAGCCAAAGCCTTGCTCGACATGGTTTACCGTGTCGGCGCGCCGCGCTTCCATGAACTGGATGTGCATCAGGCCCGTCATTCCTTTGAAAAGCTGCAGTTTGCGCTGAGGCCCGAGGCGCCGGCGGTGGCGTCTATCACCGATGTGCCCATCCCGCGCACCCACGTTCGTGATGGTGTGATCATGGCGCGCCTGTATCGCCCCCTTCATGCGAAGGCGGATGAGAGCCTTCCGTTGGTTTTCTATTTCCATGGCGGTGGCTGGTGCGTCGGCAATATTCCGAGTTACGACGTGCTGTGCCGAGAGCTGGCGAATTACAGCGAATGCGCCGTGCTTTCGGTGGATTACCGGTTGGCGCCGGAACACCCGTTCCCCGGTGCAGTGGAGGACGCCCATCGGGCTGTGGTCTGGGTATTGGCAAATGGCGGGATGCTCGGTATCGATCCAGCTCGTTTCGCGCTTGCGGGGGACAGTGCGGGCGGTACGCTGAGTGCTGTCACTGCGCTGCAGTTGCGTAATGAAGAAGGGCCGCGGGCGGCGCTGCAGCTGTTGATTTATCCGTGCACCGACATTCTCAGCCAGCGCCCTTCCCGTCGAGCCTACGCTAGCGGTTATTTCCTGGATACGGAGAGCCTGGCATGGTTCTTCGAGAAATACCTGCCATCCGATTCCGACTGGAACGATTGGCGTGCGTCACCGCTACTTGCATCGCGCTTTGATGACCTTCCTCCGGCAACCTTCATCGCGGCGGGTTGCGACCCTCTTACCGATGATGTGCGTGCTTACGCCGATGCCTTGCGCCAGGCTGGGGGCGTGGTGAGCTTCCACGAGTTCGAAGGTATGGTTCACGGCTTTTTCACGCTCGGGAAGTTCTTCCCGCAGGCTGGGGAGGCTGTCCGGCTGGCTGGTCGAGCTTTGGCGGGTGCGCTGCGCGCCTGATCTACATGCAGACGAAGCTGATCAACTGAGGGCTGCTGGCGCAACTGCGGCCCGGTGAGAAATGACCGCGGCCGCGTAGTACGACCTCTTCGCGGGATAGCTGAAACTCCCGTTCGCCTTCGATCAGCACGAAGGTGCCGTTGCTGCTTCGGTCGATCAGCACGAATTTGTCGCCGCGCAGTTCGATTTCTGCATGGCGCCGGGACGATTGGCTGTCACTGATCACGATATCGGCGGCGGGGTCGCGGCCGATCCTGACGCTTGGACGCGCCGAATTCAGCACAACGGAGCTGTTGCCGAAGTACAGGTGAAGCTCGGGCTCGGTTTCCAGCAGAAAATGATCGGATTGCACGATGGTCAGCTCGCCGACCGCTTCGCACATCAACTCACATAACTCAACCGGGCGGCTCACGCCGCGGATGACCCGGGGGGGGAGGGGGTGCAGCACGGAGCGCCACTCGGGTCCCAGGCGACGGGCTGTCTCCGCCGAGATGATTGCCTTGCCGGGGGAAGCCAGTTCGGCGAGGCGGGCTGCAAAATTAACCGTATCCCCGAACACATCTGTCCCGCTGACCACGACTGCGCCAAACTGGAAGCCGATACGAACGGCAAGCCGCTGTTCCGGTAAGGAGGGGAGCTCCTTGATGCTCAGGTGGATGGCCAGTGTGGCGTCGGCGGCGCTGTCTGCGTCACGGAACACGGCCATCAGGCCGTCGCCGGTGTGTTTCACTACCCGGCCGCCCTTTGTCTCGACAGAAATGCGCATCGCGCGGATGCTACGGTCGACCACCTCGAATGCTGATTTGTCACCGACGCGCTGATATAGCTGTGTGCTGCCGACAAGGTCGGCAAACAGGACAGCGCATTCTTGGGCGGGCGGCGTCGGGTCCGGCATCTGGGTGTGACTGGCTTAGGAGGCGTGATTCTAGCGGAGTCCGTGACATTTTCCGCATGGGCAAGGTAACAAATTTGCCGCACTGCGGCGAGCCGTCTGTCGGTGAAAGGTGCTCGCAAGGCGAGTCTGAGTGACGGAGACACATTTTCCTTGATCTAAGTAGAGGCAAGGAGGCCGCGCAGTGGGATAATGATACGTTTAGCCGCGAACGGAACCGTCTCCTCGTGGCGCGTCATGTCTGTCTGGAAGGGGTTTCATGAAACGAGTTGATGATTTCCGTCTGCGCTTTGGCAAGCAGGAGCTGGTGCCTATCGTGATCGGCGGCATGGGGGTGGACATCTCCACCGCGGATCTGGCGCTGGAGGCTGCACGCCTGGGCGGAATCGGTCACATCTCGGATGCAATGATCAAGACGGTTGCCGATCGTCGTTTCAATACCAAGTATGTGAAGGACAAGCTCCGGCAGTACAAGTACAACGTGGCCAATTCAGACAAGTCGGTCGTCCAGTTCGATCTTGGGCAACTGGCCGAGGCCACGATGCTGCACGTCGGCAAGACCATGGAGGCGAAGCGTGGGCCTGGTCTGGTCTTCGTGAACTGTATGGAAAAGCTGACGATGAACGCGCCGAAGGAAACCCTACGCGTGCGTTTGACGGCGGCGCTGGATGCGGGCGCGGACGGCATCACCCTTGCTGCGGGCCTGCATCTTGGCTCCTTCGGTCTGATCGAGGATCATCCGCGCTTCCGGGATGCCAAGCTGGGCATCATCGTGTCGTCCCTTCGCGCCCTGCAGCTCTTCCTGCGCAAGAGCGCCCGTACGAACCGTCTGCCGGATTATGTCGTGGTGGAAGGGCCGCTGGCCGGCGGGCACCTGGGCTTCGGCATGGACTGGGCCAAGTATGACCTGGCTGTCATCGTGGCCGAGATCCGTGCATGGCTGATTCAGGAGAAGCTCGAGATTCCGTTGATTCCTGCGGGCGGTATTTTTACTGGCAGTGATGCTGCTGCCTTCCTCGAGAGCGGTGCGGGCGCAGTGCAGGTGGCAACGCGCTTCACTGTGACGAAAGAGTGTGGCTTGCCCGAGGATGTTCAGCAGCATTACTTCAAGGCCAGCGAAGAGGAGATCATCGTCAATCAGATTTCCCCTACCGGTTACCCGATGCGCATGCTTACCGGAAGCCCCGCGATTGGTTCGGGCATTCGCCCGAACTGCGAGGCCTATGGCTACTTGCTCGACAGCAGCGGCAATTGCTCGTACATTGATGCGTACAACAAGGAGGTGGCTCTGCATCCGGGGGTCAAGAAGGTCTCCGTGATGGACAAGACCTGTTTGTGCACCCATATGCGCAACTTCGATGTCTGGACTTGTGGACATTACACGTATCGCCTGAAGGATACGTCGTACAAAAAGGCCGACGGCAATTACGAGATCCTTTCGGCCGAACACGTCTTCCACGATTATCAGTACAGCACTGATAATTCGATCCTGTTGCCTGAAAAGATGCAGGGTGCGGAATAAGGAATAGGCCAGACTCGATTAGCCGCGGGTTTGGTGAGAATTAAAAATGGGGCGATTTTATCGCCCCATTTTTTTATTCCTGGAAGAAGCGGGCTGCTGCTTCTGCTGGAATTTCCATGCCAGTCGCGCGCGCGCGCTTCAGCAACTCCCAGTAATAGCGGTAGGAGGCCCGATCGTGCAATTTTCCGGCATGCTGGATCGGGCCCCAATGCTTGTCCTGGGCGGCGACGAGAATCTGGCATGCATCCTCGACCTCGGAGAAATTCGGGCGCATGGCTTCGACAATGGGCACGATCTGGTTGGGATGGATGCTCCACATTCTCAGGTAGCCAAATTCCTGGCGAGCCCGCTCGGCGTCGCGGCGGATGTAGTCGAGATCTTTCAGTTCTGTGGTGACGTTGTGGGCGGGGACAACTCCGTTGGCCAGGGCCGCGGCGGCGATGTCGCATTTGGCGCGTGCCACGAGGGGGTGGTCGAACTGGCCAGGGCTGCGCATCGCAGAGCCGGGGATTGCGCCGTGGTGGCCGCTAACGAAATCCATCAGGCCGAAGTCGAGGGATTCGACGCTTTCGAGTGCGGCAATCTCCCATGCGTCGCGAAGCGCGCCATGGGTCTCGATCAGCACATGGATGGGAATCTCCCGCTTGATGCCATGGCGGCCTTCCGCATCACGGATTGCGTCGATTTGCCTGGCGACGTCGGCCACGCTGCGTGGCTTGGGTAGGGTTAGGAAAGCCAGGCGCGAACCGGCCTTGCCGACGAGAATATCCACGTCCGCCTCCCAGTGGGGGTGCGTGATGTCGTGGATGCGTGCGCCGACGCGGTTGAATCGATTCTCGTCGGACATCACGATGCCGGCGGCCATGGTCGCGTGCTCGGTCTCTGCGCCGGCATGGGCGCCGTCCTCGCAGTCACAGGTGATGTCGAAGACAGGGCCGAGCTCCTGCTGCAGGTTCAATGCCTTGCGCATCAGCTTCTCGCTGCCGGCGTAATGATCGACTGCGGGCAGGATGGGGAAGGGGGTTTCGCCCTGAAACAGGACGAGGTCGGGATGGGGCAGGGCGGACATGACGGATGTGATTGTTTGATTTGATCGGCCGGAGGGTAGCAAAAAAAGCCGCATAAAAAAACGCGGGGACGTTTCCGTCCCCGCGTTGTCGTGAAGCTGAATTGCTGCGGCTTGAATTAGCCCAGCAGATCCTTCACGCCGTCACGCTCTTCAAGCAGTTCGTTGAGCGTGTTGTTCATGCGGTCGCGGGAGAATTCGTCGATTTCCAGGCCCTGAACGATCTTGTACTCGCCGTTCTCGGTGGTGACCGGGAAGCCGTAGATGATGCCTTCGGGGATGCCGTAGGAGCCGTCGGACGGGATGCCCATGGTGACCCATTCGCCGTTGGAGCCGAGCCACCAGTCGCGGATGTGGTCGATGGCCGCGTTGGCGGCGGAGGCGGCGGAGGAGAGGCCGCGGGCTTCGATGATTGCGGCGCCACGCTTGCCAACGGTCGGCAGGAACACGTCGCGGTTCCAGGCTTCGTCGTTGATCAGGTTCTTGACGTTGTCGCCATTGGCGGTCACCGCACGGTAGTCGGCGTACATCGTGGGGGAGTGGTTGCCCCAGACGACCAGGTTCTTCAGGCTGGAGACTTCACGGCCGGACTTGGTGGCCAGTTGGGACAGGGCGCGGTTGTGATCCAGGCGCAGCATGCCGGTGAAGTTCTTGGCCTGGACGCGGCCGTACTTGACGGCGATTTCCTTGGCAATGTAGGCGTTGGTGTTGCAGGGGTTGCCGACGACCAGCACCTTGACGTCCGGGTCGGCGTACTGGCCGATGGCGGCGCCTTGCACCGTGAAGATCTTGGCGTTCTCGGTCAGCAGGTCCTTGCGCTCCATGCCGGGGCCACGCGGGCGGGCGCCGACGAGCAGAGCAACTTGGGCGTCCTTGAAGGCGACATTCGGGTCGTCGGTGGCGATCACGCCGGCCAGCAGGGGGAATGCACAGTCTTCGAGCTCCATGATGACGCCCTTGACGGCCTTCTGGGCTTGCGGGAGGTCAAGCAGCTGGAGGATGACGGGCTGATCCTTGCCCAGCATTTCACCACTGGCGATGCGGAACAGGAGGCTGTAGCCGATCTGGCCGGCGGCGCCGGTAACTGCGACACGAACGGGGGCTTTTGCCATTTATGAAACTCCCTCTAGTAAGAAGTGATTCGACACCATGCTGCAGACTCGCGCGGCCTCCCACAGGTCGTCGCGGATGCGCAATCGAAGTTGTGATCAATGGGTGATCGCTCAACACGTGAATCGTAGGTGCATTTGTGAAGACTGTCAATTCATGTCTTATGTCTTATATAAGATAGAAGATGTGCCGTGGACTGTCTTCTAAAAGTGTGCTTCAATAACCCAATGCGACCCGAATCGCCCACCTTCAGCCCTCTGTATCGTCAGATCAAGAATCTGATGATCAACGCCCTCCAGTCCGCCGAATGGCGGCCGGGGCAGGCCATTCCCAGCGAGCAGGAACTTGCACTGCGATTTAATGTAAGTCAAGGGACTGTGCGAAAAGCCATCGACGAGATGGCCGCCGAGAACCTACTTGTCCGCAAGCAGGGCAAGGGCACGTACGTCGCATCGCACAACGATCCGCGCGCGTTGTTCAGGTTCTTGCGCCTCGTCCCCATGGATGGCGATCTATCTCATCCGCACAGCATTCCGCTCGATTGCTGGAAGGCAAAGGCCGGGAATGAGGCGGCACGAATGCTCGGGATCGAGCTCGGCGCGCCCGTCACCATTCTTCGACGCCTGCTGCGCTTTTCCGGAAAGCCGGTGGTGGTGGATGAAATCTATTTGCCTGGCGAGATCTTTCATGGGCTCACCATGGAGGTGCTTCAGGCCGCTCATGGATCGCTTTATGGTTTGTTTGAGGCGCGCTTTGGTGTGCGGATGATTCGCGCCGAAGAGCGGATCCGCGCCGTGGCGGCAGACCGGATGACCAGCGAGACGCTGGGTGTTGTTGAAGGCACGCCGTTGCTGTCCGTTGAGCGAGTGACTTACACGTATGGAGACCGTCCTGTCGAATGGCGGCGTGGGTTGTATTCGACGGCAGAACACTATTATCTGAACGAACTCAGTTAGGTTAATCAGGGTGAATTGATGGGCGCGCCCGGCCTGTCAATGCTGGGTAAGGGTATATACTTATAATTTTGTGTGGGAAAAGTGCGATTTTTGATCGCAATTGTTAGAGGGAAAAATCTATGACAGAGGTGACTTTGAAAAAACAGCGCCCGAAGCATCTGGCGTTGAACGAGATCAGGCTGCCCTTGCCTGGCAAGGTCTCGATCCTGCACCGGGTTAGCGGTGCCGGTCTATTCCTGATGCTGCCGGTTTTGCTGTCGCTTTTCGGGAGCAGCGTCGGCTCGCCCGAGTCCTTCGCTTCCTTCAAGGAAGTTGTGGACAACGTTTTCGTCAAACTCATTCTGTCTGGTTTGGTCTGGGCTTACCTGCATCATTTCTGTGCTGGTATCCGTTTCCTGCTGCTGGATGTGCATGTTGGCGTCGATAAGCAGTCCGCCGTGTCCAGCGCCCGCATCGTGCTGATCGTCAGTCTCATCCTCACTGTCATTCTGGTGTCCAAGCTATGGTAAAGCCCGTCATCGTCGGCGCCCATTACGGTTTCCGTGATTGGCTCGCCCAGCGCATCACCGCGGTGGTGATGGCTATTTACACGGTTGTTCTTGCCGTTGTCGTGCTGTCCTCCTTCGATGGCTCCTATGAGAGCTGGCGCGGCGTGTTCAGTGGCGGTTTCATGCGCTTCGCGACCTTCCTGTTCTTCATGTCCCTGTTCTTTCATGCCTGGATCGGCGTGCGGGACATCTTCATGGACTACATCAAGCCGACCGGCATTCGTCTGACCCTGCATTCGGTCGTTGCTCTTCTGCTCATCGGCTATGCCGGCTGGGCTGCTCAGATTCTCTGGAGGCTGTAAGTGAAAGTCGCAAAGCGTACCTTTGATGCGGTGATCGTCGGCGCTGGTGGCGCCGGTCTGCGGGCCGCCCTGCAGCTCTCCGAAGCCGGTCTCAAGACCGCCGTTCTGACCAAGGTCTTCCCGACCCGCTCCCACACCGTGGCAGCGCAGGGCGGTGTGGCCGCTTCCCTTGGCAATTCGACCGAGGACAACTGGCACTGGCACATGTACGACACCGTCAAAGGGTCGGACTGGCTGGGCGACCAGGATGCCATCGAGTTCATGGTCAAGAAGGCCAACGAAGTGGTCGTCGAGCTCGAACACTACGGCATGCCTTTCGACCGTACCGACAACGGCAAGATCTACCAGCGTCCGTTCGGCGGTCACTCGCAGAACTACGGCCAGACCCCGGTCTCCCGTTCCTGTGCGGCGGCTGACCGTACCGGCCACGCGATGCTGCACGCGCTGTACCAGCGCAACGTGCGCGCTAACACCCAGTTCTTCGTCGAATGGATGGCGATGGACCTGATCCGCAATGCGGATGGCGATGTGCTCGGCGTGACCGCCATGGAAATGGAAACCGGCGAAGTGTCGATCTTCCATGCCAAGGCCACCATTTTCGCGACCGGTGGTTCCGGCCGTATCTACTACAGCTCCACCAATGCCTTCATCAACACCGGCGACGGTGTCGGTATGGCGGCCCGCGCCGGCATCCCGCTGGAAGACATGGAGTTCTGGCAGTTCCACCCGACCGGCGTGGCCGGTGCCGGTGTGCTGATCACCGAAGGTGTGCGTGGTGAAGGCGGCATCCTGCGTAACGCCTCCGGCGAGCGCTTCATGGAGCGCTATGCGCCGAACCTGAAGGATCTGGCCTCCCGTGACGTGGTGTCTCGCTCGATGGTCACCGAGATCAACGAAGGCCGTGGCTGCGGTTCCGAAAAGGACCACGTGCTGCTCGACATCACCCATCTGTCGCCCGAAACGATCAACAAGCGTCTGCCCGGCATTCGCGAGATCTCGATCCAGTTCGCCGGTGTGGATCCGATCAAGGCCCCGATTCCGGTCGTGCCGACCTGCCACTACCAGATGGGTGGCATTCCGACCAACTATAAGGGCCAGGTCGTGGTGCCGAAGGATGGCAACCCGAACGTTCCGGTTGCAGGCTTCTACGCCGCTGGCGAATGTGCCTGCGCGTCAGTGCACGGCGCCAACCGCCTGGGCACCAACTCGCTGCTCGACCTGCTGGTGTTCGGCAAGGCTGCCGGTGAAACCGTGGTGTCGGACTTCCAGTCCGGCCAACTGACCCTCAAGCCGCTGCCCGAAAATGCAGCCGACGTGTCGCTGGCACGGATCGCCCGTCTGGAAACCCAGACCAACGGCGAAGAGGTCCATGAAGTTCGCCTCGCCATGCAGCGCACGATGCAGAAGCACGCCGGCGTGTTCCGTTTCGCCGACATGCTGAAGGAAGGCGTCACCAAGATCCTCGAGGTCGCCGAGCGTGCCAAGCACACCCAGATCAAGGACAAGTCCAAGGTCTGGAACACCGCCCGTACCGAAGCCCTGGAACTCGACAACCTCATCGAAGTCGCCAAGGCCACGATGGTTTCCGCCGAAGCCCGGAAGGAATCCCGCGGCGCCCACGTCCGTGACGACGCGATCGATTGCGCCGAGACCCCGAACGGTCGCGACGACAAGAACTGGCTCAAGCACACGCTGTGGTACAGCGAAGGCAACCGCCTTGATTACAAGCCGGTCACCCTTCAGCCGATGTCGGCTGATGTCGAGCCGATCGCCCTTGCCAAGCGTACCTACTGAGCGTTCCGGAGAATAGAACATGAGCAGCAAGCGAACCGTACAGTTCAAGATTTACCGCTACGATCCGGACAAGGACGCCGCGCCGTACATGCAGGACATTTCCGTCGAGCTCGAAGAGTCCGACAAGAAGCTGCTGGACGCCCTCGTCCGCCTGAAGGCCAAGGATGACTCCCTGTCCTTCCGCCGCTCCTGCCGCGAAGGGGTGTGTGGCTCCGACGCCATGAACATCAACGGCAAGAACGGCCTGGCCTGCCTGACCAGCATGGACGACATCGCCCAGCCGATCACGCTGCGCCCCTTGCCGGGTCTGCCGGTCATCCGCGATGTGATCGTCGACATGACCCAGTTCTTCAAGCAATACCACTCGATCAAGCCGTACCTGATCAACAACGAGCCCGCTCCCGAGCGTGAGCGCCTGCAGTCGCCGGAAGACCGTGATGAACTCAACGGTCTGTACGAGTGCATCCTGTGCGCCTGCTGCTCCACGAGCTGCCCGTCCTTCTGGTGGAACCCGGACAAGTTCGTCGGTCCCGCTGGTCTGCTCGCGGCTTACCGCTTCCTGGCGGATACCCGCGACCAGGCAACCAGCGAGCGTCTGGACAACCTGGAAGATCCGTACCGTCTGTTCCGTTGCCACTCCATCATGAACTGCGTCGATGTGTGCCCGAAGCACCTGAACCCGACGAAGGCGATCGGCAAGATCAAAGACATGATGGTTCGTCGCGCGGTATGACGCTCAATCGGGGGCGCGTGCGCTGGCAGTGCCGTCGGGCTCTCCTTGAGCTCGATCTGGTGTTCACGCGCTTCCTCGAAAGGCACTTCGATCGTCTCACCGACGATCAGCTGGCCGATCTTGATGATCTCTTGCTCGTCGAAGACCATGACCTGTGGGCCATGGTCAACGGCAGCAAGCCGGTCACCAAGGAGCGCTGGCAGGAAATGGTGGACCTGCTCCGGGCTCGATAGCCCGGCAGGTCCAGTCAATAGGGAGCTGGAGTTTCAACAGGGAAAAGGGATCAAATATGACCACGCAACGTACTGCAACACTGACCGTAGGTGACAAGGCCGTAGATTTTCCGATCATGTCGGGAACCCATGGCAATGATGTGATCGACATTCGTACCCTGGGTGGTAAGACTGGGTACTTCACGTATGACTCCGGCTTCCTGTCCACGGCCAGCTGCCAGTCCAAGGTCACGTACATCGACGGTGACAAGGGCGAGCTGCTGTACCGCGGCTACCCGATCGAGCAACTGGCCGAGAACTGCAACTTCCTGGAAGTCACCTACCTGCTGAAGAACGGCGAGCTGCCGAACGCCACGCAGAAGACCGACTTCGAAAAGACCATCAAGAACCACACGATGGTCCATGAGCAGCTGACCAAGTTCTACTCCGGCTTCCGCCGCGACGCCCACCCGATGGCCGTCATGACCGGCGTGGTCGGTGCCCTGTCCGCGTTCTACCACGACGCGATGGATTTCTCCGATTCCGAGCATCGCAACATCAGCTTCAACCGCCTTGTTGCCAAGATGCCGACCATCGTTGCGATGGCCTACAAGTACAGCACCGGCATGCCGTTCATGTATCCGGACAACGAGCTGGACTACACCGCCAACTTCATGCGCATGATGTTCGGCAACCCGTGCGAGAAGTACCAACCGAACCCGGTTCTGGTCCGCGCCCTCGACATCATCTTCACGCTGCACGCCGACCACGAGCAGAACGCGTCCACCTCCACCGTCCGTCTGGCCGGTTCCTCCGGTGCCAACCCGTTCGCCTGTATCGCTGCCGGTATCGCCTGCCTGTGGGGCCCGGCGCACGGTGGTGCGAACGAAGCCTGCCTGCAGATGCTGGAAGAAATCGGTGACGTGTCCCGCGTCGGCGAGTACATCAAGCGTGCGAAGGACAAGAACGACTCCTTCAAGCTGATGGGCTTCGGTCACCGCGTCTACAAGAACTTCGATCCGCGCGCCAAGCTGATGGGCAAGGTCTGTGCCGACGTGCTCGGCGAACTGGGCCTCGAGAACGACCGCCTGTTCAAGCTGGCCAAGGAACTCGAAAAGATCGCCCTCGAAGACGAATACTTCGTCGAGAAGAAGCTCTACCCGAACGTGGACTTCTACTCCGGTATCGTCCAGAAGGCGCTCGGCATTCCCACTGAGATGTTCACCTGCATCTTCGCGCTGGCCCGTACGGTCGGCTGGATGACCCAGTGGGAAGAAATGATTACCGATCCCGAGTACAAGATCGGTCGCCCGCGTCAGCTGTACATCGGCGCCGCTCGTCGCGACGTCGTCCCGCTGGCCCAGCGCGGCTAAGTTTGCCCGGAAGGGGAGGGGGAAACAGGGGAGCGAATGCGGGATGGTCGAAGCATCAGGCCATCCCGCTTCGTTTTTCTGAAGAAGTGAATCAAACAGGGATTTCTCCCCACCGAAAGCAAGTACCTTCAAAAAGACAAGATATAAGCCAGGTGGTCGCCCATGATGAAACAGCTTTTTGAGAGCTCCCAACTGTTCGGCAGCAATGCGCCGTTCGTTGAAGAGCTTTACGAGAACTATCTCGACAATCCGGATTCCGTCTCCGACGAATGGCGGACATATTTCGACTCGCTGCAGAATGTGCCCGGCAAGGGCCGCGACGTCGCGCACTACCCTATCATCAACGCCTTTGCCGACATGGCGAAGCGTGGCCCGGTCCGCACCGTCGTGGCGTCCGGCGTGGACCAGAAGCAGGTCAGCGTCCTGCAACTGATCAACGCCCACCGCTTCCTCGGTACCCGCTGGGCCCAGCTCGATCCGCTGAAGCGCACCGAGCGTCCCGAGATCCACGAACTCGAGCTGTCCCACTACGGTTTCACCGAGGCGGATCTCAACCAGTCCTTCAATACCGGTTCGTTCCATGGTCTGCCCGGCGATCACGCCACCCTGCGCGAGATTCTCGACGCGGTGCGCCAGACCTACTGCGGCGCCATCGGCGCCGAGTACATGTACATCACCGACATCGGTGAAAAGCGCTGGATCCAGGCCCGCCTCGAGCCCACCAAGGGCCGTCCCGGCTACCAGGCCGACCAGCAGCGCCGCATCCTCGAGCGCCTGACCGCCGCTGAGACGCTCGAACGCTACCTGCATACCAAGTACGTTGGCCAGAAGCGCTTCTCCCTCGAAGGCGGTGAGAGCACCATCGTCGCGATGGACGAGCTGATCCGCGTCGCCGGCGGCAAGGGCGTGCAGGAAATCGTCATCGGCATGGCCCACCGTGGCCGCCTGAACGTGCTGGTGAACACCCTCGGCAAGTCGCCGAGCATGCTGTTCTCCGAATTCGAAGGCAAGGCTGCGTCCGACCTGTCGGCCGGCGACGTGAAGTACCACATGGGCTTCTCCAGCGATGTCATGACCGCCGGTGGTCCGGTGCACCTGACCCTGGCCTTCAACCCGTCCCACCTGGAAATCGTCAACCCGGTGGTCGAGGGCTCCGTGTATGCCCGTCAGACCCGTCGTGGCGCCAAGGGCAAGGCCGAGGTCATTCCGGTCCTGATCCACGGTGACGCGGCCGTTGCCGGCCAGGGCGTCAACCAGGAAATGCTGAACTTCGCGCAGACCCGCGGCTACGGCACGGGCGGCACGATCCATATCGTGGTGAACAACCAGATCGGCTTCACCACCTCCGATCCGCGCGACTACCGTTCTTCGCTGTACTGCACCGACATCTTCAAGATGGGCGAGGCGCCGATCTTCCACGTCAATGGCGATGATCCGGAGGCCGTGGCCTTCGTGATGGGCCTGGCCGTCGAATACCGCCAGGAGTTCAAGAAGGACGTCGTCGTCGACATCGTGTGCTACCGCAAGCTGGGCCACAACGAGGCCGACGAGCCGATGGTCACCCAGCCGCTGATGTACAAGAAGATCGCCAAGCACCCCGGCACCCGCAAGCTCTACGCGGACAAGCTGGCCCAGCTGGGCATCGTCAAGGCCGACGAGCCGGATCAGTTCATCAAGGACTACCGCGCTGCCCTCGACAAGGGTGAGTTGCTGTCCAACCCGGTGCTGTCCGACTTCAAGCGCCAGTTCGCGCAGGACTGGGCGCCGTACGCCGGCAAGGCTTACACCGACAAGTGCGACACCACCGTGCCGACCGCCGAGCTCGAGCGTCTGGCTACCGCACTGACCACCACGCCGGAAGGCTTCGTGCTGCACCCCCGCGTGCAGAAGATCATCGACGACCGCAAGGCGATGGGCGCCGGCAAGCTGCCCTTCGACTGGGGCATGGCCGAGAACCTGGCCTACGCCAGCCTGGTGGTACAGGGCTTCGGCATCCGCCTGTCCGGTGAAGACGTCGGCCGTGGCACCTTCTTCCACCGCCACGCCGCGCTGCACGACCAGAACCGCGACCAGTGGCACGACGGCACCTTCTACCCGCTGCAGAACATCCGCGAAGGTCAGGGCCCGTTCTACTGCTACGACTCCGTGCTGTCCGAAGAAGCCGTGCTGGCCTTCGAATACGGTTACGCCTCGGCTGAACCGAACCAGCTCGTGATCTGGGAAGCCCAGTTCGGCGACTTCGCCAACGGCGCCCAAGTGGTGATGGATCAGTTCATCAGCTCCGGCGAAGCCAAGTGGGGCCGTCAGTGCGGCCTCGTCATGATGCTGCCGCACGGCTATGAAGGTCAGGGCCCCGAGCACTCTTCCGCCCGTATCGAGCGCTACATGCAGCTGTGCGCCGAGATGAACATGGAAGTGTGCATCCCGTCCGGCCCGTCGCAGATCTTCCACCTGCTGCGTCGCCAGGCCCTGCGCAAGCTGCGCAAGCCGCTGGTGATCATCACGCCGAAGTCCCTGCTGCGCCACAAGGATGCGATCTCCTCCCTGGACGATCTCTCCAAGGGAACGTTCCAGACCGTCATCGGCGAAGTGGACGAGCTCGACGTCAACAAGGTCAAGCGCGTCGTGATCTGCTCCGGCAAGATCTACTACGAACTGCTGGCCCACCGTCGCGCCAACAACATCGACGACATCGCCCTGGTCCGCCTGGAACAGCTCTACCCGTTCCCGCGCGAAGCCTTCGCGGCCGAGGTCAACAAGTACCCCAACGCCAAGGAAGTGGTGTGGTGCCAGGAAGAGCCCCGCAACCAGGGCGTGTGGTACTGGCTGGCGTCCCGTCACCATCTGGACAGCGCCCTCGGTGACGAGCGCAAGTTCCTGCTGGTGGCCCGTCCCGCTGCCGCCTCGCCGGCGGTCGGTTACTACGCCAAGCACAATGCGCAACAAAAGGCAGTCATCGAAAATGCGTTTGGCGAAATCAACGCCTGATGCAAACGTCCACGCCGAACTGAAAACAAGGGAGAAGATATGCTGATCGAAGTCAAAGTGCCCCAACTGTCCGAATCCGTTTCCGAAGCCACGCTGGTCAGCTGGCACAAGAAGGAAGGCGACGCCGTTTCCCGTGACGAGAACCTGATCGACATCGAGACCGACAAGGTTGTGCTCGAGACCCCGGCTCCGGCCGATGGCGTGCTGGTCAAGATCGTCAAAAACGGCGGCGACTCGGTGACTTCCGGCGAAGTGATCGCCACCATCGATACCGAAGCGAAGGCTGCCGCCGGCGCTCCGGCTGCTGCTGCGGCTCCCGCTGCGGCCGCTCCTGCTGCAGCCACGGCTGCCGGTGCCGCCAGCCCGTCCGCCCGCAAGATCCTCGACGAGAAGGGCATCGCTGCCGCTGACGTCGCCGGCTCCGGCCGCGGTGGTCGCGTGATCAAGGAAGACGCCGTCGCTGCCCAGCCGAAGGCTGCCGCACCGGCTGCTGCGGCTCCGGTCGTGGCCGTTCCGGCTGGTGATCGCGTCGAACAGCGCGTTCCGATGACCCGCCTGCGTGCCCGCATCGCCGAGCGCCTGCTGCAGTCGAAGAACGAAAACGCCATCCTGACCACGTTCAACGAAGTGAACATGGCTCCGATCATGGCGCTGCGCAAGCAGTACGGCGACAAGTTCGAGAAGGCCCACGGCGTGCGTCTGGGCTTCATGGGCTTCTTCGTGAAGGCTGCCGTTGCCGCCCTCAAGAAGTTCCCGATCCTGAACGCCTCCGTCGATGGCAACGACATCGTGTACCACGGCTACATCGACATCGGCATCGCCGTCGGTTCGCCCCGTGGCCTGGTGGTGCCCATCCTGCGTGATGTGGACAACATGTCCATCGCCGACATCGAGAAGAAGATCGCCGAGTTCGGCCAGAAGGCCAAGGACGGCAAGATCTCCATCGAAGAGCTCACCGGCGGCACGTTCTCCATCTCCAACGGTGGTGTGTTCGGTTCCATGATGTCCACCCCGATCATCAACCCGCCCCAGTCCGCGATCCTCGGCATCCACGCCACCAAGGACCGCGCCGTGGTGGAAAATGGTCAGGTCGTCGTGCGTCCGATCAACTACCTCGCCATGTCCTACGACCACCGCATCATCGACGGCCGCGAAGCCGTCCTGGGCCTGGTCACCATGAAGGAAGCCCTGGAAGATCCGGCCCGTCTGATCCTGGACGTCTGATCTCCCTAACCGCGGGCACGGTTGCACCCCCTCCGGGGGTGTTTCCGTGCCGCGTTTTCATCTGCACAAGGAAGCGACTAAATGGCGAAGCAATTTGACGTGCTGGTCATCGGCGGTGGTCCCGGTGGCTATGTGGCTGCGATCCGCGCCGCACAACTCGGTTTCAACACGGCCTGCGCCGAATCCAATCCCTACGCCGACCCGAAGGGCGAGCCCCGTCTTGGCGGCACCTGCCTGAACGTCGGCTGCATCCCGTCCAAGGCGCTGCTGCACACCTCGCACCTGTTCGAGGAAGCCGGCCACGCCTTCGAGGAGCAGGGCATCTCCGTCGGCACGCCGAAGATCGATGTGGCCAAGATGATCGGCCGCAAGTCCAAGATCGTCGAGCAACTCACCGCCGGCATCAAGGGCCTGTTCAAGAAGAACAAGGTCACCTTCCTGGCTGGCCACGGTGCCTTCGTCGGCAAGACCGACGCCGGCTGGCAGGTCAAGGTCGGTGAGGAAGTCGTCGAAGCCAAGCAGGTCATCGTGGCGACCGGCTCCACCGCCCGTCACCTGCCCGGTATCCCGGTCGACAACAAGCTGGTCTGCGACAACATCGGCGCCCTCGACATCGACGCTGTGCCCAAGCGCCTCGGCCTCATCGGCTCCGGCGTGATCGGCCTGGAAATGGGCTCCGTGTGGAAGCGCCTCGGCGCCGAGGTCACCATCCTCGAAGCGATGGACAGCTTCCTCGGCGCTGCCGACCAGGACGTGGCCAAGGAAGCCCTCAAGCTGTTCACCAAGCAAGGCCTCGACATCAAGCTGTCGGTCAAGGTCGGCGCCGTCACCGTCGGCAAGAAGTCCGTCACCGTCGAATACGAAACCAAGGACGGCGCCCAGACGGCTGAATTCGACCGCCTGATCGTCTCCGTCGGTCGCGTGCCCAACACCGCCGGCCTCAACGCCGAAGCGGTCGGCCTCAAGATCGACGAGCGCGGCTTCGTCGAAGTCGACGGCCACAACCGTACCAATCTGGACGGCGTGTGGGCGGTGGGCGACGTGGTGCGTGGCCCGATGCTGGCCCACAAGGCCATGGAAGAAGGTGTCGCGGTGGCCGAGACCATCGCCGGCCAGAAGGGCCACACCAACTTCGACACCATCCCGTGGGTCATCTACACCTCGCCGGAAATCGCCTGGGTCGGCAAGACCGAACAGCAGCTCAAGGCCGAAGGCGCCGCCTACAAGGTCGGCAAGATCCCGTTCATGGCCAATGGCCGTGCGCTGGGTGCCGGCACCCCGGCCGGTTTCGTGAAGATGATCGCCGACGCCAACACCGACCGTATCCTCGGCGTGCACATCATCGGCGCCAACGCCTCCGAGCTGATCGGCGAAGCCGTGGTGACGATGGAGTTCGCCGGTGCGTCCGAAGATCTGGCGCGCATCTGCCACGCTCACCCGACCCTGTCGGAAGTGGTGCACGAAGCCGCCCTGGCGGTGGACAAGCGTCCGCTGCACTTCTGATGACGGCGGCCGGCGCTGTGTAGTCCTTTGTAGCCGGCTCCGCGCATCACCCGGGGGTGGTCAGGCAGTAAAATGCCTGACCACCCCCGTTTCCATAAGTGGCGCGACCCTAGAGCGCCCAGACAACACCTGCCACGACGATGCCCCATCGAATCCTCAAGGTTGCCGAGCACGGCATGCTCGAAGCCTACGAAGCCACCCTCAAGGCCCGCGGCTTCAAGTCCGACCCCGCCCAGCGTGCCGCCGCCCAGCGCCTGCAAGGCCTGTATTCCGAGCTCATCGCCTTCAAGGCGGCCCGCAAGGGCACCCTCCGCAAGCTGCTGTCGCGGCCCAAGCAGCCGCGCAGCGTGTACTTCTGGGGCGGCGTGGGGCGCGGCAAGAGCTTCCTGATGGACTGCTTCTACGATTCGGTCCCGTACCAGCGCAAGCGCCGCGTGCACTTCCACGCCTTCATGCAGGAAGTGCAGAACGACCTGAAGAACCTCAACAACGAAGCCGATCCGCTGCAGAAGGTCGCCGACCGCATCGCGCGCCAGACCCGTCTGCTGTGCTTCGACGAGTTCCATGTGTCCGACATCGCCGACGCGATGATCCTCGGCCGCCTGCTCGACGCGCTGTTCGCCCGCGGCACCATCTTCGTGATGACCTCCAACTACCCGCCGGACGGCCTGTACCCCAACGGCCTGCAGCGCATCAACTTTCTGCCGACCATCGACATGATCAAGCGCCGCTTCGACGTGGTCGAGGTGGATCACGGCACCGATTACCGGCTGCGTACGCTCGAGCAGATGGACGCCTTCCTGGTGCCCGCCGACGAGGCTGCGGACAAGCACCTGGCGGCGGACTTCGAGAAGATCGCCTGCACCAAGGGCAAGCCCGGTGAGATCGAGGTGCTGGAGCGCAAGCTGAAGGTTCAGCGCATCGCGCCCGGCGTGATCTGGTTCGACTTCGACACCTTGTGCGGCGGCGCACGCTCGCAGAACGACTACCTGGAGATCGCCCGCGAGTACCACACGCTGATTCTCTCCCGCGTGCCGAAGATGAGCGCCGCGATGGCCTCCGAGGCGCGCCGCTTCACGTGGCTGATCGACGTGCTCTACGACCACCGGGTCAAGCTGCTGGTCAGCGCCGAGTGCCAGGCCTACGACCTCTACGTGGAAGGCCGCCAGGCCAACGAGTTCCACCGCACGGTCAGCCGCCTGATCGAGATGCGCTCCCGCGACTACCTCGCCGAAGCCCACCGCACCTCCGCAGCCTGAGCCCTGCATGAAACGCCGCCAGGCCTGCCTCGCCCTTGCCTTGCTGGCCGTGCTCGCCACGGCCCGGGCGGAGCCGCGCCTGGAGATCGTCACGCTGCGCCACCGGCCCGCCGAGCAGATCCTGCCGGCGCTGCGGCCGCTGGTGGAGCCAGGCGGCGCCTTGTCCAATATGGGCGACAAGCTGCTGTTGCGCGTCTCGCCGGCCAACCTCGCCGAACTGCGTGCC
This sequence comes from Pseudomonadota bacterium, assembly GCA_018241685.1. GTDB lineage: Bacteria > Pseudomonadota > Gammaproteobacteria > Burkholderiales > Rhodocyclaceae > Zoogloea. The sequence goes on from JAFEDJ010000011.1 coordinate 198,673, forward strand.
GCCATCGACGCGCTGGACACGCCGCTGCGCCGCCTCGTGGTGTCCGTGCGCCAGGACCAGGATGTGACCGGGCAGGGCGGGGGAGCAGGTGTCAACGCCCGCCTGTCGCCCGGCAACAGCCGCGTGATCGTCGAGGCCGGGGCCGGCAGCACCCGCCGCAACGAGCAGATCAGCCAGCAGGTCCAGGTGGTGGAGGGCGGGCGCGCGCTGATCCGCGTCGGCCAGTCCCTGCCGATCGCGATGCGCGAGTGGCGTGCCGGCCCAACCGGCTGGCAGGCCGTGGACAGCGTGCGCTTCCTGGATGTGGGCAGCGGCTTCATGGCTGCGCCGCAGCTGATCGGCGAGCAGGTCAGTATCGACATCACGCCGGAGGTCGAGCAGCTCCGCCCCGATGGCAGCATCGAATCCTCCCGCCTGTCCACCCAGGTCCGCGGCCGTCTCGGCGAATGGATTCCCCTCGGCGGCAGTCAAACCGACAGCCGCCGCTCCGACTACGGCACCGGCGGCCTCCGCCAGGGCGACAATCAGAGCCGCGGCCAGGTCTGGCTGCGGGTCGACGCCCTCGACTGAGCCACCCCTTGCTTTTCAGTACCATGAACGTCGAACAAGCCTTCGCGCCCGATGGCCCCCTGGCCAAGGCCATTCCCGGATTCGCGCCGCGCTGCCAGCAGATGGAGATGGCCGAGCACATCGCCTTCACGCTGAAGGAGAACCGCGTGCTCGTCGCCGAGGCCGGCACCGGCACCGGCAAGACCTACGCCTACTTGGTGCCGGCGCTGCTGAACGGCGGCAAGGTGATCATCTCCACCGGCACCAAGACGCTGCAGGACCAGCTCTTCAACCGCGACCTGCCGACCATCCGCGCCGCCCTCAAGGTGCCCGTCGCGGTGGCGCTGCTGAAGGGCCGTGCCAACTACGTGTGCCACTACCACCTGGCCCGCAACCTGGCCGACGCGCGCCTGCAGACCCCCGAGGACGCCGCCCACCTGCGCGCCATCGGGCGCTTCATGGAGATCAGCCAGACCGGTGACAAGGCCGAATGTCCCGAGGTGCCGGAAGACGCCGCCGCCTGGATGTTCGCCACCTCGTCGCGGGACAACTGCCTGGGCCAGGAATGCCCCAACATCAAGGAGTGCTTCGTCGCCGCGGCGCGCCGCAACGCGATGGACGCCGACGTGGTGGTGGTCAATCACCACCTGTTCTTCGCCGACGTGAGCCTGCGCGACGCAGGCATGGGCGAGCTGCTGCCGTCCTGCAACGCGGTCATCTTCGACGAAGCCCACCAGCTGCCGGAAACCGCCAGCCTGTTCTTCGGCGAGAGCGTATCCACCTCCCAGCTGCTCGAACTGGCCCGCGACACCCGCTCCGAAACCGTGGCCGCCGCCCGCGACTGCCTGGACCTCATCGAAGCGACCCGCAAGCTCGAAAAGGCCACCCGCGACCTGCGCCTGTCGGTGCACGCCGAGAACGCCCGCTTCGGCTTCGCCCAGATGGAAGACAACAAGCCTTTCCACGAGGCGCTGGAGGCCCTCGGCGACGAGCTGGCCGCCTTCGGCGCCATCGTCGAGACCCAGGCCGAGCGCTCCGAAGGGCTGGCCAACTGCCTGCGCCGCACGCAGGAACTGCAGGAGATCCTGGCCCGCTGGATCAAGCCCGAGAACACCGACTGGGTGCGCTGGGTGGAAGTCTTCAGCCAGGCCCTGTCCCTCAACGCCACGCCGCTGTCCATCGCCAGCATCTTCAAGCGCCAGATGGACGGCCACCCGCGGGCCTGGGTGTTCACCTCGGCCACGCTGGCGGTCGGCAAGGACTTCGGCCACTACTGCCGCGAGCTGGGCCTGCACTGGGTCGAGCCGCCGATCGAAACGGCCGTGTGGGGCAGCCCCTTCGACTATCCTGCCCAGGCCGTCCTCTACGCCCCCCAGGGCATGCCCGAGCCCAACAGCCCGGACTACCCGGACGCCGTCGCCAAGGTCGCCTTCCCGCTGATCCGCGCCGCCCAGGGGCGCACCTTCGTGCTGTGCACCTCGCTGAAGGCCATGCGGCGCATCCACGAGCTGATCGGCGACTACCTGGAACGGGAAAAGCTCGACCTGCCGCTGCTGATCCAGGGGGAGGGCTCGCGCACCGAGCTCCTCGACCGCTTCCGCCGCCTCGGCAACGCCATCCTGGTGGCCAGCCAGAGCTTCTGGGAGGGCGTGGACGTGCCCGGCGACGCGCTGTCGGTGGTCGTCATCGACAAGCTGCCCTTCGCCCCGCCCGACGATCCGGTGCTCGCCGCGCGCATCGAGCACATGCAGAAATCCGGCCGCAGCCCTTTCATGGAATACCAGCTGCCGCGCGCCGTCATCAACGTCAAGCAGGGCGCCGGCCGCCTGATCCGCACCGAGCGCGACAAGGGGGTGCTGGCTATCTGCGACCCGCGCATGCTCACCAAGCCCTACGGCAAGCGCGTCTGGCAGAGCCTGCCGCCGATGACCCGCTCGAAGGTCGAGGCGGAAGTCGTCGCCTTCCTCGAAGACCTGCCACCGCCGGCCAGCGGGCGCTGAGATACCGCCGGAATGTCCGCCAAAACGGCGGGCGCCGAAGCACTTTTCGATGAAATTTGCCGAAAAACGGAATTCAATCATCCGTTGATGGATGGACTCCTCTCAGTCTCGCAACCAGGAAACCGAAATTTCCATCATTTTCATCGAAATTTCGGCCTAATTCATCGAATTACGGATGGGCGGGCTCGAAGTTTCGGTGATTGAGTTCGAACTTTCGGTGTTTGAGTCCGAATGTTCGAACTCCGAGTCCGAAGTTTCGGACTCAATCATCGAAACTTCGGACTCGGAGCTCGAAAGGTGGAAGGTTTCCTTCCGTTTTCACAGGTGTCGCGCCTCAGTCCTGATGGCGAGCCCGTCTTGTCCCGGTGTAACCTACCGGCCTTCGTCAGCGAAGACTTTGGCATGGCATCCGGGGCCGAGCGGTCACGCTGCGCGGCTCCGCCGCTCTAATAACCACAGCAGTACGCATCTCCTCCCCATGCTCGACGACATCAAGAAGACCCTCTGGGCAACAGCCGACAAGCTGCGCGCCAACATGGACGCTGCCGAATACAAGCACCTCGTGCTTGGCCTGATCTTCCTCAAGTACATCTCCGACACTTTCGCTGCCCGCCAGGCCGAGCTGACCCGCCGCTTTCTTGACGAAGCCGACGACTACTTCCTCCACGAATGCGACGACGAGATGCTCGCCGGCGAACTGGAAGACCGCGACTACTACAAGGAGGTCAACGTCTTCTGGGTGCCCGAGGCCGCCCGCTGGGAGCAACTCCGCGCCGCCGCCAAGCAAACCGACATCGGCAAGCGCATCGACGAAGCGCTGACCGCCATCGAGCAGGAGAACCCCAAGCTCAAGGGCATCCTCGACAAGCGCTACGGCCGCGCCCAGCTGCCCGACGGCAAGCTCGGCGAGCTGGTGGATCTGGTGTCCACCATCGGCTTTGGCGACGAACCCGGCGCCGCCCGCGACGTGCTTGGGCAGGTGTATGAATACTTCCTCGGCCAGTTCGCCAGCGCCGAAGGCAAGAAGGGCGGCCAGTTCTACACCCCCGCCAGCATCGTCAAGACCCTGGTGGCCGTGCTCGCGCCCCACCACGGCAAGGTGTACGACCCCTGCTGCGGCTCCGGCGGCATGTTCGTGCAGTCCGAAAAATTCATCGAGGCCCACGGCGGCAAGCTGGGCGACGTGTCCATCTACGGGCAGGAATCCAACCCCACCACCTGGCGCCTCGCCGCGATGAACCTCGCCCTCCGCGGCATCGACTTCAACCTCGGCAAGGAGCCCGCCGACACCTTCACCCGCAACCAGCACCCCGACCTGCGCGCCGACTTCATCCTGGCCAACCCGCCCTTCAACATCAGCGACTGGTGGCACGGCAGCCTGGAAGGCGACCCGCGCTGGGTGCATGGTGACCCGCCCCCGGGCAACGCCAACTACGCCTGGCTGCAGCACATGCTGCACCACCTCGCGCCCACCGGCCGCGCCGGTATCGTGCTCGCCAACGGCAGCATGAGTTCAAGCCAGAACAACGAAGGCCAGATCCGCGCCGTAATGGTCGACGCCGACGTGGTGGAGGTGATGATCGCGCTGCCCGGCCAGCTTTTCTTCAACACCCAGATTCCCGCCTGCCTGTGGTTCCTGACCAAGAAGAAGACTGCTCGCCCCGGCGAGGTGCTGTTCATCGACGCCAGGAAGCTCGGCCGCATGATCGGCCGGGTACAGCGCGAGCTGACCGACGACGATATCGAGCGCATCGCCGCCACCGTGGCCGCGTGGCGCGGGGAGGGCGGGGATTATGCCGACCAGCCCGGCTACTGCCGCAGCGTCACGCTCGCCGAGATCGCCGGGCATGGCCACGTGCTCACCCCCGGCCGCTACGTGGGCGCCGAGGCGGTCGAGGACGACGACGAAGCGTTTGCCGACAAGATGCGGTCGCTTACCGAGAAGCTGGGTGAGCAGATGGCGAAGGGGGCGGAGCTGGATGCGTTGATCCGGAAGAAGCTGGGAGGGCTGGGGTATGAGTTTTGACCTGCCAGTCTTGCCTGCCGGATGGAGCTACATGCCGCTTGAAACATGTGTTCAGCCTAAGTCCATCACCTACGGCGTTGTGCAGCCAGGAGCAGCTGTAGAAGACGGAGTCCCCATCATCCGGGTGAACAACTTCCTGGAGACACGCCTCAAACTTTCCGAGTTGATGAAGATTTCGCCAGAAGTGGAGGCGAAGTACGAACGAACGCGTCTAGCAGGCGGAGAGGTCCTTTTAACGCTGGTAGGGTCGGTCGGACAGGTGGCAGTCGCGCCTAAAGAAGCTAAGGGCTTCAATGTGGCTCGCGCGGTAGGAGTGATTCATCCGCTTCCCGATGTAAGCGCCGAATGGATAGCTATCTGCCTTCGGTCGCCGTTGTCGCAGTACTTGTTGGGTAGTCGAGCAAACACAACGGTTCAGACTACCATCAACCTCAAAGAGGTTCGGGCGCTGCCGATTCCAATGCCACCTTTGGAAGAGCGGGAGTGCATCTCAAGCCTGATCATGGCACTGGATAACCGCATCACCCTCCTGCGCGAAACCAACGCCACCCTCGAAGCCATCGCCCAGGCGCTGTTCAAGTCCTGGTTCGTCGACTTCGACCCCGTCCGCGCCAAGCAGCAAGGGCTCGCCCCGGAAGGGATGGATGAGGGGATGGCGGCGCTGTTTCCGGACGAGTTCGAGGAGTCGGAGTTGGGGTTGATGCCTAAGGGGTGGAGAATAGGGGCTCTATCTGAGGTGTGCTCAATAGCGAGTGGGAAGCGACCGCCAGAGAGAAACGATCTTCCTACTTATCAGTGCTTGATCCCTTTGTATGGCGGTGCAGGCCTAATGGGCTACACTTCTGCGGCCCTGTTTGATGAACCAAGAATCCTTACTGGCCGTGTTGGTACCCTCGGCAAGGTGCATATCGCTTATCCGCCATTCTGGGCATCGGATAATGTGCTCGTGATATCTCCCCTGAGGGCTGAGACTTTCGCCTTCGTTCTGCACTGGATGCGCACGATAGATGTTCATACGTTGAATCGTGGCTCCACGCAGCCTCTGCTTACCCAGCGAGACTTAGGCGCACAGCTTGGCGTAATTCCCCCCTCAGAGGTGATAAGTGAATTCGAGTCGGTTGTCTCGTGTTTCTATGCGCAAATGAAGGGTCAAGAGAGTCAAGCCCAAACCCTCTCCACCCTCCGCGACACCCTGCTCCCACGCCTGATCTCCGGTCAGCTTCGCCTGCCGGAAGCACAGGCCGAACTGGAAGGCGCACTCCCATGAGCAAGGATCTCACCACTTCCGCGGTTGCCCGCAGCAATGTGCTCAACAACCGCTATGCCCTCTGCAAGCTGGAGGAACACCTGGCACTGGGGGGCTTGCACATCGAGGGCGAGGTGCTGTTCTTCAAGTCGCACGTTGCCGAGTTGCTGGCCATCGATGAGCGAACCATCGACCGCTACCTCGCCAGCCATGAGGCTGAGCTCAAGCAGAGTGGCTATCGAGTTCTAAAAGGGAAATCATTAAAAAACCTGAAGTTAGCTCAAGTCGACGACATTCATGTCGCCGACTTGATTGGTGCCAAGGTGCCCGCACTGGGGGTGTTCTCGTTCAGGGCGGTGCTGAACATCGCCATGCTGGTGACCGAAAGCGAACGGGCCAAGGCCATTCGCAGCCGGATGCTGGACATCGTGCTCGACGTGGTGGCCGAACGCACTGGCGGGCATACCCGCTTCATCAACCAGTGGGATCAGGACTATCTTCCCTCGGCTTTCATGGAAGACAGCTACCGCAAGCAATTCACCAATGCGCTGCGCGACCACGTGGACATGGGTAACCACAAGTACGCGGTGTTCACGGACAGGATCTACCAGGCGGTGTTCTGCGAAAACGCCCGCGAGTACAAGCAGGTGCTGCGCCTGGCGGATGGCGATAGCACGCGCGACACCATGTATGCCGAGGTGTTGAAGACCCTGGCCAGCTTCGAAAGCGGGCTGGCAGCTGGTATTCAGCAACAGGCCGCGCAGCTGGGACGCAAACTCAAGCCCGCGGAAGTCGACCAGCTGCTCGCCGACGCAGCTGCCAGCCCCTACCTCAAGCCTTTGATTGAGGATGCGCGTACCCGCATGGCAAGCCGTGATCTGGGTTTTCGGGAGGCGCTGCACCAGAAGCTGGAGGCCTACGTTCAGGCTGTGCCAGAGGCTGATTTCGAGCGCTTCCTCGGCGAGCGCACGCAGGCGCTTGAAGAACGGCTGTCGGACCCGAAGCTGCTGGCAGTGCTCAAGCGGCTGAAAGACCGCTGAAGCCATGGCTGAGCTGACGCTGTACTTTGATACCCAGCATGCGGTGGATGTACATGACTGGATCATCGAGCATTCAGGTGGCCTGGCAGGGGTGAAGGATCTGGGCCAGCTGGAAAGCGTCCTGCAGCACATCCAGAACGACGACTATTACCCTTCGTTCGATACCAAGCTGACGCATTTGATCTTTGGCATCAACAAGTTCCACGCCTTCAACGATGGCAACAAGCGCGCCAGCCTGACCTTGGGCGCCTATTTCCTGACCCTGAACGGGTACGACTACTGTGTTCCGCAGTTCGTGATTCAGATGGAAAACATCGTGGTGGCGGTGGCGGAGGGCACAATTGGCAAAGACTTGCTGCAGCGTGTGGTGCTATCTCTCATTGAAGACGATGACTTCCCGGATGACCTGAAGCTCGACTTGCTTGAAACCTTGAGGGACGACCATCTTGAGGACGATCTGAATTGACAGAAGACCAGCTCGAACAGGAAGCCCTAGTCTGGCTGGCCGATGTGGGTTACACGCCGCTCCGTGGGCCGGAGCTTGCCCCGGACGGCGAGCGCCCCGAGCGCGGCAGTTACCAGCAGGTGCTGCTGGTCGAGCGCCTGCGCGCGGCCATCGCCCGCCTGAACCCGCAGCTCACCACCGCGGCGCGGGAGGACGCGCTGCAGCAGGTGCTGGACCTGGGCATCCCCGCGCTGCTGTCGGCCAACCGGCGGTTTCACCAGCTGCTGATCACCGGCGTGCCGGTCGAGGTCCAGCGTGGCGGCGAAACGCTGGGCGACTTTGCCCGCCTGATCGACTGGGCTGATCCGTCGAACAACGAGTGGCTGGCGATCAACCAGTTCACCGTGAAAGGCACGCACCATACGCGTCGGCCGGACATCGTGCTCTTCGTGAATGGCCTGCCGCTGGTGGTCATCGAGCTGAAGAACCCGGCCGACCTTAACGCCGACATCTGGAAGGCCTTCGAGCAGCTTCAGACCTACAAGGCCCAGACGCCGGACCTGTTCCAGTACAACGAGGTGCTGGTGATCTCCGACGGTTCGGATGCCCGCATGGGTTCGCTGTCGGCCGACGCCGAGCGTTTCATGCAGTGGCGCACCATCGACGGCGTCACCATCGACCCGCTGGGTGAATTCAACGAGCTGGAAACCCTGATCCGTGGCGTGCTGGCGCCGGCGCCGCTGCTCGACTACCTGCACTACTTCGTGCTGTTCGAGGACGACGGCGGGCTGGTCAAGAAGATCGCCGGTTACCATCAGTTCCACGCGGTGCGCGCGGCAATCCAGCAGGTGATTGCGGCGTCGCGCCCTGGCGGCTCTCATAAAGGCGGCGTGGTGTGGCACACCCAGGGCAGCGGCAAGAGCATCACGATGACTTGCTTCGCCGCGCGGGTGATGCAGGACGCGGCGATGGAGAACCCTACCATCGTGGTCATCACCGACCGCAACGACCTGGACGGCCAGCTCTTCGGTGTGTTCTCGCTGGCCCAGGATCTGCTCCGCGAGCAGCCCGTGCAGGCGGACACCCGTCAGGACTTGCGCAGGCTCCTGGCCAACCGCCCGTCCGGCGGCATCGTGTTCGCGACGATTCAGAAGTTCATGCCCGGCGAGGACGAGGACGTCTTTCCGCTGCTCTCCGACCGGCACAACATCGTGGTCATCGCCGACGAAGCCCACCGCACCCAGTACGGCTTCGAAGCCAGGCTAAGGGCCTTCAAGCCCAAGTCTAGTGCCAATGATGCTCAATGCCAGCTCGCCGCCGAACCCGTCGCCAAGTATCAGGTGGGCTACGCTCAGCATCTGCGCGATGCACTGCCCAACGCCACCTTCGTGGCCTTCACGGGTACGCCGGTGTCCAGCGAGGATCGCGACACTCGCGCGGTGTTTGGCGACTATATCCACGTCTACGACATGCAGCAGGCCAAGGAGGACGGCGCCACGGTGGCGATCTACTTCGAGTCCCGGCTGGCCAAGCTGTCCCTGAAGGCCGAGGAACTGCCACAGATCGACGACGAGGTGGATGAGCTTGCCGAAGACGAGGAGGAAAGCCAGCAGGCACGCCTCAAGAGCAAGTGGGCTGCCCTGGAAAAGGTCGTCGGTGCCGAGCCCCGCATCGCCAGTGTCGCCGCCGATCTCGTCGCCCACTTCGAGGAGCGCAGCAGGGCCCAGACGGGGAAGGCCATGATCGTCGCCATGAGCCGCGACATCTGCGTGCATCTCTACAACGAGATCGTGAAACTCAGGCCAGACTGGCACGACCCTGACCCCGAGAAGGGGGCGATCAAGATCGTGATGACCGGTTCCGCCAGTGACAAGGCGCTGTTGCGTCCGCACCTCTACGGCAAGAAGATCAAGAAGCGGCTGGAGAAGCGCTTCAAGGACCCGGCCGATCCGTTGCGCTTAGTGATCGTGCGTGACATGTGGCTGACGGGCTTCGACGCCCCTTGCGTGCACACCCTGTACGTGGACAAGCCCATGAAGGGTCACAACCTGATGCAGGCCATCGCCCGGGTGAACCGCGTCTTCAAGGACAAGCAGGGCGGGTTGGTGGTGGACTACATCGGCATCGCCAACGAACTGAAATCCGCCCTCAAGGACTACACCGCCAGCAAGGGCCGCGGCCGTCCCACGGTGGATGCTGCCGAGGCCTACGCGGTACTGGAAGAGAAGCTCGACATCCTGCGCGGGCTGCTCCACGGCTACGACTACTCGGATTTTCTGAGTGCCGGCCACAAGCGTCTTGCTGGCGCCGCCAACCACGTGCTGGGCATCGAGGAGGGCAAGAAGCGTTTCGCCGACCAGGCGGTGGCGATGTCCAAGGCCTTCACCCTGTGCTGCACGCTGGATGAGGCCAGGGCGGTACGCGAGGAAGTGGCCTTCTTCCAAGCGGTGAAGGTGATCCTCACCAAGCGCGACCTCACCCAAAAGAAGAAGACCGACGAGGAACGGGAGCTGGCCATCCGCCAGATTATCGGGTCGGCGGTGGTGTCGGAGGACGTGGTGGATGTGTTCGAGGCCGTGGGCCTCGACAAGCCCAACATCGGAATCCTCGACGATGAGTTCCTGGCCGAGGTGCGCAACCTGCCCGAGCGCAATCTGGCGGTGGAGCTGCTGGAGCGCCTCCTGGAAGGCGAGATCAAGAGTCGCTTTGCCGGCAACGTGGTGCAGGAGAAGAAGTTCTCCGAGCTGCTGGCTAACGTAGTCAAGCGCTACCAGAACCGCGCCATCGAGACCGCCCAGGTCATCGAGGAGCTGATCGAGATGGCAAGGAAGTTTCATGCCGCAGCCTCCCGCGGCGAAGAACTGGGCCTGACGGAAGACGAGATCCGCTTCTACGACGCCCTGGCCGACAACGAATCTGCGGTGCGCGAGTTGTCCGACGAAACCCTGAAGAAGATCGCGCACGAGCTCACCGACAACCTGCGCAAAAACCTGACGGTGGACTGGTCGGAACGGGAGAGTGTGCGCGCCAAGCTGCGCCTGATGGTCAAGCGCATCCTGCGCAAGTACAAGTATCCGCCGGACCAGCAGGAAGGCGCGGTGGAACTGGTGCTGCAGCAGGCGAAGGCGCTGGGCGAGGTGTGGATGGTGGCGTGAACGATGGCTGGGCCTTGCAGCCCGGGCATGAGAACCAAGTCAGAGTTCGCATCCTCCGCCCCCTTGCTACAATCCCGCGCCTGTCAATCCGTTGGTGGCGTGGGTCATGAAGGTATTCGGGTTTGCCGGCTGGTCCGGTTCGGGCAAGACCACGCTGATCGAGAAGATCATTCCGGAGATCACCGCCCGGGGCTTGCGGGTGTCGGTGATCAAGCATGCGCATCACGGTTTCGACATCGACAAGCCGGGCAAGGATTCCTGGCGGCACCGGGAGGCCGGGGCCAGCGAGATCCTGCTGGTGTCCGACGAGCGCTGGGTGCTGATGCACGAATTGCGCGGCGAGACGGAACCCGATCTGGGCGCCCAACTCCAACGCCTGTCGCCCTGCGACATCGTGCTGGTGGAAGGCTTCAAGGCGGTGCCGATACCCAAGATCGAGGTCTATCGCCCGGCCCACGGCCGTCCGCTGCAGTATCCCGACAATCCGTCCGTCGTCGCGATCGCCACCGACGCGGCACTCGATGCCCCCATGACCTGTCTGAATCTCAACGATGCGGCCGCCGTGGCCGATTTCATCCTCCACCATCAGGGGCTCCTATGAATACTTCCCTGCGTCCTTTCGAAGAGGTGCGCGACGCGCTCTTGGCCGCCGCCGAGCCGGTGACGGCCGTCGACACGGTGCCCACGTCGGCGGCCCTCGGCCGCGTGCTGGCCGTCGACCAGGTGTCCGGCCTCAACGTGCCTCCCCTCGATAATTCCCACATGGACGGCTACGCGGTGAGCAGCGCCGATCTGCCGGCCGCCGGCACGCGCCTCGTCATCGGCCAGCGCATCCCGGCCGGCAGCGTCGGCCACACGCTGGCCCGCGGCACGGCGGCGCGCATCTTCACCGGCGCGCCGATCCCCGCTGGCGCCGATGCGGTGGTGATGCAGGAGCTGTGCGAGGCGGACGGTGACGGGGTGGTGATCAATCATCTGCCCAAGCCCGGCGAGTGGGTGCGCCGCGCCGGCGAGGACATCGCCCGTGGCAGTACCGTGCTGTCCGCCGGCGTGCGCCTCAATCCACAGATGCTCGGCCTCGCCGCGTCGGTGGGCTGCGCGACGCTGCCGGTGCTGCGGCGCCTGCGGGTGGCGCTGTTCTCCACCGGCGACGAGCTGGTGATGCCCGGCGAGCCGTTGCCGCCCGGCGCCATCTACAACTCCAACCGCTACGTGCTGCGCGGCCTGCTGGAGGCCCTCGGCTGCGAGGTCAGCGACCTGGGCATCGTGCCGGACAAGCTCGACGCGACCCGCGCCGCGCTGCGCGAGGCGGCCAGCCGGCATGACCTGATCGTCACCAGCGGCGGCGTGTCGATGGGCGAGGAAGACCACATCAAGCCGGCGGTGACGGCCGAAGGGCGGCTGGACTCCTGGCTGATTGCCATGAAGCCCGGCAAGCCGGTGGCCTACGGCCATGTGAACGATCCGGCCGGCGGCGCCGGCGCGGCCTTCATCGGCCTGCCCGGCAACCCGGTGTCGAGCTTCGTCACCTTCATCCTGCTGGTGCGGCCTTTCGTGCTGCGCGCCCAGGGCGTCAAGGACTGCCTGCCGAAGGCGATTCCGCTGGAGGCGGCCTTCGACTGGCCCAAACCCGACCGTCGCCGCGAGTTCCTGCGCGCGCGCCTGGGCGCCGACGGCCGCGTCGAGCTGTATCCCAACCAGGGGCCCGGCGTGCTCACGTCCACCGTGTGGGCCGACGGCCTCGTGGACAATCCCTCCGGGCAGGTCATCAAGGCCGGCGACCGGGTGCGTTTCATTCCTTATTCCGAACTACTGTCATGAGCGTCAAGGTCCTGTATTTCGCCAATCTGCGGGAGACCCTCGGTTATTCCCACGAAACCCTCACGCTGCCCGCCGGCATCGCCACGCTGGGCGACCTGCGCGCCCACCTGGCGCGCCGCGGCGGGGTGTGGGAGGCCCTCGGCGAAGGCCGCAACGTGCGCGCGGCGATCAACCAGGAAATGGTCGGCCCGGACGTGGCGGTGGCGGACCGGGACGAGATCGCCTTTTTCCCGCCGGTCACCGGAGGCTGACATGAGTGAGATTCAGCGGCAGTTCGATTCCGTGGCGGTCCAGGAGGCCGACTTCGACGTTGGCGCGGAGATCGCGGCGCTGTCCGCCGGCCGTGCCGACGTGGGCGCGGTGGCGAGTTTTGTCGGCCTGGTGCGGGCCGACAAGCTGAGCGGGGAGGGCAGCGCGGTGTCGGCGATGACCCTCGAACACTATCCCGGCATGACCGAGAAGTCCCTCGAAGCCATCGTCACCGAGGCTTACGGCCGCTGGAGCCTGCTCGGCACGCGGGTGATCCACCGCTTCGGGCGGCTGGTGCCCGGCGAGCGCATCGTCTTCGTCGGCGTGGCGTCGTCCCACCGGGGCGACGCCTTCGCCGCCTGCGAGTTCATCATGGACTACCTGAAGACCCGCGCCCCGTTCTGGAAGAAGGAAGACACGCCGGAAGGCGGGCGCTGGGTGGATGCCCGCGAGGCGGACGACGATGCGGCGTCCCGCTGGGACGCCTGCGACTGAGCGGCCTGCACGCAGCGCAGCAGGGGACTGTTGGCGGAGTGTTGGTTTTGCCGCAGTCCGTCGTCGTGCCGGCCCCGGGTTCCGCGTCTGGGGCGGGTCTGCGGGGGTGGCGCAATTGCTGCTATTGAATGGGCTTCGGCCCGACTGTTTGTAAATCCGCACCTGCGCATTTCTCCGGAACTCCGATGCCCATCTTGCGTCGGAGCACCGTTCATTCCTCACTCTCCTGCCAACCGTCCCTGTCGCTTTCCGGGCGCTGACCCAACAAGCCTAGATCATGTGGATCGTCAATATCGCCCTGCGGCGCCCCTACACCTTCATCGTGATGGCGCTGCTCATCTTCCTGGCTACGCCGCTGGTGCTGCTGCGCATCGCCACCGACGTGCTGCCGGAGATCAACATCCCGGTGATCAGCATCATCTGGAGCTACAACGGGCTGTCGCCGCAGGAGATGGCCCAGCGCATCACGACGCCCAATGAGCGTCTGCTGGCCACCACGGTCAGTGACATCGAGCATTTCGAGTCCCAGTCCTACAACGGCATCGCGATCATCAAGGTGTTCCTGCAGCCCAACGCGAGTGTCGACACCGCGATGGCGCAGATCGCCTCGACGGAGGGCGGGGCGTTGCGCCTGCTGCCGCCAGGAATCAACCCGCCGCTGGTGATCAAGTATTCCGCGTCGGCGATTCCGGTGGTGCAACTCGGCGTGTCGAGCAAGTCGCTGCCCGAGCAGGGGCTCTTTGACACCACCTTCAACACGCTCAGGCCCAAGCTGGTGTCCATTCCCGGCATCGCCATGCCTTATCCTTACGGCGGCAAGAGCCGGGTGGTGTCGGTGGATATCGACAGCGGCGCGCTGCAGGCCAAGGGTCTGGCGCCGCTGGACGTGGTCAACGCGATCAACGCGCAGAACCTGATCCTGCCCGGCGGCACCGCCAAGCTCGGCGAGACCGAGTTCAACGTCAAGATGAACGGCTCGACGCGCACGGTCGAGGAGCTCAACGACCTGCCGGTGCGGATCGGCAATGGCCAGGCGGTGTATCTGCGCGATGTGGCGGTGGTGCGCGACGGCTTCTCGCCGCAGACCAACATCGTCCGCCAGGACGGCAACCGTGGCGTCGTGCAGTCGGTGCTGAAGAACGGCGGGGCGTCCACGCTGCAGGTCATCGATGCGCTGCGCACGACCCTGGCCGAGGCGTTGCCGAGCCTCGCTGACGACATCCAGGTCACGCCGCTGTTCGACCAGTCGGTGTTCGTCAAGGCGGCGATCTCCGGCGTGGTCCATGAGGGCCTGATCGCCGCGTGTCTTACTGCCGCGATGATCCTGCTGTTCCTCGGCAACTGGCGCACCACCTGCATCATCGCGATCTCGATCCCGCTGTCGGTACTGTCGTCGATCATCGTGCTGTATGCGCTGGGGCAGACCATCAACATCATGACCCTCGGCGGCCTGGCGCTGGCGGTGGGTATCCTGGTGGACGACGCGACGGTGACCATCGAGAACATCGAGCGCTACCTGCACCTGGGCCACGACCTGGAAACGGCGATCCGCGAAGGCGCGGGGGAAATCGCCGTACCGGCGCTGGTGTCGACGCTGTGCATCTGTATCGTCTTCGTGCCGATGTTCTTCCTCACCGGCGTGGCGCGTTTCCTGTTCGTGCCGCTGGCCGAGGCGGTGATCTTCGCGATGATCGCCTCCTACATCCTGTCGCGGACCCTGGTGCCGACGCTGGCCCTGCTGTTCATGAAGAACATGCAGCACGGGGCCGCGGCGCCGGACAGCCTGCTGCAGCGGGTGTACCGGCGCTTCGACGCCGGCTTCGAGCGCATGCGCGGCGGCTACATCGTGATCCTCAGCGCGCTGCTGCCGCGCCGCCGCAGCTTCATCGCGATCTTCCTGGGCGGCTGCGTGCTGTCGTCGGGGCTGTATTTCTTCCTCGGGCGGGATTTCTTCCCGGCGGCCGACGCCGGCATCATCCGCCTGCATTTCCGCGCCCCGACCGGCACCCGCATCGAGGAGACGGCGCGCCTGGCCGACCGCATCGACGCGGTGATCCGCGAGCAGATCCCGGCCGACGAGCTGGACACCATCCTCGACAATCTGGGTCTGCCCTACAGCGGCATCAACTTGTCCTACAGCAACGCCGGCACCATCGGCACGTTGGACGGGGAGATCCAGATCGCCCTCAAGGAGAATCACGGCTCGTCGGCCCACTACATCGACCGCCTGCGGGAGGAGTTGCCGCGCCGCTTCCCAGGTGTGGAGTTCTTCTTCCAGCCCGCCGACGTGGTGACCCAGATCCTCAACTTCGGCCTGCCGGCGGCCATCGACGTGCAGGTGGCGGGCAGCAAGCTGCAGGACAACTACCGCTTCGCCGCCATGGTAGAGAAAGCGGTGCGCCAGGTGCCGGGGGCGGTGGATGTGCATATCCATCAGCGTCTCGACCAGCCGTCCCTGCGCCTCGACATGGACCGCAGCCGCCTGCAGCAGATGGGACTGAGCGCCGCCAACGTGGCGCAGAACGTGCTGATCCCGCTGTCCGGCAGCTCCCAGACTGCGCCGAGCTTCTGGCTCAACCCGAAGAACGGGGTGTCCTACAGCATCTCCGTGCAGGCGCCCCAGTACCGGGTGGATTCCATCGACTCGCTGCTGCAGATCCCGGTGGCGGGGGCCAGCGGGGTGCCCAACCAGTTGCTCAGCAACCTGGTCCAGGTGTCGTCGGCGCGGGAGCCGGCCATCGTGTCGAGCTACAACATCGAGCCGGTGATCGACCTCTACGTGAGCGTGCGCGGGCGTGACCTGGGCTCGGTGGTGGCCGATGTGGAGCGCATCGTCGAGGAACTCAAGCCGCAGCTGGCGAAGGGCAGCAAGGTCACGCTGCGCGGCCAGGCGCGCACGATGAACTCGTCCTTCATCGGCCTCGGCATCGGCGTGGTGATGGCCATCGTGCTGGTCTATCTGCTGATCGTCGTGAATTTCCAGTCGTGGGTGGACGCCTTCATCATCATCACCGCGCTGCCGGCGGCCCTGGCGGGCATCGCCTGGATGCTGATGCTGACCGGCACCACGCTCAGTGTGCCGGCACTGACCGGGGCGATCATGACCATCGGTGTGGCAACCGCCAACAGCATCCTGATGGTGTCCTTCGCGCGTCAGCGCCTGCTGGCCGGCGAGCCACCGCTGTCGGCGGCATTGGAGGCCGGGGCGACCCGCCTGCGCCCGGTGCTGATGACGGCGCTGGCGATGATCATGGGCATGCTGCCGATGGCCATCGGTCTCGGCGAGGGCGGGGAGCAGAACGCACCCCTCGGCCGCGCCGCGATCGGCGGCCTGCTGTTCGCGACGCTGTCCACACTGGTTTTCGTGCCGCTGGTGTTTGCCTCGGTGCATCAATATTTTGCCCGCCGGGCCGCCGCCCGGCCGCAGCTGCCCCAAGGCGGCCTTGCCGAAGGACATTCCTGACATGACTGACAATCGCCATTCCAGTATCGGCATCCATGGCCTGCACGCCCATGAGGGCGCCCAGGGAATCCACCGCCTGCGCCTGCTCAAGCGCACCCGCAATGTGGCCCTGGTGGGGCTCGCGGTGCTCGGGGCCGGCCTCGCCGGCGTCGTCGTCCATCGCTCGGCCACCGCCCGCGATCTGGCCACGGCGGCGGACATCCACGCCGCCCGCCATGTGAGCGTGGTGTCGCCGAAGGACAGCAGCAGCGACAGCGTGCTGAGTCTGCCCGGCACGCTGCAGGGCTACACGGAGGCGCCGATCTACGCGCGGACCAGCGGCTACCTGGCCGCCTGGTACAAGGACATCGGCGACGGCGTGAAGCAGGGCGAACTGCTGGCCCGCATCGACACGCCGGAAGTGGCCCAGCAACTGGTCGAGGCCAAGCAGGCACATGCCCAGGCCGTTGCCGCGCTGGCGCTGGCCAAGAGTTCGGTCGAGCGCTGGGAAGGCCTGCGCAAGCTCGACTCCGTCTCTCAACAGGAGGTGGAAGAACGCCGCAATGCCTATGCCCAGGCGAGTGCGGCCAATGCCTTGACCGCAGCGACGGTTCAGCGCCTGCAGAAACAGCTCGATTACAACCAGGTGGTCGCGCCGTTCGCCGGGGTGATCACCAAGCGCACGGTGGATGTGGGCAACCTCATCGATGCGGGCGGCAGCAGCAAGCAGCTCTTCGTGTTGACCCGCAGCGATCCGCTGCGCATCTACGTGCAAGTGCCCCAGGGCTTCACCCGCCGCGTGCAGCCCGGCGACAAGGCCAGCGTGAGTCTGGCCGAGTGGCCAGGCAGGGTGTTCACCGGCAGCATCGTGCGTACCGCCAAGGCCATCGACACCACCAGCCGTACGCTGCAGGTGGAGATCAATCTGCCCAACCCCAAGGGGGAACTGTTGCCCGGCGCCTACGCGCGGGTGGACATCAAGGCCCCGGCGACGGCCGGCGAGCCGAGCTTCCGGGTGCCCAGCAACACCTTGCTGTTCCGCCCCGAAGGGCCGCGGGTGGCGGTGGTCGGCAGCGACGGCAAGGTGCATCTGCAGGCCGTCACCATCAAGCGCGAGCTGGGGGTGGAAGTGGAACTGGGCAGCGGCGTGAAGGCCGACGACAGGATCGTGCTGAATCCGGCCGACTCCCTGGCCGAAGGGGATGCAGTGGTCGTCGCGCCGGTGGCCGACAAGAAGCCCGAGGCCAAGAAGGCCGGTTGAGGCAGGCGCGCAGGGCTTGGCTTATTGCGGGGCGCTACGGCGCCCCGCATCGCTTTCAACCGCCGCTGCCGCCGACGAGGGCCGGCAGCCCGGTGGCCAGCCACGGCAGCCAGGAGATCGCCAGTGCGCCGAGGAAGATCGCCAGCAGGGCCGGCAGCACCGATACGGCGACCTCGCGGATCGGTTTGGCGAACATTGCCGACGCGAAGAAGATGTTCATGCCGGCCGGTGGGCACAGGAAACCCATCTCCATCACCGCCAGGAAGATCACCCCGAAGTGCACCGGGTCGATGCCGTAGCTGATCGCCACTGGCAGCAGCAGCGGCACCAGCACGACGATGGCGGCGTAGATCTCCATCAGCGCGCCGGCGAAGAACAGGAACACGTTGAGCGCCACCAGGAAGGCGAACTTGTTCGGCAGCGCCTGTTGCACCCATTCCACGGCAGCGTCCGGAATGCCGGCGTCCACCAGGTAGTTGGTGAGGCCCAGCGCCATGCCGAGGATCAGCATCACGCCGCCGATGACCTGTGCGCAGTCGGCCAGGCAGCGGCGCAGCAGCGCCCGGTCCAGCTCCCGGTGGGCGACGGCCTGGGTGAGGATCGCGTAGGCGGCGGTGAGGGCCGCGCTCTCGGTGGGCGTCGCCACGCCGCTGACCAGCGAGCCGATGGCCACCAGCGGGGCGAGGATCTCCCAGCGGGCCGCCCAGGCGGCAGACAGGGCTGCGCCGGCATCGGGCCGGGGTTGCGTGGTGTTCGTGGCCGTACCCTTGCCGCGACGCAGGTAGCCGCCTACCAGCAGCAGGGAGGCGACCATCACCAGCGCGGGGACGATGCCGGCCAGGAACATGGTGTTGATCGGCACGCGGGCGATGATCGCGTACATGATCAGCGGCACAGACGGGGCCAGCAGCACGCCCAGCGCGCTGGCGCTGGTCACCAGGCTGATGCCCTTGCGTTCCGGAAAGCCGGCGTCGCGCAGGAGCGGCAGCAGCAGGCCGCCGAGGGCCAGGATGGTGACGCCGCTGCCGCCGGTGAAGGCGGTGAAGAAGGAGCACAGCAGCGCTGCGGCGATGGCCGTGCCGGTGACGCCGCCGCCGAAGCAGGCGGTGAACAGCGCGCCCAGGCGGCCGGCCGCGCCGCTGCGCGCGAAGACCAGGCCGGCCAGCGTGAACAGCGGCAGGGCCGGCAGGGACGGATTGACGGTGATCTGGTAATGGCTGAGCGGCACCGAGGCCAGGGGTTGGCCCTCCGACCAGAACAGGGCCAGCGCCAGGCCGCCGAGGATGGTGAAGATCGGCGCCCCGGCCAGCAGGGCCAGCACCAACCACAGGGCCAGCGGTGCCAGGGGCAGGGTGGCGTCGTCGAAATGGCGCGCGAAGGCGAAGCCGCCGGCGGTCAACGCAAGGCCGAGCAGCAGACCGGCGATCCGGTGGCGGGAGCAGCGGCTGCCCAGCTTGAGGCCCAGCAGCAGGAAGCCGGCCGGCATCAGGGCCTGCACGCCCCACACCGGAATGCCGTAGGCCAGCTCGCGGCCGGCCTCCAGTTCGCTGGCGACGAAGTTCCAGCTGGCGCTGCCGAGCATGCCGCACAGCACCGCGGCGCTGCCCTTGGCGAACGCCGTCGAGGCCGCGCGTACGAGCGGATTGCGCGACGTGGCGAAGCCGTTGCCGAGGCTGGTCAGGTGTCCGCCGCGTTCGGCGAGGAGGGCCCCGAACATGGCCAGCGCGAGGCCCAGGTGCTGGACCAGCAGCGGCGCGTTGTCGATCCCCTTGCCATGCAGTGGGCGCAGGGCGATCTCGATCAGCGGGATCAGGGTCATCAGGGCCAGCGCGGCGGAGGCGATGGCTTCGTCGAAGGAGAGCAGGCGGCGCATGGAGGATCAGTCGGGGAGGTTGCTCGTGGGGGCCCGTTCAGGCGCCCCCCGGTGAGCAGGGCCGGTTGGGGGACGTTGCCCGAGCGAAGTCGGCGGGCGGATCAGCGCGCCCTCCGCACCGTTCAGCGCTTGCCGGAGCGGTAGGCCTTCAGCAGCGCGAAAACTTCGTCGAAGGTGTCGGCCGGCACCATCTTGCCGCGGATGCGCGGGTAGAGCTTGTCGGCCAGGTCGTTCCATTCCTTCATCTGCTCGGCGTTGGGCTTGTGCACCTGCAGGCCGCGCTTCTTCATGGCTTCGACGGCCTCGTCCACTTCCTGGCGGGCCTTGGTGCGCATCTGTAGGCCGGCCTTGGCGCCGGCGCTGCGCAGGGCTTCCTGGGCGGCGGGGCTCATCTCGTCCCAGCTCTTTTTGGTGACGACCAGCGCGCCGACGATGGGCGCCCAGTTGATGTCGAGCATGTGCGGCGCGGTGTTATAGACCTGGCTGGCCAGCGCGAAGTAGGGCGTGGCGGGCACCGCGTTGATCATGCCGGTCTGGATGGACGGCAGGATGTCGGAGGTTTCCAGCGGCACCGGCGTGTAGCCGAGGCTCTTCATGATCTCCTGCTGTTCCGACTCCCCCGCCCAGGCGAAGAACTTCATCTTCTTGTAGTCGTCGGGGCGCAGGGCCGGCTCCTTGGAGAAGAAGCGTACCCAGCCGGCGTCGCCCCAGGCGAGGACGACGAAGCCCTTGTCGAGGAACTTCTTTTCCATGCCGGCGCGCATCTTCTCGCGCACGTAGTCCACTTCTTCCCAACTGCGGAACAGCAGCGGCATGTTCTGCAGCGCGGCGATGGACGGCTCGATCTCGCGCAGGCCGACCACCGACAGCAGGGCGCCCTGCAACTGGCCGATGCGCATGCGGCGGGCCATGTCGGTTTCGCCGCCCTGGCTGCCGTCCGGGTAGATCACGTATTTGGCGCCGTCGCCCTGGGCGGCGCGCCAGGCTTCGCCGACTTCCATCAGTTGACGGTGGTAGAGGGAGTTCTTCGGGGCGAGGGTGCCGATGCGCAACTGGCCGGCGGCCATGGCGTTGGCGCCGAGGAAGAGTCCGACAGCGAGGGCGGCGAGGCGGCTGAACTTGAACATGGGGCGTCTTTCTGTACGTTGAGGGCGGCCGGGTGTAGCCGCGAGCGGCGGGCGGCCGGAGCGGGCGTTAGAACAGGTCGTCGGCGGAGTCGATGAGCCAGCGGGCACGGCGGCGCATGACTTCGTTCGACAGGGCCAGCGGGCTGCCCGGTGGGTCCTGGATGGCGACGGCTTGCTGGAGCAGGTCGAGGAAGGCCGCCTTGTCGCCGGCCGGCTGGGCGATGCCTTCGGCCTTGCCGACGAAAGCGCCGGCATTGCGCCCGTTGCCGAGGCGCAGGGCCTCGTCGAAATAGGCCAGGGCCTGCTGGCGGCTGCCGCCGGGGCGGGCGGCCTCGAAGGTGCCCATCAGGCCGGCCAGGCTACCGTTGCCGAAGCCCGGTTCGGTGCGCCAAGCGAGCTGGGCCAGCGCGACGGCGAGGGGCAGGTCGGCGACGGTGTCGGGATCGTCCTTGGACAGGGAGATCAGGCCGCCCCAGGAAGCGGCGCCCCAGTAGGCGAGGGCGACCTGTTCGGGGGCGAGGCGCAGAGCCGCGAGTTGAGCCGGGTCGGCCAAGTGCTGGCGGAAGCCGGGCTGGGTCCGTTCGAGGGCGGCGAGGGCGTGGTCCCGGCCGCGCCGGTACAGGCGGGCGGCCCGCTCGCGCAGGCGCTGGGCGGCCTTGGCGTCGGTGGCTTCCAGGCGGTCGGCCTCAAAGGCGACGAAGGCGTAGGCGTACTGCGTGAAGCCACCGGCGACGGCGGCGGCCAGCGGGGCGTGTCCGGGCTGCTGGCGCAGCACCGATTCGGACAGTTTGAGGTAGAAGGCGCTGGCTTCGTGGGCCAGTTCCAGGTCATCCTCGCTGGACTGACCCTGGGCGGCCAGCTGGTCGGCGACGCCGCGCATGACCAGTTGGGTTGGGGAACAGGCGCTCAGGCCGGTAGCGAGCAGGATGGGGGCAGCGAGGCGCGCCAGACGGGCTGGCGTGGCGGTGATCGGCATGGGAGGGCGTGGGTCTGGTGGGCCGGCGTTTCGAGCCACATGCTCGAAACGCCGAGAAGATAGCCCGCCAATGTTGCGCGGGCGTGACCACCGGCCGCGCGCCGTCCCATGCCGACGGGATCAGCGGATCAGCTCGGCGAGCTTGCCCTTGGGAACGTTGAGGAAGCTGCTGATGGCGGCGAGGTGCTCGTTGTGTTCCGTGAGCTGGATGGGCCGCGGTTCGAGCACGTGCAGGTCGAAATGTCCCGGACGGTTGCCGTCCTGCTGCACCGAGTAGCCCCAGGTGATGCCGATGTTGAAGAGGCGGCCGATCGGGCCGTCGAGTTCGACCACGTAGTTGGCGAACTTGGTGTTGGTGAGGCCGGTGAACACGCCCCGTTCAAAGTTGCCGTTGATTTCCCTCGGGGTATCGATCAGCCAGCATTCGCTCTCGCCCAGCTGACGCATCTGCTGCCCGGCATAGGTGGCCGAGTGGGTGCCGATCTTCACGCCGTCGCTGCCGTACAGGCACTGTTCGAGGACGATGGCGGTGTCGTCGTCGGGGTATCGCTTGTCTACATTCCAGTCGCCGACGACGGTGTGGGCGAACAGCTGGGTCTGCGGCCGGATGAGCTGGAGCAGCCCGAGCTTGTGCTCGTGGCTGCCCTGGCGGGTGAAGCGGACCTTGAAGTCGGCACCGTACTGGACGGCAGTGCCGGCTTCATGGGGATTGAGTTCCCGGGTGACGTAAGGCGTGATGTCGAGTGCGAAGTGATCGAGCTGGTAGCTTTCGTGGTTTCCGTAATTGCTCATGGCCGTACCTTTCATGCTTGGGTAGGGGCAGGAATGCCCCGCGCGGCACCCGGGTCTTCATGCGAATGTTCTCCCTCCGCAGTCCGGGTGTCTGTTTATATAAATAGCATTTTTCGGTGCGGCCGGGGGACTCAGTCGAGCAGATCGGAATATTCCTTTTGAACATAGCCGTCGAGACGCGTCCATGGCAGCTTGGTGGGCATCGCCTCGCGGGTGGCGATCATCGTGCTGCGGTTGGTGCCGGCCTGGTTGGCCGATTCGATGCGGCGCGGGTACTGCGCCTTCTCGTCCCACAGTACCTGCACGCGGGCCTGGGCGGTGCCGCCTTCGTACCAGCGGGTGCCGGCTGGTGCGCTGCGGCTGCTGGCCCTCATGCGCTTGATCTGCTCCGGGTCGAGCAACTGGTTGGCGGTGGTCCATTTGCCGTCGAAGCCGATGTTGGTGTAATCCACCGGGGCGATATCCACGACCATCTTTTCGTGTTCATTGACGATGCGCACGCGCAGCTTGCCGTCATTGCCGCGCTGAACCCAGCGGGCAGCGGCGGAGGTGTCCATGTGCTTGTGGTTCTTGTCGCCGGCCCTGTGGTCCTCGGCTTCGTGGGCGTGGGCCGGCAGGATGCGCTCGACCCAGCTCTGGTTGTCGCGGCGGACCAGGCGCTCACCGAAGCGCACGATGCGGGTCACGCCGTCGGCGCCAAGGGTGGTGATGTCGTGCTCGACCTTGAGGGCCAGATCGTCGGCGAAGGCCGGGGCGGCGAGGAGGGTGCCCAGTAGTGCGGGAAGCAGTCGTTTCATGATGTCGCGGGAAAAGAAAAAAGCCCGACCTGGGAGGGTCGGGCGAAAAAGGGGCCAGTCTTTCAAGCTAGGGCAGCCCCCCTGGATGGCTCGGTAGGATCAGAGACCGAGGGCGGACTTCACCAGGCCGAAGACCTTGGTGTTGACCATGGTGCCCTTGAAGCCGGCGTTGCCGGCGCCGGTGGAGAACAGCATCACGTCGCCGCCGCCGTGGGTTTCGTTGCCGACGGCGCCGAGATTCACGCCGACTTCCTGGATGTAGTCGTCGGCGGTGGTGTCCACACTGGTCAGGTCGTCACGGACGGCCTTGCGCGGGCCGCCGCCGTTGCCGAAGACCAGGGTGCCGTAGGGCTTGCCGTCGGTGGCGTTGGCCAGCACGGGCTTGCCCTGGACGGTGGTCTGGGTGATGTCGGTGACCTTGCCGAGGATCGGGTTGCCTTTGTGGGAGTAACCGTTGATGGTCATCGTGTGGTCGTGGTCGGCGGTGACGACGATCAGCGTGTTCTTGAGATCCACCAGGCTCAGGGCGCGCTTGATGGCGTCGTCGAAGGCGATGGTGTCTTCCAGCGCGCGCTTGGCGTTGGTGCCGTGCAGGGCGTGGTCGATGCGGCCGCCTTCGACCATCAGGAAGTAACCCTTGCTGTTCTTCTGCAGGATCTTGATGGCCTTTTCGGTCATGTCGGCGAGGCTGGGCTCGTCGATGTTGTTGGCCGCCTTGGCGCGGTCCAGCTCGTAGTTGAGGTGATCCGCGTTGAACAGGCCGACCAGCTTGCTGGTGGAGGCCGGATCGATGGCCTTGAAGGCGGTGCCGGTGTTCACGTAGGTGTAGCCGGAGCTCTGCAGCAGGGCGGTGAGGTCCTTGCCGTCGGTACGCTTGCCGCCGGCAGACGTGGGCCGGAAGAACTTGGAACCGCCGCCGAGCAGCACATCCACGCCGGTGCCGAGGGCCGCGTTGAACTTCCCGGAGCCCGGCACCACCTGGGCGGCGATGTCGTTCTCGCCGTCGCGGTGGCAGATGTGGGAGTAGGTCGCGGCCGGGGTGGCGTGGGTGATGCGGGTAGTGGTCACCGCGCCGACGGACTTGCCGGCGGCCTTGGACAGTTCCAGCAGGGTCGGCACGGCGCTGCCGTTGCCGGCGGTCGGGCAGGTGCTGTCGCCGGTGGCGCTGTTCACATACGGCGTGGCGCCGTTGTAGGCCTTGGTGTCGGCGCTCATGGAGATGACTTCGTTGTTCATCTTCACGCCGGTCATGTAGGCCGCCATCGACGGGGCGGAGTCGGTGGTCTGGGCGTCGTTGGAGTAGGTCTTGATGCGCGCGGTGCGCTTCAGGCTTTCCATCGTCAGCTGGCCGGCTTCGCCGTACTTGTAGATGCGGCTGGCGGTGACGGTGGTGGGGCCCATGCCGTCGCCGAGGAAGAAGATGACGTTGGTGGCTTCGCCGGCGGCGAAGGCGGAGGAGGTGGCGCCGATCAGGGCGATGGCGGCCGCGCAGGTCTTGAAGTGGGTTTTCATCGTGGGTGAGCTCCGCTTACAGGCCGACCGACTGGCGGATCAGGTTGAAGACTTCGGTGTTGGTGATGACGCCGGTGAACTTTTCCGCACCGCGGCCGATGGCGCCGAGGAAGACGTCGGTGCCGCCGTGGGTTTCGCTGCCGGCGGCCATCGGGATGGCGGCTTCCTGGTGGTAGTTCTTGTCGGCGACCTGGGCATCGGTGAGGGCCGTGCGGGTGGCCGGGCGGTTTTCGCCGTTGCCGAAGCCGATGATGGTGAAGGGGTTGCCGGAGCTGTCGAGGTTGAGGGCGCCGGTGACGAAGTTCTTCAGCAGGCCGAGCACGCCGGGGTTGCTGGCGGTGGTGGCGCCGGTGCGGGCGGCGTAGCCGTTCAGCACAATGGTGTGGTCGTGGTCGGCGGTGACGACGATCAGCGTGTTGGACAGGTCCGCGTCGATGGTCTTCATCTTGGCGATGGCGGTCTTGATGGCGTCATCGAAGGCCACGGTGTCCTGCAGCGCCTTCCTGGCGGTGGTCTCGTGCAGGGCGTGGTCGATGCGGCCACCTTCGACCATCAGGAAGAAGCCCTTGTTGTTCTTCGACAGGATGTCGATGGCCTTGGTGGTCATCTCGGCCAGGCTGGGCTCGACGGCCGGGTCGCGGTCGATGTCATAGCTCATGTGGCTGCTGGTGAACAGGCCGACGAGCTTCTTGGTGGAACTGGCCGAAGCGGCGTCGAACTCGGTCTTGTTCTTGACGTAGGTGTAGCCCTTGTTCACGAACTCCGCGGTCAGGTCGCGGCCGTCGGTGCGTTTGCCGCCGGCGGCGGCGGGCAGGAAGAACTGGCGGCCGCCGCCGAGGAGGACGTCCACGCCGTCGCCGAGGGCGCTGTTGTAGCCGGCGCCGCCAGGCACGGCCTGGGCGGCGATGTTGTTCTCGGCGTCGCGGTGGCAGATGTGGGAGTAGGTGACGGCCGGGGTGGCGTGGGTGATGCGGGTGGTGGTCACCGCACCGGTACCCCAGCCGGCGGACTTGGCCAGTTCGAGCAGGGTGGTGACGGCCTTGCCATTGCCGGTGGTCGGACAGGTGCTGTCGGTGCCGTTGAGGTAGTTCTTGCCGGTGGCGTCGAAGGCGGAGGTCTCCGGGGTCATGGAGATGACCTCGTTGTTCATCTTCACGCCGGTCATGTAGGCGGCCATCGACGGGGCGGAGTCGGTGACCTGGGCATTGTTCGAGTAGGTGCGGACGAAGGCGGTCTCCGGCAGGGTATCGATGGTCAGGTCGCCGTCTTCGCCCACCTTGTAGATGCGCGCCGCGGTCAGGGTGTTGATGCCCATACCGTCGCCGAGGAAGAAGATGACGTTCTTGGGCGCGTCATGGCTGCTGCTGTTGCCGCCACAGCCGGCGAGGAGTGCCGTTGCTGCAGCGACGGCGAGGAAGACGGGTTTCAACATGCTTCGGAAGCCTCCGAGGGAAAGGGAATTTGCAACGAGGATTTATCAAAGACGGCAAATATGGCAGCGATGTATTTCGATTACATGAAAGCCCGGTGAAAGCTTTTAAAGGTGCCACTGCCGAGGTCCCCTTCCGTGGGGGCGAATCCACTCGCCTCCACGGGAAAATCGGGGAAAGTCGCCGGATGGCGCCCGTCTGTCGGGGCGGGGTGTCAGCGGCCCATTTCCTTCAGATAGGCCTTGCGGGCGGCCAGCGCGGTGTCGGCGAAGTCTGAGAACACGCCGTCCACGCCGAGGCGGTAGTAGGCGAGGTATTCGTTCTGCGGGTCGCCCTTGTAGTCGCCGGCGAGGCGGCGCTGTTCGTTGCGGAAGGTGTAGGGATGGACGAACAGGCCAGCCTTGTGGGCGTCGGCGATCAGCGTGGTGGCGGGCTGGCTGACGGTGTCGGCTTCGTTGATCTTGCCGTCGCCGTTGATGTCCGTCAGGTTGCCGCTGGCGTCCAGCGTGCCCTTGACGGTGATGATGTAGCGCTTCCACGGGCCGATGCCGTCGGCGTAGGTCTTGATCTCGGCGAGGCCGGCCGGGGTGACCATGGCGCTGAACAGACGGCTGTCGCCGGCCTTGGCCCAGTCGTAGGGCTTGTCATAGGGGGCGGCGTAGGTGAGGGCGCCGGTCTTGAGGTTCACATCGTCGGCGTCGATGAGCTGCACCATCTTCGTGTTCAGGCCCTTGCTGCGCATGTACTTGAGGCTGCCCGGCTCGAAGGACTGCACAAAGATCGGGGCGGTCTTGCTGTTCCAGCCGGCCTTGTTGATCAGGTCGATGAGCTTGTCCTCCAGCGGCAGGCCGAGATCCCGGTGGTAGGTGGGGTTCTTGGTCTCCGGGTAGACGGCGATCGTGCGGCCGGTGGCGGCACTCCTGGTCTTCACCAGGTCGATGAGCTCCTGGAAGGTGATGACCTTGTAGAGGCCGTTGTACTGCTGCGGGCGTTCGGCATCGGTGGAGATGCCGCCGAGGGTCTTGATCTCGGCCAGCGTGAAGTCGCTGGCGAACCAGCCGGTCTGGGTTTCGCCATCCACCTGGGTGGTCTTCTTGCGGGCCGCGAACTCGGGGTGGTTGGCCACGTCGGTGCTGTAGGCCAGGTTGGGGTCGTGGCGGGCGATCAGCACCCCGTCCTTGGTGGAGATCAGGTCCGGCTCGACCACGTCGGCGCCCATGTCGATGGCCATGCTGTAGGCCTCGAGGGTTTCTTCCGGCAGATAGCCCGAGGCGCCGCGGTGGGCGACGACGAGGGGCGTGTCGCCGCTGAGCGTCGGCAGGCTGTTGTCGTCGCTGGAGCCGCCGCAGGCGGACAGCAGCAGTACGCTGCAACAGGCCAGCGCGACGGGCGTGAGGCCGAGGGAGGTGGGCGGGGTGCAGGTCGGCTTGTACATGGGAATCTCCTGGTAAAAGCCGGAAAAGATGCCATCTTCCTATGACGAATTCGTTATTTCATGGTGGTGTTGAAGGTTTTTCTGTTTGCTTGTTGCCGTGCAATAAGCGTGTAACCGCTACGCCCTAGGCTCGCGGGCTTTCCCTTCCCCGGAGCATCTCCATGGATCGCCGCAGCTTTCTCCGCAACAGTGGTTTTCTGACCATCTCGGTCGCCCTTGGCGGGTTGGCCGGCTGTGGCAGCAGCGGTTCGGGCCTGCCGCCGCGGGCACTCGGCAGTGACTGGAAGTTTCCGCAGAGCGTCGGTTCGGGGGATCCGTCGCCGGACGGGGCGGTGCTGTGGACCCGCGTCGTGCCCATCGGTGTCGACGATGTGGCGAGCGCGTCGGGGACCGCCGACATGACGATCCGCCTGATCGTCACCGATGCCGACAACGGCGCGGCGCTCGGCAGCAATGCGGCGCTGGCTGGCCGCCTGCTGGTGGACAGCCAGGTGCCGGTGTATGCGAGTTACGACGCAACCGTGCGCAATAAGGTCACCGGCCTGGCGCCGGGCGGCCTCTACTACTACCAGTTCATCGCCGGTGAGGTGCGCTCCCGCGTCGGCCGTTTCCGCACCGCGCCGGCCCGCGGCACCAACGTGGACCAACTGCGCCTGGCCTTCATGACCTGCCAGGACTGGAGCGTGAATCACTGGGCGGCCTTCGACTACATCGCCCGCAACGAGGAGGTGGACCTGATCGTCCACCTCGGTGACTACATCTACGAGACCGTCGGCGAGGCTTTCCAGACCGGTTCGGTGGAGAGCCGCCACGACCGCCTGGTGCTGCCCGACGGTGTCGCCACCAGCAGCGGCGGCGGCGCGAAGTACGCCAATACGCTGGCCGACTACCGCTATCTGTACAAGAAATACCGCACCGATCCGCGCCTGCAGGCGGTGCATGAGCGCTTCGCCTTCGTCGCCACCTGGGACGATCACGAGTTTTCCGACGACTGCTGGGGTGACGCCGAAACGTACGACAACGGCAGCTACGACGCCGCTACGCAGCGCGGTGACAACACCCACCAGAGCACCCGCCGCCGGGCCGCCAACCGGGCCTGGTTCGAGTTCATGCCGGCCGACGTGAAGCTGGACGAGAGCATCGCCAGCTTCGATACGGTGCACCTGTACCGGGATATCCAGTGGGGCAATCTGGCCCACCTGGTGGTGACAGACGAGCGCATGTTCCGCTCCGACCACATCATTCCCGAAGCGCTGCCGAACCCGGCCACGGGGGCTCAGCTTGGCCAGATCGGCGCCCGCTACGTGGTGTCGCAGACGACGCGGGACAGCTTCGAGACGCTCAAGATGGCGGCCGCACCGGCGGACGATCCGCTCGCCAACGTGTCCATCCTCGGCCGCGCGCAGCGGGACTGGTGGAAGAGCACGATGAGCAACTCGACGGCCACCTGGAAGCTGTGGTGCAACGAGGTGTCCCTGCTGCGCATGCAGCTCGACGGTACCGACGCGATCGCCACGCTGTTCGCACTGCAGGCGGTGAGCACGCTGGCGACCAGCATCCAGGGTGCGCTGCCGGCCACCGGCGGCAATGTGCCGGTGGCGTCGGCGCTGGTGGCGGCGATGACCGCCGGCGCCAGCCAGGCCGTTGCGGTTGCGGCGGCTACGGCCATTGCAGCAGCGGCGGCCAGCGGCGGCAACACCAGCGCTGCGGCGACCGGTGCCGGGCTGACGGCTGCGCAGGCGGCCATCGCAGTCGCCGCCTTCGGTGCCGCCAGTGCGGCCAGCGGTACTACGCCCCAGGTGTCGGCGGCGGCGCAGACCATCGCCTTCGGCTACATCAAGCCCGACATCCAGGCCAAGGGTGTCGCCTCGTCCTTCATCCAGTCGTCCGGCAAGGCTGCGGCGCTGGGCAGTTACTTCACCCGCTTCCTGTTCAACTGCGATCAATGGGACGGCTACAACGCCGAGCGCAAGGCGCTGATGGCCCACCTCAAGGCCGGTGGCATCCGCAACGTGGTGGCGCTGACCGGTGACCTGCACTGCTTCGACGCCGGTGTGGTGATGGACGATTTCGACGCGGCCAGCCCGCAGCCGGTGATGGTGGATTTCGTCACCGCCGGCATCAGCTCCGAGTCCCTGTTCACCTTCTACGCCGACGCGGTCGGGTCGGTCAGCCCGGACCTGGCGACGTTGATCTATTACCCGCTGTCGGTGCCGGTCAGCGGCGTGGGGACGCTGGAGCTGCGCTTCAACCTGTTCGACTTCACGATGGCCGCTGCGGCGCCGAGCCTCGACCAGCTCGCCGAGCAGGCGCGCGTGCGGGTGCGTTCGGCGCTGGCGGCGCAGGGCGTGCCGGAGGCGTCCCTGGATGCGACGACGACGGCGGTGCTGAACGGCCTGAAGGCCGACCCGACCTTCTCGACCCAGTTGCTGGGCCTTGCGCAGCAACTGGCCGGGATATCGAGGAACCCGTGGATCAAGTGGGTCAGCACTGACGCCCAGGGCTATGGGGTGGTGACGGTGACGCCGAGCGGCCTCACCTGTGTCTTCAAGCAGGTCAATCGGCTGGTGGGGACCGCCGCTCCCAGCGTGAATCCGATCGCCCGCACGCTCACTGCCCGCGTGGTGGCGGGCAGCGCGGCGCTGAGCATGGTCTGATTCAGCGGGTCTGGCCGGACACGCAGGCCCAGGTGGCCAGCGCGTCCAGCCAGGCATCCGGGCGCTCGCGTTCGATGCGCCCGGCACCGGCGAAAACCAGCCCGTTCTCGCTATCCACGGTCAGGGCGTCGCCTTCCTGCAGGCGCCGTTCGCCAAAGCTGATGGTGCGCTGCTGCAGGTCGATGGCCAGCTCGCCGCAGCCCACGAGGCAGGGCTTGCCGAGCTGACGGGCGATCACCGCCGCGTGGGCTGTGCGGTTGCCGCGGGCCGTCAATATGCCGGCGGCGGCCTTGATGCCGGGCAGATCAGCGGTGCTGAAGTCGTTGCGTACGAGGATGCAGGCCTGGCCGGCGGCGGCATATTGGCCGGCACGGGCCGCGTCGAGGGCGATTGCACCTGCGGCGACGCCGACGCTGGCCGGGATCGCGGCGGCCAGGCGTTCGAGGGGCGGATCGGCGACGAGGTGAGTGCGGGCGATCTGGGCGACGTCTACGCCGGCGAGCCGCTCTAGAGCGGTGGCCGGCGACCACGCGCCGCTGTTCACCTGATCGACGGCGATGCGCAGCGCCGCCCACGGCGTGCGCTTGGCGTCGCGGGTCTGCAGGAGGTAGAGCACGCCGTCCTGGACCGTGAATTCGAATTCCTGCACGTCGCCGAACTGTCGCTCCAGCAGTGTGCCGAGGGCCTGCAGGTGGGCATGCACGTGGGGTAGTACGATGGCCAGGCGGGCGGCGTCGGAGGCCGAGTGCTGGCCCGACACCACGTCCTCGCCCTGGCTGTTGAAGCGGAAGTCAAGGTAGGGCGCGGGATCGCCGTT
Source organism: Pseudomonadota bacterium (assembly GCA_018241685.1). Taxonomy (GTDB): domain Bacteria; phylum Pseudomonadota; class Gammaproteobacteria; order Burkholderiales; family Rhodocyclaceae; genus Zoogloea. Next base: position 229,818 of record JAFEDJ010000011.1, read on the forward strand.
GGCCGGATTGCGGGTGAAACCGACGCCGCTGCCGGAGGTGCCGCCGGCGTTGCCGAACACCATCCGTTGCACGGTGACGGCGGTTCCCATACGGTCATCGATACCGTGCAGTTGGCGGTATGTGGTGGCGCGGGGGGACTGCCAGGAGTCGAACACGGCTTCGCTGGCGGCAAGGAGCTGCTCCAGCGGGTCCTGGGGAAAGGGCCGGCCGACCACGCTTTCGTAGACGTCGAGGTAGCTGCGGGACAGGCTGGCCAGCGCGCGGAAGTCCAGTTCGGCGGGGCGGCTGACGCGGGCATGCTCGAGGGCCAGCCGCAGTGCCGCGTTGAAGGGCTCCGGCGGGGCGTGGTGCACCACTTCGGCAAACTGGTGGATCAGGCGCCGATACGAATCCCAGGCCAGCCGCGGGTTGCCGGTGAGGCGCAGGAGGCCGCGCAGGGTGGCGTCGGTGAGGCCGACGTTGAGCACGGTGTCCATCATGCCGGGCATCGAGATCGGGGCGCCGGAACGGACCGAGACCAGCAGCGGCTTGCGGCCCGAGCCGAGTTCCAGCCCGCAGGCTGCCTCCAGGCGCTCGACCTGGCTTTCGAGCAGGGCGCGGAGCGGGGCACGGAAGCCGGCGGGGTCGGCGCACCGTGCCCGCTGCACGACGGTGCCGAGGATGAAGGCCTGCGGCACCGGCAGGCCGATGGAGGCCATGCGGGCCAGGTTGAAGGCCTTGAAGCCCATCCCGTCGACCGCGCCGTCGATGCGCGGACCGGGCAGGCCGATGGCGTAGATGTGTGCCTGGAGATCCATGGTCTACTCGCTCAGCATAGCGGCCAGCAGGTGGTCGCGGAGTTTGAGGGCGGTGTGCAGGAGGGCATCCGCCGCGGCTTCGAGGTTGCGCGCGCATTCGGTGCTGGCGAAACGCTGGGGAAAGGCGTCGCCGGCGACGATCAGGGCGCGCTTGAAGCTGCGATGGGCGTCGTCGCTCCGCCGTTCGGCGGCCATGATCTGGTGCACCGCTTCGAGGAAGTCCTGCAGCTCTTCCCGCGGGCAGCCGCGGCGCACGTTGCGGGCACACTCCAGGGCCTTGAGGAATTCCTGCGTGCTGCCGACCACCATGCCGGCCAGGTTTTCCAGCGCGTCGAGCAGCGCGGTGCAAGGCGGGGTGGAGGGGATCAGGCTGAGGTGGAAGGCCGCTTCTTCCAGTTCGTCAGTGATGTCATCGGCGCTTTCGAGCAGCGTGCAGTAGAAGTCGTTCTGGCCGCCGCCGCTGTGGCGCAGCTCGCGGGCGAGGTTGACCAGCTCGTCGGCCCGGTGTTCCCACGCCTTGGCGCGTTCGGCGTTGAAGGCGATGCGCGCGCTGCCGTCCGCAGTGCGCAGCTCGAGGAGACTGTCGCGCACGCCGCTGGCGAGCTCGACGGCCAGCGCGGCATGCTCGGCGGCGATGTCGATGAGCTGGTGGCGGGTGCTGCGGAAGCAGCTCACCAGTTCGGCGTGGATGCGGTCGCGCAGCATGTCGTCCGGCTCGCCCTGCTGCTGGCTCTCCGAGGATGCGCGCAGCACGAACTGCATGAAGGCGGTGGCGCGGCTGCGTTCCAGCATGTCGTCGAGGCGCGAGCCGAAGGCGGGCGGCGTCTGCGCCGCGAAGGCGAGGGCGTCGAAGACCAACTGCTCTCCGCCCGCCCGCAGCCAGCCCATGTGGCCGAGGTTCTCGTCGGCCGCCCACTTGAGCAAGGCCAGGCTTTCCTTCTTCGGTAGCAGCAGGCGGAGGCGCTTGCGGGCGCGGTTCCAGTCGATCAGGAAGACCAGCCGGGAGCCGAGGAACTGCAGGTAGTCGCACAGCCCGGCTTCGTTGTTGGCAGTGAAGCGGCCGGTGCCCATGTGGTAGACGCCGTCTTCCAGATCCCGGTCGGTGCGGGAGCGGGTGTCGTCCCAGCTCACTGCCCAGTGCTCGAAGAGGCTCTGGAAGAACACCAGGCGCTGCATGTGGATGTCGGTGTAGGTCAGCGTTACGCAGCGCTTTTCCACGTGCACCACGAGGACGTGGGCGTCCGTCGTGCCGATGTCGTTCTGCAGGATCAGCCGGCTGCCGTTGCGGGTGGCGGTGGTGCCGAGACCGGGGTGGTCGAACTTGAGGGGGCGGGTGGCGTTGACTCCGCGCATGAAGGCGGCGATCAGCGGGCGGTCGTCCGGTGCGGTGTCGTAAGTGGCGGCACCGTCGATGTCTTCGCTGGCGATGCGGGTCTGCAGTCGGTTGAGAACCTTGTGCATGTCCATCACCAGCAGGTGGGCACTGTCACCGCGTTCCCGGTCGCCGGAGGTCAGGCGGTGAATCTGGGCCGCGCTGAGGGTGTCGGCGCTGTCGCACCAGGCTTGGGCATGAAGAGCTGCCAGACGGGCCGCCAACAGCACCGAGACGTCCTCGCCGCTGTTGCGGATGGGCTCGAACATGCTCTCCAGCTCGGCGGAGATACGTCCGCACAGGGCGTCGGCCGACGGGATGTGGAACAGATCGGTATCGAGCTGGCGGCTGTTGCCGGGAATGTCGTCCAGGCTTTCGTCGCCGATACCGGCGGCGATGCGCTCCAGACCGAGGGAGGCGAGGGGCCGCTCCGGATTGAAGGCATGGGCCCGTGCCGTCTGGATCAGGCTGAGGTAGTACTTGGCGCGGTCGTTGGCGCCCAGTGCCTCGGCCAGCAGCGCCGGCAGGAGCAGGCTGGGCTCTCCCAGCGCGTCGATGATGCGGGTCTTTTCCGTCATGATCCTCTTCCGCTGGGGATGGAGGGGAAAGACTGCGCTGCTAGGGTGACAGGCGTATTGCTGTAGGGGCTCCCCAAAAAGAAAACGGCGCCCGGAGGCGCCGTTCGGCAATGCGTGCAGCGGACCGCTTACTTCTTGGGGGTCAGCTTGGTGAAGGCCTGGAAGGCTTCGGTGGAGGCCTTGGTCATCTGCTCGTAGGCGGCACGAGCGGTGTCCATGGCGCTCTGGATGGAGCCCAGGGCATTGTGGTCGCCGATAGGCAGGCCCTTGAAGAGCTTCTGGAAGGAGTCGACGACGTCCTGGCCGCCGCCGGTCAGCTGTTCGGTGACCATCTTGCCGACTTCGGCTTGGGTCTTGGCGGTGATCTCGGCGATTTCGCGCGCACAGGTCAGCATCTTCTCGGTGGTGCTCTGGGCGTAGGCGGTACGCAGGTTCAGGGCTTCGGCCGGATCCTTGACGCCGGACAGGGCCTTGGCATTGGCGACGCCTTCTTCGAACAGGGACTTGGCGGTGCCGACCTGCAGTTCCATGATGCGCTGGGAGTTCTCGATGGAGAGCTGGGCCAGACGCATGGCGGCTTCCAGGTTCTTCTTCTGAATCTCGTTGAATTGCTGTTCTTGCTTTGTAGCCATAGATTTTCTCCACACGTTGTTATTGAACAGTAAGAGCCCCAGACTGAATCCCTCCCGTGGCCTCCTGTGAAAAACGATAGCACAGGCTCTTATGAGGGCGATGGCAGGAGGGCAAAAAAACGGTGTGCAATAGTGCATTATGTTGCACTGCAGCAACAGCTGTGGCGTAGAACCCTCACTGTCCGTCCGTCAGCCCGGCCCGGGCCTCTTCGGCCGAATCGAAAATCCCGGGCGAAAGGTGCCGGGCGCTGAGTGCATCGCCGAGCTTCGTACGCAGGAAGGGGTTGGTGGCGTAGCGGGTGACCTGGGAATAATGGGTTTCCATCAAGCCCTTGATCATGTTTGCGTAGGGTTCGATCAGCTCGTCGAGAATGTCGAAGCCGTGGTAGTTCACCACCACCGGCACCTTGTGGCCGACCGGGTCGAGAATGCCGGTGACCAGGCGGTGGATCCGGTCCACGTCGTCGGCGTGGCGCAGGCGCAGGTTGTCGAAGTCGATGAAGAACAGGTTCTGTCCGGCGTCGTAGTGGAAGCGCGATTCCAGCGGTGTGGCGAGGATGGTCTGGCGCAGCTCCATCGGCGCGTCGCGGAAGATGCGTTCGTCCATCACGCACGGCGTGCCGCGGATGATCGGCTTGAAGGCCATGTGGGCGAGGATGTCCCGTTCCACGTCGATGCCCGGGGCAACCTCGATCAACTCCACGCCGGCGGGGGTCAGCTCGAAGACGCAGCGTTCGGTGATGTAGAGCACCGGTTGCTTGCGCCGCACGGCCTCGGCGCCGCTGAAGGTGCGGTGCTCCACTTCCTTGACGAACTTGACCGCCTTGCCTTCGACGAGGATCTTCAGCCGGCCGTCCTGCAGCGCCACTTCGAGGCCACCGGCGGTGAAGGTGCCGACGAAGACGACTTTCTTGGCATTCTGGCTGATGTTGATGAAGCCGCCGGCGCCGGTCAGCTTGGGGCCGAACTTGGAGACGTTGAGGTTGCCCTGCTCGTCGGCCTGGGCGAGGCCCAGGAAGGCGAGGTCAAGGCCGCCGCCGTCGTAGAAGTCGAACTGGCTCGGCTGGTCCACGATGGCCGCGGTGTTTACCGCCGCCCCGAAGTTGAGCCCGCCCTGGGGAATGCCGCCGATCACGCCGGGTTCGGCGGTGAGGGTCAGCAGGTCGATGACCCGTTCCTCCGCCGCCACCGCCGCGACGCCTTCGGGCATGCCGATGCCGAGGTTCACCACCGCGTTGGGGATCAGCTCCATTGCTGCGCGGCGGGCGATGATCTTGCGCTCGCTCATCTCCATCGGCTCGAGGGATGTGACCGGGATGCGGATCTCGCCCGAGAAGGCCGGGCTGTACTGCTCCATGAAGGTCTGCATGTGCCACTCGGGGCGCTCGGCCACCACCACGCAGTCCACCAGAATGCCGGGGATCTTTACCTGCCGCGGGTTTAAGGAGCCCGATTCGGCGATGCGCTCCACTTGTGCGATGACGATGCCGCCGCTGTTGCGTACCGCCATCGCGATGGCCTGGCCTTCGAGCGTGAGGGCTTCCTTCTCCATCGTGATGTTGCCGTCCTGGTCGGCGGTGGTACCGCGCACGATGCCGACGCTGATCGGGAAGGCCTTGTAGAACAGGTATTCCTCGCCATCGATCTCCATGATGCGCACCAGGTCTTCGGTGGTGCAGCTGTTCACCTTGCCGCCGCCGAAGCGGGGATCGACGAAGGTGCCGAGGCCGACACGGGTCAGCGTGCCTGGCTTGCCGGCGGCGATGTCCCGGTACAGGTGGGTGATGACGCCCTGGGGCAGGTTGTAGCCCTCGATGCGGTTGGCTACGGCCAGTTCCTGCAGGCGAGGCACTAGGCCCCAGTGGCCGCCGACCACACGTTTGACCAGCCCTTCGTGGCCGAGATGATTGAGGCCGCGATCCTTGCCGTCGCCCTGGCCGGCGCCGTAGACGAGGGTCAGCCCCTCGGGCTTGCCGCGGCCGTCGCTGCTCTGGTCGCGGGTTTCGAGGAAGCGCTGTTCGAGGGCGATGGCGATGTTCTCGGGAAAGCCGATGCCGACGAAGCCGGTGGTGGCGAGGGTGTCGCCCGAGCGGATCAGCTTGACCGCGTCGGCGGCGCTGACCACCTTGCCGGTGTTGCGGCCTTGCGGCGGGGAGAGTTTAGGTTTTGTCGGGTTCATTTTCGGGTCTCCTTTGGCGGTCGGGGCGTGGCTCAAACGATACCGAAAAGATAGTAGGCGGTGATCACCACGAAGACCGCGGAAGTCTTGATGACCGTGATCGCGAAGATGTCGCCGTAGGACTGCCGATGGGTCAGGCCGGTGACCGCCAGCAGGGTGATCACGGCGCCGTTGTGGGGCAGGGTGTCCATGCCGCCGGAGGCCATCGAGGCGACCCGGTGGAAGACTTCCAGCGGAATGCCGGCCGCCTGGGCGTTGGCGATGAAGGTCTCGGCCATCGCCGCCAGCGCGATGCTCATGCCGCCGGACGCCGAGCCGGTAATGCCGGCCAGCGTGGTGATGCTGATGGCTTCGTTGATGAGCGGGTTGGGGATCGCCTTGAGGGCGTCGGCGATGTAGATGAAGCCCGGCAGCGCGGCGATGATGGCGCCGAAGCCATACTCGGAAGCGGTGTTCATCGACGCCAGCAGGGCGCCGCCGACGGCGGCCTTGGAGCCTTCGGCGAATTTCTCCATCACCGGCTTGAAGGCGAACGCCAGTACGCACAGGATGCCCAGCAGCAGCGCTGCCTCCACGGCCCAGATCGCGGCGATCTTGGTGACGTCGGTGGAGATCGGCTTGGCCAGGCCGGGCAGAACGAGGTCATGCATCTTGCCGTAGAGGTCGGGGATCACATTGGTAAACACCTTGTTGAAGATACCGACGACGAACAGCGGCAGGATTGCGACGACCGGGTTGGCGAGCTTCTCGTGGGTGAAGGGTTCCGGTTCGTTGAGCAGCTTGTCGCCGTAGCCCTCGCCGGCGTTCTGGGCTGTGCGGCGGCGCCAGTTGAGGAAGGTCAGGCCGACGATCAGGATGAACACCGCGCCGATCACGCCGAGGGACGGGGCGGCCCAGGTGTTGGTCTTGAAGAAGGTGGTCGGGATGATGTTCTGGATCTGCGGCGTGCCGGGCAGGGAGTCCATCGTGAAGGTGAAGGCGCCCAGTGCGATGGTGCCGGGGATCAGGCGCTTGGGAATGTTGCCCTGGCGGAACATCTCGGCGGCGAAGGGGTAGACCGCGAAGACCACCACGAACAGGGACACGCCGCCGTAGGTGAGTAGCGCGCAGACCAGCACGATGGACAGCATCGCCCGCTCGCGTCCGACCATGTTGATCACCGATGAGACGATGGCCTTCGAGAAGCCCGACAGCTCAATGACCTTGCCGAATACGGCGCCGAGCATGAAGACCGGGAAATACAGCTTCACGAAGCCGACCATCTTGTCCATGAAGAGACCGGTGAAGGCGGGGGCCACCAGGCCGGGGTCAGTGAACAGGACGGCCCCAAGGGCCGCCACCGGAGCAAACAGAATCACGCTGTAGCCCCGGTAGGCGATGAACATCAGAAATACCAGGGCTGCGATGACTATCAGGAAATCCATGGTCCTTACCTTTCTGTAACAACGACGAGACGGAATCGAAGCGGAAACGGGAACGGAAATGCTGATGTTGCGGAACTGCGTGGCGACGGAATAAATGAAAAAATGGTCGGCAAAGATTACGCCATATGGGTGATGCGTATGGCGTTGTTTTGTTAGGGGTATTCCCTTAGGCATAAGGACCTAAGGGAATACCCGGAAGGTTCTGCGGCGGGAGGCGAAAGGGAAATGGATACCGGGGCGGTGGAATACACTCTCGATTAGAAAGACTGATTCTCCCGGGCTGAATGGCGGAGGTCGGGCCGATGGCGGGCAGTCACTGTCAGCCACGATTGGAGGCACAGATAAGCTTGCGGTGTCGGGAAACTTTACGGACGTCGCCCAGGCCGGACTTGGAGAGCAGGTAAGCGATTGAATCGATTTTTATTCTTTTCCCTGGCGTATAAATTGCTGTTTCCAGGCACCGGGGAATGTTTGCATTACCCATGCAAATAGGAGGGGTAATGCAAACAATAAAGAAATATTGTTGGTTCTCCGCGAGGTAATCCGGGCACACGCAGGGCTGGCAGGCGCGAGTCAGTGCTGCTGTATCGTATGTCGCGTTTTTTGGCTTTGGGCATGTTCCGCATGCGGGGCCAGCGTGAGCTTCTAGCATTGCACTGGTCTGTTCCGGGTTCTCTTGCGGTATCAAGCACAAGCCGGGGAGGAGCAGAATCATGAGCCCGCTGAGTTGGTGGTTCGATTACTGGGCCGGCGCTTTCGACGCGTACCTGTCGCACGTGGGTGGGGGGCGGTACTTGTGGTCGTCGGAGGAACGTCTCCCGGACTGCGGCTGGAGGTGATCCGTTAGCCTGCCGCCCAACGGCGTTGCCGGGGGCGACGGTGGAATGGTGCACGTATAAGAAATGCCTTTCGTCGGTCGACGAAGGGCATTTCTTTTTTTGAACTCGGCGGGATTGTGTGTGGAATACGGCACGCTGGTCCTCCTGCCGTGTTCAAGTCCGCGGAGCTTGAGTCGTTAAGGGCAAGTTTGTCCGGCCCGGGAAAGGGCCGGGCAAGGTCGGGACGCACATTGGCCTGCGTGCCGGCTGTAGTCTTGTCCGAGATGCATCCGAATGGAAAACGAAAACCGCCACGATCAGTTGTTACGCTGGTCCCTGATCGAAAACGCCTTCGCCCAGGGGCAAGGGGGGGCCTTGCTCAATGGCCTCGCGGTGCTCTGCGTTGCCTGGCTGCACAAGTCCATGACGGGGGACTGGCTGGCGATTCCGTGGCTGCTGGCGATGCTGGCCGCGGTCGTTGTCCGGGTTGCCACGTTGCGGCTGGGTGAGCGGACGTTTGCCGCACGGTCGCTGAATTTCATGGAGCGCCTGTTCTGGATGCCGCTGGCGGCGGTGTCTGTCCTGTGGGCGCTGTTGCCGTTCCAGCTGCGGCCGGATATCAGTACCGGGGAGGTGCTGGTGCTGGCGCTCATCCATTTCGGTCTGGCCGGCCGGGCGGCATCGGTGCTGGCGCCGGTGTTGTGGTCGGCACGCTTCTACATCGCCTGCCTGCTGTTGCCGGGTGCCTTGCTGTTCGTTGCGCTGCCGTTGCCCGGCTCCGCGGTGCTCGGTGGGCTGACGATGTGCTACCTGGCGACCATGCTGTCGGCCCACTGCTGGGCGCGGAAAACCTTGCTGGCGGCCCGGCGCAGCCTGATCGAGAACCAGGGGCTGCTGGGTGAGGCGCGTCGGCAGCAGGAGGTCGTCGAGTCGCTGAACCGGGATCTGGTGGCTGCGCGTGATGCGCTGACCTCGCAGAACGCCGGGCTGGAGCGCATGGTGGCAGAGCGTACCGCCAAGGTCCGGTTGGCCTCGGCAGCCATCGAGAACATTGCGGCGGGTGTCATCGTCACGGACGCGGAAGGCCTGATCGTCGAGGCCAATCCGGCCTTTTGTGCGATGACCGGAATGTCGCCGGTGTCCATCGTGGGGCAACCCATTGGAACCTTGAATCCTGCCGACCACGATCCGCTGGCGGTCGAGGCCATGTGGGGCGAACTGCGCCGCCTCGGCCACTGGTCCGGTGAAGTATGGAGCCGCAAGGCGGACGGCGGTTTGTTCCTTGAGCGTCGTTCCATCGATGCGGTACGTGACGCGGACGGGAAGGTTACGCACTACGTGTTTGCAGTCACCGACATCACGGAGTCCCAGGAGAAAGATGAGCGGATCCGCTTCCTGGCCTTCCATGATGCGCTGACCGGCCTGCCCAACCGCTTCCTGCTGGAGGATCGCCTGCGCCACGGCATCGAGATGGCGCGCCGGGATCGGGAGCAACTGGGCTTGATGTTCCTCGACCTGGACCAATTCAAGAGTGTCAATGACAGCCTCGGTCATCAGGTTGGCGACATGCTGCTGGTGGAGGTCGCCCAGCGGGTGAAGAGCCTGGTGCGCCAGTCCGACACCGTGGCGCGGCTGGGCGGCGACGAGTTCGTGGTGTTGGTGCGCGGCCTGCAGAATGGTCGGGTCTGCGCCACACTGGCTCGCAAGATCATCGAGGCGATCAGTGAGCCCATTCAGGTCCTGTCCCATCGTATCAATATCGGCACATCGGTCGGTGTGGCCGTGTTTCCGGACGACGGCAGCGATGGCACCACCTTGATGAAGAACGCCGACGTGGCGATGTATGCGGCGAAGGCTGCGGGGCGAGGCGTCTATCGCTTCTTCGAGCCTGCCATGTCGGAGGCCGCACGCTTGCGGCTGGAACTGGAAACCGCCTTGCGCCACGCATTGGCTCACGGGGAGCTGAGTCTGCACTACCAGCCCAAGGTGGGGGCCACTAACGGTGAGATCGTCGGCTACGAGGCGCTGCTGCGCTGGCACAACGCCGAGCGGGGCGCCATCCAACCATCCCAGTTCATTCCGGTGGCGGAGGATTGCGGCCTGATCGGCGAGTTGGGGCGGTGGACCCTGCGTGAGGCCTGCCGGCAGATTGCTGCCTGGCATCGTGCGGGCTACGGATGGCAGCGGGTGGCGGTGAATATCTCGGCGCGCCAGTTCGTCGAGGGCGACCTGGTCGGCGAGATCCTGTGCCAGGCCGAGGCCGCAGAGATCCCGCCGACCCTGCTGGAGATCGAACTGACCGAGAGCATGGTGATGAACCGTCCGGAAGAGGCGGCCCAAACCCTGCAGGCACTCAAGGAGCTGGGCGTGACGGTGGCCATCGACGACTTCGGCACCGGCTATTCGAGCCTCGCCTACCTGCGCCGTCTGCCAATCGATGTGCTGAAGATCGACCGCTCCTTCGTCGGTGAGGCCGACCTGGACGAACACGGTGTTGCAATCATCCATACCATCCTGGCGTTGGCGCGCACCCTTGGATTGGCGGTGGTTGCCGAAGGTGTTGAGACGGAAAGCCAGGCAGATCTGTTGCGGCGCGGCGGCTGCGATTTCCTGCAGGGCTACCTGTTCAGTCGGCCGGTGCCGGCCGGGCTCATCGAGGAGCGCTGGCGGGCTGCGTCCGGTACGGTGGCGGCGGTCTCCTGACCCCCGCCGCCGCCACGGGCCGCCACCCGTCGCTCACACCGAGGCTTCCTTCTTCTTCAGGCGGTAATTGAGTTGGGGGCGGGTGATGCCGAGCAGGCGCGCCGCGCCCGACAGATTACCCTTTGCCTCCTTGACCGCGTGCTGGATCAACGCCTGCTCGAGGCTGTCCAGCCCGATGCCGGCAGCGATGACCTGGCTGCACAGGGTATTGGTGGCGTCTTCTGCATTCGTTGAACTCAGGCTGCCGGCGTCATTGATGCCTTCCTGACGGGCCTCGAAGTCCTGCGGACCGGCGAACAGGTGTTCGACCTCGATCCATTCGTCCTGCGGAGCGAGGATCACGCCGCGCTCGATGGTGTTCTCCAACTCGCGGATGTTGCCGGGCCAGGCATGACCCTTTAGTGCGCGCAAGGCCTTGTCGGTGACGCCGGCAATGCGCTTGCCGTGCAATGCGCCGAAGCGCTTCAGCATGGCTTCCACCAGCAGAGGAATGTCGGCGACCCGTTCGCGCAGCGGCGGGATCACCACCGGATAGACGTTGAGCCGGTAGAACAGGTCACTGCGGAAACGCCCGGCCTTGACCGCGGCGTGCAGGTCCACGTTGGTGGCGGCCACCAGGCGCACGTTGATCTTGCGCGTGCGGTCATCGCCGAGGCGCTCGATCTCGCCTTCCTGCAGCACGCGCAGCAGCTTGGCCTGGGCGGCCAGCGGCAGTTCGCCGACCTCGTCGAGGAACAGGGTGCCGCCGTCGGCGCGCTCGAACTTGCCCATCCGCGATACCTGGGCGCCGGTGAAGGCGCCGCGCTCGACGCCAAAGAGCTCTGACTCGATCAGATCATGGGGAAGGGCCGCACAGTTGATCGCTACGAAGGGGCCGGCGGCGCGGGGGCTCATCTCATGCAGCGCGCGGGCGAAGCGCTCCTTGCCGACGCCGGTTTCACCGAGCAGCAGCACCGTGACCTGGGTGGCGGCGGCCTTGTCGATCAGCGTGTAGGCGTGGCGGAAGCCGGCCGACGAGCCAATCAGGCTGGGTGGCGGCAGGCGGCGTTCCAGCGTGGCGCGCAGCGCATCGACCTCGCTGCGCAGTTCGAGCATGCGGCTGACGATGGAGTCAGCCTCGTAGTAGGGCGTGTAGTCGGCGGCGTCCGGCCATTCCTCCACGGGCTTGCCAACGATGCGGCAACGGTTGCGGCCGGTGGCGACGCACTCGGTTTCCTTGAAGAGGATGAAGCGCCCCATGAAGGCTGAGGTGTAGCCCGACGCGTAGCCGATCTGCATCCAGCACACCGGATGTTCCGCGTGGCCGAATTCCCGTACATGAACTTCCGCCTCGACGGAGTTCTCCCACAGGAAGTCGCCGTAGAAGTGGCTGGCGTCCTTGTCGAAGTCGAGCTTGAATGGGGTTACGTGCACCATGCCCTCCAGCATGTGCAGCTGGGGGCCGACCACGAAGGCGTCCTGAAGACTGTGGTCGCCGCGGATCTTCTTGGCCAGCTCGGCGTCGCGGGCACCTGCAGCATAGCCCATGCGGGTCAGGATGCGGCGGGCCTGGTCGATGCCGACCGAGTTGATGAGCTCCTTGCGCAGTTCGGACAGTGCCGCCGCATGCATCAGGATCATGCGGCTTTCGTGGAGCCATATCAGGCCCTTTTCGGAACAGAAGCGCACGAGGCTGCGCAGATCGGCGTTCTGCGGGTAATGGATGTCGCTCACGATGTCTCCTCCAGCGTCTTCCGCCGCTTGATAGGAATAATGATGGCCGGCGCAATGCCGGGCGGCGGGAGACAGGGTCTTATACCACGTGGCCGATATGGGCTCGCGGACGCTCCGCACAGCGGAGCGCCGATTCCTCATCAGCTTGCGTTATAAGTTTATTGGCGATAATAATACATAATCTCGAGAAAAATGAAGCCGGACCGATTCGCCATCCAGAGCGAGCAATCCGGATCGATGATGTACCAGGAGGAGACCATGGCCCAGAAGTACCTGATCCATATCGGAAACAGCGGTGAGGATTACACCTGCGATGCCGAGCTGAACCTGTTGCGTGGCATGGAAGTGCTGGGACGGCGGGGCATTCCCGTTGGTTGCCGCGGCGGTGGCTGCGGGATCTGCAAGGTGGCGATCCAGTCCGGCAGCTACGAGGCCCGCAAGATGAGCCGCGACTGCGTGAGCGCGGAGGAGGAGGCGAGTGGAGTGGTGCTGGCCTGTCGTGTCTTCCCCCGTGGCGAAATGTCCCTGACCGTGGTCGGCAAGATGGTCAAGGCGTTGGAGCGGGGCGTCGAAAAGAAGGGGGCATCCTTGGATGCCCCCGTGCCGGCGATGCCGGCCAGGCCAGCGAACTAGACAGTTAGCTTCAGAACGGCTGCGGCCGTGGCGTGGCGTCGGTGGACGGCGGCAGCACCGGCAGCTTGAAGGACGGTTGCTGACCGGTCAGCGTTTTCAGGAAGGCCACGATCTTGGCGTTTTCCTCGGCGCTGAACTTGCGGCCCAGCTGCAGGCGGCCCATGGTGTCCACCGCTTCGCCAAGGGTTGCCGCACCGCCGTCGTGGAAGTACGGATAGGTGAGCTCCACGTTGCGCAGCGTGGGCACCTTGAACAGGAAGCGGTCGGCGTCCTTGCCGGTTACCGCGATGCGCCCTTCAGCCGGGCTGTTCGCCTTGTAGGCCTCCACCACCCCCATCTTCTGGAAGGAATTGCCACCCACGGCTGGGCCGTTGTGGCAGGCCACGCAGCCGCTGTCCTTGAACAGCTTGTAACCGGCCAGTTCTTCCGTATTCAGCGCTTTCTTGTTGCCCTTCAACCATTGGTCGAAGCGCGAGTTGGGCGTCACCAGTGTCTCCTCGAAAGCAGCGATCGCGCCGGTGATGCGGTCTACGTTGATCTCGTCCGAACCGAAGGCCTTGCGGAAGGCTGCTACGTATCCTGGGATCGTTTTCAAGGTATCAACCGCGAGTTCGTGGCTGAAGGCCATTTCGCCAGGGTTGGCGATCGGCCCGCCGGCCTGCGCCTTCAGATCGGCCGCGCGGCCGTCCCAGAACTGGGCCAGGTTGTAGCGGGCATTGAGTACCGTCGGTGAGTTGATCGGCCCTTTCTGCCAGCCGTGGCCGATGGAGCTTTTGAGGTTGTCGCTGCCGCCCATCGACAGGTTGTGGCAGGAGTTGCAGGAGATGAAGCCCGACTTGGATAGGCGTGGGTCGAAGAACAGGGCTTTGCCCAGTTCGACGGCTGCGGGGTTGGTGATCTTGGGTGGAGCGATCGGCTGGATAGGTTCGGCGGCCGAGGCTGCATGGGCGCTGCCTATGGTGCCCAGTGCCAGAGTGACGAGTACGACGGTACGACGGATGGTCATCAGGGACTCCTTGCGGTTGGGGAGGTTTTGGGGCGCAGCCGGGAGGGCGGTCGTGCCCCGGGCGGCCCGGTAGGAATATTCCGTGAAGAGCTTTAAGGAATCCTTAAAGAATATGCGTTTGGATATTGTTGATGTCAAATGCCTATTTTGGGCGCATTTTTATCCCCGTTCAGGACACCGTTGGATGACCCGAATTCAAGCCGATTTGATGACGTTGTGTTGAGGTGCAAACACCTGTAAGAAAAAGGGGGGTGATTCCGGCCATCCATGGTGGGTGCGGTTGGATGCTATTTCACTGGAATATCATCCATTTGAAATTGTGCGGGAGGTCTTCTGGCGGGATATGACCGGTCGAATTTCATTGGCATGATTGCTGCCATGGCATGCGCTTTCCAATCAGGAGGTGATGTCGATGAAGTCTTCTTCCACTCAAGCCGGCTTTGTTTGCCGGGTGCGGGCTGACAATCCCGTTCCGCGCCGATCCGTATTGGCTGTTGCGATTGCAGGCGCTTTGTTGGGCGGTGCACCCTTGCAGGCTGCGGAAGGTGGCAGCGACAAGCCCGTCGCAGCCGAGGGTGCATCACATCGAGGTGCTGAAGGACAGCGCGGCAGCGCAATACGGCACGGACGCGGTGGCCGGCGTGGTGAACATCGTGCTCAAGCGCAACTTCGGTGGTCACGTGGGTCTGTCCAGCGGCCGCCTCTACGAAGGCGACGGGGATCTGACGACCACCAAGGGTGAGGCGGATTTCGGAACCGAGCTGGGGACGGATGGCTTCATCCATTTCAGCGTCGATGCGCGCAAGCGCGGCCAGTCGTGGAACAATTTCCCGGCCACCAACACCGTCAATTGGTCGCCGGCCTCCAACCCGAAGAACGCCACCTGGAACCGGGACGGCGCCCACAACGGGGATCCGCAGATCGAGGCCTGGAACCTGTCCTACAACGCAGAGCTGCCGGTCAATAGCGAGGTGTCCCTGTACTCATTCGGTACTGGCGGGCAGCGCGATACAGTGGCCGGCAACAACTTCCGCCGTGCCAATGGCCTGGCGACGATCACCCAGCTGTTTCCCGACGGCTACTTCGCCCTCAACAATTCCCACGAGATCGACTTCCAGTTCGTGTTCGGCGCGAAGGGGAGGAGCAACGACTGGGACTGGGATCTGAGTACGTCTTACGGCAAGAGCCGCAATCGCCAGTTCAGCGACCTGACCATCAACCCGTCCCTCGGCCCGGCCTCGCCGACGCGCTTCGACAACCTGGCCACCTACCAGTTTTCCCAGTGGGTGAACAACCTGGATGTGACCCGTGCCTTCGACATCGGCCTGAAGAAGCCGCTGCAAGTGTCCTTCGGCGGGGAGTTCCGCCAGGACGGTTTCGACACCTTCGCCGGCGACCCCCTCGGCTATACCAATGGCGGCTACGTCTTCAAGGCGGGCGACCAGGAGGGGGACCCCAATGTGGGCAAGCCGGCCAATGTTGGCGCTCAGGCTGCGGTGGTACTGGCGCCGATTGACGAGGCGCACCTCAAGCGCAACGTGGCGGCGGCCTATGTGGACCTGGGCTTCCACCCGCGGGAAAACTGGTTCGTCGGTACGGCGGTACGCGCCGAACGTTATGGCGACAGCTCCGGCAATACGGTGAGCGGCAAGCTCAATTCCCGCTATGACCTCACGCCGCAGTTCGCAGTGCGCGGCACCGTGGGCTCGGGCTTCCGTGCGCCGTCCCTGTCCCAGATCGGCTATGCGCAGACGGACAACCGCACTAACACCGACATCAATGGCAACCTCGTGCCCAGCTTGTCCAAGCTGCTGCGCAACACCTCGTCGCTGGCGCGGGAACTGGGTGCCGAGGACCTGAAGCCGGAAAAGTCCACCAATTTCGGGCTCGGCGTGACCTTCCAGCCAAACCGCCAGACCAGCATCACGCTTGATGCGTACCGGGTGGACATCCGCGACCGCATCATCCGTACCGGCTATCTGTATGGCCCGGCCTTCGCACCGCTGTTGCAGAAGTACGGCTACGTCGGCAGCGAGTGGGTGCAGTATTTCGCAAACGCAGCGGATACCAGGACCACCGGTGTGGATCTGGTGGCGGAAACCACGCGGGACTACGCCCGCTTGGGTACGGTGCGCTGGAGCGCCGCCTTCAACTGGAACAAGACCGAGGTGGAGAGGATCAAGAACACGCCGTCGGCGATTGCCAAACTGGGTGCCAACCCCGGCGGCAACACGATCTGGTTCCCGCGCTCGTCGGTGGGCGGGCTCACCGACGGCTATCCGCAAACCAAGCTGATCCTCGGCGCGCGCTGGTTCATCGACCGTTTCGACATCAATCTTGCCGCTACCCGCTATGACAAGCTGACCTGGTTCCGTTCCGAGAGATCGGCCCAGGACGTGAACTTCGGCGCCAAGTGGATCACTGACCTCGATGTTAACTACGCGTTGACGAAGTCGTGGAGGCTCACCGTGGGAGCGGCCAACCTGTTCAACGTGCGTCCCGACAAGAATGGGCCTGGCGAACCGACCACTGGGACGTCGAGCGCCGTCTACGGCACCCAGCCTTACGCCACTGGTGGCGGCTTCGACTACGGCAAGATCGCTTACGACTTCTGACCCGAAAGAAGTCGAAGCCGGCGTGGCCGGGGTCGCCTGGCCGCTTCACCAGATCATCAAGCTGCACTGCAGCATTTGATCAATTGATTCATCAATAAAATCCGCTTTTTCTCGTAATCTCGAGAAAAAGCGGATTTTGTCTTTCTGGATCAGTGGTTTGCCAGATCTGGTACGGGGCTTGATAAGGAGAAGCCTGTTGCAGACCAGACCGAGGACACGATGATCGATCCGACCACCCCGCTGCCCGTGGATGTGAACCGCAAGTACGTACGCCTGGTGGAGCGGCGCCCCGACGGCCTGGTGGAGTTCGAGTTCTCCATTTCCGATCCCGCGCTCTTCGTCGAGATGCTGCTGCCCGAGGCGGCTTACGAGGAGTTCTGCCAGACCAACCGGGTGATCCTCCTTGAGGGTTCCCGGCCGGAGGCGGAGGAGGACGGCGACTTCAACTGGAGCCTCCACGAGGCCACGCACCAACGCTTCAGATGAACCGGCCGGGCTGAGCGCCCGGAATTTGAATAGAAGAAGGAGGAGAGACACCATGCAGATGGATCTGCGCACCGTCACCATCAAGCCGCAGCGGCAGACGTTCGACCATATCGCCCGCCGCATCGGCGCCGACAAGGCAGCGACCCGCTACCAGGAAGGCACGCTGGAAGTCCAGGCAACCCACAACTTTCACTACCGTCCGACCTGGGATCCGGACCACGAGATCTTCGACGCCTCCCGCAGCGCGATCAAGATGGCCGACTGGTACGCCTTCAAGGACCCGCGCCAGTTCTATTACGGCGCCTACACGCTGGCCCGTGCCAAGCAGCAGGAAACCGCCGAGTCGAACTTCGACTTCGTCGAAGGCCGCGGCCTGGCCGACACCCTGCCGGCCGAGCTGAAAGAGACCGTGCTCAAGCTGCTGCTGCCGCTGCGCCACGCAGCCTGGGGCGGCAACATGAACGCTGCTTTCATCACCGCCTACGGCTACGGCACCGCGCTGACCCAGCCGTGCATCTTCCACTCCATGGACATGCTGGGCATCGCCCAGTACATCACCCGTGTCGGCCTGCTGCTCGGCGATGACGTGGAGGTGCTCGACACCGCCAAGCAGAGCTGGATGGAAGACAGCGCCTGGCAGGGACTGCGCCGCTACGTGGAAGACTGTTTCGTGCTGAAGGACCCGCTGGAAGTTTTCGTAGCCCAGATGGTGGCGCTGGACGGCCTGCTGTACCCGCTGGTGTACGAAACCATCATCGACAACGTGCTCTCGTCGAAGGGCGGCACGCCGATTGCGATGCTCACCCAGTTCATGACCGACTGGTACGCCGAAACCAGGAAGTGGGTGGACGCCACGGTGAAGACCGCGGCCGCCGAATCCGCCGAGAACAAGGCCCAGATGGAAACCTGGATCACCCACTGGCGCGACCGCGCCGCCGCCGCGCTGATGCCGATCGCCCAGATCGCCCTCGGTGCCGAAGCCGACGCCATCACCAGCGAGGTGGTGGACCAGTTCAACGCGCGCATGGCCAAGGCCGGCGTCAGCCTCTGAGAGGAAGCACTATGTCCAAGGTATTCATCGCGCTGCAGACCAACGACGACACCCGCCAGATCATCCAGGCCATCCTCGCCGACAACCCCCACGCCATCTGCAACGAGCAGCCGGCGATGGTGAAGATCGACGCCGAAGGCTCGCTGGTCGTGCGCCGCTCGACCATCGAAGAGCTGATCGGCCGCGATTTCGACCTGCAGGAACTGCACATCAACCTGATTTCCCTCACGGGCAACGTCGACGAGACCGACGACGAGCTGACCCTGAGCTGGAACGCCTGAACCCCTCGAGGAGACACGCAAGATGGACATGAAAGTCGGCAAGAAGAAGCTGGGCCTCAAGGAGAAGTACCAGCACATGACCCGCGGCCTGGGCTGGGAAACCACCTACCAGTCGATGGACGACGTGTTCCCCTTCGTCAAGTATGAAGGCATCAAGATCCATGATTGGGACAAGTGGGAAGACCCGTTCCGCCTGACCATGGACGCCTACTGGAAGTACCAGGCCGAGAAGGAACGCAAGCTGTACGCGATCATCGACGCCTATGCCCAGAACAACGGCCACCTCAACGTCACCGATGCGCGCTATCTCAACGCCATCAAGCTGTTCCTGAACGGCATCAGCCCGCTGGAGTACATGGCCCACCGCGGCTTCGCGATGACCGGCCGCCAGTTCCCCGGTGTCGGCGCACGGGTCGCCTGCCTGATGCAGTCCCTGGACGAGATCCGCCACGCCCAGACGCAGATCCATTCCCTGTCCAACTACAACAAGTACTACAACGGCTTCCACGAATACCGGCACATGCTGGAGCGCGTGTGGTACCTGTCGGTGCCGCGTTCCTTCTTCGACGATGCCGTCACCGCCGGCCCCTTCGAGTTCATGGTGGCGATCGGCTTCAGCTTCGAGTACGTGCTGACCAACTTGCTGTTCGTGCCCTTCGTGTCCGGCGCCGCCTACAACGGCGACATGGGTACCATGACCTTCGGCTTCTCGGCCCAGTCCGACGAAGCCCGCCACATGACCCTGGGCCTGGAGGTCATCAAGTTCGTACTCGAGCAGGATCCTGACAACCTGCCCATCGTGCAGCAGTGGATCGACAAGTGGACCTGGCGCGGCTACCGCGTGCTGACCCTGGTCGGCATGATGATGGACTACATGCTGCCCAAGCGCATCATGAGCTGGAAGGAAGCCTGGGAGGTTTACTTCGAGGAGAACGGCGGCGCGCTGTTCAAGGATCTGGCCCGCTACGGCATCCGTCCGCCGAAGTGGCTCGACCAGATCGAGCAGGACAAGGACCACATCTCCCACCAGGCCTGGGCGACCTTCTACAACTACGCCGCGGCGTGCAACTTCCACACCTGGATCCCCACCGACGACGAGCTGGACTGGCTGTCGCAGAAGTACCCGAACAGCTTCGACAAGTACTACCGGCCGCGCCTGGAGCACTGGCGCGAGGAGGCCAAGAAGGGCAACCGCTTCTACAACAAGACGCTGCCCATGCTGTGCCAGACCTGCCAGATCCCGATGATCTTCACCGAGCCGGGCGACCCGACGCAGATCTGCTACCGCGAGGTCGATTACAAGGACAACAAGTACCACTTCTGCTCCGACGGCTGCAAAGAGATCTTCGAGCACGAGCCGGAGAAGTACATCCAGGCCTGGCTGCCGGTGCACCAGATCTACCAAGGCAACTGCTTCGAGGAAGGCGTCGATCCGACCGCCGAGGGCTTCGACCCGCTGTCGGCCGTGCTCGACTACTACCACCTGGCCCAGGGGCGCGACAACCTGGACTTCGAAGGTTCCGAAGATCAGAAGAACTTCGAGGCCTGGCGCGGCATGGCGACCAAGAACGCCGCCTGACAGACAGGAGTGAATCCGGCCCGGCGCAGGGCGCCGGCCGGATTCCGCATCGGAAAAATACAAGGAGACAAACCATGGGCGTAGCCGCCATCAAGGAATATTCCTTCGAGTCCGCCGACCGGCTCGAGAACTTTCACGGCAACCAGCTGCTGTACATCGGCTGGGATCAGCACCTGCTGTTCTGCTCGCCGTTCTGCCTGCCGTTCCCGCCGAACATGCGTTTCGGCGACATCATCGACAAGGTGCTGCCGGGCGTTTTCGGTTATCACCCCGACTTCGCGAAGATCGACTGGAGCAAGGTCGAATGGCTGAAGTCCAGCCAGCCGTGGCAACCGGACTTCAACAAGACGCTGGCCGAACTGGGGCTCAAGCACAAGGACGTGCTGCGCTTCCGCACCCCCGGACTTACCGGTATCAAGGGTTCTGCGAGCTGAATCATGTCCTACGAGCTGACCATCGAACCCCTCGGCCAGACCATCGAGGTCGAGGAGGGGCAGACCATTCTGGATGCCTCCCTGCGCGCCGGCATCTGGCTGCCCCATGCGTGCTGCCATGGCCTGTGCGCTACCTGCAAGGTGCAGGTGCTGGACGGGGAGGTGGACCACGGTGAAGCCTCGAGCTTCGCGCTGATGGACTTCGAGCGCACCGAGGGCAAGACCCTGGCCTGCTGTGCGCGCCTCGAAAGCGACGTGACCATCGAAGCGGAAATCGAGGAAGAGCCGGACGCCGAATCGATCCCGGTGAAGGACTTCCCCGGCACGGTGAAGCGTATCGAGCAGCTCACGCCGACTATCAAGGGCATCTTCGTGGAGCTCGACGAGCCCATCCACTTCCAGGCTGGCCAGTACATCAACCTGGATATTCCGGGCCTCGGTATCAGCCGTGCCTTCTCGCTGGCCAACGTGCCGTCGACAGGGCGGGAGATCGAGCTCAACGTGCGCATCGTGCCCGGCGGCACCGGCACCGGCTATCTCCACGAGAAGCTGGCGGAAGGGGATAGCGTCAAGCTGTCCGGCCCCTACGGCCGTTTCTTCGTGCGTAAGTCGGCCAATGTGCCGCTGCTGTTCATGGCCGGCGGGTCGGGGTTGTCCAGCCCACGCAGCATGATCCTCGACCTGCTGGCCGAGGGCAGCACGCTGCCGATCACCCTGGTGTACGGCCAGCGCAGCCGCGCCGAGCTTTACTACCACGACGAATTCCTGGCGCTGGCGGAGAAGTATCCCAACTTCACTTACGTGCCGGCGCTGTCGGACGAGCCAGCGGATTCAGCGTGGCAGGGCTTCCGGGGCTATGTGCACGAGGCGGCCAAGGCCCACTTCGACAACGATTTCCGCGGTCGCAAGGCCTACCTGTGCGGACCGCCGATGATGATCGATGCCTGTATCTCGACGCTGATGCAGGGGCGCCTGTTCGAGAACGACATCTACACCGAGAAGTTCTTCTCGGCGGCGGATGCGCAGCAGGTGCGCAGCCCGTTGTTCAAGCGGGTTTGATCATTAAATCGATATAAAAATAAAATCTCGAGAATAATTTGACTTATCGAGATGAGAGTTTAAGATAAACACAGTGCTCGCCGGGTCGGGAAACCGCGCCGCAATGCGGTCTCCCGGGCGATGCCGGCATCCACAAGGACAAGAGGAGATTACAAATGGCAATGACCGGAGTTCTGCGTCCCGGCCACATGCAGCTGCGCGTGCTGGATCTGGAAGAGGGCGTCAATCACTACAAGAATGTGCTGGGCCTCATCGAAACCGGCCGCGACGCTCAGGGCCGGGTGTACTTCAAGGCTTGGGACGAGCGCGACCACAACAGCCTGATCCTGCGCGAGGCGGAATCCGCCGGCATGGACTTCTTCGCCTTCAAGGTGGCCGACAAGGCCACGCTGGAAAAGCTCAACGCCGACCTGCGGGCCTACGGCGTCCAGACCGAGCGCATCCCCGCCGGCGAGCTGCTGGAAACCGGCGAGCGCGTGCGCTTCGAGATCCCGTCCGGCCACCAGATCGAGCTCTACGCCGAGAAGACCGACGTCGGCAACGGCATGAAGTACGTCAATCCGGACCCCTGGACCCCCGATGCCGAGCGCGGCATCGCGCCGGTGCGCCTCGATCACTGTCTGCTCTACGGGCCGGACATCGAGAAGGTGCAGAAGCTGTTCGAGGACGTGCTGGGCTTCTACCTCGTCGAGCGCGTGCTGATGGAAGACGGCGAGACCAATCTGGCGATCTGGCTCTCGTGCTCCCATAAAGCCCACGACATCGCTTTTGTGCGCCACCCGGAGCCGGGCAAGCTGCACCACGTGTCCTTCCTGCTGGATACCTGGGAGAAGGTCCTGCGCGCCGCCGACATCATGTCCATGAACAAGGTGTCCATCGATATCGGCCCGACCCGCCACGGCGTGACCCGCGGCACCACGATCTACGCCTTCGATCCGTCCGGCAACCGCTTCGAGACGTTCTGCGGAGGCTATCAGCCTTACCCCGACTACGCGCCCATCACCTGGACCTGGGAAGAGGTCGGCACCGGTGTGTTCTACCACGACCGCAAGCTCAACGAGCGCTTCCTGACGGTCGTCTCCTGAGCGCCTCTCGGGGTGGGCTGTGTCTGGCTCGCCCCGGGAGAGACAAGGAAACCCGGGGTGGCCCGGCGTTTCCTTGGGATTTTTTAGTGATGTCGGCCGGCCGCGGTGCCCGCGGTCAGGCCGGCCCCCAGCGCGGCCGCCTCGACAGGGCGGCCCAGCAGGTAGCCCTGCACCTCGTGGCAGCCGATGCCCGCAAGGAAATCCAGCTGTTCGCGGGTTTCCACCCCTTCGGCAATCACCCTCAGCCTCAGTGACTGGCCCATGCGTACGATGGCTTCGGCGATGGCCCGGTCTTCCTCGTCGTCGGGGATGTCCTTGACGAAGGAGCGGTCCACCTTCAGTTTGCTGACCTGGAAGCGCTTCAGGTAGGCCAGGCTCGAATAGCCGGTACCGAAATCGTCGATGGCCACCGACATACCCAGGTTGCGCACATAGGCGATCAGCTCGATGAAACGGGCGGCATCGCTCATCAGTGCCGATTCGGTCAGCTCCAGCTCGATCAGCTGCGGCGCCACGCCGGTGTCTCGCAGCACGGCGGCCAGCGTGGCGGAGAAGTCGTCCCGGTGCAATTGCACCGCCGACACATTGACGGCGATCTTGATGGGCTGGCCGCTGTCGGCCCACTCCCGGGCCTGCCGGCAGGATTCGTGCAGCGCCCATTCTCCGATCGGCAGGATCAGGCCGGTGTCCTCGGCCAGCGGAATGAAGCGCGCAGGGCTGATCTCGCCGTATTGGGGCGAGCGCCAGCGCATCAGGGCTTCGGCGCCGATCATGTGGCTGTCGCCGATGGCGAACTGGGGCTGATAGACCAGGCGCAGTTCGCCGGCCCCGAGGGCGCGGCGCAGATGCGTGGTGAGGGACAGGCGCTCGGCCGAGTCCTGGTTCATGCGCTCGTCGAAGAAGCTGAAGGTGGCGCGGCCGCGGGCCTTGGCGTGATACATGGCCATGTCGGCCTTCTTCAGCAGGGTGTCGAAGTCCTGGCCGTCGCCCGGCGCCACGGCGACGCCCAGCGTGCCGGTGGCGGTCAGCGCGTGGCCGCCGAGCTCGAAGGGCTTCTCCAGCGCGCGGCAGATCTTCTCTGCCACCGCCGCGTAGAAGCGCGTCGACTCGTCTCCCTCGACAAGGATGATGAACTCGTCGCCGCCGAGGCGGCTGATCGTGTCGCTGTGCCGCAGGCAGCCGGCCAGGCGGTTGGTGACGGCCAGCAGAAGGTCGTCGCCGATGGCGTGGCCGAGGGTGTCGTTGATGTGCTTGAACTGGTCCAGGTCGAGGAAGAACATCCCCAGCGTGCCGTTGTTGCGCAGGCTGCGCTGGGAGGCGTGTTCGAAGCGGTCGCGCAGCAGGATGCGGTTGGGCAGACCGGTCAGCGCGTCATGGTGGGCCATGTACTGGATCTGGGCCTCGGCGGCCTTGCGGGCGCTGATGTCGCTGAATGCCGCCACGTAATGGGCGACGCTGCCGTCAGGGTTGCGAACGACGCGGATCGTCAGCCACTTGGGGTAGAGGCGACCGCTCTTGTGGCGGTCCACGATCTCGCCCTCCCAGCGGTCGTCCTGCTCCAGGGCATCCCAAAGCGCCTTGTAGAAGCCGGGATCGTGCTGGCCGGACTTGAGCACGGACGGACTCTTGCCCAGCACTTCGGCGGCGCCGTAGCCGGTGATGGCGGTGAAGGCCGAATTGACGCTCTCGATGCGGTTGTCCGCGTCGGTCACCATCAGCGCTTCGTTGCTGTGGTTGAAGACCAGCTGGGCCAGTTCGAGCTGGGCGTGTTGCTCGCGCTGGCGGGTGATGTCGCTGAAGACCCAGATCGAGCCTTCGCCGCCGCTGCGTGCATCCAGAGGGCGGCCCGACAGGCGGATCCACAAGGGGCTGCCGTCCTTGCGGACCATGCGGATGTCGCCTTCACTGTAACCCCGGCTGGCCAGATCGCGGTAGATGCGTCCGCCTACCTCCAGATAGTCGGCGTGGCTCGGATAGAGGATCTCGGTACGCTGGCCGATCAGGTCGGATGGGGAATGGAAGCCGAAGATCGCCGCCATGTGCTGGTTGGCGTCGAGGATCAGGCGGTCGCGGCAGAAGATGATGCCGACGTGGGCGTTGTCGAAGATCGCCCGTTGCTGGACCAGCAGCCGGCCGATGCGGGCTTCGCCTTCCTTCAGGGAGGTGACGTCGCTGACGGTGAGCACGAAGCCTTCGTCGGGCATCGGGAAGCGCCCCAGCTCCAGTTCCGCGCTGTCGTCGGCGTGCTGCTCAAAGCGTGTGGCGCGGGTCTGCGGGCCGAGGCCGGGTGGGCACAGGCGGGCGACTGCAGCGCTGTGGCGACGCATCGCTTCGAGGGTGCTGCCCGTTTCGGCGAGGCGGGCCGGCAGGGTGAGCAGCGTGAAGAAGCGCTGGTTGCAGGCCACCAGATGTTCGTCCTGGCCGAACACCGCGATGCCCTGATCGATGCTGTCCAGCGTGGACTGCAGCAACTGGGATTTGCGGGCCAGGGCCTGCTGGCGCAGCAGGGCCTCCTCGGCCTTCAGGTCGGTCACGTCCGAATAGATGCCGACCAGGCCGCCGTCGTCCATGCGCCGTTCGCGGATCTGCAGGATCTGGCCCGACGGGAGCTTCAGCTCGCTGCGCTCGCGCCTGCTCCGGCAGGCCTGCAGGCGGTGGGGCAGGGTGGGGTCGGTGGCGCAGGCGGCGAGCAGCTCGCGGAAGGGGCGCCCGCCGAGGTGGCCGTCGAGCCCCCACAGGCGGCGGAAAGCCTCATTGCACAGCAGAATGCGGTCGTCGGCATCGAACAGGGCAAAGCCGTCGGACATGTTGTCCATCGCCGCCTCCAGCTGGTGGCGGGCCGCGCTGGCTTCGGAGGACATCTCGCGCAGGGCCTTCAGCGTGGCGACCAGCTCCTCGGTGCGGTGGCGGATCTGCTCCTCCAGCATGAAGGTGGTCTGCAGCAGGCCGTAGTCCTGCCCGGGGGCGGAGGGGTTGCTTTCGGCCTGGTAAACCAGGGCTTCGATGATGCGGTCCCGGCGCGCGATCTCGGCGCGCAGGCCGGCCGTATCGTCCGGGGCGCAGCGCAGGTCTTCGGTACGGCTCATCGTCCGGACTCCTTGCCAAAGGCGATGCCGGTGAAGGTCTGGTTGAGGTGCAGGCCGCGGAACTGTTCGCCGAAGGTGTTGAAGCCGATGACCCGGCCCTTGGCGAAGCAGCGGCTGACCGCGTCGGCCAGGCCTGTCTCGGTGGCTGCCAGGCGCCGCAGGATGCAGTCGCAGCCGAGGATCAGCTCCGCCTCGCCGACTGCTGCGGAAGCGCTGTCGAGGGCTTTGTCCAGATTGCTCAGCAGGTCTTCGCCGTGGGCGATCTTGAAGACGATGCCGCGGTCGATGGCGCAGAAGAAGTCCAGGCTGCCGTCCGGGTTGGCGCGCTGGATGGAGCGCACGAAATCGGCGCCGCCGATGCGTACGAGCAACGGATTGGCGGCGAAGACGGCTGGCGTCAATTGCGCGACGCCGACGCCGAGAGCGCGGGCGTATTCATCCGCAGCGGGGCAGCCGTTCAGTTCGGTGACCCGGCGCTCGGCGGGAATGGCACCAGTGACGATCAGCCGTTCGTTCGTGGGAGTGAAGTGCTGGGTCTGGAACACATCCAGCCGGCGGTGGCTCACGCCCACCAGCAGCACGGCCGCGTTATCCACCAGGCGCCCCTTGTAGATCACCCGGGTATCGACGAAGTGCAGATCGTCCCCGGCCGAACCGCCCGACAGGGGGATGCCGCCGAGGCCGTCGTGGAAGGCACGGGCGACGCTTTCCTCAAGACCGCACAGGCCATCCACCAGCATGAAGGCGAAGCAGGACAGGCTGTCGAGGCGGCTGTGGCGGGTCTGCAGCGCGTTGCGCAGGTCGCGGGCGAAGGCCGCCATGCGGTGCGGATCGAGGCGATCGAGGCTGTCGAGTAGGCCGATCTCGAAATCGATCACATCGTCGCTGAGGGAGGCACCGGCCAGGCTGGCCTGCTGGTAGCCCTGCGGTCCAATCTCGCCGGCTGTGGTGCAGCCGATCAGCGGCGTTTTTCCGAAGGCGTCGGCAAGGCCGGCTTCGAGCTGTTCCGGCGCGTAATTGCTGGATGCGAACACCAGCGACAGGCGATCGGTGGCAGGAAGTAGCTTTTCGGCGAGTTGGTGAGCGGCCGCTATCGCGTCCGTGTGGTGGCTTTCGCCGACGCGGATGCCCTTTGCCGGGTCTCCGTTGGCAGAGTGGGGCGTCATTGTAGTTGTGTCTCCTCGGCGTGGCGCGTCTGTGCGCGGCCTCTACGCGCCTGCGTGGGCACGTTGCGAGGAGATTAACGGAGCCGCTGGCGTATGTCTTTAGTCATATCTCACGAAAGCCGGTGGATAAGCCGGTCTTTCACTAGTTGATGAAGTCTGCCGGAAGCTGACGCACTGCATCCAGTGTGCGCAGGATGTGATCGGAGAGGATGCGCGTGGCTTCGGCGCTGTTGCGAGCCAGGGCCGCATCGACGATGGCCTGGTGCTCCGCATGGACGTCCCGCGGGATCGGCTGGCGGAACAGGGACAGGCGGCGGTAGCGCTCCGACTGGTGGTACAGGATGTTCTGGAAGTGGCGGATCCACCGCGAAGGGCAGGCCGAGATCAGCACCTCGTGGAAGGCCCGGTTGCGCAGTTCCCATTCCTCGCGGGTGCCCTTGGCGCCTTCGACGAGCTTTTCCTCGGCGCGGGACAGCATGTGGAAGGCCGCCACCACATTGGCTTCCCAGGTGTCGTCGCCGAGCTCGATGGACTGCTGCAGTGCGGAGGTTTCGAGCAGCACGCGGGTGCGCGTGATGTCCTCGAAGTCGTCGAGGGAGATCGGTGCGACGCGGAAACCGCGCTGTCCCTGGGCCACCACCAGCGCGTCGGTGACGAGTAGCTGCAGCGCTTCGCGCAGCGTGCCGGCGCCCACTTCATATTGGTCCTTCAGGTGCTCGACCCGCAGCTTTTCGCCGGGGCGGTGCACGCCTTCGATGATGTCCCGGCGCAGCTGGCGGTAGGCCGCCTCGGCCAGGGTCTTGGGTTCATCGGCCTCGCTGGCGAGGTCGGTACTGCTGACTAGGTCGTTCATGGGGTGGATTTCCGGTGTTTCTGGCGGGGCCTCGAGGGCGCCTGTCGATTGTTGTGAATTCTAGCCGAACCGGCCTGGAGCGATCATAATCAAAAATCTCGAGAAAAACTGTTGACGTCGAGATAAGAAGGAAATATCGTTTCATCAACGACACTGATTCAGGACCGACCCCAATGAGCCAGCTTTCCGCCGCCCCGCTTTCCGTTCCCCAAGCCGTGATTTCCGCCGAGGCAGCCAGCCTCGCGCTGCAGGCGGCTGTGGAGCACGCCAGGAAGATCGGCGTGCGCATCAACGTGGCGGTAGCCGACAGCGGCGGCAACCTGGCCGGCTTTCTGCGCATGCCGGGCGCCTTCGTGCAGTCCATCGACATCGCCATCGACAAGGCCTACACGGCGGCCGGTTTCGGCTTCTCTACCAAGGACTGGATGTCCGTCATCGGCCACGACGAGGGCATGAAGCTGGGCTTCTCCGCGCGGCCGCGTCTGGTGGTGTTCGGCGGCGGCCTGCCGATCCGCGGCGCGGACGGCCTGATCGGCGGCATCGGCGTGTCCGGTGCGTCCGAAGCCCAGGACGAGGAATGCGCGCGGGCGGCCCTCAAGGCCATCGGCGCCGAGTGAACAAGACAAGCTCTTCACCAAGAAGGACGAACAGCAGATGAAACTGATCAAGAACTTCATCAACGGAGAATTCGTCGAGGCCGCCGGCGGCCGCCTCTTCGAGAAGCGTTCCCCGCTGGATAACAGCGTCATCGCCCAGGTCAGCGAAGCCGGCCTGCCCGAGGTGAACGCGGCGGTCGCTGCCGGCCACGCGGCGCTGGAAGGCGAGTGGGGCCGCATCACCGTCGCCGACCGTGTCGAGCTGCTGTACGGCGTGGCCAACGAGATCAACCGTCGCTTCGAGGACTTCCTGGCCGCCGAAGTGGCCGACACCGGCAAGCCACGCAGCTTGGCCAGCCACCTGGACATTCCCCGTGGCGCAGCCAACTTCAAGATCTTCGCCGATGTGGTGAAGAACGTACCCAGCGAGTTCTTCGAGATGGCCACGCCGGATGGCCGCGGTGCGATCAACTATGCGGTGCGTCGCCCGGTCGGTGTGGTCGGTGTGGTGTGCCCGTGGAACCTGCCGTTGCTGCTGATGACCTGGAAGGTCGGTCCGGCGCTGGCCTGCGGCAACGCGGTGGTGGTCAAGCCCTCCGAGGAAACCCCGCAGACCGCCACGCTGCTCGGCGAGGTGATGAACGCGGTCGGCATCCCGAAGGGTGTCTATAACGTCGTGCATGGTTTCGGTCCGAATTCCGCCGGCGAATTCCTGACCCGCCACCAGGGTGTCAATGCGATCACCTTCACCGGCGAAACCCGTACCGGCGCGGCGATCATGAAGGCCGCCTCCGATGGCGCCCGTCCGGTTTCGCTGGAAATGGGCGGCAAGAACCCGGCCATCGTCTTCGCCGACGCCGACCTGGATGCGGCCATCGAAGGCACGCTGCGTTCCTGCTTTGCCAACTGCGGCCAGGTCTGCCTCGGCACCGAGCGCGTGTATGTGGAGCGCCCGCTGTTCGACACCTTCGTCGCCCGCCTGAAGGAAGGCGCCGAGAAGCTGGTCGTCGGCCTGCCCGACAACCCGGAAACCGGCATGGGCCCGCTGATCTCCCAGGAGCACAAGCAGAAGGTCCTGTCCTACTACCGCAAGGCGGTGGAGGAGGGCGCCACGGTCGTCACCGGTGGTGGCGTGCCCGACATGCCTGGTGCCCTGAGCGAAGGCGCCTGGGTCCAGCCGACCATCTGGACCGGCCTCGGTGACGAAGCCGCCATTGCCCGCGAGGAGATCTTCGGGCCCTGCACGCTGGTGATGCCCTTCGACAGCGAAGAGGAAGTCGTCCGCCGCGCCAACAACACCACCTACGGCCTCGCCGCCTCGGTGTGGACCAAGGACGTGACCCGCGCCCACCGTGTCGCCGGCCGTCTGGAAGTGGGCCTGGTGTGGGTCAACTCCTGGTTCCTGCGCGACCTGCGGACGCCCTTCGGCGGCGCCAAGCAGTCCGGTATCGGCCGCGAAGGTGGCGTGCATTCCCTCGAGTTCTACACCGAGCTCAAGAACGTCTGCGTCAAGCTTTGAAAGGGATTTGAAGATCATGAGCAGCAGTCCGTCCTCCCCGGAAATCGGCCGCTTCCTCCCGGCGGCCGGCCGGCAGACCAACGTCCATGACCTGGGCTCTGGCGAGCCGGTGCTGCTCATCCACGGCTCAGGGCCGGGTGTCACCGCATGGGCCAACTGGCGGTTGGTGATGCCGGCCCTGGCCGAGGCCCGTCGCGTCATTGCGCCGGACATGCTCGGTTTCGGCTACACCGAACGCTTGCCAGGCGATGTCTATTCGATGGACCGTCAGGTTGCCCATGCGATCGCCGTACTCGACGCCCTCGACATCGAACGCACCGACCTGGTCGGCAACTCCTTCGGCGGTGCCATCGCGCTGGCACTGGCGATCCGCCACCCTGAGCGGGTCCGCCGGCTGGTGCTGATGGGCAGCGTCGGTGTGCCTTTCGAGATCACCCCGGCGCTGGATGCCGTGTGGGGCTACCAGCCGTCCTTCGAGGCGATGCGCGGTCTGCTCGACCTGTTCGCCTATGACCGCAATCTGGTCAATGACGAGCTTGCCCAACTGCGCTACGAGGCCAGCATCCGCCCCGGCTTCCAGGAGTCCTTCGGCGCCATGTTCCCGGCTCCGCGTCAGCGCTGGGTGGATGCGATGGTCAGCCGTGAGGCCGACATCCGCGCGCTGCCCAACCAGACCCTGGTGATCCACGGCCGCGAGGACAAGGTGATCCCGCTGCAGACCTCCCTGACCCTGGCCAGCTGGATCCCCCGCGCCCAGCTCCACGTGTTCGGTCAGTGCGGCCACTGGACCCAGATCGAGCACGCCAACCGTTTCGCCCGTCTCGTCGCCGACTTCCTCGCCGAAGCCACCGACGCCGAACCCCAACCGCTTTCCTGAGAGAAATCCATGGACAAGGCCCTGATCACCCAGCTTGGCGATGAGCTCTACAACGCTCTCGTCAATCGTGAAACCCTGACTCCGCTCACCGAGCGCCATCCCGAGATCACCATCGAGGACGCTTACCAGATCCAGCAGCAGATGATCGCCCGCCGCCTGGCGGCCGGCGAGCGCGTGGTCGGCAAGAAGATCGGCGTGACCTCCAAGGTGGTCATGAACATGCTCGGCGTGCATCAGCCCGACTTCGGCTGGCTGCTCGACGGCATGGTGTACAACGAAGGCGAGGCGATCCCCGCCAACACCCTGATCCAGCCTCGCGCCGAAGGCGAGATCGCCTTCCTCATGAAGAAGGACCTGATGGGCCCGGGGCTCACCGCCGCCGACGTGCTGGCTGCCACCGAGGGCGTGATGGCCTGTTTCGAGATCGTCGACAGCCGCATCAAGGACTGGAAGATCAAGATCCAGGACACCGTCGCCGACAACGCCTCCTGTGGCGTGCTGGTGCTGGGCGACCGCATGGTCGATCCGCGCAAGGTGGACCTTGCTACCTGCGGCATGGTCCTCGAGAAGAACGGCGAGATCGTCGGCACCGGCTCCGGCGCGGCAGCCCTCGGCCACCCGTGCAATGCCGTGGCCTGGTTGGCCAACACCCTCGGCCGTCTGGGCATCGGCCTGAAGGCCGGCGACATCGTGCTGTCCGGCTCCCTCGCCGCGCTGATCCCGGTGCAGGCTGGCGACAGCCTGCGCGTCACCATCGGTGGCATCGGCGGCTGTTCCGTCCGTTTCAGCTGAGGCCGCCATGGATCTGCAACTGACCGGCAAGCGCGCTCTCGTCACCGGCTCCACGTCGGGCATCGGCTTCGCCATCGCCCGCCAGCTGGCTGCTGAAGGCGCCGAGGTGATCATCAACGGACGCAGCCGCTCCGGCGTGTCCGCCACCATCGCCCGCCTGCTCGAAGCGCTGCCGGAAGCCAAAGTCACCGGTATCGCCGCCGACCTGGGAAACGCTACCGGCTGTGAAGCGTTGGTCACCACCTGTCCGGACGTGGACATCCTGGTGAACAACCTCGGCATCTTCGATCCGCGCCCCTTCGAGGAGATCGACGACACCGAGTGGTTCCATTTCTTCGAAACCAACGTGATGAGCGGCGTGCGCCTGTCCCGCCACTACCTGCCGGCCATGAAGGCCCGCAACTGGGGCCGCATCGTGTTCATCTCCAGCGAGTCCGGCATCTGCCCGCCGGCCGAGATGGTGCATTACGGCATGAGCAAGTCGGCCCAGCTGTCGGTGGCCCGCGGCATCGCTGAAACCTGCACCGGCTCCGGCGTGACGGTCAATTCGGTGCTGCCCGGCCCGACCCGCACCGAAGGCGTCGCCACCTTCTTCGGCCGCCTGGCGGAAGAGCAGGGCGTGTCCCTGGAGCAGGCGGAGAAGGACTTCTTCGCCAACGCCCGGCCGACCTCGCTGCTCAAGCGCTTCATCGACCCGGCGGAGGTGGCGAACCTCGTCGCCTACGTCTGCAGTCCCCTTTCGTCTGCCACCCACGGCGCGGCCCTGCGGGTCGAAGGCGGTGTGGTGCGCAGCATGGTTTAACCCTTCGCGACCCCAAAAGGAAACACAGCGATGACCAAGAAAATCAAATGCGCCCTGATCGGCCCGGGCAACATCGGCACGGACCTGCTCGCCAAGCTGCAGCGCAGCCCCGTACTGGAGCCGGTGTGGATGGTCGGCATCGACCCGGAATCGGACGGCCTGAAGCGCGCCCGTGAGATGGGCCTCAAGACCACCGCCGACGGTGTGGACGGCCTCCTGCCCCACGTGCTGGCCGATGGCGTGCAGATCGCCTTCGACGCCACGTCTGCCTACGTGCACGCCGAGAACAGCCGCAAGCTCAACGAACTGGGCGTGCTGATGGTCGACCTGACCCCCGCCGCCATCGGCCCCTACTGCGTGCCGCCGGTCAATCTCAAGCAGCACGTCGGCCAGCGCGAGATGAACGTCAACATGGTCACCTGTGGCGGCCAGGCGACGATCCCGATGGTCGCCGCGATCAGCCGCGTGCAGCCGGTGGAGTACGGCGAA
>JAFEDJ010000012.1 GCA_018241685.1 Pseudomonadota bacterium
CCCAAGTGGCGCCCTGGTCGATGTAGGTCGAGACTCGCCCAGCACTGTCATACGTGATGCTGCCGATCTCACCGACTGCGGGGAATTCTTGACTGCCATTTACGGAAAATCTAATCCGCCCATCCCCGTTGCTGAGGTATTCAACGAAGCCTTTCGTTCCCGGCCCACTGCCCGGCGCCCACTTGGCAAACCCCGCATTGACCCAGGCAGTCTCTGTCGCGGCGTCTTTCGTCACCGATTGGCTCTCGGCGTAATCAGTGCCGGCGATGCGCTGGTTGCGCAGGATGATGACGGTCATTCCTTTTCTCCAGGTTCACCCGCTTCGGGGTCGGTTGCAGTTTCCGAGGACTCTTGCGCTACGTCAGGGTCAGCGGGCTCACTGCCATCAGACGGCGGTGCAGACGCCTGCACTTGTCCCTTGTCATTGACCTTCTCGGCATCCGTGTCGAACACCAGCTTCAGCTCGTCGGCCAGATCCCGGCTGCGACGGATGGCGTTGTATACGTCTTCGATGTCGGCCCCGTTGGCGGTCTGGGCAATAACGTCGTCCGGTGACATGAACCCGCAGCGCACCGCCAGCTTGTAGGCAGAGACTTCCCTTGTCGGATCGATCCAACTCCAGCCTCGGGGCTTGAAGCGCACCTTCTGGTACTTGCGTGTGGCGGTGTAGTAGTCGGCCGCCTTGACCGCGCCCACAAGCACAGCGCCATCGAGCCAGCGCCGATGGAGGCGACTGCGGAAGCGCCGGATGTACCAGCCCTGGAGCACACGCCACAGGTCCCGGTCATCCAGCAGCGCGAGACGGCTGCTGCTGTAGTTGCTCTGCGAGTAGTCGCGGCTGGCCGATTCGTAGCTGATGCCGACGCCCGCCGCGAACCCGCGCAACATGAAGCGCATGAACGGCTCAAGCGCTGCATTGGGCCGGCTCGGATTGAAGCCGTCGACTTGCTCGCCGGGCAGCAAGGTCTGCCATGTCCCGGGCTCGGTATCAATCAGCTGCCGCCCGGCCTCGACGTCGTCGGGTACGACACCCTCGGGCGTCCGGATGAAGCCCACGATGTTGGCAGAGGCACGCGCCGCGACGATCTCGGCTTCTTCATAGCCCCCCATGTTGTGCAGCCTCTTGAGCGTGGCATGCATCCACGGTTCACCGCGGGTCTGTGGCCAGCGGTCGATCAGGTACAGGTGCTCGATCTCGGTGGCCGGAATGCGGATGAACTTGCTGGGGGTGAAGGTTGTGAACTGGTAATCCCCGGGGTGATGCGGGTACAGCCAGTACGCCGTCGGGCGGCCCCACTGATCGACCTCGACGCCCATACGGATTGCATTGCCGTTGGGCGCCCGGGCAGCCTGCCAGTTGTCCATCAACCGGTCGGCTTCGATCACCTCCAGGGCCAGCGGGATACGTGAGTTGCCGAAGGGTTGATCGACGTAGCGCACCAGCACTTCGCCAGCCGCGACCAGCTCGTCGAAGATGAGCCGTTCGATATCCGGCAGGCTGAGGAGGCCTCCCGTATGGCAGTTCTCCCCGTCGATCCATTCGCACCACTCGTCTTCGATGTTGTCATTGACCCCTGCCACGAGCTTGCCGCGGGCATTCATGACCTGCGCTTGCATGCCGACGCCGGTGCCGATGACGTTGTTTTTGATCACGCGCACGGCCTGCTTGGCGTACTCGTTGTCGCGGACCAGCTCACGGGAGCGTGCCCGGAGGAGGCGCAGGCTGGTCAAGATCTCGCTGTCGGCACTGGTCTGCAGCGCACTCCAGTCTGAGTTGAGCCGCCCGACCTGCGCGCCCGCATAGGCGCGGGCGGCCTGCTGCTGCTTTGCACGACTGGCGGCGGCGACCGCAGCGGCACGCTCGGCCGCCCGCTTGGCGCCGAAGTCGGCGAGGACGCGGGAGCCGACCCGGCGCACGGTCGCGTCGTCGAACTGATCGACGACATTAAGGATGCGTGCAGACGTCTGCATTATCGAAATCTCGAGTACAGGTTACGGGAGATGCCTTTTTCATTCCGGACCCGGATCTGCAGGGCAGAGCGCAGTTCCAGCAGCGCAGCCATCGGCTCGCGCTTGAGGCTGCGGCCGGCGATGGTGTATTCCTGCACCATGCCGCCCGAGGCCCTGGCCGAGATCGCAGCATTGACGGCCTCGAGGTCTCGCTCGGCTTGCGTCCGGCCGTCGTACGGCCCCGTGATGCTGGCGAGGCTGGCGACGATGCGCAGCTCGCCGGCATCTGCGCTACGGTGATCGCGCCCCCCGATGAGGATGGCTTCCCACCACCACAGTCCCGCCGTAAGCCCGGCGCTGTCTGTCGCGGTGAGGGTCGTCTCCCAGCCGGTACCGGATTGCACGGCCTGCAGCGTCAGGGCAGCACCAGGGCCGCGGATTTCGTATGTCAGGGTGTAGGTCGGCGGCGAATACAGCGCGCCGCCCGGACTCAGCCAGGCCGAGTCAGACCACGTCGCGCTGTTGCCCGAGGTTAGGGTTTGCGGGATGTTCATTTACCACCTACCTGCCTTGAAGCCGCCACCAGGACGGCGCCCAGAAAAAGGCCCGCTCGCGGCGGGCTTCGGTTTTGATACTGCTTGCTGCAACACCGGGGGCCTCACGGCCGGCGGTGGGTCGGGTGCTTCCAGGGCGGCCGGGACCTCAGACGCGACGGGGGCCAGCTCGTCGGCGCCAGACGGATCACCTCCTTTCGGTTGTTGCGGTTCGGTGTCAGGCGCGGCAAAGAGATCAGCCTGCGCAATCTTTTGCTCGATGGCGTCCCAATGACTGTCGCGCCACAGATTGATCTTGAGGCTGCGCGCGGCGTGCAAGGCATACACCTCGCAGTCGAGCGCTTCATTGCGGCGGCCGGCGAGCTTCGTCCAGACTAGCCGGCCCTTCACCGTGCGGTGCGGTGCCTTCACTTCGGCCAGTATCTGATCGTAGTAGTCGGCCCGCACTGATGCATACCAGTGCATGCGGCCAGGTCCATGGCCCGTGAGCTTGATCCGGCCAGCGCCTTCATCGAAGCCGAGGATGAGATCCTTGGCTTTCTGCGTCCCGATGATGTAGGGCTTGACGCCGTACTTCGCTGCCTTCTGCTTGCGGTCTGTCTCCACGGATGCACGCGGCGGGCTGAAAATTTCGCGCCCGTCGTCGTTGCCCTGGCGGTACTTGCTGCCGCCCTTGATGGCCATGTACCCCTTGCTGAGGCGCTTGCGCACGTACTGATAGACGGCGTCGGAGGTCTGGCCGTCCGAGCTGTCGACGCTCACCGCCTTGATGCGCAGCCCAGCACCACTGACATGGCGGAATTCCCGGTCGAGCAGCGCGTCGAGGTCGGGCCACGCGCCTTGCTCCGCAACAGCGGTCTTCCCGTAGATCTCTCCCCAGAACACCAGCCAGCTTTCTTCGCCGCGCCCCCACGCCCGGATGACCACAGCGAGGCGGTCGTGCTGGACGTCCACGCCGGCCGTGAGCACCAGGCCACCGTCTGGCACCGTCTGCTCTTCGTACTGGAGCGCCCGGCTCTTGAGGGTGTCGGCCAGCGGGAGATCCGACTTGTAGGCGTAGGTGAGGCCTTCCGTGTTATTGCGGAAGGACCGCATCTTCGTGTCGTCGCCGTTTCGCAAGGCATGCTCGGCACGCAATCGCTTTTCGACCAGGCGTGCGAGCTGCGAGCCAGGAAAAGGGCTGTACAGCTCGTTGATGTAGAAACCGGCGATGCCATGGAATGGGGCCGTTGCCCGCCATACGCCCTTGCGAACGTTGCGGTTCTTCTGGGTGTCGGTCCAGCAGCTGCCGCAGTGCGGACAGACATAGGACGCGCTCTCGGGATCGGCATCGCCATACACCTCATGGTGCAGGTCCGGGCGCCGATTCCAGCGCACGTTTTCCCACATCAGCACTTGCTCTTCGCCGCAGTCATGGCAGGGCACGAAGAACTTGCGCTGGTCCGATTCCTTGTAACCGGCTTCGACGCGGGACACACCCTCAATCGTCGGCGTCCCGCCGAAGATCACCTTTCGCCGCGGGAAACTCTTTGTCCGCTCCTCGAGGAGAGTGATCGTGTCGCCCTGGTTGCGAACGTTGTCGTTACAGTCGTCCGGCTCTTCGACTGCAACCACCGGGGCTGGCGTCGACTTCACCGACGACGGGCTGTTGGAGCCGACAAACTTCAGGAAGCCACCAGGAAACCCCTTGTAGTCCGCCCGGTTGTCCTTGCTCCGCGACTTGCCGACCGGGATCTTCTCGGCCAGCACCGGCGTCACCTCGACCATCGGCGTGAACTTTTCGACGTCGAACTGCTGGGCGGCGCCGTCCTTCGCGAACATCACGATCATCGGACACGGGTCGATATCGATCCGGCGGCCGAGATAGTTCAGCAGCACGCCATCCGTCCACGCGACCTGCGCGGATTTCATGGACACCACCTTCGTCACCGCGGGGTCGTCCAGCGCTTCATGCATGCCGACAACCCACGGCGTGATGTCGGGGTTGTAGCGACCAGGCCGCGCCGAGGCCTTAGCCGATAGGCGCCGCCTCTCTATCGCCCACTCCGTCGTGGTCATCTTCACTGGCGGCTTGAGATTCCCCGCCAGACGACGCACGAGTGCCCCGACCGCCGACATCGTATCGAGCGAGCTGGGCAAGTGCTGCATAGGTGTATTCGTTCAGTAACGCTGCATCGACGGTGACGCCGTAGAGCGCCGACAGCTCGTCGGCGAGCTTGTCATCCCGCGACAGCAGTTCAACACGGAACGCCGTCACCATTGCGACCAGCTCGGGCTCCAGCTGCTCGACATTCACCAGTAGCTTCTTCTTCTCAGCTACCTGCAGCAGCTTGAGCTCACGATCCACGCGCTCGGTAAGCACGCGCTCTTTCACCAGGTCGAGCCCATCGTCAGACCGATGGCCGGACGCCTGAGCCCGGAGATTGCGCACGTACGCAATCCGGATCTGATCCATCGTCGCCAACTTCCAATCGATTCCGATCCGCGCGAGGTGCCGGCTTACCTCGCTCTGATTCATGTCCAGGTGAGCAGCAATCTCCTGTTGAGTGGGCATGCTTATGGCCCCCTTAGCAAGCCAAAGTCTGGAGAAAATTCGCGGTCATGGTGCCCGCGCACGAGAGACGAAAAAAGGACCCGAAAATTTCAGCGGGTGAGGAAGGCAATCTCATGCTGGAGGATGCGCGGCAGCTTCTCGCGGACCAGCGCCTCGAGGGCCTCCTGGATGACCTGGTTGCCGAACACCGCGGGGATGGACGGGCCGTACAGCTCATGGATCGGTAGGCCGTACCAGCGCACCCGGTCGTTGCGTCTGACCTTCTTGTGCGTGTCGCCCTGTCGCACGTAAATGCCACGGTGACCGGTTGGCATCGTTGCGATGAACGCGTCCTTGACGATCTTGCGGCCGCCCTTGACCTTGACGGTCACGCGTCCTTTCCTGTCCTGCCGGCCATCGAACTGAATGAGCGGCACGGGCCGTCCAACAGCACGAACTACCGCCACCAACACGCCCGGCTTGGCACGCGTGATCGTGATCGCCTTCTTGATCGTCGCTGCTTTGAGGTTGTAGCCCTGTGCGCGAATTTCGCGGGCCGCCCGAACTTTCGCTTGATCGGCCACCTCATTCAATGCGCGAACCACAGCCTTTTCCTTCACTGCGGCTTTCACGCCCTGGAGCTTTTCAAGTGCCCGCGAGACGTCGGTTTTCACGTCGATACGCAGCATCTCAAACCCCATGAAAAAAGCCCGCAGGCGTGTGCTTGCGGGCTTTGGACGTAGTTCGACTCCTACTAAGTTCGGCACTCTAGACCTGCAAAATACCGGTCGTCAAGTCTACGCCGCTATGCCGAGCTGCCGAAACCATCGACTCAGACCGCTCCCTGTGGGTCCGCCAGGCCTCAGCAGCCCGCGTCAGCTCTGCCTGCAGCAGGCGGTGGCCGTCGATCACACGACCCGCGAACGTCCGGTAATCCACTGCGCACTTGCGGCCCAGCACCGTCAGCTCGGCATCGGAATCACCCCACATCCAGTACAGCTCAACAGCACGCCGGTATCGGATAGCCAGCTTCTCCAGCGCCTTTCCCGTGTCCTCAGCTTCGCCACTCAAGATCGGCAGCGGCGACTCATCCGACCCACCGCCGCACGAATCCCAATTCACCTGCGCGA
Organism: Pseudomonadota bacterium; assembly: GCA_018241685.1. Classification (GTDB taxonomy): domain Bacteria; phylum Pseudomonadota; class Gammaproteobacteria; order Burkholderiales; family Rhodocyclaceae; genus Zoogloea. The sequence continues at coordinate 6,168 of JAFEDJ010000012.1, forward strand.
AACCGAGGGACGAGCCGGCCACAGAACGTGCCCAGTTCCGCATCCTGCGCTCGAAGCTCACCGTGTAGCTGGCCCGCACATCCTCTTTGATTCCCATCACAACCCCCGTTTATCCAGACCTGCACGCAATTCCCGCCACGTCTTGCACCACGCCTTGATGCGCTCGGCCTGCGGCCTAGGATCGATGGCGGAATTTGCACCTTTCTCGCTCTGCATATCCAAACGGATTATTTGACGCCATTCGGCAACCTCGTCCGCTTGGTACTCCCCATTTGCAATCCATGCCGCTGTAACGCGGTCGAAGTCCTGCACAAACCGCCGCACGTCCGCCGCCAACTCCACCGGGATCTTCAAAATTCGATCTCCACCACGCCGGCCGCGGGGCGCGCCTGCTGCTGCCGCATCGTCGGCTGGTAGCGGATGCGTGCCCGCTCAGCCAGGGCATGCCGGTAGCGATCCAGGCGCCGGAGACGCTCCACCACCGAATCGCCCTCCACCAGCTCCCCGATCCCGCGCAGGAAATCCCGTGCCCGCTCCGTCGTCGCCCGTTCCGCCGCCGCCTTGATCTCGGCATGCCGCTCATCGGCCAGGCGGCGGTTACGCTCACGCTCTTCGGCAGTGAGCTGCGGGGCACGCTTACCGCGCGTCATCGTCTTTCCGCATGCGGGCTTCCGCAGCGGCCAGCACCCGATTCGTCCATTCCTGCGGCCATTCGCCGGGCCGTGGGCTCAGCCCCAGCTCACGTGCCAGCGCATCGAAATCCCGCTGATTCGCGGTCTTGGTCTTGCCATGCGTCAGCGCCCGCCGTGCAGCCTCAGCCGCCCGACGCGCCTCGCTGCGCCGCGAATGGATGACCCGGCCCACATACGCCAGCGGGACAGGCTGCACCGAATCTGCCTTGCGCCGCGCCGCCAGCGCCGCCTCAATCGCCCCATCCAGCTCCAGCGGCGTCACACCCTGCGCCACCCACTCCGACAGGGCTGCCGCCGAAGCCGCAGGAACGCGGATGCCACGCCTCATCAGCACCCGCATCAGCCCATCGTCAGCGCAATCGGCCGCAGTCGACTCGTTCTCTGCCAAACCTGCGGGGGGTTCGTGGAGATGCTCGTGCAGACGCATGCAATCGGGCCCCGACCGGCTACCGAAACGGCCCGACTGGGCCGGGTGTGAGCCCGCAGGGCGATCTCGATAAGCCCCCCCGGGGGCCGCATCGTCGCCCGAAGCCCCACCTTCGTTAACCTCTGTTGACGATGATTGGGGAGAGGTAAACCTCAGATCTCCGATGTGTGTCGGGTTCGACCCTCTCACCGCGTTTTCAGTGGTGCCGGGTTCTACCTCAAAACCCCCAGCAAACCCGCTTGAATGCTGGGTTTCGTCCGTGTCGGGTTTTGTGGATAAACCCCTGTCGGTTTCCTGTCGGGTTTGTTTTGGACGCACCTCTCCCGCTGAGGCCAAAGGGAGCGAAAAAACGAGCACGGCAGACTTTCGCTTCTGCACGAGCCCCACGCGCTCTAGCGCCGCCACCGCGCGCCGCACCGCCGATTCGGACGGCTTCTCCACCTGCACACCGCCGCCCTTCGGAATGGTCGTCTCCGTCCACTCCATCAAAGCCTTCCAGTTGAGCCCCGACATCACGCCCACCAGGCGCGTGCGCAGATCCATCCGGGCGCGCATGCGCAGATACGCCTTCACGGCGATTCCAGACGCGTTACTGAGCAGCAGCAGCTCATCGTCGTTGAGATAGATCCCCACGGCCCTACGCCCCCTGGCGACCCTCGATGGATACCGCCACATGCCAGGCAGGCCGGCCACCGTCGCCCGCGCCGATCTCCACACGCCTGAGCTTCATCACCAGCCGCGACGCCTCTCTGGGCATCCTCGCTGCAGGAATCCACACCAAGCCATCACCCTTCACCGCATCCCGATACGCATAGCGCCACCGGCCACCCTCACGGGACCAGGGCTCGCGCAGATAGAGCACGTCCCCACCACGGCCATAGGGGCAGCGCAGATCCGGCAGCAGCCCCTCATTCCAGGCCGTATCCAGCAGGGCCACATCGTCATCCCACGCGCCCGCATAGCCGAGCAGTAGAAGCTCCCCATACAGACGACGGCGCACCTCTTCCGTCATCTCTGGGGCCGGCAACATCGGCAGCACAAGCGTCGCCTGGCGCGGGCCGTTCATCAGGCTGGCGATCTTCTGCGGCGTCAGCTCGACCGGGCGCTCAATCAATTCGCGGCTCATTTCGATGCCTTCACCAGTTCGTTCACGCTCAAGCGCAGCGCCTGCAGCTCCTCGGCCACGCTCGACATCAGCGCCTCGGTGTGCTGCTCTACACGGCTCAGTGCAGCACCGACATCCTTCTTCACCGCCGCATGACCCGCCCGCATGTCGGCCACGAACGTGCCACACAGCCCCACCAGATCACGGAGCTTCTGGCCGTTGTCGCCCTGCTGACGGAACAAGCCCTGGATGCCTTCCTGCAGCTTGTCCAGGCGGCTATCCATATCGTCGAGCGCTGGCGTGATACTGCGGAGGAGGCCACGCTCCACCGCCACGCTGGCTTGCGCAGCCAACACCTCGCGCAACTGCTCGCCCAGCGCGCCCACATCAATCCCGAGCATCGACGCCCGGATCGCCGCGACCACCTGACAGCGAACACGCTCCACCTGGAGCGCGTCCCACAGCAGCGCACCACGAACCGTCGATCCGACGTGAGCCACGCCCGCATTCGCTAACGACGCAAGCACCAAGGCCATATCCGCGGCCTGCTCGGTCGTCAGGCCCAACACCTCGGCCAGCTCATCCGCGCCCACCAGGCGCACATGGAGTGCAGCATCACCCACGATCCACCCCCGGCCGGCAATACACCCGGAAGCTCAGCGACAGCAGCTGCTCCACCGTCCGGTGGATGTGCTGACCCATGTCCATCAAGTCGGCCCGTTCGCGGGCGTTGATCTCATCGTCAGCCACCGCGTCGCGGAACTTGGCGCTCAAATCCCCCAATTCGGCGTACAACGTATTGAACATCGCAAGCAGCTCAACGCTCTCCACCTCTCCGGCATCCGGCAGGGGCAGGAACACGCCGCCCGCGTTTGCCGCCACTGCCTCGGCGAAGGCCGCACGGCCGGAGAACTGCTGCATCTGCAGCGCCGTCTCCACATGCACGCTCTGGCCCTTGCGCTCATAGATGCGGTTTTCCAGCGCCGCACGGGTCATCCCCAGCGCCGCCGCCATCGCATCCCAGCCACCGGGGAAGGCCCGGATCATGTCCAGGTAACTCCGTCTCACATCCATCACCGCACCTCATTACTGTTGGTTTCTGGCCCAAGGCCAGCCGACTAAAGTGCAGGAAATCACCAGCCCTGCACCGCCATGCCACTAGACTGCTTTCTCCGACCCATCCACAGCACCGGAGGAAACCCCATGTCCATTTTTGATGACAAAATCATTCAACTCACCTGCCCGCAATGCGGCCACCAGTTCGATGAGCGCATCGGACGGCTGAAGGACGATCCGTCCATTCCCTGCGCCGGCTGCGGCGCCACCATCCAGATCGAAGCAGAACGGCTCAGGCAAGGCCTCGAGTCGGTCGACAAACAACTGGCGGACTTCAAAAGGAGCCTGAGAAACCTCAGCAAGTAGCCGGCCCAGGAAGGCCGACACCGCAGTCGTATCCGCACGAAGATTCAAAGTACCCATCTGTTACTCCAAAAAAATTCCCCGCCGGCAACGCGACCGGCGGGGAGAAAGACCCGGCGGGAGGAGAGGAAACGCCGGGGTGGGAGACACGGTTAAACATGGCCATTTCAAGCGCAAAACTGAATGTCAGTCCGACGTCAGCTCTGCATCCTTGATCAGCCCACGGATCAAATCGATGTTGTCGACGATCACTTGCGCAGGAATTCCCCGGCGCCGCCAGTTATTGACACGCTGCGAAACCCGGGGCGATTCGTCGATCTTCAGAAGGCGAGCAAATGCAATGCATCCACCTGCCACGTCGATAACTTTTCGAGAGAGATCTGCGTCCATGCCTCATTAAACACCATGTTTAATTAAGTGTAAACATGGCGTGTATCAACAAGGCGTTTACAGCGGGAGAATCGCGCCATGCACGACACAACCAACCGCCTGTTCCAATTCGCCAAAGACGAACTGAAAATCGTCGAGCCAGGGCGCATCGCCGCAAAGCTGGGCGTATCCCAACAAACGCTGACCAACTGGATGACAAGGGGAATGTCAGATAGGGCCATGCTCGACGCAGAACACGCGATCGGCGTGCCCGCCGTATGGCTCAAATATGGCGAGGGCACCACCCCGAAAGCCCGGCATGAAGTGCGCGAAGTCGGGGCACGCTACGCAGTCCCCATCCCCACGCAAGCAGACCGTGTAATCGCGGTCCTCGAAGCGGCGTTACAGGCTGTAGGCCTCGAACTGGCAGCAGTCGGAAACCGCCCGACGCTGTTCAAGAAAATCAGCCGGGGACTATTACATTTGGAAAATGTGAAAAAATCCGCACCAAATGACATTCAAGATAGCGAAAATGCCAAACGGCATGACAGGTTTGCGTCAGAAAACAAAGACAGTAAGCTGCGCACCCTCATAAAAAAAACCCCGGCTGGCAAAACCGGGGCTGCTGAGTGAGCTTTAACGGGCGGAAGGCCGCTCTTGTGGATGGAGCATGGCGACAGTAACACCCCAACCCGACCGTCCGGCTGCAACCGGACGGCGCCAATGCTTAGTCATCGAGAGCCAGTACCAACAAAAACCGGAGCAAGGCCCGGATCGCATATTCGGGCCGATCATCCAGAAAACCAACCAACCTTGAGTCAGGCACATCGTTATGCGTCCATAACGTTACAGCACCGCCAATCGCCTCACCGCGATCAGCCTGTCGCGCAAACTCACGGAAGGCCGTCGCTGTCCGCTTGGCATGATTTGAACGAATTAAATAAGGACCACGCTTAACTGGCATTATTGATAAAAATGATATTTATCTGAATATCGATATTTTAACACCCATCTTGAGCACCCACGTGAAATCCAAGACCACAGCTGCGCTCCTCGCACTCTTCCTGGGCGGCCTAGGAATCCACCGCTTCTACCTTGGCAAAGGAATCTCCGGTGTACTGTATATAGTTTTCTGCTGGACTCTCGTTCCAGCAATATTTGGATTTATAGAAGGATTGAACTTCCTTCTTATGAGCGAAGCGGTTTTCAACCAGCGCTACAACAAGGACCGCATCGGCTTCGACATCCAAACCCCAGAAACCCACATCAAATGTCCGGACTGCGCCGAGCTCATCCGGAAAGAAGCTCGAGTTTGCAAGCACTGTGGCTGCAAACTCATCCCTAGTTAGCCCACTCGCCACCATCACCAAGCCCGCTCCATGCGGGCTTTTTTTCGTTTACGGCTCCAAAAACATGTAAACATTTTGTTTGACGAGAGATTAAACGCGGTGTTTAATCCAGTCATCCCCACCGCAGCTGATCACCGATCACCGGGCCGGGCTGGAGCAACACCACCGTGGAAACGTCTGCACACCCCACCGCGAAATACCTCATCGCACTGCCCACCCTCGCCGAGGGCGAGCGCTACGCCGGCATCGCCATCGACGCTTACGGCAAGCCCACGCACCACCTGATCCTGATCCCCCAGCAGCCCGACACCCGCCTCACGTGGGACGACGCCCTCGCCTGGGCGAAAGAGATCGGCGCCGATCTTCCGACTCGCCAAGAGCAATCGCTGCTGTTCGCAAACTGCAAGGACCCGTTCGATGCTGACTGGTACTGGTCTGGCGAGCAGTACGCCGGCTACGCCTCCCTCGCCTGGCTTCAGGGCTTCGGCAATGGCCTCCAGGGCACCAACGACAAGGGCTACAAGGGCCGCGTCCGCGCCGTCCGCAGATTCCTCACCCCTTAATCCATTCACCCATTTAGCCGCGCGCAGCGCGGCTTCCGGCGCGTTTTTGCCCGGCAAGCAGGAGCGAAACATGGACATCCAAACCCGCATCGCCCGAGACGGCCGGGCTGATCGCATCAATGAGCTGATCAAGCGCTGCCGATTCCGCTTCATCCAGGCGCACTACGCGTTCTCGCTGGTCAATGACCGCCTGCAGGCTGCAGCCGATGACCGCAACCGCGACGAACTGCGCGACATCCTCAAGCGCAGCACCAAAGCGATGGACATCCTCAACGGCCGCACGCGCACCCTGTCCCGCGCCTACATCGCCACCGTGATCCCGAGCGACGCCCGTCATGCCTGACATCGACCTCTTCGAAATCGCCCGCGGCCTGGCTGCACTGCTGCTGATCCTGATCCCCGTCGCGCTTGCGCTCGTCACCATCCGGGCCCACATGGCCGAGGAAGACGAGCGCGCCATCCGCGACGCCGACGATGACCTGCACGAGATCGGCACGCCCATGGCGCCGCAGCCTTACCCCGGCGAAGCCTGGGACGACTGGAAGCGCCGCCGCGATGCAGCCCACCAGGCCAAGTCCATCCCGGCCATGCACTTCACGCCGGACTGACCACCATGGACACCGCAGCCCTCTGCCTGCTGTTTCTGCTCGGCGAACTCGGCGTGGCCCTGTTCGTGGCCCGCTGCTGCAGCCTCAATCACATTGAAGAGGATGACGAAGAATGACCCCGCTGACTCCCGACCAGCGCGCCTCGCTGGACGCGATGACTGCCACCGCACTGCACGACCCCGAAGCGGCCGTCAGCGCCGCATTCCAGGCCGGGCAGGTTGCCGACGGCCTGCGCAAGGAAGGCCTGCCTGCCCACGTGGGCTGCGCGCTCACGGGCAGCTGGTCTCAGGTCTGGATCACCACCGGCCCGACGACCATCGAACGCCTGACGGACGTGCTGACGCGCCTCGACCTGGTGGAAGACGAAGGCCGCCGGCAGCACCACCCGCACGGCTGGGCGGATATCCACATCCAGGGTGTGGAAGCCCCGCTGTTTGTGCTGCTGGACGCCACCGCGGCTGCGGTGCCCGCATGACAACCCCGCTCAAGGCGCCCACGGATGCCGCGCTGCGCGAAGCCTACCGCCGCGCCCAGCTCGACGCCCTTGGCATCAGTTTCGAAGCCGCCATGGCAGACCCGGCCATCAGCGCCGGCCTGCGCCGCATGGCAGCCCCGAACCGCCGCTGGGCCGCGAACACCGTAGGCCGCGGCAGCCGCCGCCTTGAGCGACTCAACAAGGATTCCCAATGAGCAATGTGACCTACATCGTGCCCGACGACGCCGAGCTGTTTGCAGTTGCGCAAACCGCCGTTGCCAAACACCTGCACCTCATCGAGCGCAACGGCCGCTTTGTGCTGTCGCCGGTCATTCCGGAGGGCTGGACCGTGGTACCGGTGGGCGACAAGTCGGGCGAGATCCGGAGGATGGCCGCATGAACGCCCGCGACCACACGCAAGACGACGGTCAACTTCTACGGCCCGACACGGCCATGCTGCACCCCAGCCCGACGAACCCGCGCCAGACGTTTGCGGAGGAGCCCCTACAGGAGTTGGCCGAAAGCATTCGGCAGCACGGGATCATGCAGCCCATTGTTGTGCGCGAGATGCCCGAGGCTATGCGCCAGGCGCTCGGGACCGAAGCACGGCTCGAGATCGTCGCCGGCGAGCGTCGCTGGCGCGCTGCGAACATCGCCGGCCTGCTGACCGTTCCCGTTCTCCTGCGAGACCTCACCGACGAACAGGTGCAAACCCTGCAGATCATCGAAAACCTGCAGCGTGAAGGGTTGAGCGCCATCGAAGAGGCCGAAGGCTACGAAAAGCTGCGCAAGCAAGGCATGAGTGCCGCCCAGATCGCCGAATCAGTCGGCAAGTCAAAAGCATACATCCACGCCAAGTTGAAGCTGCTGGAGCTCGGACCGGAGGGACGCGACAAGCTGCGGGCCGGCGAAATGAGCGAGTCTGTCGCTCTTCTTGTCGCCCGCGTGCCGGCCAGCCTGCAGGCCCGCGCCGTAGCCCGCGTCTGCGAGCTCGATTACTCGGGCAATCGCCCGTCCGTTCGTTCCGCGGCAAACATCCTGCAGAACCACTTCACGAAGGATCTGGATCGCGCATGGTTCGCGCAGGACGATGAGGCCCTCGTCTCCGGCGCCGGCCCGTGCACGCATTGCCCGAAGCGGCTGGACCACCAGACCGGCGATGAAGACGATGCAGACGTCTGCACCGACCCAATCTGCTTCGAACAAAAGCAGGATGCGCATACCGACCGCCTGCGGGCCGATGCGATCAAAGCTGGCCGGACGATCATCAGCGGCGCCGACGCAAAAGCTATTCAGCCGATGCCGTACGGCGTTTGCGAAGGCGGCTATGTTGCCCTGAATGCCAAGTGCTACGAGCTGGAAGACTATCCGACCTATCGCGAGTTGCTGGAGAAAGTCCCAGGTGCGGTCGAAGTGGCGCTCCTCGACATCTACCCGGAGAACGGCCTGCAGGAAATCGTGCAGAAGCAGGCGCTGTCGGACGCCCTGCGCGGCGCTGGCATCGAGCTGCACGTTCGAGATACCACTCAGGAGGCCCAGGACCGGGCCAGGAAAGAGGCCGAGCTGCAGGCCGAGAACCAATTCCGTGCGCGGCTCTTTAATGACGTTCGAAGCCAGCCCTTACTGATCCTTGCCACGCCCGATCTGCAAATGCTCGCCGAGTTCTGCGTCCGCGCGCTGTACGAGCAGTCTCGTTTCAAAGTAGCCAAGCTCTACTACCCCGACGAAACCAACCGGACCGCCGTCGAGCGCCTGCAGGAGCGCATTCCGAACATGGACGACACCGAACTGATCGGACTGCTGCGCGACACCCTGCTGATTGGCGAAACAAAGAAGGAGCCATGGCAGGCAGAGGACGCGCCCACCCGACTCCTTGCCGCAGCCGAGCGGATCGGTATCGACCCCCAACAAGTTCGGGCCGAGATCGAGCGGGATAACCGCACCGCAGCGACCGTCTATCGCCATCCCGACGACCCCGGGACGGAATGGGACGGCACCGGCGAAAAGCCGCTTTGGATCGAGGCCTGGGAAAGCCTGGGCAAATCGATCGACGACCTGGCCGTAAAGATCACCCCCGCCACGAAGAAGAAAGGGAAAAAGCAATGACCGCAAAGACCCCCAATCAACGCCGGCAGGAGGCCGGCTACAGCACCGGCGCCAAGAAAGACCGCTGCAGTACCTGCGCCATGTGCTCCTCCAGCCACCTCAAGCACATGGCCACCCGCAGCGACCGCCACTGCATCGAGATCGACGCCCCCGTCAGCGCCAGCGGCACTTGCGACCTGTACCTGCCCGGCCGCAACAACGACATGCCCGAGCTGCCCGACATGGAGGCCCGCGCAGCATGAGTGCGTACTCCGAAGCCGATCTGCGGGCACAGGCTGCGCCCGAGCGCTGTCGGCGGTGCTACCACGTGGAATTAACCGTCATCACCGGCCAGCCGCAGCGCTACGGCTGCCTGAAAGAGCAAGTCATGCACGACAGCTGCTGCTATTTCGTCAGCCTGCCGTTCGGACGTGAAGCAGGACCTGCGCAACCCAAAAAAGCTTGAAGGGTCGGCGCGGCCCTTCCGCGCCATCACACAGTACGAGGAACATCATGGACCGCATCAACACAACCCATCCCGCCATCGGCGAAGCCTTCGGCGGCGGCTTTTTCGTAGGCCTTATCCGCATCGGCGCCAGCACCTATGGCCTTATCGTCGCACCGAAAATCACCGGCGAAATGACCGGCGAATGGGGCACGCGTAAAGCAGTCGAATCCGCCCTCAGCTTCAATGACGGCCACGCCAACACCACGGCCATGGCTGCTGCCGGCAGTGAAATCGCAAGCTGGGCGCAGAGCCTCAGCATCGGCGGGCACACGGACTGGTACATCCCCAGCCGCGACGAGCTTGAGATCTGCTATCGCGCGTTCAAGCCGACCGACGATAGCAATTCGTGCCTCTCCGGCGATAACCCCAGCGCCTACCTGCCCACACACCCTTACATGCCCGACAGTCCGGCACAGACGCCGTTCGCGGCATTCCGTGACGACGGCACCGAGGCCTTTGAAACCGAATGGTACTGGAGCAGCACGCAGTGCGCCGGCTACGCCTCCTACGCCTGGTTTCAGTACTTCGACGGTGGCTTCCAGGACATCCTCGACAAGGGCTACAAGGGCCGCGTCCGCGCCGTCCGCAGATTCCTCATCCCTTAATCCATTCACCCATTTAGCCGGGCGCAGCCCGGCTTCGTTTGATTTTTAGCCAGCATGGCCCTCACAACAGCGCTGCCCATCTACAAGACGACCTACGACCTGCTCACCGTCGTTACACCCCTCACGGCCAACATGCCCAGGGCCCACAAGGCCACGCTGGGCAAGCGGCTGGCAGAGGAGAGCATGGATCTCGTCGTCTTGATATACCGTGCCAACAGCGCCCGGGATAAAGCCCCTCACCTGCAGCAGCTCCTCGAGCGCATGCAGGTGGTGGAGCTGCTCCTGCGCCTGGCGCGCGATCTTCGACTGATCAGCACGGGGCAGTATGCCCGGGCAATCGAGCTGACAGACGCAATCGGAAAACAAGCCAACGGGTGGCGCAAGTATGCCGCACCGTCTGCCGCGTGATCGTCATGGCGACCATGCCCGTACGGTTATTGAATCTGGTCGCGCCGCTGGCCGCCACGGCCACCGCCATGCACACAAGGGACATCCCCAGCTCCGGCTGGCATCGGTCCCGTGCAGTTGCCAGGCCGAGCAATTGGCAGGGTGACGTAGATAGCGCGACATCCCGTCGCAGTACGCCGGCAACGCCTCCAACGCCTGGAATCAGAACTTCGACAATGGCAACCAGAACAACAACGACAAGGGCTACAAGGGCCGCGTCCGCGCCGTCCGCAGATTCAACGGGCTATGCTGGCCCCTCTTTTTCCGATCTGGTGCAGGCCTACTTCGACTGCAGGCGCGCCAAGCGCAACAGCGATAGCGCCCTGCGCTTTGAGATCGACCTGGAACACAACCTGGTCGATCTGTACGCCGAGCTGCGTGCAGACGCCTACACACCCGGGCGATCCATCTGCTTTGTGGTCACCCACCCGAAGCCTCGCGAGGTATGGGCTGCCGAGTTCCGGGACAGGGTGGTGCACCACCTGCTGTACAACCACGTTGCTTCCTCGATCCACGCCCGCTTCATCTCGACCAGCTGCGCCTGCATTCCAGGCCGCGGCACGCTCTATGGTGCCCAGCGCCTCGAGGCGATGATTCGCAGTCAGACTCAGAACTGGAGCAAGCCAGCCTATTACCTTAAGGGCGACATCGCCAACTTCTTCGTCAGCATCAACAAGCAGATCCTCTTCGAACTGCTGGCCAGACACATTACGGAATCGTGGTGGCTGGAGCTCGCCAGGCAGATCCTCTTCCACGACCCCCGCGAGAACTTCGAGCACCGGGGCAACCCGGCCCTGCTGCAGCGCGTACCACGGCACAAGCGCCTAGCGGAGCAGCCCGCGCACCTCGGCCTCCCCATTGGCAACCTCAGCAGCCAGTTCTTCGCGAACGTTTATCTCGACGTCCTGGACCAACACGTCAAGCACCGCCTCCACTTCCGGCATTACGTCCGGTACGTGGATGACTTCATCCTGCTCCACGACTCGCCCGACCACCTCAACCACGCCCTGGCCGACATCTCAGCCCTGGTGCGCGAGCGCCTGGCCATCCAGCTCAACCCCTGCAAGACCATCTTGCAGCCCATCGCACGGGGCGTGGACTTCGTTGGGCACGTCATCAAGCCCTGGCGCCGCACTACCCGCCGAAAGACTGTGCAGCACGCGCTCGCCCGCCTCGAAACGAGCCCGACCGGTGACCTATACGAGCTGGGCAACAGCTATTTCGGGCTGCTCGGGCAAGCGACTCACAGCCACACCGATCGATCCCACATTGCCCTAGCGCTGATGAAGCGTGGGTACAGCGTCAATGCAGCACTGACCAAGACATTCCGGAGAAAGTAATGCGCCTTTCCCCGCAACAACTCATCGACATCACCGGCCGCGTTCGACGCAAAGGCCAGGCCCAATGGTTCAAAGACTACCTGGGCACTGCTGTACCGTGCGATGAACGCGGCCCGATCATCACGCAGGCAGCGTATGAAGATCTCGTCAAAAAGCAGCTTGGCGTGCTCGTCGGAGCCCCCGAAACACCGGCCAGCCGCAAGCCCGTCCTCATCCTTCGGGACGGCACACGCGTATGAACCGGCAGCGCGGCACGTCGCGGACACTGACCGGCTCCCGGATCTATATCCGCCGCGGCAAGTATCAGTACTACTCGCCGGTTCCGCTGGTGAATCCAGCCACCGGGAAAGCCACGAAATGGCACCCTCTCTGCAAAGTAGAGGAGGGGGAACTCAAAGCACGCACACTGCTCGATGCACTCATCAACCGCCGCAATGAAGAGCCGGATGACGGAGACTTCCTGATCTGGTTCCGCAAGTGGAAAACCAAGATCGGCGAGAAGCGCACCAAAGACACGCCGACCGACCCCGCACGCGCTCAGGTATGGGAGACAGGCGGCAAGGCCCTGATGTCCGCGCTCGGCGTCGTCGAGGAAGCGTTCCGCAAGTCCAATCTTGCCGAGATCACCCCCTCCATCGTCGCCACATTTGTCGACCAGTGGGAAGGCCGGCGAAGCGCCCAAGCCTACCGCGGCCACCTCACAAAGTTCTTTGCATGGTGCTGCCGTAAGGGGCTGATGAACACTAACCCAGCGCGCGAGGTCACTGTCGAGGCCCCACCCCAGCGCGACGTGTACATCACTGACGAGCAATACACCGCCATCCGTAATGCGTGCCTGGTCGGCAAAGACGGCCGGCCGACCCGCACGGGCGAAATGATCCAGTGCTACATGGACCTGCTCTACCTCATGTATCAACGCGGCACGGAGATCCGGCTGCTCAAATGGTCGGATGTAAAGGACGACGGAATCCTATTCAAGCCCACGAAGACCGAAAAATCCTCCGGCACCAAGGTACTGGTCCCCGTCGGCGCAGACGTCAAGACCGTCCTGGCAAAGCTCAAGCGCATCCGCAAGATTAACTCGATGTATGTGATCCACACCGAGCACGGCCAGCCCTACACGGCGCATGGAATCGGCAGTCTGTTCGAGCGCGCCTGCGAACGTGCCAAGGTTGAGGGCGTGACCCTCAAAGACATCCGGGCAAAGGCCGCTACCGATGCATCCAACAGCGGATACACCGACGAGCAGATAAAGACAGCGCTGGCCCACACAGACGTTTCGACCACGCGGAAATACATCCGCAGCCGGCAAACCCCGGCCTCCGAAGTACAGATGCAGCTTCCCCCTGGCACAAAATCCAGCGGCTAAAGTTCATCTGGACACCCAGCATTGATGCGGGTTTCCGGACACTAGAAAAGCTAGTATTTGTTAGCCGGGTTTTTGAACTACGCAAAACGAATCAAAGGCTTATCAAAATAAATTGTGGTTGCATGGGGTGCAAGGTCACGTAGGCCTATGTCCCGCATCTTGGAGATGGGCGGTACTGGGATCGAACCAGTGCTGCGTTATGAAGGAAACGCTCCCGTCGCTCTGACGGCGATGTTTGGGTACATCGATAGCCCGGACGGGGGTTTGATTCCCCCGGTGCCTGGCTTACGGGTTCGATTCCCGTTCCGGGCACCGTGACACCTGGAATCACAATCCAGTGCTCTGAACTGGCTGGCGGCAGAGATGGGATACGGTCTAGGTCGGTGAGCGGTCGCCCCCCGCTGGCGTCGGATTACGCTACCGCCAGTTCCACATGCTTCCCGGCCCGCGTCGCCAGTGTCACCAGCATGTCGAGGCTGAACTTGTCGTACTTGCCGCGTACCAGGTCGGAGACGCGGGACTGCCCGATCCCTAGCCGTTCCGCGGCCTGTTGCTGCGTCCAACCGTTCTCGGCAATGGCTTCACGCAAACTCACCATCAAGCCGGCTCGCAGGTTCAGTAGCGTGGCTTCTTCGGCAGAGAAGCCCAGGTCTGCAAACACGTTGCCGCTCGATTCGATGATTGCTTCGTTGGTCATGGTTCAGCCTCCAAGCTGCTTGTAACGACGGGCGGCCAGCTCAATGTCTTCCTTGCGTGTCTTCTGAGTCTTCTTGTGGAAGGCGTGCGGCACGTACACGGCATCATCAAACTTGGCCACGTAGATCACGCGCCATTCCCCGAGCACATGGATACGAATCTCATAGGCACCGGAGCCAACGGCCAGCATCGGCTTGAAGTCGGAAGGCATCAGGCCAGACTGCACCGCGTGCAACTCGAAGCCGGCCTCCGGCGAGCCTCGGCGGGGAAGTCCTTGATGTCATCAAGACTGGAGCCGACAAAGCGGAGCGTTTTCATGGACTGGAATTATCCAAATAGTTAGATAATCCATCAAGCAGCACGTCAGGGTGTCGAGCGCTCCTCAGTAAGAGCCCGGTGGGAACTTTCGCCACAGCTCAAAAGGCAAACCCCGCGTCTCCACCGACGACCAGACCTGCGAGAACCAGCGGCGCACCATCTCGGACCGCTACGCAGTCAACAAGTGGTTCTCCGATGACGGTGTGTCGGGCGCAGTAGCCGCGACTCAGCGTGCAGGCCTTTCCGATCTCCTCGCGATGTTCAACGATACCCAGTGCAAGCAGGCCAAGGCAGGCAAAAAGCCCCTGAAACTCAGCGAGGAGAAGGGCCTGTACCTGCTGATCGCTACCGCTGGCGCCAAGTATTGGCGCATGGACTACCGTTTTGCAGGCAAGCGGAAGACCTTGGCGCTGGGCGTCTATCCGGAAGCCCTGCTGAAGCGAGTGTTCCATGGTGTAGTGGAGCACTGGATTGCTCCAGACAACAAAACGCCAGGACGGGCCCGGCGTTGCTCGAAGAACGTAACTTGACCCATCCTCATCTTTTCGCTGCACGCTCAATGCGCTCTTTCAGATCCTCTGGAGCGTAGAAGACAAAGGATTGCCCTTGCTTGAACTTGTCGAGGAAGCCCAAGGCCTCCAGCTCGAGCAGGTCGGTTCGGGCCGTTTGATAAACCACGCTGTGAAACTGCTGATGTGCACTGACTCGATACGCCTCGCCTGGATTGCGAAGGGCGTGGGTGAGGAGAGTGCTCTGCCGGTGGTTGAGTCGTCCACGAAGCGCCGGTGAGCCAGCCAGCAGGCGCTGGGCATCTTTCTGTTCGTTGGTCTTGCGGGCAAGGTAGGCGTACAGCGCTTCGATGGACTTACGGATCGTGCCGAGCTGATGGAGAATGAAGTAGGTTGTGTCCCCTCCATCGGTTTCCGTGTGCAGGTAGGCGGTGACGTACTGAGCCGGCGCCTGGCGTAGAAACTGGGAGATGGAGAGAAACTCCATCAGCCAGTAGCCACTCCGGGCCATGGCCCAGTAAAACAGCGCACGAGCGGTGCGCCCGTTGCCATCCGCGAAAGGGTGGTCGTAGCCAATCATGAAGTGCAACAGAATGGCTCTTACGACGGGATGCACGAAAGGGGCACTCCCTTCGTCTGCATTTGCAAAGGCACACAGGCGCTCCAGGCGTGAAGGAAGTTCAGCCCAGTGCGGGGGATCGTGCAGAACCGTGCCACTCCTGTTATCTACCACTTTCACGTCGTCGCTTTGCCGCAGGCGCCCGGCATCGGAAGGGTCGTCTAGCGTGTCGGCGGTCAGCATCCGGTGAAGCTCCAGGATGCGTTCCGGGGTGATGGGTTGATCCCGCAGGCTCCGGATGTGCTCCATCGCGGTGTAGTTGTTGAAGATCATCGCCTCGCTGCGGTCCTTTGGGCGGCGTCCTTCCAGCAGCATGGCTTCCGCTACCCGCCGGGTCGTTGAAGCACCTTCCAACTGGCTGGAAGTAATTGCTTCCTCGATCAGTGAATGCAACAGGTAGCGTTCACGATTCTCATGGATTGGGGCGCTGGCTGGCGCCTGGATCTGGCCAGCGGCATCCCGGTCGATGTGGTGCAAATGAATCTGCACCGCCTCCGGTACGGCAAACCTTAATGGCTGTCCATGGCGGTCCAGCAGTGGCAGGAGCTTGAGGAGAGGAGTTCGCGCCAACCAGATCGACAGCCACCATTCTTCCGAGGAGAAGCCTTCTGGCGGTTCCCTGTGCCGAAGCTCATCCCAGTGCAGATAGCGCCCTGAAGTTGTGGCCTCCTGCAGTTCGATCAGTCGAGCGAGCTTATTGGGTTGAAGCTTCGCCAGGAAACCAGTCGGGTCTGGAGGCGAGAGGGGAATCTTCATGTAGCTACTAATTTATGTGTGTTTTAGTAGCGGTTAGTGTATGCCAGGTCCAGCGCTTCAGGTAGCAAAAAGCTACTAATTTATGTGTTAATTAGTAGCTCTTGTGATGTGTCCCAATGCAGTGGAGCACTGGATTGGGATTCCGGGGGCCACTGGTGCCCAGGAAGGGAATCGGTCCACCGGCCCGTCCCTCGGTCGGGAGAGTGCTCACAGCTCACAGGACCGCGAGGCAAGCGGGCATGGCTGAGAACAACGCAGCATCAAGCGCCCAACGCGCCCCTCAATAGAGGCCGTTCGAGCTTGTACCGGCACGAACGCTCTTCCCCGGTTCGTGCAGCGTAGAGCTACGGGTACAACGTTGGGCAGCTTGGATGCTCAAGTCTTGAATCGGGAAATGCTTGCACGGATTTGCGTTGTCAGCGCCTCCATTTCACGTGCTGCATCCGAGGTGGAGCGGGCCTGAACATGGTTCTGCACAGCTTGCTCGGCAATAGTTTCCACGTTCCTGGCAATCTCCCGGTTGGCTGCACTTTGTTCGCGCAGTGCGTCCGAAATCCCAATCACTGCATCGCTGACCTGTGTTGCTCCGGTCTTGATATCTGCAATGCGGCCACCGGCTTCAGCCGCGAGGGAAACACCTTCCTGAACTTGCCCTTCACCCCTGGTCATGCTTTCAACGGCTTTTTCCGCGCCGGCCTGGATATCGTCAACCATCCGGGTGATCTCGGTTGTCGACAAGCTGGTCCTCTCCGCGAGCTTGCGCACCTCATCTGCCACAACGGCAAACCCACGGCCGGCCTCGCCTGCACGCGCGGCTTCGATGGCGGCATTCAAGGCCAGCAGATTGGTCTGATCCGCTATTTCCCTGATTACGTTCACGATCTGCGAGATTTCTTTGGATTCGTCACCCAGATGAAGTACCGCCCCGGCGGATTTTTTGACCGTATCAGCGATCATGGACATGCTTGAAATAGCCTGATTGATAACCTCACTACCGGAGTCAGAAACGGTCCCCGAGTTTTCTGCCAGCCCTCGACAGGATTGCGCATGTTCGGCCACCTGCTGAATGCTCGCCGTCATCTGTTCCACGGCGCTGGCCATTAACGTGGCTGACTGGCTCTGTGTCCCTGAGCTGGCTGCAACTGCATCGGAGGCGGTCGATAGTTTGTGAGCGCTTTCGGCCAGCCCGCGGATGCCTGCATCAATCTCCGCGATCATGCCTCTGAGGTGAGTGCTCATACCATCGACGGAGCGTAGCAATTCGCCCACTTCATCTGAGGAGTCAGCCTGAATGTGTTGGGTCAGATCACCATCGGCCACGCGCTGAGTCACCGCAAGGGCACTGCGCAGCGGGTGAGTGATCCAGCGTCGTGTCGCGATCATCATCGTCATCACCAAGATCAGCGTCACGACGATTGCGGCGATCGCGATCTGAACCTGAAGTGCTCGCACCTCGGAGACGAACTCATCCGAATAGGCACTGGTGGCAACCAGCCAACCCCATTTTTCGAAGGGCTGGACCACAACGAGCTTTTCTCGCGCCTCCTTCTCTCCCGCGTTCTGCCACCAGTAGCGGGTGACACCGTTGCCTTTTTCTATGAGGGTACGGGCGACAGGTACTCCGTACTTGTCCTTCACGTCCATCAGGTTCTTTCCTTCGGCGGCGGGGTGAATCACTGCCATGCCGGGTACGACCGAGGCGTCCAGCACAAAGGCGTAGCCTGTTTCGCCCACTTTCACCGACCGCACCTTTTCCTTCAAGGCCTTGATGCTCTCGGTGAGATCCAGGCCCACAAAAGCGATTCCAATCACTTTGCCCCCTTCGTCGTTGATGGGCAGGTAGCGCGTCATGTAGTCCTTGCCGAACAGCGTTGCTTTGCCCACGTAGGGCTTGCCGTCAAGTAACAGTCGGTACGCCGGATGCTTCACATCCAGAGCGGAACCCGTGACACGCTCTCCCTCCTTGTTCTTGACCGAAGTGGCTACACGAAAGAAGTTATCGCCTTCACGAACGAAGAGCGTTGCTACACCGCCTGTGACGCGGGAGAACTCATCTACCTGAGAGAAGTTGTTGTTGAAGACAATATCCCCTCCCTTCAGGGCCGGTAGCGCTTTGTCGCCTGAGGTGACAGGATGCGCTGAATCAACGCTCATCCTTTTGGGCAGGCCGGCTGCAAATGAGGCACCCAGCAGGTTGGCGCTTTCCTCAAGGGAACTGGCGTAGGCGCCCATCATGTCGGTAATCTGCTGGTTCGTCAGCCGCAGTTCCCTGATACCCCGTTGCTCCAGGCTGTCGCCGAGCCAGTATGTCAGTAAGAAGCCTGCGACAACGAAGACGATTGAGATGATGATCGTGAGGGCTGCATTGAGCTTGCCCGCAATGCTCGATCCGAACCCCTTGCGAATTTCATTCATAGTTTTCTTTCTATTTTTTGACGAGCCGACGGTTTTTCATCGGCGCCTCAATGCCTGTCTTGAGAGCAGGTTCGATGGCTTTAGGCCACAGCGTGGACGGTGTTTGACTTCAGTCAAACTGAATCGCCATCATCGATGCCGGTAACCAGCGCCAGCGGCGATGGATGGAGACGCGATTGGCGACCATTGCCAGCGAGAATTGTGGGGACTTAGCGCTAGAGCTTGTAGCAGATCCCGCATCGTGATGTCTGATTTGGATCAAAACCCTACTTTTGAGCTCACATGCAGCAGGGCCCCGGCAGACGGTATTGCGGTTGTCGCTATCAACTGACTGTTCCAGACACCGCTGAGGCGAAGAGGAGCTCAATTCAACTCGTCAACTCGTCCTCTCCTTCCGGATCGCCCCCATCCTGCCGGCGCATTTGCTGCAGGACCTGTTGGCGGAAGGCCCGTGGGCTCATGTTCGTGTGTTTGCGGAAGAAGCGGCCGAAATAGGCTTCGTCGTTGAAGCCCAGGGAGGCCGCCAACTGCTTGACGCTGTTGGGGGTATAGACGAGGTCGCGCTGGGCTTCGTGGATCAGGCGGGCATTGATCACGTCCAGTGCCGACACGCCCAGCAGCTCGCGGCAGATGCGCGACAGCTGGCCGGGCGTCATGCCCATCGCGCTGGCGTAATCCGAGACCGGTTGATGGCTGCGGAACTTCTGATCCACCAGGGTCCGGAAGCGTTCCACCTGGGCAGCCTTGCGCGACTGGGCGGCCACTGGAGCCGGTTCGAGGACGCTGCTCAAACGCGAGATCTGCACCAGCAGCGCCGTCAGCAGGGACATGCCGGCGGCGGAGTGGCCCTGGGCGTGGGTGTGGAATTCCCTCTCGGCGGCGAGAAAGAGTGGCAGCAGGCCGTCGGCGTAGCGGCTCGATTCCGCGTGGGGGATCACCGCCGGGCTGCGGATGGTCTGGATCAGCTCCGGCATCAGCATGCCGGCGAGGGACTCCAGCGGCTTCTGCGCCGCCGTGATCACCGGGCCGTCGGTATCGGCCGAGTAGTGGAAGCCATGTACGGTGCGCGCCGGTACCACTACCAAACAGGGCGCGACCATCTGCCACTTGGTGTTGTTCAGCAGCACTTCCCCGCGCCCTTTCTGCATGTACAGGATCTGCAGGAAGCCGTCGTGGGTGTGCGGCTGGATCTGCCAGTTGTAAGGGCGCGAGCGCTGTGGAATCCACTCGAAATCGTAGGAGTCGTACCAGCCCGGCTGGGCCTGATCGCCGTACAGGGCGTAGTTGGGAATCGCTGTGCGGCGTGTTGGGGTGTGCACGATTTGTCCTGTTTTCTGCCGGAAATGTGAATCAACGGGGAGGCGTTTGCCTCGATACTCAATCCACCAAAAATACTTATGAATACATAAGGTGGAGTGATGATATCAAAACCCGTTTCACCGATAAATTCAAGGCTAATCAGGCAATTAGTGTCTGAATGCGGCTTGGCGGATGAGCGTCAAGGCTTGCTGGAGAGTGACGTTTTGCATTCCGGCTCGCCTGCTGGGGAGCGCACGAAATGATGCAGGTGCACAAATCGAGCTGGCTCGGGTTGGATCGAAAAGTCTGTGTCGTGACGGGTGCCGCCAGCGGCATCGGTGCGGCCATCGCCCGCAGCCTCGCCGAAGCCGGGGCGAAGGTCGCGCTGCTCGACCGGGATGCGGAAGGCTGCCGCGGCGTCGCTGAAAGCCTCGTCACGGCCGGTGCGGAAGCCGTCGGCCTGGGCTGCGACACCTCCAGCGCCGAAGCGGTGGTGATGGCCGCGGCGGCGGTCGCCGAGTCCCTCGGGCCGTGCGACGCGCTCATCAACAACGCTGGCGTGCTCTCTGCCGGCGGGCTGGATACGGTGTCGCTGGAAGACTGGAACCGCGTGCTGGCGGTCAATCTCACCGGCTACCTGCTGTGCGCCCGCAGCTTTGCGGCGCAGATGGCGGAGCAGGGCGGCGGCAGCGTGGTCCATGTGGCGTCGATCGCCGCCCACTTTCCGCAGACCCGCAGCGGCGCCTACAGCGCTAGCAAGGCCGGCGTGCTGCTGCTGTCGCGCCAGATGGCGGTGGAGTGGGGCGACAAGGGCGTACGCAGCAACGTGGTGTGTCCCGGCATGATCCGTACCCCGCTGTCGGCGCGCTTCTACGAGGAGCCCGGTTTCGAGCAGAAGCGCGCGGCGGTCACCGCCAGCCGGCGCATCGGCGAGCCGCAGGACATCGCCGACGCGGCGCTCTACCTGGCCAGCCCGCGGGCGGCCTACATCAACGGCGCCGAGCTGGTGGTGGATGGCGGCATGTCCTCGATGCTGATGGACATGGTGCCGCGCCCTGGCTACAACCAGACCGCCTGAGGAGAGACGCATGAACGCACATCTCGACTGCGACCTGCTGGTCGTCGGTTCCGGCGCGGCCGGCCTCGCCACCGCGATCACCGCCCGCAAACGCGGCCTCGACGTCATCGTCATCGAGAAGGAGCCGGTCTTCGGCGGCACCACGGCGCTGTCCGGCGGCGTGCTGTGGATTCCCCTCGGGCCGCACGGGCGCAAGCAGAACCCCCGCGACACCCGCGAGGCGGTCAAGACCTACCTGATGGCCGAGACCGGCCAGTACTACGACGAAGCCGCTGTCGATGCCTTTCTCGCCAACGGCCCGCAGATGGTCGAGTTCTTCGAGCGCGAGACCGCGATGAAATTCGTGCCGACCCTCTACCCGGACTACCACCCGAAGGTGAAGGGCGGCGTCGATATCGGCCGTTCCATCCTGGCCGCGCCCTTCGACATCCGCGGCCTCGGCGCGGACATGGCGCGCCTCAAGCTGCCGCTCAAGACCATCACCTTCATGGGGATGATGTTCAACTCGTCGAACGCCGACCTGAAGCACTTCTTCCAGGCCACCAAGTCGCTCACGTCCTTCGTGTATGTGGCCAAGCGCCTCGCCAACCACATGAAGGAGCTGGCCCTGTACCGCCGCGCCATCAACGTCACCAGCGGCAACGCGCTGGCCGCGCGGCTGGCCAAGTCGGCCCTCGACCTGGGCATCCCCATCCTCACCGACTCGCCGGCGCGGCAGATCCTGATGGAGCAGGGTAAGGCTGTCGGCGCATTGATCGGCGGCGCCAGCGGCGAGCGGCGCATCATCGCCCGGCATGGCGTGGTGCTGGCCTGCGGTGGCTTCCCGCATGACGTCAAGCGTATCGCCCAGGCCTATCCGCACCTGGCGCGGGGCGGTGAGCATCTGTCGCCGACGCCCCGAGGCAACACCGGCGACGGCGTGAACATGGCCGAGGCCGCCGGCGCCGCTGTGGACATCCGCTTCAAGGACACCTCGGCGTGGATGCCGGTCTCCCGCGTGCCCTACGGCAATGGCGAATTCGGCGTTTTCCCGCACCTGCTGGACCGCTACAAGCCGGGCATCATCGGCGTGCTGGCCAATGGCAAGCGCTTCACCAACGAGGCCGAGTCCTACCACGACGTCGGGGCGGCACTGATCCGCGCCTGCGCCGGCCAGCCGGAGACCGCCATGTGGCTGATCTGCGACAAGCCGACCCTCGGCAAGTACGGCCTCGGCTTCGTCAAGCCGGCGCCGATGCCCATCGGCCGTTTCATCAAGAACGGCTACCTGATCAAGGGAGACACGCTGGCCGAGCTGGCGCGCAATGCCGGCATCGACCCGGCCGGTCTCGAAGCCACCGTGCGCGACTACAACGTCGGCGCCGAACGCGGCGAGGACACCGCCTTCGGGCGCGGCAGCACCGCCTTCAACCGCTACCTGGCCGACCCGGACAACAAGCCCAATCCCTGTGTGGCGCCAGTCCGCCAGGGGCCGTTCTTCGCGGTCAAGGTGGTGATGGGCGACCTGGGTACCTTCGACGGCATCAAGACCAGCGTGGTCGGCGAGGTGCTGCGCCGCGACGGGGCGCCCATCGCCGGGCTGTACGCGGTCGGCAACGACCGGGCCAGCATCATGGGCGGCAACTACCCGGGCGCCGGCATCACCCACGGGCCGAACATGACCTTCGGCTTCATCACCGCCAACCACATCGCCGACCAGGCCGGGAGGGCCGCATGAATCCGCATTTCGATCCCGCTGCGCAGCCGCTCATCGACCACCGCATCTACACCATCCGGCTGCGCAAGATGAACGAATTCCTGGAGGTCTTCGACCGGCTCGCGATGCCGATCCTCCTCGAGACCCTCGGCAACCCGGTCGGCGCGTACACCAGCCTGGTCGGGCCGCAGAACCAGTTCGTGCACCTGTGGGCCTATGCAGACCTGGCGGACTACGAACGCCGTAGCCGGGCGCGGGACTCCCATCCGGATTTTCCGGCCTATCTGGCGGCGTCGGCGGACCTGATCGTCGCCCAGGAAACCCGGCTGGTCCGGCGGGCCGATCTCGCCACGATGCGGGGGCGCTGAGTCATGGCCACCGATCTGCAACGGGTTGCCATCGTCACCGGCGCGGCCGACGGCATCGGCTGGGCCACCGCGCAGGCCCTGGCTGCCGACGGCTGCCGGGTGGCGCTGGTGGATCTGCGCGAGGACCTCGCCCAGCAAAGGGCGGACGAACTGGGCAGCGTCCACCGGGGCTACCGGGCGGACGTCTCCGTCGAGGCCGATGTGGACGCCGTGCAGCGCGCCGTCATCGAGGAATTCGGCCGCGTGGATGTGCTGGTGAACAACGCCGGCATTGGCGACCAGACCGTACCGACGCTGGAGCAGAGCATCGAAGGTTTCGACCGGGTGCTCGCCATCAACCTGCGCGGCAGCTTCCTGTTCAGCCGGGCCGCGGCGAAGGCGATGGTGGAGCAGGGCGGCGGCGCGATCGTCAATCTCGCCTCCATCGCCGCCGTCGCCGGCATTCCGGGGCGCAACGCCTACGGTGCGGCCAAGGCTGGCATCGCGGCGATGACCCGCTCGATGGCTTGCGAGTGGGCCCGCCGCGGGGTCCGCGTCAATGCGGTGGCGCCTGGCTACGTGCGCACCGCGCTGATCGACGATCTGGAGCGGCGTGGCGCCTTCGACGCGGCCGCCATCGAGGCCCGCACGCCGCTGGGTCGGATGGCGCGCCCCGAGGAGATCGCCGAAGTCATCGCCTTCCTTGCCTCGCCGCGGGCCAGCTACGTCACCGGCGCCACGCTGCATGCCGATGGCGGCTGGCTGGCCTTCGGCGCCCCCGAGAACGCCCTCGGCCCCTGAGCCCGTCCCCACAACCCAAGGAGGAGAACACCACGTCCGCAACACGCCGGGACGGGGCGGGGATGCTTGCGTCCATCGCGTCCGCTACCCGGAGCAGAAAACCATCAATCCCACGGAGGAGAGACACGTGTTAAGCATCAACATCTTCAACGGGCTGGTCTATGGGGCGTTACTCGTCGTAATGTCCTCGGGCCTGGCCCTCATCTACGGGCTGCGCCGGGTGGTGAATTTCGCCCACGGCTCCCTGTACATGCTCGGCGCCTACCTGGGCTACACGGTGGCGTCCCATACCAACTTCTGGGTCGCCCAGGTGGCCGTGCCGCTGCTGATGGGCCTGCTCGGCCTGGCCCTCGACCGCTTCGCGTTCCGCCCGCTGCAGGACCGCGACCCGCTCACCGTCATCCTGGTCACCTTCGGCCTGCTGCTGGTCCTCGAGGATCTGGTGCAGACGGTGTGGGGCAAGAGCAACCTGTCGGTGCCGGCGCCGGATCTGCTGAGCGCCTCGGTGGACCTCTTCGGCATGTCGGTGCCGGCCTACCGTATCGCGGTGATCTTCTTCGGCCTGGTCGTGGCCGGCGCGCTGACCCTGTGGCTGCGCTATTCGAAGATGGGCCTGTTTGTGCGTGCCGCCAGCACCGAACCGACCATCACCTCCATGCAGGGCGTCAACGTGGATCGCCTCAGCGGCCTGGTGGTGGCCGTCGGCACCGCGCTGGCCGGGCTGGCCGGCATCATCGCGGCGCCTTTCCTGTCCCTGTCGCCGTCGATGAGCAGCGACGTGATCATCGACTCCTTCGTGGTGGTGGTCACCGGCGGCCTCGGCAGCCTGTCCGGGGCTTTTGCCGCGGCGCTGCTGCTCGGCCAGGTGCAGGCGGTCGGCGCGGTCTATCTGCCCGAGTTCGCCACCGTGCTGCCCTATGTGCTGATGATGGCTGTCCTGCTGTGGAGGCCGGCGGGTTTTGCCGGGAACCGCGTATGAGCCGCGAACTCACCAACGGGCGCATTGCCGGCGGGGTTGCGCTGGCGCTGGCCGCCGGGGCCGTCGTGGCGCTCACCGTCACCTCCGAGACTGTGCTGTCCCTGCTCACCCAGGCCACCATCTTCGCGATCTTCGCCCTCGGCGTCGGCATCCTGCTGCTCCAGAACGGGATGATCAGCTTCGGGCACGCGGCCTTCTACGGGCTGGGCGGCTACGTGGTGGCGATCCTGCTGGAACGCCAGCTGATGTCGGCCGAGATGGCGCTGGTCACGGCCTTCTTCGGGATCGCGCTGTTCGCCTTCCTGATCGGCTTCGTGGTGGTGCGTGTGCCGGGCATCGCCTTCGGCATGCTGACCCTGGCCCTCGGGCAGATGTTCTACCAGGTGGCGTCCCGCTCGCGGAACCTCACCGGCGGGGCGGACGGCATCAACATCCCGTGGCCCGATACCCTGTTCGGCCTCGACATATCGCTGCTGACCCGCCAGGACGCGATGTTCTACTTCGCGTGGAGCGGCCTGGTGCTGAGCATCGGCATCGTCGCCGCGCTGATGGCGAGCCGCTTCGGCGCCACCACCGAGGCCATCCGCGACAACGAGGAGCGGGCCCGCTTCATCGGCATCCAGACCCTGCTGCCGCGGGTGCTGATCTTCACCCTGTCGGGCACCGTGACGGCGCTGGCTGGCCTGATGTCGGCCTTCCAGACCGCCTTCGTGTCCCCCGAGAGCATGCACTGGAGCGTCTCGGGCACGGCGCTGATGATGGTCATCATCGGCGGCTACCGCTACCTGTGGGGGCCGGCCCTCGGCGCCATCGTGTTCTTCATGAGCCGCGACCTGGTGGGCGACTTCGCCCAGCACTGGCTGGCCATCTTCGGCGTGGCGCTGATCGTCGTCATCGTCTTCGCGCCCCAGGGCATCAGCGGCGCGCTGGCCCGCCTGTTCCGGCGCAAGGCCGCCGTGCGCCCGGCCACACCGGCTGTCATCCACAAACTGAAGGAGCGGACATGAGCGCACTTTCCCTCGAAGTCGAAGACGTGGCGGTCCATTACGGTGGCGTCAAAGCGGTCGACGGCGTGTCCATCAGCATTCCGCCCGGCGAGGTGCGTGGCCTCATCGGCCCCAACGGCGCCGGCAAGTCCACCATCATCGACGCCATCACCGGGCGGCGCCCGCCGACCCGCGGCCGGGTGCGCCTGCGCGGCGAGGACGTCACCGCCCTTGGCGCGCTGGAGCGCCGCCGCCGCGGCCTGTCACGCTCCTTCCAGCGCACCAGCATCTTTCATGGCATGAAGGTCGGTGCGCAGGTGGAGTTGGCGTCGTGGAAGATCGGCGCCGACAAACCTGAGGCCGACGCCCGCGAGGTGCTGCGCCAGCTCGACCTGCTCGACATGGCCCAGGTGACCGCCAGCGACCTGGGCTACGGCGAACAGCGCCGCCTCGACCTGGCGCTGGCGCTGGTCGGCCAGCCTTCGCTGTTGCTCCTCGACGAGCCGATGGCCGGCCTGTCGGCGCAGGAGTCGGAAGACCTGGCGCACCACCTCAAGGTGCTCACCGGGCGCCGCGAGGTGTCGATCCTCCTCGTCGAACACGACATGGACGTGGTGTTCGGCATTTCCAACGCCGTCACGGTGATGGAGCTCGGCCGCGTCATCGCCAGCGGTGCGCCCGCCGAGGTGCGCGCCCATCCCCGTGTGCGGGAAGCCTACCTGGGGAGCGCCGCATGAGCACGCTGCTGAAATTCGAGCGGGTGAACGCCTTCTACGGCGCCGCCCACATCCTGCACGACATGAGCCTGGAGATCGCCGCCGGCGAGCGGGTGGCGCTGATCGGCCGCAACGGGGTCGGCAAGACCACCTGCGTGAACACCCTGCTCGGGGTGGCCAGCCTGCGCGGCGGCAGCATCGCCATCGGCGGCAGCGGCCTCAAGAAACCGCGCCCCTACGTGGCGGCCGGCCTCGGCGTGGCGGTGGTACCCCAGGGGCGCGGCATCGTCGCCAACCTGAGCGTCGAGGAGAACCTGATCCTCGGCACCGCCGCCGGGCGCAAGGGGCACTGGACGGTCCCGCGCATCTACGAGCTGTTTCCGATCCTGCGCGAGCGCGCCCATACGCCGGGCACCGCGCTGTCCGGCGGCCAGCAGCAGATGCTGGCGATCGGCCGGGCGCTGATGTCGAACCCGGCGCTGGTGATCCTCGACGAGCCGACCGAAGGCCTCGCGCCGGTGATCGTCGACCAGCTGGCGACCATCTTCAACCAGGTGGCCGACCTGGGCACGGCGCTGCTGCTCATCGAGCAGAACCTCAGCCTGGTGGAGCGGGTGGCCCATCGCTACTACGCGATGGCCAAGGGCGCGGTGATCGGCCAGGGGCCGGTGAACGCCGCCGTGATGCACGAACTCAAGGAACACGTGGTCGCCTGAGCGGCCGCGTATCCCTCGCACTACATCCAGCACAACAACAGAGGAGACACCCATGAAGAAGAGCATCAACCTGTTCGGCAAGACCTGCATCGCCCTCGCCGTCGGCGCGCTCGCGCCCCTCGGCGCCCACGCCGCGGTGGACAAGGAGCCGCTGCGCATCGGCGCGGTCAGCTCGGTGTCCGGCGTGTTCGCCCAGCAGGGCGAGGAGGTGCTGCGCGGCATCCAGTTTGCGGCGGAAGAGGCCAACCGCAAGGGCGGCGTGGACGGGCGGCAGGTCGCCGTCCAGGTCGCCGATGACGAAAGCACGCCGGAGGCCGGCCGCCGCGTGGCCGAGAAGCTGGCGCGGGACGGCAACAACCTGTTGATCGGCGCCATCCCCACGTCCATCTCCCAAGCCATCTCCCAGAACCTGGAGCGCTGGAACGCGCTGTATGTGGTCGTTGCCAGCAAGGGCGACCGGCTCACCGGCGAGGCCTGCAAGCCGCGCATGTTCCGCACCAACCACTCCGACGCGATGGACATGGCGATGTTCACCGAGTGGATGAAGGGCGTGAAGGAGAAGAACTTCGCGGTCATCGCCGCCGACTATGCCTGGGGCCGCGACTCGGCGGAGTTCTTCGCCAAGCAGGCCAAGTCCCTCGGCAAGAGTGTCCCGGTCAGCCTGTTCCCGCCCCTCGGCACCAAGGACTTCGCGCCCTACATCGCGCAGATCAAGGATGCGCCCAATGTGGACGGCATCTGGGTGGCGCTGGCCGGCCGCGACCTGATCGCCTTCACCAAGCAGGCCAAGGAGTTCGGCCTGACCAGCAAGCGCATCATCGGCCACGCCGCGATCATGGACTTCGTGGTCAAGGCCACCGGTGACGCCACGAAGGGCGTGTGGGGCAACATCGGCTACGGCGCCGAGATCGACACGCCGGCCAACCAAGTCTTCGTGGCGGCCTGGAAGGCCAAGTACAAGCGCGTGCCCACCGAGAACGAGGGCCAGGCCTACAACGGCGCCCAGGCCATCTTCGAGGGCGTGCGCAAGGCCGGCAGCGTCAAGCCGGCCGACGTAGCTGCCGCGCTGCGCGGGCTGAGCTACGACAGCGTGTACGGCAAGGTCAGCATGCGCGCCGAGGACAACCAGCTGGTGCTGCCGAGCTACATCGGCCAGGTCAAGGTGGTGGACGGCCAGCCGCGCCCGGTCATCGAGAAGCGTTACGACGTGGCCCTGGTGCCGGCGCCCAACGGTAGCTGCAAGCTGAAGTAAGCCCATCCGCTCGCCGGCACGTCCGGCGGCGTCCCCATCGGCACCCGTTCGCGGTGCCGGTCTGAATCCATCCAATCCATTTCCGCATCGCCCCTGACCGGGCGAGGGGGGCGTTTGTTCGCGATTTTTCGCCGGTACGGAGCCGGCCCCCGCCTTTCACCCACACGACACAAGGAGGAGACAAGAATGCACAAATACAAGATCAGCCACTTCCGCCAGACCTGCCTGGCCCTGAGCATCGCCGCGGCCTGCGCCGGCAGCAGCACCGCAATGGCCGGCGAGCAGGAACTGCAGGCCCAGATCGACCTTCTGGCCAAGCAGTTGCTGCAGGCCTTGCAGACCCGGTTCGCCGAGCAGAAGGCAGCCCCCGCATCGGCCGCCGTGGCGAGCGGCGGAGAGGCCGCCAGCGGCCCTGGGCGCTTCCGCTTCAGCGTGTCAGGCACCCTCGACGCCGCCCTCGGCAGCCAGGGCAACGTGGCGCCCGGCAATGCCGCCTCGCAAGGGCAGACCACCAAGTTCTTCAACGCCGGGCTGGCCACCAGCAACCTGGCCTTTACCGGCTCCACCGAGCTCAGCGACGGGCTGACGGCGCTGTTCAAGCTGGACACCGAGCTGCTGACCTCCACCGGCGCCAACCTGGTGTCGGCCAGCGGGCAGATCGCCCCGTCGAGCTACAACGCCGGCAATGGCAGTGGTGTGGTCTTCAACCGCGCGGCCTACGTGGGCTTGGCCGGGCGCTACGGTACGCTGACCCTCGGCCGCCAGCAGACCGTGGCGGTGGACGCGGTGGTGAAGGTGGAGGCCTCCAACTTCACCAACTTCTTCATGTCCTCGGCCTACGGCGCGTGGGGCCTGGGCAATGCGATCTACGGCCAGGGCCTGCTCAACACCGCCGCCGGCAAGTACTCGCCCGGCGTCGCCAACAACCTGGATTCCCGCGACAACGCGGTGATCAAGTACACCAGCCCGGTCATCGGCGGCGCGCGCCTGATCGCCGGCTACAGCCCCGGCGCGATCGCCGGCAGCGGCTCGATGGGGAGCAAGGCGGCGCTGGGCGCCACCTACGACGTGGGCAGCCTGAGCGTCGGCGGCTCCTACACCGAATGGCATCCGGTGGACGTGCTCACCAACCAGGACGCCCGCTACCGCCTCGGCAACTTCGGCGTGGCCTACCGCATTGGCGACCTCAGCCTGCGCGCCGCGATGGGGCACACCGCGCTGCCGGCCGTCACCGTGAAGGACACCACCAACACCAACGTCACGTATTCCGCGGCCGATGCGTCGGTGAAGAGCGTCGGTGCCATCTACTCACTCAATCCGCGGCTCGACCTGATGCTGTCCTACTACATCAAGCGCTACGACATTGCAGACGGCAACAAGCCGCGGGTAGACACCCTCGGCGTCGGCGCCACCTGGCTGTTGTACAAGAATGCCAAGCTCTACGCCCTGTTCGACAACGCCCATTCCCGCGGCGACAACGGCGCCAACCAGACCCTCGGCGGCCACAACTCGGCCAACGCGGTGGCGATGGGCTTCTCGTACGCCTTCAACGCGGACCTGCTGCGCTGACGGTGTCGTAGCCCGGTGCGGGGGCGGGCGGATGAGCTGCAGCGAAGCCGCTCGCCCCCGCACCGGGCCAGGCAGGCCCGGCTTCCCGGATGTGACTTTGTGGGCCCTGCGCCGACAAGCGCAGTATTCCTTGGACTTCCGTTCCCCCGCACCATATAAAAAGAAGTGACGCATCGAGTCCGAGGCCGTGTATGCCATGAAGCACCGCGATCTGCTCGTTTTGCTTATGACTTTTGCCGCGGGACTGTGCTGGTCGGCGAGCGCTCATGCGTACTGCACGACGCGGGAGCGTATCCAGCTGCGCAACGAGGGCGTGCCGCCGCTGGAGATCGACCGCCTGTGCGGCGTGCCGCAGCAGCAACAGGCGCTGCCCCAGGGGCCGCTACGCCCCATGCCACCGATGCAGCAGCGCCGGCCGATGGCCACCGTCTGCGCCACCAGTGCCGGGCCTTGTCCGATGACGGTCGGCATGCCGGTCGGCGCGGCCTGCGCCTGCTACACCCCGTGGGGAGCAGTGCCCGGTGTGGCGCGCTAGGGGCGGACCATGGCCGACATCTTCCTGAGCTACGCGCATCCTGACCGGGCGCGGGTCGAAGCCCTGGCCAAAGTGCTGTCTGAGCATTTCTCGGTGTGGTGGGACGCCGACCTTGACGCGGCGAGCACCTGGCGCAGCGAGCTCGAGGAGCAGATCGACGGCGCCCGCTGCGTCGTCGTGCTGTGGACCGAGGCGGCGCGGGCCAGCGATTTCGTGCGTTCCGAGGCGAGCCGGGCGGCCCAGCGGCGTGCGCTGCTGCAGGTCTGCCTGGACGGGGACGGCGTGCCCCTCGGTTTCACCGAATCCCAATGGCTGGACTTGCGCGCCTGGGCGGGAGACCCGGCCGATCCGCTGTTGCGCGACAACTTCGTGGTGCCCATCGAGAAGCGCGTGCGCGGTGCCCGTTCGGCCTTGCTGGTCGGCGTGGACGCCTACGCCCACGCGACGGGTTTTCCGGTGCCGGCCACCGCGTCGGCCAATGTGGACGCGCTGCGCGACGTGCTGGGCAAGGAGGACGCGCACTTCGAGATCGAGTGTCTGCTCAACCCTGAAAAGACGGCGCTGATGAAGAGCCTGCAGAAGGTCTTCAAGGATGCGCTGCCCAACGACACGGTGCTGTTCTACTACTGCGGCCATGCCAAGCTGTCGGCTCGCGGCGACCTCTACCTGTGCCCCAACGATTCGGAGCTGGACTACCTGGATGCGACGGCGATCTCGATGGAGTGGATCGCCAAGCGGGCCCTCAACGAGAGTGCCGCCGGCCAGCTGGTGATCATGCTCGACTGCCTCTTCAGCCTGACGCCGGAGGCCAGCGGGCAGGTGGACATCCCGTCCATCCTGGTGGCCAACCTGGGCCAGGGGCAGGGCAAGTACCTGCTGTCCGGCTGCACGGTGACTGACCGGGACGTGGCCGAGAAGGGGAGTGCGGTGTCGCGCATGGTGCGCTGGTTCGTGCATGGCGTGACCACCTTCGACGCGGATGACGGCGACAGTATCCTCACCGCCGACGAGATCTGCCGCTACGTGCAGGCCCGCATCGATGCCGAGGCGCCCGACCTGAAGGCGATCAGCAAGGGCTTCAACACCAATTCGAGCCGCGGCGAGATCGCCCGCCGCACCGCCGCGGCGCCGACGGCCACCGCGCTGCGCGGCAACCGGGAGTTCTTCCTGGCCATCCGCGGCTGCCTCGATGAAGGGCGGCTGGTGCCGCTGGTCGGCGATGGGGTGTTCGGCAGCGGCCCGCTGAGTTCCTTCCGGCTGGTCAGTGCGCTGATCCAGACCGCCGGGCTGGAGGCCGGCATGCGCATCGACGAGCGCTATCCGCTGGCGACTGCCGCCGAATACCTGCTGCTGGTCTTCGGCGGCGAGCGGGGCGCCTTCCTCAGGCGCCTCACCGCCGTGTTGCAGGAGCAGAGCCAGAGCCTGGTGCTGACCGGCACGCACCGTTTCCTGGCCGCGATGACGAGCCCATGGATCGTCGTGTCGGCCAGCTACGACTGGGTCTTCGAGAACCTGCTGGAGCAGTCGGGCCTGCCGTTCACAGTGGTGACCCACATCCTCAGCGCCGAGGACGACGAACTGGACGGCCGCCTGCTGGTGATCCGCCGCGGCGGGCAGACGCCGGGCGTGGAGGTGAAGCTGGCCGACAACTGGCTGCTGTCCGACCTGGGCGAGCACGGCGACCGCATCATCTACAAGATCGTCGGCTCGCCGTTCGCCAACGCGCTGGCCGATCCACGCTCGGGCATCGACACGGTGGTCATCACTGAGAGCGACCACGTGACCTTCCTCGGCCGCCTGGAGAACGAGCACACCAAGCCGCCGAGCGCCTTCTCGCGGCGCCTGCAGAAGAGCGCGCTGCTGTTCCTCGGCTACAACCTGGACGTGTGGCATTACCGCCTCGTCGGGCACATCTTCAGCAGCGAGGGGCAGGTCCGGCCGCGGCGGCGCTACGCGGTGCGCACCGCGGTGTCGCCGATCGAGGAGCGCTTCTGGGCCCAGCTGGTGGCCGCCGAGGACCGCCTGCAGTCCGACTGCGACGCCTTCGTGCAGACCCTCGGCCAGTTCAAGTAGGAGACGGCGCCATGTCCAGCAGGCCGAAAGCGGCTGTTTCCGACGATGGCAGCGAGCCCTACGTCGGGTTGAAGCCTTACAGCGAAGCCGAGCGGGACCTTTTCTTTGGCCGCGAGCGCGATGCGCAGCTGCTCATCAACAAACTGTTCTCCCATCCGCTGACGCTGCTCTACGCACCGTCCGGCGTCGGCAAGACCTCCCTGCTGCGGGCGCTGGTGATTCCCGAGCTGGCCGCCGAGGAAGCCCAGGTGGTCTATGTGGACCGCTGGAGTGGCGCCGATCCCTGTGCGACGGTCGCCGAGGCGATTGCGACGGTCGATCGCGCGCTGGGTGCCGCCCAGCTGACGGAGGCCGCCAGGGTGCGCCTGCAGGCCGATGGGCGCACGCTGGTGCTGATCCTCGACCAGTTCGAGGAATACCTGCAGCGCCATGCGGGCGAACTGGGGCTGCTGCCGGCGGCCATCGGCGCGCTGCTCAGGGCGTCCCTCGATGTGCGCGTGGTGCTGTCCTTCCGCGAGGAGTTCCTGGCCAGCGTGGATGCCTGCCTGCGCGACCACGTGCTGTCCCTCTTCGCGTCCACCTTCCACCTGGAGCATCTCAACCGGGAGCAGGCGGCCGAGGCGATCCGCGCGCCGGTGCTGAAGTGCGGCGGCACCTGCGACGAGCTGCTGGTGAGCCAGCTGCTCGACGACCTGATGCCCGGCGACGGGCCCCGCGCCGGCCGGCGACTGTTCGATGGCGGCATCGAGCTGCCCATCCTGCAGCTGATCTGCCGTCGCCTGTGGCTGGTGGCGCGGGCGGCGGGGGTACGCGGCCTGCGTCTGCAGGATTACCGGGCCCTTGGCGGGCGGGGCGGCATCATCTCGGTCTATCTGGAAGAGGTGGTCGGCAACTTCGGCTTCTTCCTGTTCCACGACGCGGCCAAGGTCCTCAAGGCGCTGGCGCCGCGCAGCGGCGTGAAGATCGCCTATCCGGTGGAAGCCCTGCAGGCCCAGGCGCGGGTGCGGGCTGCGCGGGTGCGGCGCGTGCTCGGCGTGCTGGAGCGGCATCGCATCGTGCGGACCCGCGAGGGCAGCGGCGGCGTGAGCTACGAGCTGCAGCACGATGCCTTCATCGACATCATCCGGCCGTGGGTGGACCGCTACTTCCTGCGCCGACAGCGTGTTTTCGGGGGGCTCGCGGCCTGCGTGCTGGTACTGGGCTTCGGCATCAATGCCTGGCTGTGGCGCCAGGAGCTGCGCCGTGGCGATGCCAGGCGGGAAGCCGCCGAGCTGACCGACAGGATCGATGTGGATACCCGCCAGACACTGGAGGCGGCCCTCGCGCTGGCGCGCCGGGTGGACGACCGCAATGTGCGCAGCACGCTGCGCCTGGCCGTCGCCAACTTCCTGCAGAGCCCGGCGCTGCTGCCTCACCAGGGGGCGGCCAATGGCGTGGTGTTCAGCCGCGACGGCCGCTGGGTGTTGAGTGCCGGCGACGATGGCGAAGCGCACCTGGTGAATCGCCGCTCCTTGGCCGTGGCGGCGCGGGTGAAGCATGACGGGCCGGTGGTGGCGGTGGCGGCGAGCGCCGATGGGCGGCGCTTCCTGTCTGCCGGGCGGGACGGTGTGCTGCGGGTGTGGGACGAGGCTGGCCGCGACCTGATGCGCTGCGGCGGCGATGGCGGCGCCCCGTGGGTGGATGCCGATCTGAGCCGGGACGGCACGCGGGCGGTCGGCATCCGCGAAGACGGCAAGGGCGGGGCGGAACTGCTGCTGGTGCCGGTGGCCGAGCCCTGCGCGATGACGCGCCTGTCCGGGCACTTCGGCAATGTGGGGTCGGCGGTGTTCGACGAAGGCGGCGGACGGGTGCTGTCCTTTGGCAACAATGACAACACGGCCCGCCTGTGGAATGCGGCCACCGGCACCTTGCTGGCGACCCTGACCCATCCGGACGAAGTCCTGTCGGCCAGCTTCTCGGGCGATGGCCGGGAGGTGGCGGTGGCCGTGGCGAACGGGGAGATCTACCGGTGGACCACCCGCGGGCACGTGATCGGCCGGCCGCTGGAGATCCCGGTGCCGTCCGGCCTGCCACCGGTGTTGCCGACGGCCGCCCGCCACAGCCCGGACGGCAAGCGTCTGGCGGTGGCCGGCTCGGACGGGCAGATCTACCTGTGGACGTTGGGGGAGGGCGAGGCACCACCGCCCAAACCGCCGCTCCATCTTGACGGCATTCACGCCGGCGGTGCGCTGGGCGTTGCCTTCAGTGCCGACGGTACGCGGCTGGTGTCCTTCGGTGTGGACGACACGGTGCGCGTGTGGGACGACCCCTTCGAATTCCGCGCGCGGGAGTTCCGCGGCCACAGCCAGGGGGTGCGTGCGGCGGTGTTTGCGCCGGATGGGCAGCATCTGGCGAGCGCCGGCGCCGACGGGGCCGTGCGCCTGTGGCGCCTGCAGGGCCTGGACTTCCTGACCCCGGCGGGTAACGGGCTGATTCTCAGCAGCGCTGGCAAATACAGTTTCCGGCTGGCCAGCGGGCAGCTGTTTGAAACCTCGCTGCCCGAGCAGTTGCGTGACCTGCTCGGCAAGGGCGAGAGCGTGCGCTCGGGGGTCTTCAGCCGGGACGAGTCGCTGCTGGCGCTCGGGCTGACCGACGGCCGCCTGCGCCTGATCCGCAGCGCCGATGGCCAGACCCTGTTCGAGAGCGACGATGCGGATGGGCCGATCTTCGCGCTGGCCTTCGATCAGGACGGTCGTCGCCTGGCCAGCGGTGGTTCCGACGGACGGCTGCGCCGCTACGAGGTGCGCGCGCTGCGTGCCGACCACAGCGGCATTCCAGCCCATGCGGGACCGGTGATGAGCGTGGACATCAGCCCGGACGGCTCCTTGCTGGTGAGCACCGGGGCCGATGGCGCGGCGCGCGTGTGGGCCTGGAACGGCGGCAAGACACCGCTCAGTACGCTGGAAGGTGAAGCCGACCGGGTGCGGGACGCCCGTTTCAGCGCAGATGGCAGGCGCATCATCAAGCGTAATGGCGACCGGATCACACCGTTCGACGGCGAGGCCTGGGCGCGCTCCGATCAGGAACTGACGGGCTTCGCGCTGAAGCTGCTCGACGCCGGGGCGCCGTGAGAAGATCTGCAATAAGTTTCACTTGCTGTGTATTTGGTAAATTTTGCAAAAAAACATTTAAATCTACAAAATCAACAAAACTCGTTTAGAATACGCCCATCGAATGCCCAATGAGACACGTGACGCGTAATGATTGCCGAGACGATTTCGAGCCAGACCTGTTCGACCCGCGATGCGGCCAATCTGCTCGGTATCAGTGTGCGCACAGCCCAGCTTTGGGTGGAGGAGGGGCGCCTGCAGGCCTGGAAAACGCCGGGAGGACACCGGCGAATCCTGGTTGAGTCTGTCGACCGGCTGCTGCTTGAGCAGCGCTGCGCCGGCATTCATACCCCCGTGCCCTTTGGCATGCTGATCGTCATGAACGGCGAGAAGGAGCGCCAGGCGTTGCACGGGGGCCTCGGCGAGTTGTTGCCGGAGTGCCTGGTGACATCCACGGCCTGTCCCTACGACGGGCTGCTGCGTGTCGGAGAGATGGCACCGGACGTTGTCGTCATGGATTGGCGTGTCGGCGGGCTCGACGCCGCCCGCATGGCCCAGGTGCTGCTTGGCCGGGCACGCAAGCCACAGATGCTGGTTGTGGTGCTGGTGGCCTCGGACCGGGCGCGGGATGAGGCCCGTACGCAGCTGCCTGAGGCGGTCGTACTGGTGGATGCGCCGGTGAATGGTGAAGGTCTGGCCGCGACCGTTCGTACTTTCCTGGGAAGCAACGGCCGCCGGCGGGGTGCATTGCCGGCCAGCCGGCTGGAGGCCGTGTTGTAGCCGTGCCAATCCTCGAAGGGTGATCTCCTTGTCATGAAGCCGACATGGCGACAGGTGAGCGGCAGCTTTCCGACATAGCCGCGGGGCAGGAGCGGCCTTTTCCCCGGGGGGCCGACAGTGGCCCCCCTCTTGCTTCGGGCTCGCCTCTGCCGTGCTGCGTGTGTGGGGCACGGCGCCATCGCCCGAGGAATTCTGTCCATGAAGTTCTACATGACGCCCGGCTCGTGCTCGACCGGCATCCATATCCTGCTCGAAGAAGTTGGGGCCGTCTTCGAGGTCTATATCGTCAATCTGCCGGCCGGCGGGCACCTGGAGCCCGACTACGTGGCGATCAACCCCAAGTCCACCATTCCCACGCTGGTCCGCAAGGACGGCAGGCCGATCACCGAATTCCAGGCGATCGCCTGGTGGCTGGCGCGCCAGTACCCCAAGCAGCACCTGCTGCCCGAGGGGGCTGACGGTGAGGTGAGGGTGCTGGAAGTGATGGACTACGTGGTCGGCACGATCCACGGTCAGGGCTTCACGCGGATCTTCACGACGCCCAACTTCACCCCCAACCCGGCGGACCACGACGTGGTACGCGCCCGCGGCCGTGACATCGTCGAGCGGGGCTTTGCGGTGATGGACGCCCAGCTGGCCGGGCGGGAGTTCGTCGCCGACAGCTTCTCGATTGCCGATGCGGCGCTGTTCTACACGGAATTCTGGGCCGACAAGCTGAAGATGAACCTGCCGCCGAACTGCCGCGAACACTATCTGCGCATGCTCGAGCGGCCGGCGGTGCGCCAGGTTCTGCGGGAAGAGGGCTACCGCGTGTGACGTTGCGGCGGCACGCAGTCCGGGCCGTGCTCAAACGGATTGCGGCGTGGCGAGCTACTGCGTGTCGCTGACTCTCTCCAGCCAGTGGACGACCTTGCCGTCTGTCGCTTCGACGCCGGTGTGCGCTTGGGCGATCAGGTGAAGAAGGTTGTCACCGGTCTTTGCTCTGTTGGTCGAGTGCTTTGCACTACTGAAAGTGACCGCACAGTCACATTCCCCATTCTGGTTCATGGTCCTGTCATCTGTTTGTCGCAGCATCGCCGCCGGAGCGAACTTGCAACGCTCCCCCCGGCCCGTTTGGGGGCCGAGGCAATCGACAAGAACAGGAAAGAACAATCATGCGGAAATTCGTGGGGCCGATCATGTGTTCGGCGGCGGCGTTGGCAATGTATGGGTGTGGTGGCAGCGGCGGCAGCGATGCGCCGGGCAAGATCACCGTGGCGGTGATCGGCGACGTGCCCTACGGTGCGACAGCGACCGACACATCGCAAACCACCGCGCTGCCGGCCTTCCTGAAGGCGCTGGATGGCGACACGGATGTGTCGCTGGTGCTGCACGTCGGCGATATCCATTCCGGCTCGCAGTACTGTACCCAGGCTTACGACCTCACCGTCGCGACCGACTGGAAGGCCCTGAAGAACCCGCTGGTCTATACGCCGGGCGACAACGAGTGGACCGACTGCCACAAGGCCAAGGAGGGCGGTGGTGTCTACAACGCGACCACCGGCCAGATCGACTACAAGGTGGACGCCGGCGGCAACCTGTTGAGCTACGCGGGTGGCGATCCGCTGGCCAACCTGGATCTGGTCCGCTCGATTTTCTTCGCCAAGCCGGGCAAGACCCTCGGCGGCGCGATGGACGTGCATTCCCAGGCCCTCGAATACGACACCAATTTCCCGACCGACAGCAGCTACGTGGAGAACGTGTGGTTCCAGAAGGCCGGCGTGCTGTTCGTGACCGTCAACATGCCGGGCGGCTCCAACAACGACACCGATCCCTGGTACGGCGCACCGTCCATGAGCCCGGCCCAGGCCCAGGAAGTGGCCAACCGCTCCGCTGCCAACAAGCGCTGGCTGGATACCGCCTTCAACCGGGCGGTGAGTGACAATTCCACCGCGGTGGTCATCCAACTGCAGGCCGATATGTGGGATGTGGATGGCAAGTCCGCCAGCCACATCGCCCAGTACAAGCAGTTCATCGATCTGATCGCCACCCGCGCCAAGGCCTTCGGCAAGCCGGTGCTGCTGCTCAACGGCGATTCTCACGTGTATCGCTCGGACAACCCGCTGGTGCAGGGTGCGGCGTGCCTCGTCGAGCCGAGCTCCGGCGCGGCGGCCGTTGCCTGCTCCGACGATGCCTACGCCAACCAGCCGAATGGCTACAGCGTGCCGAACTTCCATCGCATCGTGGTGCATGGCAGCACGACGCCGCTGGAGTGGCTCAAGCTGAGCATCGACCCGAACTACGATACGAAGGCCGCCGCGACGGCGACCAGCTTCGGCCCCTTCAGCTGGCAGCGCATGCAGCCGGCGCTGTAAGCCGGCAAGGCGAGGGCACCCGCGGAAAGCGTGTGCCCTCGGTATCGGGGGCTTACTTGGCCGTCGCGCTCGGGGCGACGGTTACGTACTGCCGCTCGCCACCACGCTGCACCAGCAGGGCCACGGTGCCGGTGACGGTCTTGACGATGGCACGGGCCTGATCCAGCGTGCTGACCGGCTTGCCGTTGATCGACAGCACCACGTCGCCGGCCTGCATGCCGGCGGCGCGGGACGGACCGGTGGCGGCCTCCACCAGCAGTCCGGTGGCCAAGCCGATG
Organism: Pseudomonadota bacterium; assembly: GCA_018241685.1. Taxonomy (GTDB): domain Bacteria; phylum Pseudomonadota; class Gammaproteobacteria; order Burkholderiales; family Rhodocyclaceae; genus Zoogloea. The sequence continues at coordinate 45,390 of JAFEDJ010000012.1, forward strand.
GCAAGGTGTTCGACGGGCTGCAGCGGGCGCATCTGCAGGCCGAACTGGCGCAGTGTGCTGGTGTCCGGCACGGGCGCCGGCTGCGGGCTGGCGGTCGCCTTGCCTGCCTCGCCGAGGACGACCGGCAGGCGATGGGCCTTGCCGTCGCGCCACACTTCGAACTGCAGGCGCTGGCCGGGTTGGGCCATGGTCACCAGGGTCTGCACGTCGCCGGCCGCCGTGATCGGCGTGTCGTCCACGCCCAGGATCACGTCGCTGGGCAGCAGCCCGGCCTTTGCGCCGGGGCTGCCGGGCATGATGTCGAGGATGATCGCGCCGGCCGGTGCCGGCAGGCGGAAGGCGTCCGCCAGCGACTGGTTCACTTCCTGCACGGTTACCCCCAGCAAGCCATGGGAGGCGTGGCCAGTGGCGGCGATCTGCTTCTGGATCTTCAGCGCCAGATCGATGGGAATCGCGAAGCTCAGCCCCTGGAAACCGCCGGTGCGGCTGTAGATCTGCGAGTTGATGCCGACGACCTCGCCGCGGGCGTTGAACAATGGGCCGCCTGAGTTGCCCGGATTCACCGCCGCATCGGTCTGGATGAACGGCACGCCGCTGCCATCCGGCAGGGAACGCCCCTTGGCGCTCACCACGCCGGCGCTGACGCTGTTCTCGAAGCCATAGGGCGAGCCGATGGCGAGCACCCATTCGCCCACCTGCAGGTCGGCCGGATTGCCGATGCTGACGGTGGGCAGGCGGTGGGCGTCGATCTTCAGCACCGCGATGTCGGTCTTGCGGTCGCTGCCGATCACGCGGGCGTGGAACTCGCGCCGGTCGGTGAGCTTGACGACCACGTCGCTGGCGTTGGCGATCACGTGGGCGTTGGTGAGGATCAGCCCATCCTCGCTGAGGATGAAGCCCGAGCCCTGGCCACGTACCGGAATCTGCATGCTGGCACCGGCACCACCGAACTCTTGCTGGAAGCGGCGCAGGAACTGCTGCACCGAATCGCCGTTGTCGTCGCCGGGGGCGTCCGCCGAATCAGGACTGACGGACACCTGGCGCATGCCGCTGATGCTGATGTTGACCACCGCCGGGCCATAGCGCCGGGTGATCTGCGAGAAATCGGGGACGCCGACGGTGGCGACCGAGGCCGGTGCTTCGCCGGCCGGCGGAGTCGCGGATGCTGCCGCTGCAATGCCTGAGCAGCCAAGCGCTGCGGCAAGCAGGCTGGCCGTAATTGCGGGGGTGATGAAGTTCATGACGGCCTCCCTCCGAGGCGCTGCGCGGGCTATGTTGGTGTTGTCGCCGCGATTATCGCCTGAAGCCGTGTCGGAGATGATGCTTAGCGCCGTCGCCCGCTGATGACTAGCGCGATGCCGCCGAGGATGGCGATGGACGAATACACCAGGCGCGGGGTGATCGCCTCGCCGAGGAACAGTACGCCACCCAGGGCGGCGATGACCGGCACGCTGAGCTGTACGCTCGCTGCACTGGCGGCGCGCAGCTGGGGCATCGCCATGTACCAGATCACGTAGCCGATGCCGGAGGCCAGCCCGCCCGAGGCAAGGGCGTAGGCGATGCCAGCGCTGTCCGTCTGCGCCTGGGACAGCGTGACCAGGCTGAGCCCCAGCGCCATCGGGGCGGCCCGCGCGAAGTTGCCGGCGGTGCTGGCTGCCGGGTCGCTGCCACCGCGGCCGCGTAGCGAATACACGCCCCAGGCGACACCGGCCAGCGTCATCAGCAGCGATCCGACCAGCGGTGGCGCCGACAGGCCGGGCAGGACCAGCGCGACGAGGCCGGCGGCGGCGAGTAACAGGCCGATGCTTTGCATGCGCTTGAGGTGCTCCCGGTGCCACAGGCCGTAGCCGATCATCGTCGCCTGCACGGCACCGAACAGTAGTAGCGCGCCTGTGGCGGCGGACAGGCTCAGATAGGCAAAGGAAAAACCCGCCGCATAGACGAACAGTGCCAGCGCTGAGGGCCAGCTGCCGTGGGTCGTCCCTGTAGCGCCGCCGCGCAGACGCAGCAGCAGCCACAGGACCAGTGCGCCCGAGCAGACGCGCAGAGCGGTGAAGCTGGCGGCATCGATGTGGCCGTCACGTAGCGCGAGCCGGCACAGCAGGGAGTTGGCGGCGAAGGCGAGCATGGCCAGCGTCGTCAAGGCGGCGACACGAAAGGGATGCATGGCGTTTTCCTAAGGGGTGGGCGGCGGGTTCGCGGCGCCCGCTGCGGTGGTTTCGCGCTGCAGCCAGTCCTGGAATGCCCGGACGATGAGGCGGTATGGGGCCGTGTCGCTTGAGCCGGATTTGTGCTGCGAATGGAGGTGGCTACCGTGGGGCGACATGGGGCTGCTCGCGGGAAGGGGATCGATATCCTTGTGCGTCGGGCGTCTGGGTGCAAGGGGCCGTATCCTAGGGCTTGCGAGCGCCTGCGTAAAACGATGATTTCCGACAATGAGGCTTAATGATATTGAGGCTTCGGCAGCCGAAGAGACAGGTATCGGGGGGCGCATTCAGATCGATAGAAAACTGATATCGAATCGATTTCATCAATCAATTGGAGCAATGTATTTTCCATCGATATGATGTGTCCATTCACCGTTCAGGCATGGGGGCCTGAACGACGTTCATATAAAAGGACACGACCATGCTCGACGCCAATATCAAGAACCAACTCAAGGCCTATCTCGAGAAGCTGCAGCGCCCGATCGAGGTGGTCGCTTCCCTTGACGACAGCGCCAAGGCACAGGAGCTGCGCGGCCTGCTCGTCGATATTGCCGAATTGTCCGACAAGGTCTCGCTGCGCGAGGATGGTACCCACAGCCTGCGTCCGTCCTTCGGCGTGACGGTGCCGGGCGAGGCGCCGCGCATCCACTTTGCCGGCATTCCGATGGGCCACGAGTTCACGTCCCTGATCCTCGCGCTGCTGCAGACCGGTGGCCACCCGCCCAAGGTGGATGCGGCGGTGATCGAGCAGATCAAGGTCTTGCCTGGCCGCTTCGACTTCGAGACCTTCATCTCCCTGTCGTGCCATAACTGCCCGGACGTGGTGCAGGCGCTCAACCTGATGGCCGTGCTCAACCCGGGCGTGACCAGCACGATGATCGACGGCGCGCTGTTCCAGGATCTGGTGAATGAGCGCCGCATCATGGCCGTGCCGACGGTCTTCCTCAACGGCCAGGAGTTCGGCCAGGGCCGCATGACCATCGAGGAGATCGTCGCCAAGCTGGATACTGGCGCGGCTGCCCGTGCGGCGGAAGAGATCGCAGCGAAGGATGCCTTCGATGTACTGGTGATCGGCGGTGGCCCGGCCGGCGCGGCGGCGGCGATCTACGCGGCACGCAAGGGCATCCGCACTGGTGTGGTGGCGGAGCGCTTCGGCGGCCAGGTAATGGATACCCTCGGCATCGAGAACTTCATCTCCGTGAAGGAGACCGAAGGGCCCAAGCTCGCCGCTGCGCTTGAACAGCACGTCAAGCAGTACGAGGTGGACGTGATGAACCTGCAGCGCGCCACCAAGCTGATTCCGGGCAAGGTGGTCGAGGTGCAGCTCGAGAACGGCGCATCCCTGAAGGGCAAGACGGTGATCCTGTCCACCGGTGCCCGCTGGCGCGAGATGAACGTGCCCGGCGAGAAGGAGTACAAGGCCAAGGGCGTGTGCTTCTGCCCGCACTGTGACGGCCCGCTCTTCAAGGGCAAGCGCGTGGCGGTGATCGGCGGCGGCAACTCCGGCGTCGAAGCGGCCATCGACCTGGCCGGCATCGTCTCTCACGTGACGCTGCTCGAGTTCGCCGACCAGCTGCGTGCCGACGCGGTGCTGCAGACCAAGCTCAACAGCCTGCCCAACGTGACGGTGATCACCCAGGCGCAGACCACCGAAGTGACCGGCGACGGCCAGAAGGTGAACGGCATCCGCTTCAAGGACCGCGTCAGCGGCGAGGAGAAGCAGGTGGAGCTCGAAGGCATCTTCGTGCAGATCGGCCTGTTGCCGAACACCGACTGGCTCAAGGGCACGGTCGAGCTGTCCGACCGCGGCGAGATCGTCGTCGATGCCAAGGGCCAGACCTCGGTGCCGGGCGTCTTTGCCGCCGGCGATTGCACCACGGTGCCGTACAAGCAGATCGTCATCGCGATGGGCGAGGGCGCCAAGGCCTCCCTCAGCGCCTTCGATCACCTGATCCGCAGTTCGGTCGCCTGAATGTGAAACGGCCCCCAGGGTTCCGGCGGCCGCTTGAGCAGACTGACCAAGGCCGGAGCCGCAAGCTCCGGCTTTTCTCTGCGTGCCCGGTTCAGGTGTTCAGGCCGGCGGCAGGATCGCCGGGTAATCGCCGTAGCCGTCCGGCCACGGGGTCAGTACCTCGAAGCCCGTGTCAGTGACGGCGACCATATGCTCCCACTGGGCCGACAGGGAGCGGTCCTTGGTGACCACGGTCCAGCCGTCCGGCAGCTGGCGGGTGGCGGCGCGGCCGGCGTTGATCATCGGCTCGATGGTGAACACCATGCCGGGTTCGAGGCGCAGGCCTTGGCCCGGATTGCCGTAATGCAGGACCTGGGGCTCGTCGTGATAGATGTCGCCGATGCCATGGCCGCAGTACTCACGCACCACGCTGAAGCCTTCCCGATGGGCGACGGTCTGGATCGCGTACCCCACGTCGCCCAGCGTGGCGCCGGGGCGCACCTGATGGATGCCGGCGACCATCGCCTCGTAGGTGGTGCGGACCAGCCGTCGGGCGAGGATGCCGGGTTCGCCGACGTAGTACATGCGGCTGGTGTCGCCGAACCAGCCGTCCTTGATGACGGCCACGTCGATGTTGACGATGTCGCCGTTCTTCAGCTTCTTGTCCGACGGAATACCGTGGCAGATCACGTGGTTGACCGACGCGCAGACCGTCTTCGGGTAGCCGTGGTAGCCGACGTTGGCCGGGATGGCCTTGAGCTCATTGACGATGTAGTCGTGGCAACGCTGATCGAGTTCGTCGGTGCTGACGCCGGGTTTGACGTATTCGCCAATCATCCGCAGCACGTCGGCAGCCAGGCCGCCGGCGTGGCGGGACAGGGCGATCTCTTCCTTGGAGCGGATGGGCACTGTTTTCAGGGCTCTCATGCGGCCACTCCCGTTTCGGTGGCCAATCCGTTTGCGTCGACGGTCTGTTGCTCGGCCTGGATCAGCAGCTGGCAGATTTCGCCGTAGCGGAGGTTGGGGTTCAGCTCGGCCAGCATGCCGACACGCAGCCAGTGCTCGGCCTGCGCGTTGATGGAGCGGCTCAGCGCGCCGCTCGTCAGACGCAGGTTCTCATGCATCTGTTCGGAGATTTTGACGATGCCCATGGTTCGGATTTCTAGTATATGGTTTGTAGCTGTTTCATATATTAGCAGCTTTCCGGCCCCTGCGCCCGGCAAGCGGGCACGGGGGCGTTCATGGGCGGCGTGGAGGCTGCAGCCTCCGGGTGTCAGTGCCCAAAGACGTCGGCGTTCAGCATCGTCGGATCGGGGCGGTCCAGGGTATTGAGGGCGGCTACTTCGGCGTCCGACAGCGTGAAGTCGAACAGAGCGAGGTTCTGGGCCAGCCGGGTCGGGTTGGCGGACTTGGGCGTCGTCACGATGCCTTGCTGGACGATCCAGCGCAGGACGATCTGGGCGGCGGTGCGACCATGGGCTTCGGCGATGGCGGTGATTACCGGGTCGGTCAGCATCGCGTTGCCGCAGCCGAGGGGGCGCCAGGCGCCGGTGGTGATGCCGCGTTCCTTATGGATGGCCAGCAGGTCGTCGCGGCGGTGATAGGGGTCGAGCTGGATCTGGTTGTGGTGGGGCACCAGGCCGGCGTCGAAGAGGCGCTGCAAGTGCTGCGGTTTGAAGTTGGAGGTGCCGATAGCGCGGACCAGGCCGGCCTCCAGCAGCTTGACCAGACCGTGGAAGGCGTCCACATAGCGGTCCTGGTCCGGGTTCGGCCAGTGGATCAGCAGCAGGTCGATGTAATCGACGCCCAGCCGCTTCAGGCTGGCCTCGCAGGCTTCCCGCGCACCGGCAACGCTATGCCACTGGCGGTTGAACTTGGTGGTAAGGAAGATTTCGTCGCGGGGGATGCCCGAGCGCCGGATGCCTTCCCCGACGCCTTGTTCGTTGCCGTAGTTCTCTGCCGTGTCGATCAGGCGGTAGCCCAGGCCGATGGCTTCGGCGACGGTGCGGGCGGCTTCCTGGTCGTTCATCGGCCAGGTGCCGAGGCCGAGCAGCGGCATGGCGACGCCATTGGCGAGGCTGATGGTCGGGGCAAGGGTGGTCTGCTGTGTCATGAAGGATTCCTGGCGTGTCTTGTTGGTCGTTTTGAGGAACGGATCGCCCCGTGCTGCGGGGCTATGGTCATGCAGAGCCGCGCGCCGGGGAGGGCTCCGGTGCGGCTCCCGCGTTGGAGCGCGCTCGTCCGCCGATGTTCCGTGAATTGCCGAAACACGGCCGGATATGCCGTCCGGTCACCGCGATGGCCGGCGGGCTTGCCGGCCGTGGGGCCACGTTCAGGCCGTGTCGCCGAAGGCCAGGCGTCGGGCGTGGTCGCGCAGATCCGCTGGCCAGGTGTCGGTGCGCTGCTGGAAGGCCGGCTGGTCGTCTGCGAACAGGGCACGGGAGGCTTCTTCGAATCCGGGCAGGTCGCCGGCCAGCGCGGACATGAAGTGATAGGCGCGTTCCTGGGCCTGGCGGCGGTCGTTCTGTCCCGCGCTGGCCCGGCGTGCTTCGTCCACCAGCTTGCGCAGGGTGACCGAGGCGCCGCCGGGCTGGGTGGTCAGCCAGTCCCAGTGGCGGGGCAGCAGCGTGACCTCGCGGGCGATGACGCCCAGCCGGGGGCGGCCGCGGCCGCGGGCTTCGCTGGCGGGTTCGGCCTCGGTTACGGCGGGGGCGGTGCGCTGAGCCAGGCGGGCCAGCATGTCGGCGTCGCTGCCGCGGAAGTCGATGTCCACCAGGCGACCGGTGCTGTCATCGAAGGTGAGCACGGCGCCGCTCGTGGCGGCTTCAAGCGCCCGCTTGGCGGCCAGGGCGTTGTCCTGCAGGCTGCCGCCGGCGATGCGTCGCGGGCCGTCAAAGGTGGTGTAGGTCGTGGGGCTGGATAAGGACATGGTCGGGCTGGATGAGTTGATCTGCCTTTAATATTACCCGGATTAAAATAAATTGCAAATAAAATCCGGGTATAAATAAACGACATCGCCCATCCCACTATTGGCCATGTGCTTGGCGGCCTGTCGGCAGGCTAGGTATCGCGGGCAGGGGCCTCCGCGACGAAGCGATAACCGACCCCCGGTTCAGTGACGATGTGGTCCGGGTCCGTGGGATCGTCTTCGATCTTCTTGCGCAGATGCCCCATGTAGACCCGCACGTAGTGGGCGTCTTCCGTATGGGACGGGCCCCATACGGCTTTCAGCAACTGCCGGTGGGTCAGCACGCAGTCCGGGTTGGACACCACGTAGGCGAGGAGGCGGAATTCGATCGGGGTCAGGTGCACCGGAACGCCGTTCTTCTCGACGAGGCGCTTGCCCAGATCGATCTTGACCGTCCCGAAGCTCACCGAGCTCTGCCCGCTGCCACCCGATTTGTAGCGCCGCCGCAGGTGGGCGCGCACGCGGGCCAGCAGTTCGGCGGCACCGAAGGGCTTGGTCAGGTAATCGTCGGCCCCGGCGTCGAGGGCGGCGACCTTCTCGGTCTCGGCCGTTCGGGCCGACAGCACGATGATTGGGATCTCCGACCAGGTGCGCAGCTCACGGATCAGCTCGATGCCATCCCCGTCCGGCAGGCCCAGGTCGAGGATCAGCAGGTCCGGCTTGCGGGTGCCGGCTTCGATGAGGCCGCGTTTGACGCCGTCGGCTTCATGGACTTCGCAGCCTTCGGTCTCCAGGGCCAGGCGCACGAAGCGGCGCAGCTGGGCTTCGTCTTCGACGACGATGACGCGGGGGCTCGGCTCGGGCATGGGGTCTTCCTTTCGTTGCATCAGGGGGCGCGCTCGTCCTCGTCCTCGACGAGGGCCGGCGGCGTGCCGATGGGCAGCGTGAATACGAAGCAGGCGCCGCCCTGGCTGCTCCGGCGGGCGTGCATGCCGCCGCCGTGGGCCTCGACGATGGCTCGGCAGATGGCCAGGCCGAGGCCGACGCCCGGCGTGCTGCCTTCCTGCTCGCCGCGCTCGAATTTCTTGAACAGGTTTTCCTCGCGTCCGGCGGGCAGGCCAGGACCGTCGTCTTCGACGCGGATCTCCATGTGCTGCGCCGTTTCGTGGGCACGGATCCAGATGTGGCTGCCGGCCGGCGTGTACTTGGCGGCGTTCTCGAGCAGATTGCAGAACACCCGCTGCATCAGCACCGAATCCACCTCCACGAGGGGCAGATCCTCGTCCAGCTCGACCCGCACCTGGTGGCCGGCGAGGATCGGGCGCAGGCTTTTGAGGGCGCTGCCGACGACCTCCTCGAGCGGCTGCCACTGGCGGTTGAGCTGGATGCGGCCGGCCTGCAGGCGCGCCATGTCGAGCAGGTTGTCCACCTGGGCGTTGATGCGCAGGGCCTGCTCGCGCAGCTGGCGGGAGATGCCGGCCTGGGCTGCGGTGGGCGGCGGCCGGGTCAGGAACATGGAGTCGGCCAGACCGATCAGCACGCTGAGGGGAGTGCGCAGGTCGTGGGAGATGGCCGACAGAAGGGAGTTGCGCAGCCTTTCGGATTCCATCTGAACGGTGGTGTGCTGGGCGACATCCACGTAATGGACGCGCTCCAGCGCGATGGCGATGAGGGATGCGAAGGTGTCCAGCAGGCGGCGTTGCTCGGGCTCCAGCAGGCGGCCCGGGTCGCGCAGTTCGAGGGCCAGTACGCCGCGCAGGCGCATCGGTGCCTTGAGGGGCAGGTAGAGCAGGGGGCTGGCGGGCAGGGTGTCGGTGCCCTGGCCGGCTGCCTCTGCGTGGTCGAAGGCCCACTGGGCGACGCCGGGGTCGATCTCGGGCAGGCCGGCTGACGCGAACAGCGGAGCGGTCAGGCGGTCTTCTTCGTCGGCGAGCACGAAGGCGGCGCGGGCATTCATTTCGGCTGCCAGGAAGCGCTCGCCGATCTCGGCGATCTGCTCGGGCAGCAGCGCGCCGGACAGGTCGCGGGACATCTCGTAGAGGGCCCGCATGCGGTTCTCGCGGCTGCCGGCCACGTGGGCCTGATGCTTGTAGCCGGCGGTGAGCTGGCCGATCACCAGACCGACCACCAGCATCACGGCGAAGGTCATCAGGTACTGGACGTCGCTGACCGCGAAGGACAGGCGCGGCGGGACGAAGAAGAAGTCGAAGATCGCCACGCTGAGGAAGGACGCCAGCACGGCCGGTCCGCGCCCCAGGCGGACGGCCACCAGCACCACCGCCAGCAGGAAGACCATCACGATGTTGGCCAGGTCCACCAGGGCATGGAGCGGCATCGCGATGAGGCCGGCGAGGCTGCAGGCCGCGGCGCTCAGCGCGTAGGCACGCCATGTCGTGCCGCCGGGGACTGCCACGGTTGGAGGCTCGGCGTCGGGAAGCGTGTGTTCGGTGCGGGCCACCTGGATCACGTCCAGGTCGGGGGCGAGGCGGCCGATGCGTTCGGCGATGCCGCGCTCCCAGAAGCGCCAGCGCCGTGGCGCGCCTTGGCCGACCATCAGGCGGGAGAGGTTGTGGGTGCGGGCATAGCGCACGGCTTCCGTCTCCACCTGGGCGCCGGCGAGGGTGGCCGTGGCGGCACCCAGGTCCTGGGCAAGCCTCAGGGTCTTCAGTGTCCGGTCACGGGCGGCGGCGGGCAGGCGCTGGCGCTCTGGTGTCTCGATGTATACCGCGTGCCACGGGGCTTCGAGGCGCCCGGCGAGGCGGGCTGCGCTGCGCACGATCTTCTCGCCGCCAGCTTCAGGACCGATGCAGGCGAGCAGGGCGTCCTGGGTCTGCCAGACCGGCGACACGAACTTGTCGCGGCGGTACTGCTGGACGTCCTCGTCCACGCGGTCGGCGGTGCGGCGCAGGGCCAGTTCGCGCAGTGCCAGCAGGTTGCCCTTGCGGAAGAAGTTGCGGATCGCCCGTTCCGCCTGGTTGGGCAGGTACACCTTGCCATCCCGCAGGCGTTGCAGCAGCTCGTCCGGAGGCAGATCCACCAGCACGACCTCGTCGGCCTCGTCGAAAACCCGGTCGGGCACTGTCTCCCACACGCGGATTCCGGTGATGCCGCTGACCACGTCGTTGAGGCTCTCCAGGTGCTGGACGTTCACCGTCGAATACACGTCGATGCCGGCTGCCAGCAACTCCTCCACGTCCTGCCAGCGCTTGGGATGGCGGGAGCCGGCCACGTTGGTGTGGGCCAGCTCGTCCACCAGGATCAGGGCGGGCTTGCGCTCCAGCGCCCGGTCCAGGTCGAACTCGGGCAGCACCCGCTCCCGGTAGGGTATCTGGCGAGGCGGAATGCGGACGATGCCGTCGGCCATCGCTTCGGTTTCCATGCGCCCGTGGGTTTCTACGACGCCGATCACCACGTCCACACCCTGGATGAGCTGCTGGCGTGCGGCGGCCAGCATCGCGCAGGTCTTGCCGACCCCGGCGCTGGCGCCGAAGAAGATCTTCAGGCGGCCCCGCCGGGCACGGGCCTCGTCGGCCTGCAGGCGGGCCAGCAGGGCGTCCGGGTCCGGGCGGTCGGTAGGGGCGTCGGGGCCGGGCATGCCTAGGGCTCCATCCGCTTGAAGACGCGGCCGAGGGCACTCCACTTGGCTTCGCGGGGAAGGCGCTCATCGGAGAGTGCCTCAAGGAAGTCCGACAGGCGCTTGGAGCGGGCTACCGCGAACAGCACCAGGGTCAGCGTGCTGGCGCTGACTAGCCCCAGCTGGACCATTTTGTAGGTGCCCGGCACCTCGGGGAAGTTGAACAAATTCATGCCGAAGTAGCCGGTGACGACGGTGGCGATCAGGCCGAAGATGGTCACCACGGTCAGGCGCAGCACGGTGCCGGATTGGCGGCGCTGGCTGTCGCTATCGAGGTAGGCGCTCATCTCGCGCATCTGGTCCTTCACGTGGCCGAACAGCTCGTCGTTGCGCAGCAGGCGCGTGGTGCGCTGGAACAGGGCCTGAACGAGCCCCTGCTCGGAGACCTCGTGGAACCAGTAGCGGTGGGTGAAGCGCAGGAAGGCCTCGAAGGATTGGCGGATGCGGCGCTTGAAGCGGCGCACGGATTCGCTGTTGCGGATGTCGAGCTCGTTCACGGCGCTGGCCAGGCCGTCGGAAAAGGACAGCAGCGCGGCGCGGTGGAAGTGGGCGATGAGGAAGACCAGGAAGTACTGGTGGCGGAAGCGCGCCAGGAAACCGTGTTCGGGATCGCGGAAGTAGTCGGAGCCGGCTTCGCCCACCAGCACCAGCGCGTTGCCGGTGCAGATGAAGCGGCTGTTTGGGCCGTCGTCGGAATCGGTCCAGAAGCGGTCTTCGCAGTGCAGGCGCTCGAAGCGGATCACTGCCGGGTCCTTGGCCGGCACCGGGTCGCGGGACGGCAGGTTGGCCACGAAGCCGATGCGGATGAAGTCCTCGCGGCTGAGGCTGCGCGGCTCGTCGAGGGCCAGGTAGGCCATCATCGGCATGCGGTAGTACTCGAGCAGCCGGTAGCTCAGGTCGCCGTCGCCGCGCTCGGCGTCCTGCACCAGCGGGCGCAGCAGGCAGGCCCACAGGGCGCCAACGCAGGGCGTGCGGTGCTCGCAGACGAAGCGCAGGTAGCGCTCCCGCCTCTCTGAGTCGGAGGTGGCGAGCACGCGGCCATCCCGGTCGAGGAGTTCGGTGCGGTGGACGTTGTGCACGCCCTGGCCGCTGCTATCCCAGCCGGTCGGATAGGCGCGCCCGAAGCGGTACAGCAGTTCCAGCGCGGTGGCCAGCGGCAGGTCGTCGGCGGCCACTTCCACGTTGAGCATCGCCACATCGAGATCGAGGAAAAGGTAGAGATCCACGTGGGCGATGCGCAGCGAGATGGGGGCGTCGCCGGGCCGCAGCACGACCTTCAGTCCGGCCACGTCGGTGCGCCGGTAGACCGCCATCGGCGCCGAGCGGTTGGGCGGGCCGTCGCCGGTCGCCGAGCGCCCGTCTCCATACAGGAAGCGCTGGACGTAGGGCAGGAAGGCCACGAACTCCTTGTAGTGGCGCTCCTGAAAGTCGGCCGGGTCGGTGGTGAATTCGTCGTCCACCGGTGCCCAATGGCCGCTGCCGGTGATCCTCTCGTGGATGCGGGCCACGTTCTCCCCCGTGAAGCCCGGCTTGATCTGGACCGGCCAGACGAGCACGTCCCGGAAATGGCGGACCACGTGGTCCGGTTGCGAGAGCATCGCGTCTCCTTTTATAGGTCTTGTTCGTACGAACGGCGCGCCGGGGCGCGAGACCGCGATTCTCTTCCGTTCGACGAACAACACGCTAGCCCTCGCTCACCTGATGGCGCTCGGACAGGCGTCGGCGCTCTGCGCTTTCAGCCATTTCGGCCAGGATGCGCCGCCGCACCTGTTGGCCGAATGCCGCCTTGCAGCTTGGCGAACAGGTCAGGTTGCGGCGATAGGCGAGAAGGTGCAGCACACTCGATACCACGTGGCGGGCACCGCAGACGGGGCAGACGTGCACCGGCATGGCTCACAGGGCCCTTGAGGCGTACGAGGCCAGACGTGCCGGATGGGCTTCGGGCTCCGCATCGAGGATGTAAACGTTGCACTGGGCTGTCGGACTGATCGCCAGTGCGACGCCGATCGCACCGTCTCCGGCGACGGCCAGGCGCATGGGGCATTCCTGTCCGGCAAGGAATACACGCAAGGTTTCGCGTCCCAGCGGCGAGCCCGGAAAGCCGATAATGTTGGTGGCATTGTCCGTGCCGCGGGTGGCGACTGCGTATGCGCGGTTCCTGACGACGATGCCGATGCACAGCTCATTCATGCTTATCTCCTTCGGTGACAGGGGCCAGGTAACGCTCGCTTTGGGAAAGAACGCCGGCTGCCGCATCGGGCAGGATCAGCGTGCCGCCGATGAATGGGGTCAGTAGTTCGACCAGAAGGGTTTCAGGGTGTCGGATATCGAGAAGATGGACGGCAGGGATGCCCGCCGCCAGTGCGTCGACGATGTGCGCGGGAATGGTGGCCAGCGATGCGGCGTCGGAAACCGACAGGCGGTGCGCTGGGCTGCCTTTCCGATCGATCGGTGGAGGGTTGTCTCCCAGTACGATCAGCTTCTTGGCCTGCAAGTGCACGGCCAGAGCAGAGGCCAACCGGCTCCCGTCCGTGGGGCAAGCCAAACCATCGGGCGCAACGCCGATCGGACGGATGACGGGCAGTAGCCCGGCATCCAGATACAGGTCGAGCAGCGCATGGTTGACGGCACCGGCCTCCAGGCCGGCGTCGTGGCCAAGGGACAGCTTCGCAGGGTGTAGTCGCAGCATGCCGTCATCGACGCCGGACAGCCCGGCAGCCCGTGCGCCGTGCCGGTTCAGGAGCGCAACCAGCCGGGTATTGAGGGCACTGGAGCGATGCACGACGATGAGCCGGAGGCCGATCAGCTGGAGTAGCGCAAGGTGGCGGCCGAGGCTGTTCCAGGTGACCGGATCAAGAATGCTGCCGCAGGCGTAATCGACCACGAAGAGCTGGTTCCGGCAGGCATGGATGTAGGGCAGCAGTTCGGCCAGCACCTGCGCACGTACGTCGTTTGCAGGTTCGGTCCGGCCTGTGGCCGGGATTGACTCGGTACGCATTACGGATCAGGCCGCGGTGGGCTGCCAGGAGCGGAACAGGGACCTGATTTCGTGCGGGTCGGTGCAGGCATGCAGGGCTTCGCGGAAACGCGGGTCGGTGAACAGGCCGGAGATGCCGGCGAGGATGCCCAGGTGCTCTTCGGTGGCCCGTTCCGGCACCAGCAGCACGACGAAATCCGTCACAGGCTTGCCGTCCGGCGCGTTGAAGGGCAGCGGCCGTCGTGGTCGGGCGTAGGCAGCATGGGTCTGGCGCAACCCGGCCAGCCGGCCGTGGGGAATCGCCACGCCCTGGCCGAGCGCGGTGGAGCCCAGCGCTTCGCGCTGGCCGAGGACTTCGGCCACAGGTACGCGCGCGAGCCCGTGCCAGCGTTGCATGTTCCGGCCGATGGCATCGAACAGCGCGGCGGGGTTGGTGACGTCCAGATCGAGCAGGATGTCTTCCGGAAGCAGGATGTCGGCGAGAGAGAGCATGATCGTCAGTTCCTTCTGTCCGTTCAGAAGCTGCGGGTCACGGACAGCACCCCGATGCCGCGGCCGGCATCGCGGCTGCGCGAACCGCTGGCGGAGCCGTCGCTGGCCAGGCTGCTGCTGAAGCAATAGAACTCGCCGTTGCCGCAGCGCCCCTCGGCAGTGGTGCCCACATAAGCGGCGCCGACAATCCAGCCGGCGAGATCCTTGGTGATGCCGAGCCGCCAGTCGGTGTAACCGCCGTCATAGTGCGAGCCGTCTGTGTTTGTGTAAGCGAAGCCGCGCATGAAGAGGCGCCCGACGTGGGCGCCGAGCGTGTAGCCCCCGCCCAGGTCATGGGACGCCGACAGGTCCAGGTAGCCCGTGCCACGGGTGCCGGGCATGGCGAAATAATCGGTGAGCGTGTGGGAGTACTTCAGCGTAAGGAACTGCCAGCTGCCGGCAACGTAGACCTCTCCGTTGTCTACGTTGCCGTTGGCTGTGCTGCTGGGATGCCGTTGGTTCACGCCGGCGAAGGCATGGTCGAGGCGCGAGCCGGGGTAGTAGTAATACAGGCCGCCCACGTCCACGCCGAAGTCGCCGAGGGTGGTCTTGTAGCCGCCGTAGAAATCCATCTCGAGGCTGCCTTCGGGATAGCCGGCGCCGCTGCTGACGTTGGAGTTCCAGTTGCCGGCGTAGAAGCCGGATGGGTGGGCGTAGTCGAAGCCGCCCTGGACCGCCGGGCGTCCGAAGGTTTGATCGAGGCCGCGGAAACGGTAGCTGGAGACGAGCCCGATGTTGGCGGTGAGCGGCGCTGCGGTGCTTGTGGCTGCGTCCGGTTCAGCGTGGGCGGCGAGCGGGCAGGTCGCGATGAAGAGCGCGGCGGCGGTGGCAATACGTGTTCTGGCTTGCAGGGACATGGTCGAGGCTTTCTGTCAGTGCTTGAGCGCGTCGAGCGCGAGGTTGAGTTCCAGCACATTCACGCGGGGTGCGCCGAACACGCCCCATTGGCGGCCCGCTGTGTGGGCGTCGATGAGCTTCGTCACTTCCGCTTCAGGCAGTCCGCGGGCCCGGGCGACGCGGCTTGCCTGCCACGTGGCGGCAGCTGGGCTGATGTGGGGGTCGAGGCCGCTGGCCGAGGCGGTGACCAGGTCGGCCGGGATCGGGGCGTGGTTGGCCGGATCGGCGGCCCGCAGCGTGGCGATGCGGGCCTTCACCGCGTCGGTCAGTGCGGGGTTCAAGGGGCCCAGGTTGGAGCCTGACGATGCACCGGCGTTGTAGGGCTGCGGGGCGGTGGCCGACGGGCGGCCCCAGAAGTGCGCCGGATCGCTGAAGTTCTGGCCGATCAGGCGTGAGCCGACCGGTTTGCCGTCCTGCAGGATCAGGCTGCCGGCGGCCTGGTCGGGAAAGGCGAGGTGGGCGATACCAGTCACCGCGAGCGGGTAGGCGATGCCGGTCAGCGCGCTGAGCAGTACGAACAGGCTGATGGCGGGGCGCAGCAGGGTTTTCATGGTTCTTCTCCGGTTCAGGCCAGGCCGCTGGCGGCCAGCAGGACGTCGATCAGCTTGATGCCGACGAAGGGCACCAGGATGCCGCCGAGGCCATAGACGGCCAGGTTGCGGCGCAGCAGCGTGGCGGCGCCGAGGGGGCGGTAGGGCACGCCCTTCAGGGCCAGCGGGATCAGGAAGACGATGATCAGCGCATTGAAGATCACCGCCGACAGGATCGCCGAGGCCGGGCTGGCGAGGCCCATGACGTTGAGGGCGGCCAGCTGCGGGTAGGTGCCGACGAAGGCCGCCGGGATGATCGCGAAGTACTTGGCGATGTCGTTGGCGATGCTGAAGGTGGTCAGCGAGCCGCGGGTCATCAGCATCTGTTTGCCGGTCTCGACCACCTCGATGAGCTTGGTCGGGTTGGAGTCCAGGTCGACCATGTTGCCGGCCTCCTTGGCGGCCTGGGTGCCGGTGTTCATGGCCACGGCCACGTCGGCCTGGGCGAGGGCCGGGGCGTCGTTGGTGCCGTCGCCGGTCATCGCCACCAGGCGGCCCTCGGCTTGGTACTGGCGGATCAGGGCCAGCTTGGCTTCCGGCGTGGCTTCGGCGAGGAAGTCGTCGACGCCGGCTTCGGCGGCGATGGCCGCGGCGGTGACCCGGTTGTCGCCGGTCACCATCACGGTCTTGATGCCCATCCGGCGCAGTTCGGCGAAGCGCTCCTTGATGCCGCCCTTGACGATGTCCTTCAGCTCGATGACGCCGAGCACCTGCTTGCCGTCGGCCACCACCAGCGGCGTGCTGCCGCGGCGCGCCACTTCGTCCACGCGGGTGGCGACGGTGGCCGGGAAGTGGCCGCCCAGGCCTTCCACGTGGCGGCGGATCGCATCGGCAGCGCCCTTGCGGATCTGCTTGCTGCCCAGGTCCACGCCGCTCATGCGGGTCTGCGCCGAGAAATGGACGAAGTGCGCGTCGAGGGCGTGGATGTCCCGTTCCCGCAGGTTGAACTTCTGCTTGGCGAGCACCACGATGCTGCGCCCCTCCGGCGTCTCGTCGGCGAGGGAGGCGAGCTGGGCGGCGTCCGCCAGTTCGGCCTCGCTGACGCCCTCGGCGGGCAGGAAGGCGGAGGCCTGGCGGTTGCCGAGGGTGATCGTGCCGGTCTTGTCCATCAACAGCACGTCCACGTCGCCGGCGGCCTCCACCGCCCGGCCGGAGGTGGCGATCACGTTGGCCTGCATCATGCGGCTCATGCCGGCCACGCCGATGGCCGATAGCAGGCCGGCGATGGTGGTCGGGATCAGGCACACCAGCAGGGCGACGAGGACCGTGATGCCGACCGGGCGGCCGGCACCGGACACGTCCACGCTGAACAGGGAGAAGGGCAGCAGCGTCACCGTGACGCCGAGGAAGACGATGGTCAGCGCCACCAGCAGGATGGTCAGGGCGATCTCGTTGGGAGTTTTCTGGCGCTTGGCGCCCTCGACCATCGCGATCATGCGGTCCACGAAGGTTTCGCCGGGGTTGGCGGTCACCCGCATCACGATCCAGTCGGAGAGCACCCGGGTGCCGCCTGTTACGGCCGAGAAGTCGCCGCCGGATTCGCGGATCACCGGCGCGGATTCGCCGGTGATGGCCGATTCGTCCACCGAGGCGACGCCCTCGATCACCTCGCCATCGGCGGGAATCACCGAATGGCCCAGGCCGCCGGCCTCGACGACGACCACGTCGCCCTTGCGCAGGTCGGTGCCCTGGACGAGCTGCCACTTGCCGCCGTAATGGGGTTCGAGCAGCTTCTTGGCCCAGGTCTCCTTCTTGAGCCCGCGCAGGGACGCGGCCTGGGCCTTGCTGCGGCCTTCGGCCAGCGCTTCGGCAAAGTTGGCGAACAGCACGGTGAACCACAGCCACAGGGCCACTGCGACGATGAAGCCGGCGGGCGCCTCGCCGTCGCCGGTGAGGGCCTGGGCGGCGAGCAGGGTGGTCAGGATGCTGCCGACGTACACCACGAACATCACCGGGTTGCGCCACTGCACGGCCGGGTTGAGTTTGCGGAAGGCTTCGCCGACGGCCGGCAGGGCCAGGGCGGGGTCGAACAGGGTGAAGGTCTTCTTGCTCATGGTGGTCTTCTCCTTGGCTCAGGCGCCGAGCCACAGCATCAGGTGCTCGACGACCGGGCCGAGCGCCAGCGCCGGCACGTAGTTGAGCAGGCCGACCAGCAGCACGGTGCCGATCAGCAGGGTGACGAACAGCGGGCCGTGGGTCGGCATGGTGCCGGCGCCGGTGGGGATGCGCTTCTTGGCCGCCAGCGAGCCGGCCATCGCCAGCACCGGCACGATCACGCCAAAGCGGCCGAACCACATGGCAACGGCCAGCAGCACGTTGTAGATGGGCGTGTTGGCGGACAGCCCGGCAAAGGCGCTGCCGTTGTTGTTGGCGGCGGAGGTCAGTGCGTAGAGGATTTCCGAAAAACCGTGGGCGCCGGGGTTGGCGATGCCGGCGCGGCCGGCTTCCGCCATCACCGCCAGCGCGGTGCCGAGCAGGACGAGGAGGGGCGTGACGAGAATGGCGATGGAGCTCATCTTCATCTCGTAGGCCTCGATCTTCTTGCCCAGGTATTCCGGCGTGCGGCCGATCATCAGGCCGGCGATGAATACGGCCAGGATGGCGAACACCAGCATGCCGTAGAGCCCCGTGCCGACGCCGCCGAAGACCACCTCGCCGAGCTGCATGTTGACCAGCGGAACCAGCCCGCCGAGAGGCGTGAAGGAGTCGTGCATGGCATTCACCGCGCCGCAGCTGGCGGCGGTGGTGATCGTTGCGAAGAGGGCTGAGTCGGCGATGCCGAAGCGGGTCTCCTTGCCTTCCATGTTGCCGCCGGCCTGCTGCGCGCTGGCCGACTGGTCGACGCCGAGGGCGGCGAGCTGCGGATTGCCTTGTTGCTCGAAATTCATGGCGGCCCAGGCGGCCAGCACGAACATCAGCGTCATCGCGGCCAGCACGGCCCAGCCCTGGCGGCTGTCGCCGACCAGCCGACCGAAGCTGACGCACAGCGCCGCTGGAATCAGGAAGATCGCCAGCATCTGCACGAAGTCGGTCAGCGGCGTGGGGTTCTCGTAGGGGTGGCCCGAGTTGGCGTTGAAGAAGCCGCCGCCGTTGGTGCCGAGCATCTTGATCGCTTCCTGGGACGCGACCGGCCCCATCGGCAGGGTCTGCACGCGGGTCTCGGCGGGGTCGGTCAGCGCGTTGCCCTTGGCGTCCTTCAAGGGCTGGCCGGATGCGTCGAGGCGGGGCGCGTCGTAATGGGTGGTTTCGACCGTCGTCACGTCCTGGTAGGGCGAGAAGTTCTGGATCACGCCCTGGCCGGCCAGGAACAGCGCCATCAGCACGGACAGCGGCAGCAACACCCAGATCGTGGCGCGGGTCAGGTCGACCCACGCGTTGCCCACGGTGGCGGTGCTGTGGCGGGCGATGCCGCGGATCAGCGCAAAGACGACGGCGATGCCGGTGGCCGCGGACAGGAAGTTCTGCACGCCCAGGCCGAGCATCTGGACCAGGTAGCCCATCGTCGATTCGCCGCCGTAGCCCTGCCAGTTGGTATTGGTGACGAAGCTCACCGCGGTGTTGAAGGCGGAATCGGGGGCTACGGCCGCCATCTGTTGCGGGTTCAGCGGCAGCACGGCCTGCAGGCGTTGCAGCCCATACACGGCGACGACGCCCAGCGCATTGAAGATGAGGAGGGCCAGCGCATAGCGCAGCCAGCCGGTTTCCTCGTCGGCACGGATGCCGCACAGGCGGTAGACGAGGTTTTCGAGGGGGCGGACGGCGCGCAGGCGGCCCTCCATCGCGTTCGCGATATAGATGCCGAGGGGTTTGGCTGTCAGCAGCAGGATGGCCAGGAAGGTCCCCAGCAGGAGCCAGGCATGGGAGGTCATGAGAAGTCCTCCGGTTTGAGCAGCGCGGCCACGAGATAGATGAGCAGCGCGACGGCGACGAGGCCGCCGACGATGTAAAGGCCGTTCATTTACGGCCTCCCAGGCGGTCGCAGCCGACCGCCATGCCGACCATCAGGGCCAGGAAGGCGGCGACGGCGGCGAGATAGATGAGATCCATGATTTCCCCTTTCGGATCGAAGGAATCGACACCGTCATGCTAGGGAAGGCGGTATCAAAAGCTTCGAAAAAGGGGGCGTGGCGGGATAAAGGACTTGTAAAAATCCGTCGGGTGGCGGCTGCCGACAATGCTCCTCCGGCATATCCCTGCGTGCCTCGTGGGTATGCCGTCGGTGTTAAGTGGGTCATAGACCATGTGGCTTCTGCCGCCGAATACTCCGTGTCTAGTGATTTCCCCCAGCTCGCAGGAAAGGGTCAAATTGGTCCACTCAAGAATGAAACTCCGCCGCACGGCCCTGGCCGTCGCGCTTCTCTCCCTTCTGAACGCCTGTGGTGGCGGAGGCGGTGGTGCTGCGACACCGCCAGGCGGGCCCCCTCAGGTCTGCGTCGCGCTGCCTGCCGAGGCGACGCTGCATCCGGCGGACGCCGGCGCCAGCGAATGGAACGATGTGCTGGTCGATGGCAGCAACCGGATCTGGCTCGCCGGCTACGACCGCGGTGTGGTCGGCCAGACCTCGCTGGAGCCGGCCGGCAACGCCCGCGGCATGGTCCGCATGCTGTCGAATACCGGCGATCTGCAGTTCGACAGCGGCTCGCGCTTCGATTCGCCGGGTGCGGACGTGGTGGAGGCGTTGGCTCTGACCGCATCGGGCACCCTGTATGCCGTGGGCCGTACGACGGGCGTCCTCGCCGGGACGGCCAACCGTGGCCAATTCGACGCCTTCGTGGCCAGCACCGATGCCAACCGTCCGTCGGGCGATTGGGGGCTGACCCAGTTCGGAGATGAGTTTCCGCAGCATCCGCGGCGCCTGGTGGCCATGTCCGACAGCGATCTCTACATCGGCGGCTACAACGACGATTACATTCCCACCAATTACGTGGCCGCCTGGGCCGATTCCTTCGCCTACCGGTTGCGGGCCGGCCGGCCCGGCGACGCTTCGTCCATTGCGACGGTATGGAGTCACCGTTCGAACAGCGACGAGCAGGACTACGCGTCGAGTCTGGCCGTCGCGCCGGATGGTTCCGTCTTCATCGGCGGGGTGGTGACCAGCGGCAGCAATCGTGGCGCCTTCGTGCGCAAGCTGGACGGCAACGGAACGACGGTATGGACGGCGCGCTACACGACATCCGGCGTCGACAACGTGGCCTTCCTCAAGCCTCTGTCCGACGGCAGCGTGCTGATGCTTGGTACCGTGATGGGCTCCTTCCGCGGCGGCGTCAGCATCGGCAATACGGACGTCTTCGTGGCGCGCATCAATCCGCTGGACGGCTCGGTGATCACCAGCGCCCAACTCGGGACCAGCGGCGCCGAGTGGCTCAGCGACGCGAAGCTCGACAGCCAGGGCAATTTGTTCCTGTTCGGCGAGACGACGGGCTCCTTCATCGGCGGCAAGGCGCCGGCGGGAGCGAGTGATCTCTTTCTGTTGAAGGTCCGCAACGACGGTGCGGTGCTGCGCGCCTGGCAGTGGGGAACGGCCGGCGACGAGCGGGGCGCTTCGGTGGCTATCGACGGCTGCGGGCGAGCGGTGGCGGCGGGCAGTTCGACGAAGGACGGCCAGCGCCAGGCGGTGCTGTGGTATCCGCAGGGCCAGTGAGGCTTCACCCGGAACGTCGCCCACGGCACATGGTGCCGGCGGCGGGCTCCTTGGCGAAGGGAGAATTTTCCCGGCAGCGTCCACCGCGCAAAAAAACTCCCCGCCGACGGGCGGGGAGGCAAGCTACTGCACAGGGATTCGCTGCGTGCCGCCGCTTCAGAAGCGGTAGCTGTAATCGATGTAGAAGCGGTGCTGGCGCCAGTCCTGGCGGGTCAGCCCGTTGAGGGTCTGGCTCGTGGTGCGCCCGTCGGCCTGGGAGTCGTAGGTCATGAACATGTAGCGCAGGCTGACGTTCTTCACGAAGGGCAGTTCGTAGCGGGCATCCAGCTCCCGGTACTGCTCCCGGCCATCCACGTTGTTGACCAGGTTGCTGCTGCGGGCGCCGGTGCCGCGGACGTAGCGGTAGGCGGTTTTCAGGCCAGGGACCAGGGCTTTCCAGTCGTAGGCGACGCGGATCTGGGCGGCGGTCTCGTCCCGGTTCGTGAAGTCCGGGCCGACGACGGCCTGGGTCGGGAAGGGATTGGTGCCCGGGTCCTGGGTCAGCGCCCCGGTCCGGTCCGCATCGACGGCGTAGTTGTCTTCTATCCAGAAGCCGCTGATCTTGGTCAGAGCGCCGCCGACGGTGAAGTCGCGGATCGTCCATGCCACGTCCACGTAGGCGCCGCTGCCCCGGTTGGAGATGCGCCCGCTGCCGGCGCAGTCCATGTCCTTTTCGGCGCCGCAGACGAACAGGGAGCCGGCGTCGCGGGATGTGAGATAGCCGCCGGACAGCCTCAGCCGGTCGGTGCCGAGCGGAATCGTGTAGGCGGCGATCAGCGCGCTCTTGGCCAGATAGGATTTGGCGTTCAGGTACTCGGCGGTCAGCTCCAGCGGCCCGTGCACGTAATTGCCGCCGAGGACGGCGATGTAGTCGATGCCATTGCGGCCGCTCGCCTCGGTCCTGAAATGTACGAACTCGCCGGTGGTACGGCTGCGGTACTGGTCATACACGGCGCCAAAGAGTTTCACTCCGTCGGCTGGCCGCAGCATGGCACTGACGCCGGAATAGGTGTCGGGCACCGCGCGGTTGGTGGTGCTCTTCAGCAGCAGGCTGTCCTGGAACTGGCGGCCGAGCCTGACGACGGCCTTGTCGCCGAGCCGGAGCTTGAGCAGCGCCTGGCCGAGGGATTGGTAGCCGTTTTCCAGGCGGCCGTTGTTGCCCACTTCGACCAGCTGGGTCGTCGGCGCGCCGCTGTCGCCGAGCCGGTTGACGCTATAAACCGACGCGTCGAAACCGGCCACGCCGCCCAGGAAGTAGGACGAGCGGTAGTTGAGTTCCAGCCCCAGTGCGCTCTGTTCGTAGGCGGCGGGTTGCGGCTTGGGCGTCTTGGCGGTCGGATAGGCCAGGCCCTTGTCGGCCCAGTAGACGCCGTGGGCCTTGAGTTCCAGTTCCTGGGCGTCGTCGTCGGCCAGCGCGGCAAGCGGCAGGCAGCCGCTGCAGAGGCCGGCGGCGAGCATCGCGCGGGTGCGTCTGTCGATGAATGTTGTGAATTGCATGGTGTCCCCAATCCAATCCTGTGTCTTTTCCAGGGCGATACCGTCCCTGCAGCCCTTGCGGGCCGCATGTATCGCGATGTCGATGTGGTGCTTCCCCGGAGGCTTAGGGAGAGATTTCCTCCAGCGCACGATTGGTGGTTTCAATCATGCGGGTGGCGGCGATCAGGCCGACGATGGTGGTGAGGGCGAACATCAGGAAGACCGCGGCAACCCCTTGTCCACTCAGCACCACCCCGACGATGGCCGGTGCCGCGGCGGAGGCGGCGCGTAGCCACGAGGTGGCGAGGCCGGTACCGATGGCACGCATGCGGGTCGGGTAGATCTCGGGGGTGTAGAGGTAGAGCATCACCGTCGTGGTGCCCATCACCGCGTAGGCCGAGGAGGCCAGCAGCATCACCGAGCGGGGATCGTCGGCGCCCAGGATGCCCAGCGTGGCCAGCAGCGCGCCGCTCAGTACGAAGCAGCCCATCGCCCAGCGGCGGCGGCCGACCCGGTCGATCAGGAAGGCACAGGCCAGCACGGCACAGGTGCTCAGCACGTTGGAGATGGAGGCCATGTGCAGGGATTCCTGCAGCGGCAGGTGATAGACCGTCTTGTAGAGGCTGGGCAGCCAGTTGTTGATGCCGTTGGCGACGAAGTAGCTGCTGGCCCACAACACCCACACGATCAGCGTGCGGCCGCGATAGATCGGCGAGAAGAGCTCCTTCCACGAGGCCTTGCGCGGGTTCTGCAAGCCGGCCTGCAGGCTGGCCAGGCGGGCGTCGACTTCGATGCGGTCGTGTGCCGGGTCGAGGTTCCGCTTGGTGGTGGCGGCTTCCAGCTGTTCGATGATGCGTTCGGCCTCGTCGAGGCGGCTCTTGGCGATCAGCCAGCGCGGCGATTCGGACAGGCGCAGGATCAGCGTGGCGATCAGGATGCCGGGAATGCCGCCGATCAGGAACATGTATTCCCAGCCGAAGCGCGGCACGACGAAAGCGCCGATCTGCGCGGCGCCGAGGAGGCCCAGCGGAAAGATCAGCTCGTAGAGGATGAAGAAGCGTCCGCGCCCGTGGGCCTGGGACAGCTCGTTGATGTAGGCCGCGGCGACCGGCACCTCGCCGCCCACACCGATGCCCTGGACGAAGCGGGCCATGAAGAGCATCTGGAAGTTGCCGGTGAAGGCGCTGGCGACGCTCATCACCGACATGATGCCGACCGCCAGGGTGGCGCTCGGGACGCGGCCGCGGCGCTCGGCGAGCCAGCCGAACAGCAGCGCGCCGATGACCTGCCCGAGGTAGCCGGCTGCGATCAGCACACCGATCTCGGTCGGGCCGAGATGCCACAGGCCGACCAGCACCGGCATCACGAAGGCCAGCGAGAGCGCGTCGAAGGCGTCGAAGAAGGTCGCGCTGCCCATGATGATGCGGGCCTTGGTGTGCCAGCGGCAGAAGGGCACGTTCTCGATGCGGAAGAGCAGTTGCGCCGCGCGCCCTTGCTGATTGGCGGCCAGGTGCTGTTCCGCCGGAGGGGCGATGTCCGCCCCCAAAGCGGCCACTTTGGTGTCCATTTTGTCTCCAGTCTCTTTCTTATATAGGTGCTCGGTGCGCGCCCCCGGGGGATCGAATCCCCAGGGGGCGGCTACGGTAACACTTCGGCCTGATGGGCAGTCGGCCGGCTCTGCCGACTGCCCGGCGACGCCGGCCTGCGTCGCCTGCGATCCCCGGTGGGATCAGCGCACGATGCCGGCGGCGCGCATCGCGTTGGTGATCTCCACGTCGGCGCCTTCGGCCAGCGGCAGCAGCGGGGAGCGCACGGTGGCGTGGTCCAGGATGCCGCGGGCGACCAGCGCGTGCTTCAGCGCGACGGTGCCTTCCATGTGGGAGCCGCGGTGATAGACGTTGCGGGTCACCGGCAGCAGTTGGTCGTGGATCGCGCGGGCCTTCGGGTAGTCCTTGGCCTTGCCGGCCTTGATCAGTTCGATCAGCAGTTCCGGCGCGATGTTGCCGTAGCCGACCAGCGCGCCATCCACGTCGAACATGGTGTGCAGCAGGTACTCGTCGTGGCAGGTGAGGATCTGCAGTTCGGGGCGTTCGCGGCGGATGATGGGGATTTCCACGTCCCAGCGGCGCATGTTGCGCACGCCGTTCTTCATCGCGAAGACGCCGGGCTGGGCGGAGATGTCCAGCAGGGTCTGCAGGTCGTAGGTGGCCTTGGTGGCGTCCGGGTACTGGAAAAGGATCAGCGGCAGGCCGCTCTCTTCGTAGATGGCGCGGTAACGGTCCTGCGGGGCGCCGTTCTGGTAGCCGAAGCGCAGCCAGCCGTGGGACGGGTAGACCAGGCCGGCGGCGGCCCCGGCCTGGACGGCGCGCTTGGCTTCCTCGGCGGCGACGGCGGTGCCTTCCAGCGTGATGCCGGCGATCACCGGCAGGCGGCCGTCGGTGGACTTCACGAAGCTCTCGATGACTGCCGCCTGTTCGTCCTGGGACAGGAAGGTGCCTTCGCCGGCATGGCCGAGCACCACCAGGCCCTTGACGCCGTCGATGCCGCCGAGCCAGGAGCCGAGGCGCTGGATGGCGTCGTGATCGACGGCGCCGTCGCGGGTGAAGGGGGTGACGGGGGCGGGAACGAGGCCACGAAGATCCAGGGTCATGATGTATTTCCTCTTTGGTAGGTGGAGTGGTCGTCGATCGCCTGCGCCGGCCGCGGTTCCGAGTGCTCCGGAGGAATCCGGAAGGCATTTCCGGGGTGCCGCTTCGAGGCCAGTAAACGCAGTTTATTCAACGACTTGTTCAGCTCTTGCCGTGTCGGTCATCGAGCATGGCTGCAGTATAGGAAGGGGTCTGATATGCCGGAAGAGGCAATTCTTGTATTTCAGCTATACTGATCAGACATGGATCTTGGCGAGGTCGGAAATGGACTATTCGGCGTGGAAGCTGTTTCTCGACGCGGTGGAGCTGGGCAGCCTGAGCAAGGTGGCGGTGGCCTACCGGACCAGCCAGCCCCATGTGAGCCGGCAGATCGGCGAGCTTGAAGACGAATGCGGCGGACGCCTGTTCCAGCGCACCGGCCGGGGCGTGGTGCTGACCGAGCTCGGGCAGCGCATCCTGCCCAAGGTGCGCACCTGGGTGACCAGCACCGAGCAGCTCTCCAACGACATCCGTACCACCGCCGGCAAGCCGATCGGTACGGTGCGCATCGGCATCCTGCCGTCCACCGCGCACCCGCTGGTCAGCACGCTGTATTACCGCTTGCGGGAACGCTATCCGCTGATCCAGCTGAGCGTGCGCGAGGGGCAGGGCGCCCAGCTCGAAACCTGGCTTGAGAACGGCAATGTGGATCTGGCGATCCTGTTCCGCCACAGTCCGCTGGCCAGGAACGGCGACATCTACCTGTCGGAAGCGCCGACCTACCTGGTCAGTGCGGCCGGCGACCCCCTGACGGCGGGGCCGACGGTGGCCTTCTTGGCGCTGGATGGCTTGCCGCTGGTGATGTTCTGCCGGCCCAACAGCTGGCGCGACCAGTTCGACCAGTTGAGCGCCCAGCACGGCGTGAGCCTGAACGTGGTCGCCGAGGCGGACAGCCTGAGCCTGCAGACCCAGATCGCCGCGGATGGCAGCGCCTATGCGCTGCTCGGGCCTTATGCGATTGCCGCAGCCATGAAGCACTGCCGCCTGCAGGCGGCCAAGCTGGTGGAGCCGGAAGTGCCCCGTTACCTGGCGCTGGCCATGTCGCCCCATGGGGAGCTGACGCTCGCCACCCGGACGGTGATGCAGGTGACGCGGGAGATTGCCGCGTCGCTGGCGGCCAATCCGGCGGAGGGCACGCTGCTGGCGTCCGCATGAGCGCCTGCCGCTGACACCCGTAAACGGCAAGAGAGCCCGTCAAATGCGGGCTCTCTTGCGTTGGATCACGAAGCCTTGCGCCCCGTTGGGCGCATCGGCTTATCTGGAGGCTTGCTGCTGCCGGAAGCGACGCTGCCAGCCGGCGAGGGCCAGGCCGGCACCCATGATCAGCGGCAGGCTGCCCGGCTCCGGTACGGCATTCGGGTTGTGGCCGTCGGTGCTGCTGAAGGACGTGTAAGCCGTGCCGCCAGGCGTCAGGAACTGGGCTTGCTGGCTGCCGTCGCAGCAGTTCTCGAGGCCGTAGATCTGCAGCAGATGGTTGCCGGTAGTCAGGCTGGCGAGGAACTCGAAATCCTGGGTGGTCGATGCATAGGAGCCGCTCCACCACATGTCGTTGGTCTTGAAGCCCATCAGCGTGCCGTCGAGAAAGACGGCGCCGCCGTTGCCGAAGTCGGGGCCAATGCGGAAATTCCACGCACCGCTGTCCGCCGAGCTGAAGATGACGTCGTAGCGGAAGGCGATGTTGCTGTTCGAGCCACCGAACACGCTTTGATTCGACACGCCGTCGAAGGACGCGAGCGTGGTGCTGCCGTAGCCCGCGGTGGGGGCCGAGGCGGCCAACTGGTCGATGGTGGTGCGATAGTCGTCGGCGGTCGGCAGTGCGGAACTGGTCGAATAGCGCGTATCCATCGTGATCAGGCTGGCGTTGGCTTGTTGGGTGACCAGGGACAGGGCGGACAGGGCCAGGACGGAGCAGAGCTTGCTGACGGAGGAGAAGCGCATCGCGGACATACCGGCGGGATTCAGGATGGGACGCAGTCTATCCATCTGGCACACCTTGAACTGTGCTGCCTATCACGGGCATCCGGTGAGCGCGTGATCTGGCGTGAGTTTCGTCATGGTCGATGTGAAGGAGAGCCCGCCGACATATCGATCGGGATGTACTTCAACGGCATTCCGGCGCGCAGAGCGTGTTTGTTCCTCATGTCGGGCGCCCTCTCTGCTAACATTCGCCCCCATGCGTCGCTGGCTCGCCGTCTTCCTGCTGGTTTTCCTGCCGCTCCAGTTCACCTGGTCGGTGGCGGCCGCCTATTGCCAGCATGAGTCGGCGCCGTCGCAGCACTTCGGCCATCATCAGCATGAGCATCACGGCGACGCCGGGGCCAAGGACACGAAGAAGCTGCCATCCGCCATCGACGAGGACTGTGCTTTCTGCCATGCGGGCTGCGCGTCGGCGCTGACCGGTCTGCTTGACGCCGCTCCGGCTGCTGCGGGGGTGGTGAGACCGCCTTGCCCGCCGCACTTCCTCACCTCGCCGCCCGGCGAGCTGCCCGAACGCCCCAACTGGACTGCTTCCGCCTGATCGGCGGGAGCGGATCTTCTTTAGCTGCGCATCCCCTGCGGCGCTAGCCGCGCGTTCGTCCGGCCCTGCTGGATGACGTCCCGCCGATTCCCCCACGTGTCTTTCATCACTGGAGAATCGGATGCAATCCCAATCAAGCATTGCGCTCGCGCTGCTATGCGCCCTTGCCGTGACGGCAGGCGCTGCGCGGGCCGAAGCCGGCACAGCGGTCGCTCCCGCAGCTGCCATGGCTAACCCTGCCGAGCCGACCGGGCCTTTGAGCCTCGACGCGGCGCTCGGCCTCGCCCTGTCCGCCAATCCCGAACTGTCGGCCGCCACGAACGAGCTGCGCGCCGTCGAGGGTGCGGTGATCCAGGCGGGGCTGCTACCCAACCCCGAGATCTCGACGAGCATCGAGGATACCCAGAACCGCGCGACCCGCAGCACCACCGTCCAGCTTGGGCAGAGGCTGGAGCTGGGCGGCAAGCGCGCTGCGCGCGTCGCCACCGCCGAGCGCGGTCGGGATGTGGCGACCGCCGACCTTGCCGCCCGGCGTCTCGAAACCCGCGCGACGGTGGTTGGCGCATTCTTCGATGTGCTGGTGGCCCAGGAGCGCGTCCAGCAGGCCGATGACCTGCTTGCGCTGGCCGGGCGCGCCACGTTGGCCGCGGGGCGGCGCGTGGCGGCCGGTAAGGTCTCGCCGGTGGAGGAGACCCGGGCGCGGGTTGCCGAGGCCGCTGCGCGGATCGAGCTGAACCAGGCGCGCGCCGACCTGGCTGTCGCACGCAAGCGTCTGGCCGCCACCTGGGGCAGCGCTCAAGCACGCTTCAGTCTGGCGGAAGGGCGTACCGACGCATTGCCGGGGCTGCTCTCCGACGACGCGCTGGCGCACCGTCTCGAGGCGGCGCCGGCGCTGGTCCGCTGGCGCCATGAGGTGGCGCGCTTCACCGCCCAGGCCGAGCTGGAGAAGGCCCGCCGCCTTCCCGATGTGACGGTGAGCGTGGGCGCCAAGCGGGCGGAGGAACTGGGGCGCAACCAGGCCATCGTCGGCTTCTCGGTCCCGTTCCCGCTGTTCGACCGCAATCAGGGCACGCTGCTCGAAGCGCTGCGGCGGGCCGACAAGGCGCGGGACGAGCTGCGCGCCGCCGAATTGCGCCTGGGTGCCGACGCCAGCCAGAACCAGGAGCGTTTGAAGGCGTTGCTGGCCGACGTCCGGACGCTCCAGCAGGAGATCCTCCCCGGCGCCCGCAGCGCCTACGACGCGGCCAGCAAGGGCTTCGAGCTCGGGAAGTTCAGCTTCCTCGAAGTGCTCGATGCCCAGCGCACCTTCTTCCAGGCTCGCGCCCAGTACCTCAAGAGTCTCTCCGATGCCCACCGCACCGCCGCCGATCTGGAGCGCGTGCTGGGCGCCATCACTTCGCCGTCGTCCGTGATGGCCGACCGTCCGTAGGAGCCCTTCATGAAGAATTCCCTCAAATCGACCACACCCAGACTCAACCGCAAGCAGGCTGTCGCCATCGCCGCCATTGTCATCGGCGGTATCGCCGCAGGTGGCTGGATTCTCGGCACGGCCCCGGCAACACCGGCCGGCGAATCCGCCGCGGCGGCTGCCCACACCGAAGCCCATGGTCACGACGACAAGGAGCATCACGGCAGCCGCAGCGGTGACGCCCACGCGGATGCTGGTGCGCACGGCGACGCCGAACATCACGCTGGGAAGACCGACGCCGAAGGCGAAGCCCACGACGAGACGATTGCGCTGAGCGATGCACAGATCCAGTCGGCCGGCATCGGCATCGACAAGGCCGCGCCAGCACGCATCCGCAGCAGCAACCAGCTGCCGGGCGAGATCCGTTTCAACGAGGATCGCACCGCCCACGTGGTGCCCAGGCTGGCCGGCGTGGTGGAAAGCGTGCCCGCCAACCTGGGCCAGGCCGTCAAACGCGGGCAGGTGCTGGCGGTGATCGCCAGCACCGGGCTGTCGGAGCTGCGCAGCGAGTTGCTGGCCGCCCAGCGGCGCCTGGCCCTCGCCAAGTCCACCTACACCCGCGAGAAGCAGCTGTGGCAGGAGAAGATCTCGGCCGAGCAGGATTACCTCGCTGCGCAGCAAGCCTTGCGCGAGGCGGAGATCGCCGTGGCCAACGCCCAGCAGAAGCTGGTGGCGCTCGGCGCCAGCGCGGCGGGTGCGGGCAGCCTCAACCGCTACGAGATCCGCGCGCCCTTCGACGGGATCGTGGTGGAGAAACACATCGCGCTCGGCGAGGCGGTGAAGGAGGACGCCAGCATCTTCACCCTGTCGGACCTGTCATCGGTGTGGGCCGAGATCGTCGTGCCGGCGAAGGATCTGGACATCGTGCGGGTCGGCGAGAAGGTGGTCGTGCGGGCGACGGCCTTCGATTCCAGCGCCGAGGGCCGGATTTCCTACGTGGGCGCGCTGCTCGGGCAGGACACGCGCACCGCCAAGGCGCGGGTGACGCTGGCCAACCCAAAGATGGCCTGGCGCCCTGGGCTGTTCGTCAATGTGGATGTGGTGTCGGGCGAAACCGAGGTGGCGGTGAGCGTGCTCGCCGACGCGGTGCAGAGCGTGGAAGACAAGCCGGTGGTGTTCGTGCGGGTGAAGGACGGCTTCAGCGCCCAGCCGGTGAAGCTCGGCCGCGCCGACGGCAGGCGGGTGGAGGTGGTGGATGGGCTCAAGGCCGGCACCGCCTACGCGGCGTCGGGCAGTTTCGTGCTGAAGGCGGAGCTCGGCAAGGGCAGCGCCGAGCACGCGCACTGACGGGAGGAGGACGCCATGTTTGAACGCATCATCCGCCTCGCCATCGAGCACCGCTGGCTGGTTCTGCTGGCCGTGCTGGGCATGGCTGCGCTGGGCCTCTACAACTACCAGCGCCTGCCCATCGACGCGGTGCCGGACATCACCAACGTGCAGGTCCAGGTCAACACCGCGGCACCGGGCTATTCGCCGCTGGAGGTCGAACAGCGGGTGACCTACCCGGTGGAGACCGTGATGGCCGGCCTGCCCGGCCTGGAGCAGACCCGCTCCCTGTCCCGCTATGGCTTGTCGCAGCTGACGGTCATCTTCAAGGACGGGACCGACATCCACTTCGCGCGGCAGCTCGTCAATCAGCGTATCCAGGAAGCCAGGGAGAAACTGCCGGCGGGCATCACGCCGGCCATGGGGCCGATCTCGACGGGGCTGGGAGAGATCTACCTGTGGACCGTGGAGGCCGGGGAGGGCGCTCGCAAGCTGGACGGCACGGCCTACACGCCGACCGACCTGCGCGAGATCCAGGACTGGATCATCAAGCCGCAGTTGCGCCACGTGGCGGGCGTGACCGAGATCAACTCCATCGGCGGTTTCGCGAAGGAGTACCAGGTGGCGCCGAGCCCCGAGAAGCTCGCCTCCTATGGGCTCACGCTGCAGGATCTGGTCACGGCACTCGACCGCAACAACGGCAATGCCGGCGCCGGCTACATCGAGAAGCGTGGCGAGCAGTACCTGGTGCGTGCGCCGGGCCAGCTGCGTACGCCGGAGGACATCCGCAACGTGATCCTCGGCAATGTGCAGGGCGTGCCGATCCGCATCCGCGATGTGGCCGAGGTGGGCATCGGCCGCGAGCTGCGTACCGGCGCGGCAACCGACAATGGCCGCGAGGTGGTGCTCGGCACGGTGTTTATGCTGATAGGCGAGAACAGCCGGGCCGTCTCCCGCGCGGTGGACCAGAAGATGGCGGAGATCAACCGCAACCTGCCGCCGGGCATCCATGCGGTGACGGTTTATGACCGCACGGTGCTGGTGGACAAGGCCATCGAGACGGTGAAGAAGAACCTGCTCGAAGGGGCGATCCTGGTGATCGTCATCCTGTTCCTGTTCCTCGGCAACATCCGCGCGGCGCTGATCACCGCGATGGTCATCCCGTTGTCGATGCTGTTCACCTTCTCGGGGATGGTCGGCTACCGGGTCAGCGCCAACCTGATGAGCCTCGGCGCCCTCGACTTCGGGATCATCATCGACGGCGCCGTGGTCATCGTCGAGAACTGCGTGCGGCGGTTGGCCCACGCGCAGGCACGCCACGGCCGGCCACTGAGCCGGACGGAGCGCTTTCATGAGGTTTTCGCGGCTTCGAAGGAGGCGCGGCGGGCGCTGCTCTTCGGCCAGCTGATCATCATGGTCGTCTATCTGCCGATCTTCGCCCTCGCCGGCGTCGAGGGAAAGATGTTCCATCCAATGGCTTTCACGGTGGTCACGGCGCTGATCGGCGCGATGATCTTGTCCGTGACCTTCATCCCGGCGGCCGTGGCGCTGTTCATCGGCGACAAGGTGGCCGAGAAGGAGAACGGGTTGATGCGCGCCGCACGGCGGGCTTACGAGCCGGTGCTGACGCTGGTGATGGCGAACAAGCCGGTGGTGCTGACGGTGACGGCGGTGGCGATCGTGCTGTCCGGTCTGCTCACCACGCGCATGGGCAGCGAGTTCGTGCCCAGCCTCAACGAAGGCGACTTTGCGATCCAGGCTCTGCGCATTCCCGGCACCAGCCTGTCCCAATCCGTCGAGATGCAGCAGCGGCTGGAAACCCGGTTGAAGGCCGAGTTTCCGGAGATCGAGCGGGTCTTTGCCCGCACCGGCACGGCCGAGATCGCCTCCGATCCGATGCCGCCCAACATCTCCGACGGCTACATCATGCTCAAGCCGGAATCCCAGTGGCCCGAGCCGAGGCGGAGCCGCGAGGCGCTGCTGGCGGAGATCCAGAAGGTCGCCGACGGGATGCCGGGCAACGCCTACGAGTTCTCCCAGCCGATCCAGCTGCGCTTCAACGAGCTGATCTCCGGCGTGCGCAGCGACGTGGCCATCAAGGTCTTCGGCGACGACATGGCGGTGCTGAACGAGACCGCGGGGAAGATCGCCGCGCTGCTGGAGAAGATCCCCGGCGCGTCCGAGGTGAAGGTGGAGCAGACGACCGGCCTGCCGGTGCTGACCGTCAACATCGACCGGGACAAGACGGCGCGCTACGGCCTCAACGTCGGCGACGTGCAGGACGCGGTGTCCACGGCGATCGGCGGCCAGGAGGCGGGCACCGTGTTCGAGGGCGATCGCCGCTTCGACATCGTCGTGCGCCTGCCGGAGGCACTGCGCTCCGATCCGGAAGCGCTCAGGCGTCTGCCCATCGCGCTGCCACGCGGGAGCGGAGAAGGGCGGACGAGCTACATCCCGCTCGGCGAGGTGGCGAGCCTCGATCTGGCACCGGGCCCCAACCAGGTCAGCCGGGAGAACGGCAAGCGCCGTGTGGTGGTCAGCGCCAACGTGCGTGGACGCGACATAGGCACCTTCGTCAGCGAGGCGCAGGTGCGGCTGGGCGAGGTGCCGGTCCCGGTGGGCTACTGGACGGCCTGGGGCGGCACCTTCGAGCAGCTGGAGTCGGCATCCCAGCGCCTGAAGATCGTGGTGCCCGTGGCGCTGCTGCTGGTGTTCATCCTGTTGTTCGCGATGTTCGGCAACGTGAAGGATGGCCTGCTGGTGTTCTCCGGCATTCCCTTCGCACTGACGGGCGGAATCGCTGCGCTATGGCTGCGCGACATTCCGCTGTCCATCTCGGCGGGCGTCGGCTTCATCGCCCTGTCCGGCGTGGCGGTGCTCAACGGTTTGGTGATGATCGCCTTCATCCGCAACCTGCGCGAGGAAGGGCGTTCGCTGGACGAGGCGATCCACGACGGCGCGCTGACCCGCTTGCGTCCGGTATTGATGACGGCTCTGGTGGCGTCGCTGGGCTTCATCCCCATGGCCCTCGCCACCGGAACCGGCGCGGAAGTCCAGCGTCCCCTCGCCACGGTGGTCATCGGCGGCATCCTGTCTTCGACTGCGTTGACCTTGCTGGTGCTGCCGCTGCTGTATCGGCTGGTGCATGCCAGGGAGGCGCAGGAAGGTGGCGTGGCGATGAGGCCGGCCACTGCGACCGACTGATGACATGACAAAGGCCCATCCCCAGGGAGATGGGCCTTGCGGAGGCCGGCTTGATGCCGGCGCCCCGTTGTTAAGAGACTGCCGGCTTACTTGGCGTCAGCTTCGCATTTCTTCATGAATGCGGTTTTGGCCGCGCCAGCCAGGGGCTTCCCGTTCTTGCCGACTGCCTTGTCCGCACAGGATGAAGGCGCTTTGGCCGTCGTCGCGCCACCCTCGCATTTCTTCATGAATGCAGCTTTGGCTGCGCCGGCGAGGGGCTTGCCAGCCTTGCTTACGGCCTTGGCTTCACAGTCCGAGGCGGTGGGTGCTGCCGCGGCTCCGGCGGCCGGTTGAGCGGGAGCTTCAGCGTAAGCCATGCCAACAGAAAACAGACCAGCCATGAAACCCGCGATAATCTTGTTCATGCGTTTAACTCCCTTGCGTAAGAGGCCGTTTGCCCCAATGTCTTAACGTTTCGAAATCCACTGCGTTGACGCAGGAGGTTCGGACGTCTCGTGTCCGTTGTCGAAGCCACTCCTTCCTGGGGACGGAGCCGGCGTTCAGTCTCGACGGTAATCCCGCTCACGGTCTCTATCGCGATCGCGGCCGTCGTCATGGTCACGCCCATGGTCATTCCCGTAGCGTCCGCCGTCATCATCCCGGTGGTCACCATGCGGGTGCCCGTAGCCACCGCGCCCCTCCCGGCCGGGGCCTCCATGATAGGGGTCTGCGATGATGCAGCCGCTGAGCAAGGTGCAGGTCGTGACGAACGCTATCAACAGTATCGGTTTCATGATGCCTTGTTCTCCCAAGCTTACGTCGGGCATCGATTATTGCCTGTGGTCTGTTGGGCGTTCATCAGAGATGTGAATGAGCCCCTTTGCCCACCAAAAAAAGCGGAACTTCCTGGGTCAGGAAGTTCCGCTGAATGAGTCTGCTTCGATGCGGACTTTCAAATCATGGTGTGACGCACAGCTTAGCCGCAGGTCCCTACCGCGCCGCAGGCGGTGCAGAAGTCGCAGCCGTCCTTGCGGATCACCGAGTGGTTGCCGCACTCGTTGCACAGCGCACCCTGCATCAGCTTGGGCTCGTTGTCGTCGCGCGGGGACTCGAGGATGCCCATTTCGCGGGTCGGGTAGCCTGCTTCGTCGAGCACGCCCAGCATTGCGTAGCGGTGGATGATCAGCGCAGCCAGGTAGGCCACGGTGGACGGCCAGTTTTGCTGACGGCGGGTGCCGGGCACGAAGGCCATGAAGTCGCCCAGGGGTTCCGGGTAGTCGATCAGCTTGCGCAGCTTCATGCCGATCCAGGCCGGGTCCATCACGCGCATGTCGAGGGACAGGATGCGGGACAGGCCGTCCAGGGCGCGCGGGTAGTTGCCCGACAGCCACATGGAGTAGGGGCGGGTCACGCCGTCCGGCAGGGTGATTTCCTTCAGGCCGAGCACGAAGTCTTCACCGGTGGCCGGGTTCTGGATGTCGACAGTCCAGGACAGGGTGCCGTCGGTGCCGGTCTTGGGCTCCTGCAGGGAGAACACGCTGTCGAGCACCGGGGTCGGCAGGTCACCGTCGAGGGCTTCCAGCTTTTCGCAGCGGTAGCGGACAACCTGGGCGAAGGCGGACACGACGCCTGGCATCAGCTTCTGCTCGCCATGGGGCGGGAAGCGCATTTCAAAGGACTTTTCGCCGACGGTCTTGGCCAGGGTTTCGAGCTTGAGCTTGAGCCAGCCACGGTCGTTGGCGCGCATGTCCATCGACAGGGTCTTGGCGACGGCACCCAGGCCACGGGGCTGGTCGGCACCGTTGACCCACACTTCGAACGGGAAGGCACCCTTGGCGGGGCTGTCCTCGACCGGATCCATGTGGCCCACGAACAGCGCGAAATTGCCCTGCGGGGTGTTGAGCATGTAGGTCCAGGCGGAGTTGCCATCCGGCAGGTCCGGGCGGCCCGGCCAGCGCAGGGACGAGAGCACCGGTGCCGGCAGGTTCTTGATGGACAGGCGGCGGTTGGTGTCGTCGGAGATTTCCAGGTCGTGGGGCTGCTTCTGCTCGGTGCTCGGCGTAACGGACAGCACGGAGCCCAGCACGCTGTTGGGCCGGTAGGTGGCCAGGCCCTTCAGGCCGGACTTCCAGGCTTCCAGGTAGAGGTTCTCGAACTCCGCGTAGGGGTAGTCCTCGGGGACGTTCACCGTCTTGGAGATGGAGGTGTCGATGTACGGGGCAACGGCCGCGACCATGTCCTTGTGGGCCTTGGCGGAGATTTCCAGCGCGGTCACGAAGTACTCGGGCAGCTTGGAGACGTCACCGCCCTGGTGCTTGTACAGGCGCCATGCGTAATCCTCGACCGCGTATTCCTTGAAGGTGCCGTCGGCCATCCGCTTCTTGCGGGTGTAGGTGTAGGAGAACGGCGGCTCGATGCCGTTGGAGGCATTGTCGGCGAAGGCCAGGCTGATCGTGCCGGTGGGGGCGATGGACAGCAGGTGGGAGTTGCGCAGGCCGTGCTTGCGGATCTTGTCCTTCACCTCGTTGGGCAGGCGGGACGCGAAGTTGCCGCCGGACAGGTACATGTCGGCGTTGAACAGCGGGAAGGCGCCACGCTCCTTGGCCAGATCGACGGAGGCCAGGTAGGCCTGGTCGCGCATGAACTCGGAGATCTTGGTGGCCATCTCGCGGGCGGCGTCGGTGTCGTAGCGCAGGCGCAGCATGGCCAGCGCGTTGCCGAGGCCGGTGAAGCCGAGGCCGACGCGGCGCTTGGACTGGGCTTCGGCGTGCTGTTGCTCCAGCGGCCAGTGGGTTGCCTCAAGCACGTTGTCGAGCATGCGGATGGACGTTTCGACGGTCTTGGCGAAGCCGGCGAAGTCGAAGCTGGCCTTGTCGCTGAAGGCGTCCTTCACGTACAGGGTCAGGTTGATCGAGCCCAGGCAGCAGCAGCCGTAGGACGGCAGCGGCTGTTCGGCGCAGGGATTGGTGGCCTCGATGGTCTCGCAGTAGTAAAGGTTGTTGTCCTTGTTCATGCGATCGAGGAACAGGATGCCCGGCTCCGCGTGATCGTAGGTGGAGCGCATGACCTGGTCCCACAGGTCGCGGGCGCGCACCTTGCGGTACACCCACAGGCCATCTTCGCGCTTGTAGCCGCCGGCGGCCTTGATGTCGCTGGACGGCTCGGCCTTGTGGGCCAGCTCCACGTCACCGTCGTTTTCCACGGCCTGCATGAACAGGTCGGTCACGGCGATGGATACGTTGAAGTTGGTCAGGTCGCCGTGGTCCTTGGCGTGGATGAATTCCTCGATGTCCGGGTGGTCACAGCGCAGCACGCCCATCTGGGCGCCGCGGCGGGAGCCGGCGGATTCGACGGTCTCGCAGGAGCGGTCGAACACACGCATGTAGGAGACGGGGCCGGAGGCGTTGGACTGGGTGCCGCGCACCATCGCGCCCTTCGGGCGGATGGAGGAGAAGTCGTAGCCGACGCCGCCACCGCGACGCATGGTCTCGGCGGACTGGGCGAGGGCGGTGTAGATGCCGCAACGGCCATCCACGGATTCGGTGATCGAGTCGCCGACCGGCTGCACGAAGCAGTTGATCAGGGTCGCGGCGAGGTTGGTGCCGGCGGCGGAGTTGATACGGCCGGCGGGCACGAAGCCCCGCTCCTGGGCTTCGAGGAATTTGGCTTCCCAATGGGCGCGCTTTTCTTCGACCTCGATGGAGGCCAGCGCACGGGCGACACGAGCGCGCACGTCGCCAACACTCTGCTCGTTACCTTTGGCGTATTTCTCGAGCAGAACTTCGCCGGAGATATCCTGCGATTCGAGCGTGGCGGCAGATGCGGGCTGGGCTTTGGCGTTTTTTGTGGTGGCGGTCATGGCTCTTGGATGGCTTATTGGTAGTGATCTGAAGCGGCGCATAGCTTACTCCAAGGCAGGAAATCGGCAAAATATTTTAGTTGTTTAAAATCATATACTTACAAAAGTCAACGGTGCGATAAAAAGAAATTTTCTACTACATTTAGTAGTGTTTCTGGCGCTGAAAATCAAGAAATTTTCCCCGCAAAGCACCCCAGAGCCTTGATTTGGCGGAACAAATGGCGGCATTGGAAGATATGATCAGAAACCCTATAAAAAGGGTGGTTACTCTTCGCTCCACTAGTGAGATGCACGTTGCAGTATCGCCGCATCCTCAATAGACGTCGCGGACATATCGCTTCTCCTTCGCCATTTGCGCCACATACTCCGTTGCGGCATCCATCGCCATGGCCCCATGTTCCTGGATGATTTGCCTCAAGGCCGAATCGACATCCTTGGCCATACGGCCGGCATCGCCGCATACGTAGAAATGGGCGCCTTCCTGCAACCAGGCCCACAGTTGCCCCCCCTGTTCGCGCATGCGGTCCTGGACGTAGATCTTCTTGTCCTGATCGCGTGAAAAGGCCAGGCTGAGTCGGGTGAGCAGGCCGTCCTGGTGCATGCCCTCCAGTTCATCGCGATAGTAGAAGTCGGTGGCCGCTTGCTGCTCTCCGAAGAACAGCCAGTTGCGCCCGCTGTCGCCGCGGGCGCGGCGTTCATGCAGGAAACCTCTGAACGGTGCGATACCTGTCCCGGGCCCCACCATGATCATGGGTGTTTCCTTTCCGTTGGGGGGGCGGAAGTGCGCCGACCTCTGGACAAAGATAGGTATGTCGACCTCGCCGGCCCGATCGGCCAGAAAGGTGGAGCAGACGCCGCGCCGGGGTTTGCCCTTGTGCGCGTAGCGGACGGTCGAAACCGTGAGATGCACTTCGTCGATCTGCGCCTTGGGGCTGGAAGATATCGAGTAAAGGCGCGGCTGCAGCCGCTTGAGCGCGGCGATCCATTCCTGCGCCGTGACCTGGATGGGGAATTCTTCCAGCAGGTCCACGATCTGGCGCCCCCATAGCCATTGCTTGAGGTCGTGCGCATGCTCGGGCTTGAGCAGGTCGGCAAGTACCGGGCTGCCGGAGCGTTCGCGGATGAAGCCCAGCATGTCGGTCGTGACTCTTGCGATATCCTGGTGGCGCAGCAGGGCTTCCGCTATCGGCATGTCGCCCACGTCCATGACCGAGACCGGTGCGGAGGCCGGCAGCTTCAGGGCGGTCAGCATGTCGGCCACCAGCTCGGGGCAGTTCGTGGGCCACACGCCGAGGGCGTCACCGGCCTCGTAGCCGAGACCGGAGTCCTTGAGGTCGAAGGCGAACTGCCGCGTTTCCTTGCTTGAGCCTTCGACGTTGAGCAACCGATTCACCAACAGCCGGGTGCGCAGGGGATTTTGCTTGTTGAAGGACGAGGGCTTCCTGGCGTCCTGGGCTGGCTTGGGCAGGGTGGCTTTGCCGTCGCCCGCCATCGCCAGCACGGCTTGTGCTGCGGGTAACGATCGGGCGGTGGGGCTCAGCGCCTTCAGCGCCTGACTGACCGAAGCCAGCCAAGCGGCTGCCGACGACTGGTATTCGGGTTCGCAATCGACGCGGGGAGTCAGGCGAGGGGCTTCCAGCGCTTCCAGGCGTGCGTCGAGCTTGCGGCCGAAGCCGCAGAACTGGTCGTAGCTGGAATCGCCGAAGGCCAGTACGGCGAAGGGGTTCGATTTCAGTCGGGCCGCCGCATCGGATTGCAGGGCCTGCCAGAATGCGGCGCCGTTGTCGGGCGGATCGCCATCGCCGAAGGTGCTGGTCAGCAGGAGCAATGGTGTATCCGGGGGAATCTGTTCCAGTTTGCAGGCGTCCATGCTCAGCAGCGTCACGCGCCGGCCTTCGCTTTCGAATTGCCTGGCGCATTCGCCTGCGAAGCCTTCGGTGTTGCCGGTCTGGGATGCCCACAAGATTATGACTGCCTTGGGTTCGACCGGGGGCTCCATTGCCGGATGCGTCGCTTCGAGAGGCGGGGCGTCGGTGAGCCCGAGCGCTCGCGGTGCGTTGGACGGTAGCCAGGTCCGCGAGAACAGGCCTGCCAGGAGACCATCCACCAGGGCCCGTTTCGCCGGCTCCAGCGGAGCCGTCGCGGGCAGGGTCGGCACACCGCCCAGCTGGCGTGCTTCCTCGCTCTGCAGGCCGCTCAGGAAACCCTGGAGGTAGAGCTGCTCGTGCAGCTCCAGGGTGGGCGCCGGAGTGGCTTCGACCCCCAGCAGTCGGGCCAGCGCGTTGATTTGCATGGTGTCGTGCTCCCTGGTTTGAATGTTTGTCGGGCTCGTCGCTCCAGCCGGAACGCCGACCGTCGCCAGAACGGCGTTCCGGAGTGTGGGCTTACCCGTCGGTGCGGATGTTTCGACGTCGAGGGTGAGCGAGGGCTCCGGGGCGAGGCGGCACAGCGCCACGGCGCTGAACTTGAATTCGGGTTGTTGCGACAGCGGGTCGATGGCGTCGCTGGTAACCGCGTTGATGGCGAGGTGCTCGCCGTACACGTCGTTCCAGTGGAATGGCGCAAAGCAATTGCCGGCACGCACGCGGTCGGTGACGACGGCGGGCAGCACGGCACGCCCACGGCGGGAACGGATCTCGACACGGTCCTTGTCATGGATGCCCAGCGCGGCCGCGTCCTCTGGATGGATCTCCACGAAAGGGCCGGGGTTGAGCTTTAGCAGCGTCGGGATCTTGCCGGTCTTGGTCAGCGTGTGCCATTGGTGCTGTAGACGGCCGGTGTTGAGCACGAAGGGGAAATCGGTGTCGGGCAGTTCGGCGGGGGCGGCATGGGGGCGTGCGAAGAACACACCCCTGCCGCTGGGGGTGGCGAAGGCGATGGGCGGCCGGGTGCCGTCGTTCCTGATCTTCAGCTTCTGGCTGATGCCGTCGTTGAGGTAGCGGATCGGGTGGCGGTCCGCGGCGTCGCCCGGCGGGCACGGCCACTGAAGCGGCGTCTCGCGCAGGCGGGCATAGCTGGCGCCACGGATGTCGTAGCCGGTCTTGGGGTTCGAGAAACGCCTGATCTCCTCGAAGACCGCCTCGGCGCTGGCGTAGCTGAAGGCGTGGGCGTAGCCCATCTCGCAGGCCACGCGGGCGATGATCTGCCAGTCTGGCAGCGCCTGGCCG
Source organism: Pseudomonadota bacterium (assembly GCA_018241685.1). Taxonomy (GTDB): domain Bacteria; phylum Pseudomonadota; class Gammaproteobacteria; order Burkholderiales; family Rhodocyclaceae; genus Zoogloea. Next base: position 86,389 of record JAFEDJ010000012.1, read on the forward strand.
GGGGGCTCGACGGCCTTTTGCATGAGCGTCAGGTTGCGCTCGGAATTGATCATCACGCCTTCGGCCTCGGCCCACAGCGCGCCCGGCAGCAGGACGTCCGCGTAGCGGTTGGTCTCGGTGTCGAGGAAGGCGTCCTGGGCGATGACCAGTTCGGCCTTCTCCAGGCCCGCGATCACGTTCTTCCGGTTGGCCACCGTAGCCACCGGGTTGGTGCAGATGATCCAGCAGGCCTTGATGTCGCCCGCGGCCATGCGCTCGAACATCGCCACCGTTCCACCCACCAGGCGCGTGTGCAGCGTGCCGCGTGGTACCCCCCAGACGTCCTCGACGAAATGGCGGTCGTCCTCGACCAGCACCGCGCGCTGGCCCGGCAGGCCTGGCCCCATGTAGCCCATCTCGCGCCCGCCCATGGCGTTGGGCTGGCCCGTCAATGAAAACGGCCCGCTGCCCGGCTTGCAGATCGCGCCGGTGGCCAGATGCAGGTTGCAGATGGCGTTGGTGTTCCAGGTGCCGTGGGTGCTCTGGTTCAGCCCCATGGTCCAGCAACTCATCCAGGCCCTGGCCTCGCCGATCATCCGGGCGGCCTCGCGGATGTCGGCCTCGGCAATGCCCGTGATGGCGCTGACCTTCTCCGGCGTGTACTCGGCCAGGAAGTCGGGCATCGCCTCCCAGCCCTCGGTGAATTGCTCGATGAACCCGGCATCGGTGTAGCCGCCCACGTGCAACAGGTGCAACAGGCCGTTGAGCAGGGCGAGGTCCGTGCCCGGCTTGATCTGCATGAACAGATGGGCCTTGTCGGCTGTGGTATTGCGGCGCGGGTCGACCACGATCAATTTGGCACCGGCCTTGACCCGGTCCATCAACCGCAGGAACAGGATCGGGTGGCAATCGGCCATGTTGGCGCCGATCACGAAGAACAGGTCGGCCTGGTCGAAGTCCTGGTATGAGCCCGGCGGGCCATCGGACCCCAGGGAGAGCTTGTACCCGCTGCCCGCGCTGGCCATGCACAGGCGCGAGTTCGACTCGATCTGGTTGGTGCCGATGTAGCCCTTGGCCAGCTTGTTGGCGAGGTACTGCGCCTCCAGTGACATCTGGCCGGAAACATAGAGGGAAATTGCGTCGGGGCCGTGTTGGTCGAGGATGGCCTTCAGGCGCTTGGCGGTTTGGGTGATGGCCTCATCCATCCTGACCTGTATTGGATCGCGTTGCCTGTCGGTACGCATGAAAGCTGCTTCCATGCGCCCGGACTCCCGCAAGGCCTGGGCGCTGGTGGAGCCCTTGGTGCACAGCCGTCCGAAGTTGGTCGGATGACTCTTGATGCCGGAGACCTTGACCACCTTGGCATCCTGGACCTCCAGGGACATCCCGCAACCGACCCCGCAATAGGGGCACACCGTGTTCACAGAAGCCGAGGTCATTGCATTCATTCCTTACCGAGCAAAAAAAAAAGCGCCCGCACATTCCGTCCATCGTGCTGAGACGATGGAGGGAGTATGCGGACGCCGTTGTCCTGTCGGGATCACGCCCTACATCGGGCATTCCCCAAGGATCTGTCTGGATCTGTGCATATTCAAAGCAACTCCTGTGCCATTGGCATGTTTGTCTGAATACGGCGCTTGAACGGGGTGCAAGGCCGATTTACGGGCAATTCGACGCACCAACAAAGCGACGGGCGAGCGTCCTCAAACACCGGTTTGGTGCGCTCGCCAGATGGATTAATGGCGTTGGGGGTGCCTCGTGTGTCCCGATCCGGATGGCGAGGTGAGCTGCGAGCAGGAGATTGGGTTGCTCACGCTCGGTCGTGGCCGGCCTGCTGGGGGTTCCCCGCATGCTGGCGCACCCGTGCTGATGCGTCTGGAGGCGGCTCAGGCCGCCTGACTCGCGCTCAGGCGCACATGCAGCACCTGGGCGAGCTGGCGGACCTCTTCGCCCATCACGGAGCAGGCCAGCAGGAAGCCCTCGCGCATCTCCTGCGATTGTGTTCTGAGTACGCCGCCTTGCTCGTCCAGCGTGACGGCGAGGAGGGCCCGGAGTTGCAGCTTGCGCGCATGGACGTCCTCCAACAGCGGACGGTGCGGGTGGCGGGACGCATCGGCAAGCGGAGCCAGACTGTGCGTCGACGGGGGAAGATTCGTTGCGATGATCGTCTCCGACATTTTTATCGTATTTCTTAAAAAGCACGCACAGTACGGAGTGCATATTTCATGTTCGGAACCGGACGATGACCAATCCGTGACAGGCCGCCCAGCCGAAGCGTACGTCGACGGATTGGCCGCACTGGCCCTGCAACAAAAACTTCATAACCATCATTTTATATTTCTATAATATTGGAACTATGGAAACGCTAAACGCTGCCGAGCTTCTCGCCGCCCTGGGCCACGAGTCCCGCCTGAGTATCTTCCGCCTCTTGGTGGAGGCCGGGCCGGATGGGGTGTTCGCCAGTGCGATCGGAGAACAACTGGGGTTGCCAGCGCCAACCCTGTCCTTTCACCTGGCCCACCTCAGTCGTGTGGGCCTTATCCGCGGGCAGAAGGAGAGCCGCTTCATCCGCTACTCGGCCGAGTTTGCGACGATGGACGAGCTCATCGCCTTCCTGACCCACAACTGCTGCCAGGGCCAGGCCTGCCTGCCCAAGGCAGCCGCCTGCGACACCATCGCCAAGCGCAGAAATCCGGCTAATGGCGTTTCAGCCGATTCAGCCGCCGCAGCGTGTTGTAAGCCCGACGAACAAGCCGACCAGCCGGAGCAATGACCATGTCCCAACTCAAGACCGTACTGGTGCTATGCACCGGCAACTCCTGTCGCTCCCAGATGGCCGAAGCCATCCTCAATCACGAACTGGCCGGTCAGGTCCGCGCCCTGTCGGCCGGTACGCTGCCGCAGCCCAAGGTGGCGGATGGCGCCATCGCCGCACTGAAGGATGCCGGCCTGCCTACCGATGGTCTCTACCCCAAGACCATCGATGCGGTGATGGACGAGCGCATCGATCTGGTGGTGACCGTTTGCGACAACGCCAAGGAGAGCTGTCCGATCTTCCCGCGTCCGGTGCCGCGCATGCACATGCCTTTCCACGACCCGCACGGCGAGCCGCTGGAGAGCTTCGTCCGCGTCCGCGACGAGATCCGCGCCACCCTGGTGCCGGCGGTCCGCAGCGCACTGGAGCTGTAAGCCATGTCCGTCCAATGTGAAATGACCGCCAAGGCCGCCACGGGCGCGCCGATGGGCTTCTTCGAGCGCTATCTGACGGTATGGGTCTTCCTGTGCATCGTCGCCGGCATCGCGCTCGGTCAGCTCGCGCCGGGGGTCTTCCAGGCCGTCGGCCGCTTGGAGTTCGCCCAGGTGAATCTGCCGGTGGGTCTGCTGATCTGGGTGATGATCATCCCGATGCTGGTGAAGGTGGATTTCGGGGCGCTGCACGAAGTAAAGCAGCACGTGCGCGGCATCGGCGTGACGCTGTTCGTGAACTGGCTGGTCAAACCCTTCTCGATGGCGCTGCTGGGCTGGCTGTTCGTGCGCAACCTGTTTGCGCCGATGCTGCCGGCGGACCAGCTCGACAGCTACGTGGCCGGCCTCATCCTGCTGGCTGCGGCGCCATGTACCGCGATGGTCTTCGTATGGAGCAAGCTGTCGGATGGCGACCCGTTGTTCACTCTGTCCCAGGTCGCGCTCAACGACGCCATCATGGTGTTCGCGTTCGCACCGCTGGTGGGCCTGCTGCTCGGCATCTCGGCCATCACGGTGCCGTGGGCAACGCTGCTCACTTCGGTAGTACTCTATATCGTGATCCCGGTGGTGCTGGCCCAGCTGTGGCGCAAGGCCTTGCTGGCCAAGGGGCAGGCCGCCTTCGATGCAGCGATGGCGAAGATCGGGCCGTGGTCCATCTCGGCGCTGCTCGCCACGCTGGTGTTGCTGTTCGCCTTCCAGGGCAAGGCCATCCTGGAGCAGCCGCTGGTCATCGCGCTGCTGGCGGTGCCCATCCTCATCCAAGTGTTCTTCAATTCGGCGCTGGCCTATTGGCTCAACCGTACCGTCGGCGAGAAGCATAATGTGGCCTGTCCGTCGGCGCTGATCGGGGCATCCAACTTCTTCGAACTCGCTGTTGCTGCGGCCATCAGCCTGTTCGGTTTCGAATCCGGCGCGGCGCTGGCCACCGTGGTCGGCGTCCTCATCGAGGTGCCGGTGATGCTGCTGGTGGTGAAGGTCGTCAATGCGTCCAAGGGCTGGTATGAGGCCCGCTGATTTTCCGAGGAGATCATCATGAAAAAGCTCGAAGTGTTCGATCCGGCCATGTGCTGTTCGACCGGCGTGTGCGGCGTGGATGTGGACCCGGTGCTGGCCCAGTTCGCCGCCGACCTGAAGTGGGTGGAGGAGCACGGCGTGGAGGTTGCCCGCCACAACCTCGGCCAGGAACCCCAGGCCTTCGCCGCCAATCCGGCGGTGCTCAAGGAAATGGAAGCCGGCATGGACCGCCTGCCCATCGTCACGGTGGACGGCCATATCGTGTCCACCGGCATGTATCCGTCGCGCCAGCAGCTGGTGCAAAAGCTCGGCATCGTGCTGAAGACGGAAGAGAAGCCGCGCATCAAGATCAGCGCGGCCGGTGGCTGCTGCGATCCCAAGTCCGGCTGCTGCTGACCGGAGGAGTCGAGCCATGGCACTCCCACACACCGAAACGCGTTACCTGTTCTTCACCGGCAAGGGCGGTGTCGGCAAGACGTCCCTGTCCTGCGCCACCGGCCTGGCGCTGGCCGAGGCCGGCAAGCGGGTACTGATCGTGAGCACCGACCCGGCATCCAATCTGGACGAGGTGCTGGGGGTGGCATTGGGCCAGGCACCGACCGCCATTCCCGGCGCGCCGGGCCTCTGCGCCCTCAATATCGACCCGGAAGCCGCGGCCCATGCCTACCGGGAACGGATGGTCGCCCCGTACCGCGGCATCCTGCCGGCGGCGGCCATCCAGAGCATGGAGGAGCAGTTCTCGGGGGCGTGTACGGTGGAGATCGCCGCCTTCGATGAATTCTCCAAGCTGCTCGGCGATCCGGCGGCGACGGCCGATTTCGAGCACGTCATCTTCGACACCGCGCCGACCGGCCACACGCTGCGCCTGCTGACGCTTCCATCTGCGTGGGATGAGTTCATCTCGTCGTCCACCGGTGGTGCGTCCTGCCTCGGCCCGCTGGCTGGCCTGGAGAAGCAGAAGGCCCTGTACGCGGCCACGGTGGCGCGCCTGTCGAATCCGGCGGAAACCACGGTCATCCTCGTCAGTCGGCCGGAAGTCGCATCGCTGCGGGAGGCCGAGCGCACGCGGGGCGAGCTGGCGGAGCTGGGTATCCGCAACCAGATGCTGGCCATCAACGGGCTTTTCGCAGCGGCACAAACCGACGACGCGATTGCCGCTGCCATGTCGCAACGTGCCGCTGAAGCCCTGGCCCGGATGCCGGCTGAGCTCTCCAGATTGCCGGGCTGCACGATTCCCTTCCTGCCGAAAGGCACGGTTGGCCTGGATGCGCTGCGTGTGATGGCCCATCCGGAAACGGCGGCGCCTGCTACGTCGAGCGTCATGCCGGCCACCAAGCTGCCGCCGGGCCTGGCCGGCCTGGTGGACGAGATGGCCTGTTCCGGCCACGGCGTGGTGATGACCATGGGCAAGGGCGGCGTCGGCAAGACCTCCGTCGCCGCGGCAATTGCCGTGGCTCTCGCGCAGCGGGGCGGCAAGGTCGTGCTGTCCACCACCGACCCAGCGGCCCACGTGGCGGCCACGCTCGACGGGGCCATCCCCGGCCTGTCCGTCACGCGTATCGACCCACGCCGGGAAGTGGCCGATTACACCGCGGAAGTCCTCGCCAAGGCTGGCAAGAGTCTCGACGCCGGTGGCCTGGCGATGCTGGAGGAAGACCTGCGTTCGCCCTGCACCGAGGAGATTGCGGTCTTCCGCGCCTTCGCCCGCACCGTGGATGAAGGCAAGGACGGTTTCGTCGTGTTGGACACCGCGCCGACCGGCCACACCATCCTGCTGCTCGATGCCGCCGAGGCCTACCACCGGGAAGTCATGCGTACCCAGGGCGACATGCCGGAGTCGGTGCGCCAGCTGTTGCCGCGGCTGCGCGACCCGGCCTACACCCATGTGCTGATCGTGACCCTGCCCGAAGCCACGCCCGTGCACGAGGCCGAGCGCCTGCAGGGGGATCTGGCCCGGGCAGGCATCACGCCCTACGCCTGGGTCATCAACCAGTCCCTGCTGGCCAGTGGCACCGCCGACCCGCTGCTGTGCCAGCGCGGCCGCTACGAAGTGCCTTTCGTAAGGAGGGTGGCAGACGAGCTGGCAAGCCGTTGCGCGCTGATTCCCTGGCTGGCCGAGGCACCGGTGGGCAAGGCAGGGTTGGCGCAGCTGGTTCGTTGAGGAGGCAGGACGGTTTTGCGCCCCGATGCCTGAAAGAAAATGCGCAAGCTTTGACAGGGCCTGAGCAACACCGCGCGTCCGTACTCATTCACTATGGATGCCGCGGCGCGTGGCGCTGACCCTGTCCTTGGGTCGTCGGCACGCCGCTTTGCGACTGATGGAGGCGTTCCAGTGTTGTCACATGTCTTTCTGGGTACCAATCACTTCGAGCAGGCGCTGGCCTTCTACCGGCCGCTCATGGATGCGCTCGGGCTCCACGAGCGCTTCTGCGATCCGCAGCGGCCGTGGGCCGGCTGGGAGCCGGCGCCGGGCGCCCGGCCGCTGTTCGTGATCGGCCGGCCGTACGACCAGGCGGCCGCCAGCGCCGGGAACGGCCAGATGGTGGCGTTGCTGGCGACGAGCCGGGCGGTGGTCGATCGGGCCCATGCACTGGCGCTTGAACACGGCGGGGCCGATGAGGGCGCGCCGGGTCTGCGGCCCGAGTACCACGCCAACTACTACGGGGCCTATTTCCGGGATCCGGACGGGAACAAGCTCTGCGTGGTCTGCCACGAGCCGGCCGTGGTCCCGGAGGATGGCGGCACAGCCACTCGCTGACCCATGGAAGAACGTAGTTTTCCCGCCAGTTGTTTCATCTCCAGCCGCGTGCGGCACCGCGTCGCGACGGTCGCGGTTCGCGAGGACGTGCTCATCCTCGTGCGCAGCGGCATCAAGACGCTCCACGGCGGTGGCTTGCCCATCACCCTCAAGGCTGGCACGGCGGTGGTGCTGGTGCGCGGGTCCCAGTGGGACGTGGTGAACGACCCCGCGCCGGACGGCCGTTACGAGGCGCTCGTGCTGCAGTTCGGCGACACGGCGATCCGGGACTTCCAGCGTGCCCATGCGTACGACTTCGACGGGCGGCGGCCGGATGGCTGCTTCGTGACCACGCCCGATGGACCGCTGGCCGAAGCCATCGGGCGGGCCGCCCGTTCCATCGAAGCGCCGGAAGTGTCGGAGCGCCTGCGCCAGCATCGGGTTGCGGAGGTGTTGCTGATGCTGGCGGAGCAGGGCTGTGTGCTGCGGCCCCGCGAGACCTTGAGCTGGCCCGACCGGGTGCGGCGCCTCATCGCCAACCGGCCGCACGCGGACTGGACTGCGGAGACGGCGGCCCAAGCCTGCCACACCAGCGCCAGCACGTTGCACCGGCGCCTGGCCGAGCATGATCTGACGATCGGCGGCGTGATCCGCGAGATCCGGCTGGAGACGGGAATGCTGTTGCTCCAGACCACGCAGCTGCCGGTCGGTGAGGTCGCCCAGCGCTGCGGCTACGACTCCCACAGCCGCTTCTCGGCGGCCTTCAAGTCCCGCTACGGATTCCTGCCGTCCTATCTCCGCTCGGCGTGACGGGCGGCGCACAAGCCTTGGAGGGATCGGGCTAACGGTTGAGGCCGCCGGACATCGAGAATTGCCTCGTCGATCAAACGAGGAGTCACGCAATGTCCATGAAATCCATTCTTGCATCCGCAATGCTCGTAGTGCTGCCGGCCGTGGCGAGCGCGGATGAATTCCGCCTCACCAGCCCGGTGCTCGAAGCCGACGGCTGGCTGCCCGCCGAACAGGTCTTCAACGGCTTCGGCTGTGCCGGCCGCAACGTGTCGCCGGCGCTGGCCTGGAGCGGCCTGCCGCCGGGAACGAAGAGCATTGCGGTGACCGTCTATGACCCCGATGCACCGACGGGCTCCGGCTGGTGGCACTGGGTGGTCATCAACATCCCCGCCGAGGCCACCGGCCTGGCCGAAGGGGCAGGGGACGTGACGGCACGGCGACTCCCTGACCACGCCGCTACGCTGCGGACCGACTTCGGCACGCCGGGATACGGCGGCGCCTGCCCACCACCGGGCGACCAGCCACACCGCTATGTCTTCACCGCTTACGCACTCAAGACCTCGCGCATTGATCTGCCGGACAACGCGACGGCCGCGCTGGCGGGCTTCATGATCCACGCCAATATGATCGCCAAGGCGACGCTCACGGTCCGCTACGGGCGTTGAGTTGAGGGCACCTTCCGGGCCGGTCCAGGGCGGGAAGGCGCCTCGTCCGCCAGCGCTCTTCCGGATCGGCCCGCGCCTCGGTTAGAATCCGGCCAGTGGAGATGGCATTCCTCCCTTAACCGCCCTCGGGGCTGATGATGCCTGCATCGATTCCTGGTCAAGCCGGGCGGTGCGGGCATTTTTTACGCCCGTTCGCTTGTCCAGCTCCCCAACCACTGTCTGGACAAGCATGAAACGACTCAAGCAACTCGAACAGATCGATCTGCTTCCCTATCTCGGGAAGTGGATCCTGCTGGCCAGCGCCGTTGCCGCCCTGGCGGGCACGGCTTCGGCCTTCTTCCTGTACGCGCTGGAATGGGCCACCGCCACGCGCCTCCGCTACCCGTGGCTGATCGGCTTCCTGCCCCTGGCCGGGTTCGCGGTGGGCTGGCTCTACCTGCGCTTCGGGCAGCATGTGGAGGCGGGCAACAACCTGCTGATCGACGAGATCCACGATCCGAAGAAGGTCATCCCGTTCCGCATGGCACCGCTGGTGCTGGGAGGGACCGTGGTGTCCCACCTGTTCGGCGCCTCGGTGGGGCGGGAAGGGACGGCGGTGCAGATGGGCGGCGCGCTCGCCGATCAGCTCACTCAGCTGTTCCGGCTGCGGCACGCGGACCGGCGCATCATCCTGATGGCCGGCATCAGCGCCGGCTTCTCGTCGGTGTTCGGCACGCCGCTTGCGGGCGCCATTTTCGGGCTGGAGGTGCTGGCCATCGGTCGCCTGCATTACGACGCGATCCTGGCCTGCACGGTGTCGGCCATCGTCGCCGAGCAGGTGGGGCTGCTGTGGGGGATCCAGCACACCCACTACGCCATTCCCCATATCCCGGCCTTCTCGGCCTGGGGCTTGGTGGCGATGATCCTGGCCGGCGCGGTTTTCGGCCTGGCCGGCAAGCTGTTTGCCGACTCGACCCACGCGCTGGGCGGATGGATGAAGGCGCGCATCGCCTACGCGCCGCTGCGGCCGCTGATCGGCGGTGCGCTCATCGCCGCCGTCGCCTGGTGGTCGAGTGCGGATCGCTACCTCGGCCTGGGTATTCCGGTGATCGTCGAGGCCTTCCAGCATCCCCTGTCGCCGCTCGATTTCATCGCCAAGTTGGGCTTCACGGTCGCGTCGCTGGGCAGCGGCTTCAAGGGCGGTGAGGTGACGCCGCTGTTCTACATCGGCGCGACGCTTGGCAACGCGCTGGCGCCCTTGCTCGACATGCCCTTCGCGCTGCTGGCCGGGATTGGTTTCGTCGCGGTTTTTGCAGGTGCTGCCAATACGCCAATCGCCTCGACGCTGATGGCGATGGAAATCTTCGGTTCGGAGATCGGCGTGTTCGCGGCGATTGCCTGCGTGGTGAGCTATCTCTTCTCGGGGCACACGGGCATTTATCGCTCCCAGCGCGTGGGGCAGGGCAAGCACCGGCCGCCACCGACCGGGATGAAGCTCGGTGAACTGCCTGCCTACCGCAAGGCGCGGCGCACTCAAGCCGATGACGTGACGGCAGATGTTGAGCAGGACCGGTAGCGCTGACTCTGTTCGCCACCACCTGATCGCCCTGTGGTTTCCTGGTGCAGATGGAGGTCGGTGCCCTGTGTCAGGGCGTCGCCTCCCGCTGCCTCAGACCCGCTCCAGCACCACTGCAATGCCTTGCCCGACGCCGATGCACAGGCTGACCACCGCATAGCGCCCACCGCGCCGGTGCAACTCCCGCGCGGCGCTGTAGGCCAGGCGTGCGCCGGAGGCGCCGAGGGGGTGGCCGATGGCGATGGCGCCGCCGTTGGGATTGACCCGTGGATCAATGGCGGACAGGCCGAGCAGCTTGAGGCAGGCCAGCACCTGGGTGGCGAAGGCCTCGTTGATCTCGATGAGATCCACGTCGGCGAGGCGCAGGCCGGCGCGCTCCAGTGCCTTCGGGATCGCCAGGGCCGGGCCGATGCCCATGATGCGCGGCTCCACACCGCTGACCGCACCGGCCAGGATGCGCGCCAGCGGGCGGGTGCCGGACTTGTCGCCGATGGCCGCGTTGCCGATCAGCAGCGCCGCGGCGCCATCGTTGATGCCCGACGCGTTGCCGGCCGTCACCACGCCACCGGCGAACAGCGGCTTGAGGCCGGACAGGCTGTCGTAGGTGCTTTCGGGACGCGGATGCTCGTCCTCGAAGACCATTGCTGGCGGCGACTTGCGGCCGGTCGGCACCGCGATGGGCAGGATCTCGCCTTCGTAGAAGCCGTCCGCCTTGGCGGCGACGTAGCGGGCCTGGGAAGCGGCGGCGAAGCGGTCGGATTCCTCGCGGCCGATGCCGAACTCCGTGGCCAGGTTGTCCGCCGTTTCGGGCATCGAGTCGTTGCCGTAGGCTTCGATCAGCTTCGGGTTGGGGAAGCGCGCGCCGATGGTGGTGTCGAAGACCTTGAAGTCGCGGCCGAAGGCGGACTCCGACTTGGCAACCACGAAGGGCGCGCGGGTCATGCTCTCCACGCCACCTGCCACGTAGAGCTGGCCTTCGCCGCAACTCACGGCGCGGGCCGTGTCGAGCACCGCGGCGAGGCCGCTGCCGCACAGGCGGTTGATCGCCTGGCCGGGCACGCTGGCGGGCAGTCCGGCGAGCAGGGCGGCGTGGCGCCCCACGTTGCGGCTGTCCTCGCCGGACTGGCAGGTGCAGCCGAGGACCACATCTTCGATGTCCTCCGGCTTGAAGCTGCTGCGGGCCAGCAGTTCGCGGATCACCGTGGCGGCGAGGTCGTCCGGGCGCACGTTGGCGAGCTTGCCGGCGTGGCGGGTGATCGGGGAGCGTAGGCCGGCGTAGATATAGGCGTCGAGCATGAGTGTCGTCCTCAATAAGAAATAGGCGGTTTCAGGCTTCGGGCGTCAGCAGGGACACGCCGAGGCGGGCGCGGCGGAGCAGCCACGGGCTGGGGCGATAGCGGGGCTCCTGGTAGAAGTCGTGCAGGCCGTTGAGGATGCGCAGTACGGTCTCGGCGCCGAGGCTGTCGCCGAGGGCCAGCGGGCCTTTCGGGTAGCCGAGGCCGAGGGTCACCGCGTCGTCGATGTCGGCCGGCGCGGCGATGCGTTGCTGGGCGATGTCGCAGCCGATGTTGACGATCATCGCCAGCACCCGCTGGGCGACGAAGCCGGCGCTGTCGTGAATTACCGTCAGTGGCAGGCTGGCACTACCGAGGGCGCCCCACACCGCGTCGCGGCTGGCCGGCTCGGTGATCGGCGTGGTCATCAGCGTGAGCTGGCGGTCGATCAGGATCGGATCGAGGGCGACGCTGTGGCGGGGATCGAGCTGCTCGTCGAGTACCGCCGTGGTCGCATCGCCGCCCATCGGCAGCACGATGCAGGCCGAAGCGGAGGCGGGCCGTTCGCCGGCGTCGATGACGCCGCCGCCCGCACGTAGCAGCGCCACCACTTGTTCGCGCAGCAGCGGATTGCGCGCGCTGACCCAGATCGGCGTGGTGCCGACAGCCGGTGCGGCAGGGACGGGCACGACGACGGCTTTGCCGTCTTCGTAGGTGTAAAAGCCTCGACCGCTCTTGCGCCCGAGCAGGCCGGCGGCGAGGCGCTGGCGCGTGATCGGCGACGGGCGGTAGCGCGGCTCCTGGAAATACTGGTCGTAGATCGACTCCATCACCGGCTGGGAGACGTCCAGCCCGATCATGTCGAATAGTTCGAAAGGCCCCATGCGGAAGCCGGCGGCGCGCAGGATGCGGTCGATGGCGGCCGGTTCGGCGATGCCCTCGCCGAGGATGCGCAGGGCTTCGGTGCCGTAGGCACGGCCGGCGTGATTGACGACAAAGCCCGGCGTGTCGCGGGTGCGGATCGGGCGGTGACCGACGCGCTGGGCGAGGGCCGTGAGCGTGTCGCCGACCCAGGCCTCGCCGAGTTCCGAATCGATCACCTCGACCACCTTCATCAGCGGTACCGGGCTGAAGAAATGGAAGCCGCCGACCCGGCCGGGCAGCCGGCAGGCGCTGGCGATGGCTGTTACCGACAGGGACGAGGTGTTGCTGGCGAGCAGGCAGTCGTCGCCGACGACGTCTTCGAGCTCGCGGAACAGCGCGCGCTTGGCATCGAGCTTCTCGACGATGGCTTCGACGACGATCCGGCAGTCGGCCAGCCCGGCGAGGGCGTCGGCCACGTGCAGGCGGCCGAGGGCGGCGTCCAGCGCGGCCGCGTCGAGCTTGCCCTTGTCGGCCAGTTTGCCGAGCGTGGCGGCGATGGCCTCGCGGGCTTCAGCGGCAGCGCCGGCACGATTGTCGAAGAGGCGCACGGCGATGCCGGCCTGGGCGGCGATCTGGGCGATGCCGCGGCCCATCAGGCCGGTGCCGACGATGCCCATCACGAGGTTTTCGGTGGTGGTGCTCATGTGTTCATTCCCCCGTGAATTCCGGTTCGCGCTTGTCAAGGAAGGCGTGCATGCCTTCCTTCTGGTCGCGGCTGGCGAAGAGCAGCTGGAAGGCCTTGCGTTCGAGCATCAGGCCGGTGTTGAGGGCGGCGTCCGCGCCGGCCAGCAGCACTTCCTTGATCTGCGTAACGGCCAGCGGCGGGCGGCGGGCGATCAGCGCGGCCAGTTCCAGCGCCCGGGCCTGCACGTCGGCGTCGGCAACCACCTCGCTGACCAGGCCCATCGCGTCGGCTTCCCGCGCAGACACCGGCAGGCCGGTGAGCACCATCTTCATGGCCTTGAACTTGCCCACCGCGCGGGTCAGGCGCTGGGTGCCGCCGGCGCCGGGCATCACGCCGACCTTCACCTCCGGCTGGCAGAAGGACGCGCTTTCGCCAGCAACGATCAGGTCGGTGTGCATCGCCAGCTCGCAGCCGCCACCCCAGGCGAGGCCATTGACCGCGGCGATCACCGGCTTCGGGCAGTCGGCAATCGCCTGCCACAGCAGGTGGTTGTTGCGCAGCAGGATCTCGATGGCGCCCCGATCGGCCAGGTCGCGCAGGTCGGCGCCGGCGGCAAAGACCGTGTCGCCGCCGGTGAGGACGATGGCGCGGATGTCCGGATCGGCGCCCAGGGCTGCGAAGTGTTCGGCCAGGCCGCTGCGCACGGCCTGGTTGAGGGCATTGCGGGCTTCCGGGCGGTTCATGCGGATCACGGCCACATGGGGCGCCGGGCGTTCGACGACAACTTCGTTCATGCCTATCCCCGATTTGTATTTGTTCCGCTGTGCGGAATAATGTATTTAAAAATGGAACACTGGCAAACCTTAGCGAGTTTCTGGGGGGCTGTAAACGGGATTTGTTCTGCTGTGCGGATCTGTGTTCCGAAAAATTGACGAAGATGTTCCGCTGTGCGAACCTCGGCTTCATTCTTGTGAGCCGGCAGAAGGCGATGGACGACACCCAGAAGTTCGATGACGACGAAGAGAGCAAGGACCGCCAGTTCGTCAATGCGCTGGCACGGGGACTGGAGCTGCTGCGCTGTTTCCGGCCTGGCGAGCCTTATCTGACCAATGCGGAGCTGGCCCGGCGGGCGGGGATTCCGAAGGCCACCGTGTCGCGCCTGACGCACACGCTGACCAAGCTCGGCTACCTGGCCTATTCGGAACGCCGCGGCACCTATCAGCTGGCCTCCGGTGTGCTGGCCCTGGGCTATGCGCTGCTGTCCAACCTGGACGTGCGCCAGATCGCCCGGCCGGCGATGGAGGAACTGGCCGAGTATTCCCAGGCCTCGGTGTCCATCGGTGCGCGGGACCGCCTCAACATGGTGTACATCGAGACCTGCCGCAGTACTGCCAACGTCACGCTGCGCCTCGACGTGGGCTCGCGCATTCCGCTGGCCACCACCGCGATGGGGCGCGCGCTGCTGTGCGGCTTGCCCCAGTCCGAGCGGGATTACCTGATGGACCACATCCGCCAGAAGGACGAGGAGAACTGGCCGCGCATCAAGGCCGGCATCGAGGAGGCCTTCCGCTCTTACGAGGAGCGGGGCTTCTGCGTGTCGGCCGGCGAATGGCAGAAGGACGTGCACGCGGTGGGCGTGCCGCTGCTCGGCGTGGAAGGGGAGCGGGCGATGGCCTTCAACTGCGGTGGCCCGGCGTTCCTGCTGCCGCGGGAGCAGCTGGAGGCGGATATCGGCCCGCGTCTGGTGGCACTGGCCAACAAGGTGAAAGCCGACCTGGGGCGGGCCTGAGCATGGCGGCCGTGCTGCTCGCGCAGCCCGCCGGCGAAGGCCAGGATGCAGTTCCGCGTGGAGTGGAGCGATGACGGCCGAAGCTGCGTGCGCCATGCCGGCGCCGTCGCGGGCCTTCCTCGTCGGGCGGGTCTTCCTGCCCTTCGCGCTGGGCTACTTCCTGTCCTACATGATGCGCACCGTCAACGCGGTGATCTCGCCGGACCTGACGCGGGAGTTGGGCCTCAGCGCGGCCGACCTGGGCCTGCTGACCAGTACCTACTTTCTGGCCTTCGGGCTGGCCCAGATCCCGGTCGGCATCGCCCTCGACCGCTACGGGCCGCGCCGCGTCGAGGCGGGCCTGCTGCTGCTCACCGCGCTGGGAGCGGCGGTGTTCGCCACGGGGCAGGACCTGCCGACGCTGGCCAGCGGGCGCGGGCTGATCGG
The DNA here is from genome assembly GCA_018241685.1 of Pseudomonadota bacterium. Lineage (GTDB taxonomy): Bacteria > Pseudomonadota > Gammaproteobacteria > Burkholderiales > Rhodocyclaceae > Zoogloea. The sequence continues at coordinate 101,415 of JAFEDJ010000012.1, forward strand.
CCTTGGCGTGTCGGCCTGCCTGATGGGCGGGCTGAAGGCTTTTACCCAGTGGTTCCCGCGGGAGCGGCTGGCCTCGATGACCGGCTTCATCATGTCCAGCGGCGCCCTCGGCGCGGTAACGGTGTCGGTGCCGCTGCATGCGGTGCTGCCCTACATCGGCTGGCGTGGTGCCTTCTGGGCGGTGGCGGTACTGGCGACGGTTGGGGCGGCGGTGATCTTCTTCCGTGTCCCGGAGCAGCCGGCCCATGCGAGCGGCGGCCTGCAACTGGCCCTGAAAGGGGTGATCCGCGTGCTGAAGACGCCGGCCTTCTGGCGCTACGCCGGGCAGTCCGCCTTCTTCACCGGCGGCTTCATGGCGCTGCAGGGCCTGTGGGCGGTGCCCTACCTGATGCACGCCAACGGCTACACCCGTGCCTATGCCGCCGACCACCTGTTCTGGCTCAACATCGGCATGCTGGCGGGGCAGCTCTCCATCGGCGCATTGATGGCCCGCCTGGCACGCCGGGGCGTGACGCCGCTGCGCCTGATGCAGGTCGGGCTGTTCCTGACGATGGTGGTGGAAGCGCTGATCATCGCCCGCATCGGGCCGACGCTAGCTTTGTGGGCGCTGCTCGGCGTCACCGCGGCGACCAGCGCGCAGATGTACGGCGTGGTGGCCGGGCTGTTTCCGCTGCAGCTGTCCGGGCGGGCGACGGCGAGCATCAACCTGCTGGCCTTCGCCGGCGCCTTCGCGGTGCAGTGGGGGCTGGGCGGTCTGTTCGACAGTCTGCGCGCTGGTGGCTTCGAGGCGGCGCTGGCGATGCAGCTCGCCTTCGGGCTGCTGCTCGTCGCCCAGGTGTTGAGCTTCATTCCCTTGTTGGGTGCCCGTCAGGGGCATTGAGAAAATCGGGGAGCTTCTACCGAGGGCTGCTGTCTAGAGCGTGAAGGGCAGGCCGGCGTGACCATGTTCAGCCTGCCCAAAAGCGGGGAGGAGGCGCTCATGCCGGATCTGTTCGACAACCCGATGGGCTTGATGGGCTTCGAGTTCGTCGAGTTCGCGTCGCCCACGCCCCAAGTGCTGGAGCCCCTGTTCGAGAAAATGGGCTTCACCCTCGTCGCGCAGCACCGCTCGAAGGACGTGGTGCTGTACCGTCAGGGCGATATCAATTTCGTCGTCAATCGCGAACCCGGCAGCATCGCCAGCTACTTCGCCGCCGAGCATGGGCCGTCGGCCTGCGGGCTGGCCTTCCGCGTGCGGGATTCCCACCGGGCCTACAGGCGGGCGCTGGAGCTGGGCGCCCAGCCGATCGACATCCCCACTGGGCCGATGGAGTTGCGCCTGCCGGCCATCAAGGGTATCGGCGGCGCGCCGCTCTACCTGATCGATCGCTTCGATGACGGCAAGTCCATCTACGACATCGATTTCGAGTTCCTGCCTGGGGTCGAGCGCCACCCCAAGGGCTACGGCTTCACGCACATCGATCACCTGACCCATAACGTCTATCGGGGCCGCATGGCGTTCTGGGCCGGCTTCTACCAGAAGCTCTTCAACTTCCGCGAGATCCGTTACTTCGACATCAAGGGGGAATACACCGGCCTCACGTCCCGCGCCATGACGGCGCCGGATGGCCTGATCCGCATTCCCCTCAACGAGGAGGCCGGCAAGGGGGCCGGGCAGATCGAGGAGTTCCTGATGAAGTTCAACGGCGAGGGCATCCAGCACGTCGCGCTCCTCACCGATGACCTCATCGCCAGCGTCGACGCGCTGCAGATGGCCGGCATTCCACTGATGAGCGCGCCCAACGACATCTATTACGCGATGCTGGAGGAGCGGCTGCCCGGCCACGGCGAGCCCGTGCCGGAACTCCAGGCGCGCGGCATCCTGCTCGACGGTTCCACCGCCGGCGGTGAGCTGCGCCTGCTGCTGCAGATATTTTCCGAGACCCTGCTGGGGCCGGTGTTCTTCGAGTTCATCCAGCGCAAGCACGACGAAGGCTTCGGTGAGGGCAACTTCAAGGCCTTGTTCGAATCCCTGGAGCGCGACCAGCTTCGGCGTGGCGCACTGACTGCGGAGTAGATGAAATGCTGATCAAGCGGATTCACCATGCGGCCTACCGCTGCATCGACGCCAAGCAGACGGTGGAGTGGTACGGAAAGCACCTGGGCATGAAGTTCGTGCTGGCCATCGCCGAGAACGAAGTGCCGTCCACCAAGCAGCCCGACCCCTACATGCACGTGTTCCTGGACGCGGGGCAGGGCAACGTCCTGGCTTTTTTTGAACTGCCGACCCAGCCGCCGATGGGGCGCGACCCCAACACCCCGGCCTGGGTCCAGCATCTGGCGCTGGAGGTGGATTCGGTGGACACCCTGCTGGCTGCCAAAGCCAGGCTGGAGTCCGAGGGGATCGATGTGCTGGGCCCCATCGACCACACCCTTTTCAAGTCGATCTACTTCTTCGACCCCAACGGTCATCGCCTGGAGCTGGCGGCGAATACGGCGACGCCCGAGATGTTGCAGAAGCTGGACGACGTGAAGCAGGCCATGCTGGACGAGTGGGCGGTGACGAAGCGGGCGCCCCGGCATGCGGCGTGGTTGCATGCCGGCAGCGGGGCCAGTGCGACCGAGCCCTGATAGGCCGCACATGACGCGGAATTCGTTGTTGATCGCCACCGGGAATCCAGACGATGACCTTGTTGAACGAGACCCATGATCCGGCGCTGCAGAGCTGGGTGACGTCGGCCAATGCTGCCGGTGGCGATTTCCCCATCCAGAACCTGCCTTTTGCGGTGTATCGGCGGGCCGGGTCGGCCGAGGTGTGGCGCATCGGCGTCGCCATTGGCGAGCGCATTCTCGATCTGGCCGCTGCAGACGCTCGCGGCGTCTTCGCCGGGGAGGCGGCGGAGGCGGCCAGGGTTTGTGCCGGTGCCAGCCTCAACCCCTTGATGGCCCTGGATGCGGCCAAGTGGTCCGCGCTGCGTCTGGCGCTGTCCCGTCTTCTACGCGCCGGCTCGGAGGCCGAACCGGCGCTCCGGGACTGCCTGATGGCGCAGGCCGAGGCCGAATACGACCTACCGGCGACCATCGGCGACTACACCGATTTCTACACGTCGATCCACCACGCGACCCGCGTCGGCCGGCTGTTCCGTCCAGACACTCCGCTGCTGCCCAACTACAAGTGGGTGCCCATCGGCTACCACGGACGCAGTTCCTCTATCGGGGTGTCCGGCCAGGCTTTTGCCCGGCCACTCGGTCAGACGCTGCCGGCAGGGGCGACCACCCCGATCTTCGGGCCGAGCCAGCGTCTGGACTACGAGCTGGAGCTGGGGATCTTCGTCGGCTGCGGCAACGAGATCGGGAAGCCCATCCCCATCGACGAGGCCGACGCGCACGTATTCGGCCTGTGCCTGCTCAACGATTGGTCGGCGCGCGACCTGCAAGCCTGGGAATACCAGCCGCTGGGCCCGTTTCTGTCGAAGAGTTTCGCGACGACGATCTCGCCGTGGATCGTCACCCTGGAAGCGCTGGCGCCGTACCGCGTGCTTTGGCAGCGGCTGGACGACGATCCGCAGCCGCTGCCTTACCTGGCGTCGCCGGCAAACCGCGCAAGCGGCGCCTTCGACATCCAGCTTCAGGTCCTGATCGAGACAGCCCGCATGCGCGAGGCGGGTGAGCCGCCCGCAGCCTTGTCGCGGACCACCTTCAGGCACGCCTACTGGACGATTGCGCAGATGGTTGCCCACCATACGGTCAATGGCTGCAACCTGCGGCCGGGCGACCTGCTCGGCAGCGGCACCCAGTCCGGGCCGGCACCCGAGGAAGCGGGCTCGCTCCTCGAGCTGACCGGCGGCGGCAAGCAGGCGCGCGTGCTGCCCAATGGCGAAGCGCGGACCTTCCTTGAGGACGGCGACGCGGTATTCATGCGCGCCTGGTGCGAGAAGCCGGGTGCTGCGCGGATCGGCTTTGGAGAGGTCATGGGCCGGGTGCTGCCGGCTGCGGCCTGAGGAGGAGGGTGCCATGCGACAGCTCTACAGCTATTTCCGCAGTTCCGCGTCCTGCCGGGTGCGGATCGCCCTCAACCTCAAGCAGCTGGATTACGACACCGTGCCGGTGCATCTGGCCAAGGGCGCACAGCGCAGCGAGGGCTATCTGGCGGTGAATCCGGCGGGGCTGGTGCCGACGCTGGTCGAGGATGGCCATGTACTGACCCAATCCCTGGCGATCATCGAGTACCTGGACGAGCTTCATCCGGAACCGCCGCTGCTGCCGGGGAGCGCAGCCGACCGCGCACGCATCCGCGCCATCGCGCAGACCATCGCCTGCGAGATCCACCCGCTCAACAATCTCGGCGTGCTCGGTTATCTCCGGGATGCCCTCGACGTGGACGAAACTGCCCGGAGCGTCTGGTACCGCCACTGGGTCGAGAAGGGGCTGGCCACCGTGGAAAGCCTGCTCGCCGATCCACAGACCGGCGCCTTCTGCCACGGCGATGCGCCGACCCTCGCCGATTGCTGTCTGGTGCCGCAGGTATTCAATGCCCGGCGCTTTACGTGCCGGCTCGACCATGTGCCGACAGTGATGCGGATCTTCGACCGGTGCATGGCGCTGGACGCATTCCAGCGCGCCGCGCCGGCAGCCCAGCCGGACGCGGAGTGAAAAAAAGCCGGTGAGCTGTCGAGGGCTCACCGGCCAAGGTTCCGTCGACCTTCAACGACGACGGGGGAGGGAGAGAGTATTCCGGGGCTGGCTATGCGGGATCAGCTGTGGAAGCGCACGAACTCTTCCAGTGGCGCCCGCTCGCTTTCCAGCCCGTTCTCGGGCGCGTCGGGATCGGCGTAACCCAGCGCGATGCCGCAGACGAGTTGCTCGTTCTCCTCGAACTCCAGCAGGCGCGCGATGATGCGGTGGTAGTCGATCCACGCGGCTTGGGCGCAGGTGGCGAGGCCGCGGGCGGTGGCGGCGAGCAGGATGTTCTGCAGCAGCATGCCGCAGTCGATCCAGCTGCCCTGGGCGAGGCGGCGGTCGATGGTCAGGATCAGGCCGACCGGCGCGTCGAAGAACGTGAAGTTGCGGCGCGTCTGGGCGTGCATGCGGGCCTTGTCGCCGCGGGGGATGTCCAGCAGGCGGTACAGGTCGCCGCCGAGCTTGCGGCGGCGGCTCTGGTGGGGCTCGGAGAACTGGGTCGGGTAGTAGTGGTACTCGGCCTGGTGGCTGGCGTCGGCGGCGTCGAAGGCGGCACACACTTCATCCACCAGTTGCTGGCGCAGGCCGCCGGTGACGACGTGGATGCGCCAGGGCTGGATGTTGTTGCCGGATGGCGCGCGGGCGGCGACCTCGAGGATGGCCTCGATGCTCTCTCGCGCCACCGGCGTGGGCAGGAAGGCGCGGATGGATTTGCGTGCCGTGGCGATCTGGTCGAAGCAGCTTGCGGTGTCGATGGACATTGGACAACTCCAAAAAATAGCGGGGTGCGGGGCGGCACCCCGCCGTCAGCCGACGCAGGCCAAGTGGAGATGGTGCGGACGATGTGCGTTGCAGCCCTCAGTTGGCGAAGGCGGCGATGCCGGTGATGGCGCGGCCGAGGATCAGCGCGTGGATGTCGTGCGTGCCCTCGTAGGTATTCACCACTTCCAGGTTCACCAGATGGCGGGCCACGCCGAACTCGTCGGAGATGCCGTTGCCGCCCATCATGTCGCGGGCCATGCGGGCAATGTCCAGCGCCTTGCCGCAGGAGTTGCGCTTCATGATGGAGGTGATCTCCACCGCGTCGATGTGCTCGTCCTTCATGCGGCCCAGGCGCAGGCAGCCCTGCAGGCCGAGGGTGATCTCGGTCTGCATGTCGGCCAGCTTCTTCTGGATCAGCTGGTTGGCGGCCAGCGGGCGGCCGAACTGCTGGCGGTCCAGCGTGTATTGGCGGGCTCGGTGCCAGCAGTCTTCCGCGGCGCCGAGGGCCCCCCAGGCGATGCCGTAGCGGGCGGAGTTGAGGCAGGTGAAGGGGCCCTTGAGGCCGCGCACCTCGGGGAAGGCGTTTTCCTCGGGGCAGAACACCTCGTCCATGACGATCTCGCCGGTGATCGACGCGCGCAGGCCGACCTTGCCGTGGATGGCCGGGGCGGACAGACCCTTCCAGCCCTTTTCGAGCACGAAGCCGCGGATCTTCCCGGCGTCGTCCTTGGCCCATACGACGAACACGTCGGCCACCGGGCTGTTGGTGATCCACATCTTGCTGCCGGTGAGGCTGTAGCCGCCGTCCACCTTGCGGGCACGGGTGATCATTGAGCCGGGGTCGGAGCCGTGGTTCGGCTCGGTGAGGCCGAAGCAGCCGATCCACTCGCCGGTGGCGAGCTTGGGCAGGTACTTGCGCTTGGTGGCTTCGTTGCCGAATTCGTTGATCGGCACCATCACCAGGGACGACTGCACGCTCATCATCGAGCGGTAGCCGGAATCCACCCGTTCCACCTCGCGGGCGATCAGACCGTAGCTCACGTAGTTGAGGCCGGCGCCACCGTATTCCTCGGGGATCGTCGGGCCGAGCAGGCCCAGTTCGCCCATCTCGCGGAAGATCGCCAGGTCGGTGTGCTCGTTGCGGAAGGCCTCGAGGACGCGCGGGGCCAGCTTCTCCTGGGAGTAGGCGTAGGCGGTTTCGCGGACCAGGCGCTCTTCATCGCTGAGTTGCTGATCGAGGAGAAGGGGGTCGTCCCATTTGAAGTTCGTCATCGTCTCTTCCTTGTGTGCGGCGTAGCGGGGGTGTGTATTTAGCGAATTATTCTTGAAGGATAAAGGGGCGGCGCGTTGCCGGCACGTCTCAGGTGTGTTCGCGGATCATGTTGCGGGCGATCACCAGTTGCTGGATCTGCGTCGTGCCCTCGAAGATGCGGAACAGGCGCACGTCCCGGTAGAAGCGCTCGATGCCGTATTCGGCCAGGTAGCCGGCACCGCCGAAAACCTGCACCGCCCGGTCGGCGACACGGCCGCACATCTCGGAGGCGAACATCTTGGCGCAGGCGGCTTCAGTGCCCACGTCGAGGCCCTGGTCGCGGCGCCGCGCGGCATCCACCACCATGCACTGGGCCGCGTACAGCTCGGCCTTGCTGTCGGCCAGCATGGCCTGGACCAGCTGGAATTCGGCGATCGGCTTGCCGAACTGCTTGCGCTCGCAGGCGTAGCGCAGCGCGTCGTCCAGCATGCGGCGGGCCACGCCGACCGACACCGCGGCGATGTTGATGCGTCCCTTGTCGAGCACCTTCATGGCGGTCTTGAAGCCGACGCCTTCCTTGCCGCCGATCAGGTTGGCGGCCGGGATGCGGCAGTCCTCGAAGATCACGTCGCAGATGTGGGCGCCTTTCTGGCCCATCTTTCTGTCGATTGGACCGAGGGACAGGCCCGGCGTGCCCGCCTCGACGATGAAGGCGGAGATGCCGTCGGCGCCCTTTTTGGCCGGGTCGGTGCGCGCCATCACCGTGAAGATGCCGGCTTCGGGGGCGTTGGTGATGTAGCGTTTGGTGCCGTTAAGCACGTAGAAGTCGCCGTCACGGACGGCGGTGGTGCGCAGGCTGGCCGCGTCGGAGCCGCTGTCGGGCTCGGTCAGCGCGAAGGAGCCGATGATCTCGCCGGTGGCCAGCTTCGGCAGGTAGTGGGCCTTTTGCGCCTCGCTGCCGTCGATGATGATGCCCTGGCCGCCGATGCCGTTGTTGGTGGCGAACAGCGAGCGGAAGCACGGCGAGGTGTAGCCGATCTCGAAGGTGGCCAGCACTTCTTCTTCCATCGTCAGGCCCATGCCGCCGTGTTCCTCGGGGATGGACAGGCCGAACAGGCCCAGTTCGCGCATCTCCTGGATCAGTTCATCGGGAATCCGGTCGGTGTCGGCGACGATGGCCTCGTGGGGGATCAACCGTTCCCGCACGAAGCGGGAAATGGTGTCGAGCAGCAGATTGAGGGTTTCCTGGTCTCTGATCATGATGCGTGTCCGGTTGGGAGCTGGGGAGCGCGCTCGCGGCGGGGGGCGAAGGACGCCCCCGCGCACGAAGCTCAGCGCACGTACTTGCGGAACTCGGGCTTGCGCTTCTCGCGGAAGGCGTTGCCGCCCTCGGCGGACTCCGGGGTCTCGTAGTACAGCTTGAGGGCGTGCATGGCCAGGCCGCCCATGCCGCGGATCATCTCGGTGTCCACGTTGAAGGATTTCTTGGCCAGCGCGATGGCGGTCGGGCTCTTCTCGACGATCTCGTCGCACCATTTCTTCACTTCGGCGTCGAGCTGGTCCTGGGGTACCACGGCGTTGACCAGGCCCATCTGCAGGGCTTCCTGGGCGGTGTAGCGGCGGCACAGGTACCAGATCTCGCGGGCCTTCTTCTCGCCGACGACGCGGGCGAGCAGGGCGGTGCCGAAGCCGGGATCGACGGAGCCGACGCGTGGGCCGGCCTGGCCGAGCTGGGCGTTGTCGGAGGCGATGGCCAGGTCGCAGATGGTGACCAGCACGTTGCCGCCGCCGATGGCGTAGCCATTGACGCGGGCGATGACCGGCTTGTTGCAGTCGCGGATGGCGCTCTGGACTTCCTCGATGGGCAGGCCGATGGTGCCGCGGCCGCCGTAGCCGCCATCCTGGGTGCCCTGGTCGCCGCCGGTGCAGAAGGCCTTCTCACCGGCGCCGGTGAGGACCACCACGCCGATGCTGCGGTCGTAGTCGGCGTCCTTGAAGGCGTGGATCATTTCCTCGCAGGTATTGGCGGTGAAGGCGTTGAACTGCTTCGGACGGTTGATGGTGATGGTCGCGATGCCGTCGGCCTTGGTGTAGAGGATGTCGCGGTATTCCATGTTGTGTCTCCTTGATCCTTGGGTATTTGTGTGGGGTTTGAGGGCGCTCAGCCAGCCATGGTCAGGCCGCCGGACACGCTGATGACCTGGCCGGTGATGAAGGACGCGTCCTCGCTGGCGAGGAACAGCACCGCGCCGGGCAGGTCTTCCGGCTGGCCGAGGCGGCCGAAGGGAATGGCCTTGGCCAGCGCGCCCTTGAGCTTCTCGCCCTGTTCGCCCTCGCCGGCGAAGTCGCGGAACAGCGCGGTGTCGGTGGGGCCGGGGCACACCACGTTAACGTTGATCTGCTTGCGGGCCAGCTCGCGGGCCATGGTCTTGGAGTAGGACAGCAGGCCGCCCTTGCAGTAGGCGTACACCGCTTCGCCGGAGGAGCCGACGCGGGCGGCGTCGGAGGCCACGTTCACCACCTTGCCGGCACCGCGTTCGTACATCCCCGGCAGCACCGCGTGGTGCATATAGAGCGGGCCATACAGATTGACTGCGACGATCTTGTCCCACAGGGTCTTGTCGGTCTTCAGGAAGGGGGCGGCGTGGTCCCAGCCGGCGTTGTTCACCAGGATGTGGGTCGGGCCGAGTTGCTGCTCGGCGGCTCTGACCGCGGCGACCACCGACTCCTGGCTGGTCAGGTCCACCCCGAAGGCCGCCGCGCTGCCGCCCTTGGCGCGGATGTCGGCAACCACCGTCTCGGCGGCGTCCTTGTTGATGTCGAACACAGCTACCAGCGCGCCTTCTTCCGCGAAGCGCCGGCATATGGCGGCGCCGATACCGCCTGCGCCGCCAGTGACGATGGTGACTTTCCCTTTGATGCCTCGCATGCTGTTCTCCTTTGTTGAATGTGTGTTCTGGGTATCAGGTTTCGGGGCTGTCCCCGTTGCGTTTGCGTGCTGCTTTGCGCTTCAATGCGGCATCCACCGCACCGTCTTGCATCGATGACCGACCTCACCACCGAAAAAAGCCTTGCCGGCATTGAGATCAACAACCGCTTGTTTTTCCGGCTTTTTCAGGCTGCCAACACGCTGCACACCAAGGGCACGCAAGCCCTTGAGGACTTCGGCGTGACGACGCAGCAGTGGTCGGTGCTGGGTGCGCTGTCGCGTCCGCAGGCGGCGGAAGGTATGAGCGTCAATGAGTTGTCCCGCTATCTGCTGGTGAGCCGCCAGAATCTCACCGGCCTGCTCAACCGGCTCGAGCGCGACGGTCTCATCGAGCGCATCACCGGCGCCGAAGACCGGCGCGAGCGCAAGGTGCGCCTGAGCGCCAAGGGCACCGAGCTGTGGAAGTCCCTCGCGGACCCCATCCACACCTTCTACGACGAGGCCCTGAAGGGGTTCTCCTTCGACGACCGGCTGGCGTTCATCCATTACATCAACCTCCTGCAGCGCAACATGTCCCAGCTCTGAGGCTGCCGGGCGTCAGACCGCGTACTGGGCGGTCTTCTGGCGGGCGATGATCATCTTCATGATGTTCGCGGTGCCGTCGCCGATCTGCAGGCCGAGCACGTCCCGGTAGCGCTGGCCGAAGTGGTAGTCGGCGCCGTAGCCGCCGTGGCCGTGGGTCAGCAGGCACTGGTGGATGATTTCGCAGGCCAGCTTCGGTGCCCACCACTTGCACATGGCCGCTTCGGCGGTGTGGAGCAAGTGCTGATCCTTCAGCCACAGGGTGCGCAGGCACAGGTTGCGGCAGGCTTCGTAGTAGGTTTCCGCCTCGGCCAGCGGGAAGCTGACACCCTGGAATTCGCCGATAGGCTTGCCGAAGGCTTCCCGTTCCTGGCTGTAGCGCCAGGCTTCATCGAGCGAGGCGCGGGCCACGCCCATGCATTGCAGGCCGATCAGCGCGCGGCTGTAGTCGAAGCCCTGCATCACCTGGATGAAGCCCTGGCCCTCATCGCCGAGCATCATGTCTTCCGACACGCGCACGCCGTCGAAGAAGATCGAGCCGCGTCCGACTGGGCGGGTGCCGATGTCGTCGAAAGCGGTGCGGGACACACCGGGCAGGTCCATCGGCACCAGGAAGGCGCTGATCCCGCGCGCTTTGTCGGCCTCGCTGCCGGTGCGGGCGAAGACCACCGCCACGTCGGCCTGGGTGGCCATCGAGATCGAGGTCTTCTCGCCGCTGAGGATGAAGTCCTTGCCGTCGCGCACCGCCTTCAGCTTGAGGCGGGCCGCATCGGAGCCGGCGCTCGGCTCGGTGAGGGCGATGGCAATGAGCTTCTTGCCGGTGACGACTAGGTCCATCCATTCCTTTGCTACTTCTGGCTTGGCGTGGGAGGACACGATCTGCCCGCACAGAGACGTGAGCAGATTGACGTAGGACACGTTGAAGTCGCCGTAGGCGATCTGCTCCAGCAGCAGGCCGCTGGTCACGCAATCCACGCCGAGCCCGCCGAACTGTTCCGGTAGCTCAGGGCCGAGAAAGCCCAGTTCCCCCATCTCCACGACGAGCTCCCGCTCGACACATTCGGCTTTTTCCCGCGCCCGGTAATCCGGCGCCAGGCGATTGCGGGCGAACCGGCTGGCCGATTCGACCAGCGCCTTCTGTTCTTCGCTGAGGCTGAAGTCCATTTTCTCCGTCCTTTGTTGTGGGTCTGGACGGATTCTAAAAATCCGCCGTTCAATCTGTCAATATATTTACACAAATGATCGATTGAATTTTTGGATTGAATTTCGATGTGCAATAGCAAAACATCAAAAACCCATAATTAACGCCATATGTAAGGCTTTGTTTTGTGCGGCGCATGAAGTATGGGTGAGATTGTTTTCTTGTAAAAAGTAAATATGTTGACTTAAATTTGCCGTATCGATACGTTGCATGCCATCGCGCAGCACACAGTTCCGCAAAAGATCACAACAGCGACACACCACTCAAGGAGCGAGACATGCAAGAGAGGATCAAGGGCGGGCGCAGCGCCGTCGGCCTGGTGCAACAAGGAAAGCCGCAGGCGATCCGGGGAGGACACCAATGAAGTTCGACCCGGTACTGCTGGCTCCCAGGATGGAGCCGATGAAAGCCGCCGGGTTGTGGCGGGACGAAACCGTGGATGTGTACCTGCAGCGCGCGCTGCGGGACTGCCCGGACAAGGCCGCGGTGGTGGCCTACGCGGCAGAGCGGGGTGCGCCGCAGCGGTTCAGCTACCGGGAGCTCGACGCGCGCGTCGACCGCATCGCCCGCGGGCTGGTCCGGCTGGGCGTCGGACGCCAGGACGTGGTGAGTTTCCAGCTACCGAACTGCTGGGAGTTCATCGCGCTGTCGCTGGCTTGCGTGCGCATTGGCGCGGTGGCCAACCCGCTGATGCCGATCTTCCGCCAGCACGAGCTCAACTTCATGCTCGGCTTCGGGGAGTCCAAGGTCTTCGTCGTGCCCAAGTTGTTCCGCGGCTTCGACTACGAGGCGATGGCCCGTAGCCTGACCGGCAGTCGGCAGCTCGTGGTGATTGGTGGCGACGGGCCCGACAGTTTCGACGCGCTGCTGCTGCGCGACGATACGCCGCCGTTGCAGGGCCCCGGTCTCGAACCGGACGACGTGCTGCTGCTGATGTACACCTCCGGCACCACCGGCGAGCCGAAGGGCGTGATGCACACCTCCAACACCCTGTTTTCCAATCTGCATGCCTATATCGAGCGCATGGAGCTGGGGCCGGACGACATCGTGCTGGGCGCCTCGCCGATGGCCCACCTGACCGGCTATGGCTACCTGGCGATGCTGCCGATCATCCTCAACTCGACGACTGTCTTGCAGGACATCTGGGATGCCCGGCGGGCGCTGCAGATCGTCCGCAACGAGGGTGTCACCTTCAGCATGGCGTCCACGCCCTTTGTCGCCGACTTGTGCAACGCGGTGGACGCGGGCGACTCCACGACGCCGGCCTTCAACAAGTTCTGCTGCGCCGGCGCGCCGATTCCGCCGGTGCTGATTGAGCGCGCCCAGGCGCTGCTCGGCATGCGCCTGTGTTCCGCGTGGGGCATGACCGAGAACGGCGCGGTGACCGTCACCGAGCCCGCGCGGGCGCTGGAGATGTCCGGCATCTCCGATGGCCGCCCGCTGCCGGGCATGGAGCTTAAGGTGGTGGACGCCAACGGGCAGTCGCTGCCGGCCGGCGAGTGCGGTTCGCTGCTGGTGCGCGGTGCATCCCTGTTCGGCGGCTACCTGAAGCGACCGCAGCTCAACAGCGTGTCCGCCGACGGCTGGTTCGACACCGGCGATGTGGCGACCATCGACGCGGACGGCTACATCCGCATCACCGGGCGCACCAAGGACGTGGTGATCCGCGGTGGCGAGAACATTCCTGTCGTGGAGATCGAGAACCTGCTCTACAAGCACCCGGCGATTGCCGCGGTGGCCATCGTCGGCTACCCGGACAAGCGCCTCGGCGAGCGGGTGTGCGCCTTCGTGTCGGTAAAGCCCGGCGCGCATTTCGACTTTGCCGAGATGACGGCCTATCTCGAACGCCAGCAGATGGCCAGGCAGTACTTCCCGGAGCGCCTCGAGATCGTCGAGGACCTGCCGCGCACGCCTAGCGGCAAGCTGCAGAAATTCAAACTCAGGAACACCGCCAAGACCTTTGGCGACGCCGACTGACCCGGAGCGGAGAACCCCATGAGTGACGTCATTCTGGCCGAGGTGCTCGGCAAGGTCGGCCTGATCCGCCTGTGCCGGCCGCAGGTTTACAACGCCCTCAACGACGAGGTGATGGACGCCCTCGGCGCCGCGCTGGACCTCTTCGAGGCCAACGAGGACATCCGCTGTGTCGTGCTGACCGGCTCCGAGAAGGCCTTTGCGGCGGGGGCCGACATCACGGCGATCCGCGCGATGGACTACATGGACGCCTACAAGGGCAACTTCATCACCCGCAACTGGGAGCGCCTGAAGACCTTCCGCAAGCCGGTCATCGCCGCGGTGTCGGGGCTGGCCCTGGGCGGCGGCTGCGAGCTGGCGATGATGTGCGACATCGTGCTGGCCGCGGAGACGGCGCGTTTCGCGCTGCCCGAGATCAAGATCGGCACCATCCCGGGGGCCGGCGGCACCCAGCGCCTGCCGCGGGCGGTGGGCAAGGCCAAGGCGATGGACCTGTGCCTGAGCGGCCGCATGATGGACGCTCAGGAGGCCGAGCGCTGCGGCCTGGTGTCCCGCGTGATTCCCGCCGAGCGCCTGCTCGACGAGGCGCTGGAGACTGCCCGCGTGATCGCCGGTTATTCCCTGCCGGTGCTGATGATGATGAAGGAGGCGGTCAGCCGCGCCTTCGAGAGCCCGCTCAACGAAGGCCTGCTCTTCGAGCGTCGCACCCTGCACGCCACCTTCGCGCTGACCGACCAGAAGGAGGGGATGGCGGCCTTCGCCGAGAAGCGCAAGCCGGTCTTCCGGGACTGCTGAGCGCCGCCTGGCCTTTCGTGCCGGGCGTTCCTGTTTTTCCGCAACACCCATAACAAACATCCACACGATGGAGGAGCACCCATGACTACCACTTCCACAAACCTGCGCCGCAGCGGCCTGGCCTGCCTGATCGCCAGCCTGTTCGTCGCCGTGCCGGCCTTCGCCGAGAGCGAGATCGACACGCTCAAGCGAGAGCTGGCAGAACAGCGTCAGCTGATCCAGCAGCTGATGAAGAACCAGGAAGAACAGAAGAAGACCGAGATCCAGACCGGCGGCCCGGCCCGCGGCGCGGGTTTGCAGATGGGCGTGCCGACGGGCCCGTCCGGCACGCTGAC
>JAFEDJ010000013.1 GCA_018241685.1 Pseudomonadota bacterium
AAGGCGAAAACCGAAGCACTCGCTGCACGTGACGCCGAGACCCAGGCTAAAGCCGTCATGACCGCCGCACGCGACGAGCAGACCAAACTCGCCACGGAGCGCGCAACCCAGCTTGATGCCCTGACCCAAGCCAAAGCGGCCGCCGATCAGCTCACCATCGGTCGTCAGGCCCAGATCGACACCCTCACCAAGGAAAAGACTGCACTCACAGCCGAACGCGATGCCCTCGCCCAGGAGAAGGCCACGCTCGCCACCGAGCGCGATGCACTGAACGCACAAAAGGCGCAACTCACCCAAGCACTGGAAGCGGCCGAGCAAGCCAAAGCAGACGCGCTGGCCGCTCGCGAAGCCGAGGCCAAGGCGAAAACCGAAGCACTGACCGCCCGTGACACCCTGCAAAAGCAAGTAATCGAGCTGACAGCCTCCCGCGACGAGCAGGCCAAGCTGGCCACCAACCGCACAGCCCAGATCGAAGCGCTGAACAAGGCCAATGCCACCGCTGAAAAGCTCGCCGCCGACCGCCAGGCCCAGCTCGACACCCTCGCAAAGGAAAAAACCACGCTAACCAGCGAACGCGATGCTCTCACGCAAGCCATCACGGAGGGGCAGCACCGGCAGCAGTTGCTGGAAGAAGAAATGATCAAGGCCAACGCCCAACTCGAACTCATCAAGGACCTGCTGCTGCGGGAGCCGGGGCTGTAAGGGGCAGACATGCTACGAACGCTTAGCGCCCTTCTTGCCCGCTGGTTTGGCACTGCGCCAGTGGCGGATGCCCCGCCCCCTACGGCTTCCTCCCAGCCTGCCGCGGCCCCTCCCGCCTCGTCAACCGAGCTCCACACCAGCCCCCCCCCTGCCCAACCCGTCGCCTACGACGAAAATCTGCTCGAACGCGCCCGCACGCAGTGGCAATTTGGCGACTGGAACAGCCTAGCCCAACTCGAACGCGACACCCTGCAGCACCATCCCGACCGCGCCAAGCTAGCGTTACTAGCGGCGGCGGGCCGTCTGCAAACCGATCGCGGCGACGAGGCCCGGCTTTACCTCCGCCTGGCCCAGGACTGGGGCGTAAGCAAAAAGCTGCTGGCGCAGATTCTGGCGGCCGGCGTACACAACAGCTTGGGACGCGCCGCAGCTCTTGCCGGCAAACAGACAGCAGCCCTGCAGCACTTCAAATCAGCCATTGATGTCGGCACTCCTGGAGCAGCAACCCAGCTACTCCTCCAGGCTCGCACGGGCGAACAACTCCAACAGCTTGGCCTACATGGCGGTACTGCCCACCTCAACACCAATGCAGACCACAGCCCCGCCCTCAAGCTCACGCCCCTCGCAACACACATCGATACGCTCACCGATGCGCTGCAGGAACACAAAGCCGAACTCGACGCTCAGCTCAAAAAGCAGGCCGACGAACTCATCCGCGTGCGCAAATTTCTGGACAGCAGCCTGAAAAACGAAGTCAGCAACGCTGCCAAACAAATCGAAGCCTTCATGGGCCTTCAGAACTATTTCGCAACAGGCGAACTGCCCAGCGTTAACACCGAACGTCATAGCTGGCCTGTCAGCCCGGACTTTGCCATCTACCTAATCGAACTCATCGAACTCAACGACTACGACCTCATCATCGAGTTCGGTTCGGGCATCTCCACCGTCATCGTCGCCAAAACACTCGCCAAAATGGCCAGTCGGAGGCAAGGCAAGCCCTCCGTCACGTTCGCCTCGTTCGACCACCTGGATCAGTACTATCAGCAAACCCGTGCTCACCTGCTGCAGGCTGGGCTGCTGGATACGGTACAACTCACCCTTTCGCCCCTTAAGGACTGGCAAGCCCCAGACGACAACACCTACCCCTATTACGACTGCCAGTCCTTCCTCGCGCAACTTGCACAAACATTTGGCCAACCCCATACCAATGCAACCCTGAGGATGCTGGTCATCGTTGACGGCCCACCTTCCGCCACAGGCAAACATGCACGTTACCCTGCCGCTCCACTCATCCTGCAGCACTTCAGCCAAGCACACATCGACCTGCTGCTAGACGACTACATCCGTGCCGATGAAAAGGAAATTGTGCAGCGCTGGCAGGGTGACATCACCGCAGCCAAACGCACGTACACCCTCACCGAACGCAGGCTTGAGAAAGATGCCTGCCTGATTCAAATCCAGTCCATCTTGCCGCCCCTCCCCGGTCTTACCGCATGAAAGTCCTCACCGTTTTCAGGACGCGCCCCGAAGCCATCACAATGCCATCCATATCACCGGCAAAACCGTCATGGATGCCTTGCTCGACATGGTCGCCCGGGTGCGTACCGACGCCGCGCGGAAAAGCCGCCTTGCAGAATTTGACTTCATCGACCCAAGCAAGCGCCTCATTCTGGTCGCCGGCCACCGCCGGAACAACTTTGGCACCAGCTTTGAAAACATCTGCCAAGCGCTGCCCCATCCGGCTGAGCGGGACGATGTGCAGATCCTTTACCCCGTACACCTCAACCCGAATGCGCAGGAGTCGGCTGATCACCAGCTCTGGCGGCGTACAAGAAAGCTCCGATGTGCGAATCGCCTGCTACCCGGAACGAGGTCTCCCGGCCGTGTCGTCCATGAACGGGTCGAAAACGACCGCGTCCTTGGCGGCATGACGCACACGGTCACATACGCATCAGCGTCTGGGAACTCATCGTTCTGGCTAACCGCCACCCACGTGTCAATATCCCGCAGTCGGGGGCTGCTGTCGGCGGCCGCAGCATTGCGCTCGCCCCCTGGTTCACCGTCGATACCGGCCCGGATGGGGCCCGCATCATCCGCCTGGCCCGCGATATCAACGACTACAATCCCGAATGGGTACCGGATAAGGTCAAGGCTACCATCGTCGATGCCCTGGCTCGGAAAGCAGGCAGCACCATGGCCAACATCAAGATCGGCTTGCCTGGGCCTCGCCTTCAAGCCTGATATCGATGACCTGTGTGAAAGCCCCGGCGTCGAAATCGCCCAGCGCATTGCCCAATTGGACTGCCAAGTGCTGATAATAGAGCCGAATACGAAACTCTACCGAGAGAAATTGATACACCCCAATTTAAATTGGATTTCCTTGAATGCAGTCTTGGCAACTACCGATGTACTCTGCGTATTAGTGAAGCATCGTTCGTTCATTAACGCCGCCCAAGCGATTTGCGATCACAACCAGCTTATCGATACAGTTGGCCTGTTTTCGGCAGGCATTACGGGATGCTGAAGGAGACTATAGTGCAGCAGAAATCGATGGTTCGGCGCGCAGCCGAAGAGTTTGCTCAAGGCGAGTATTTGGTAGCACTCGACCTCTACCGAAAACTTGCGGAGCAACTGGGTGAACATAATTTCAAAGCGAACATCTGGTTGTGCGGAAAGAGAACAAAAAGACAATACCGCAGAGACTCCTCTGAACTCCCTCTCGGTGAGATTAAAGTGGCCTGTATCATGGATGAGTTCACATTCCACAGCTATGCTCCGGAATGTAATCTCTTTCAACTCTCCGCCGATCATGCCATCGAAGAGTTGCAAGCGTTTGAACCCGACCTCCTTTTTATCGAGTCTGCATGGCGCGGCAAAGATGAACTATGGAGTCGAAAGATTGGTACTCTCAGCCAAGAGCTTCGCTCGGTTCTGCAATGGTGCAAGGATCACCAAGTGCCTACCGTCTTTTGGAACAAGGAAGACCCGGTTCACTTTGAAACTTTTCTAACGACTGCGCAGCAATTCGACTTCGTCTTTACTACCGATATCGACTGCATCGCTCGCTACAAAGCTGCATTAGGCCACAATCGCATTTATTTACTACCCTTTGCTTGCCAGCCCAAGACCCACAATCCGATTGAGCTTTATCCGCGCAAGGATGCATTCTGCTTTGCTGGAGCCTATTACGTACGCTATCCAGACCGCACCCGTGACCTCGAAAACTACGTGGTTGAGCTTCCGAAATACAAACCGCTGGAAATTTTCGACCGCAACTTCGGCAAGGATGACGTCAATTACCAATTCCCCCCCGAATACAGCCCCTATATTGTCGGCACGCTCCCTTTCAATGAAATCGACAAGGCTTACAAAGGCTACCGCTATTCGATCAATTTGAATTCCGTCAAACAGTCGCAAACTATGTTTGCGCGACGCGTTTACGAGCTGCTGGGGTCAAATACAATTACTGTAAGCAACTTCTCCCGGGGCGTGCGTCTAATGTTTGGCGATCTCGTGATCTCCAGCGATAGTGGCAAGGAGGTTGTCGAGCGTTTGCAGGGGCTCAGCAACGAGGCTGGAGAAAAGTTTCGGCTTGCTGGGCTGCGAAAAGTCATGCTGGAACACACATACCAACAGCGTCTGGCATACGTGGCACGCAAGGCGCTTGGATGGCGTAAGAATGTTGACTTGCCACGAATAGTTGTCGTTGCCTTGGTCAGTTCGATAGACGAATTACAGCAATTGATCGGGATGTATCACGGACAGCAGTATGCCCATAAACGACTTGTGGTCGTGATAAAAAATGGGCTGCTGAAGCCACACGAGTCCCACGAAGATGCCACTATCACTATAATTGCAGATAACGTGGCAGACAAAATGTCTCTTGGTCGCATGCATGAAAATGACGAATGGCTCGCCACGATGGTCAGCGATGACTATTATGGCCCCAATTACCTACTTGATCTCGCTATCGCAACTCGTTACAGCAAGGCTCTGGTAATTGGCAAAGGGGCTCATTATCAATGGGCCGATGAGGGCATTCGCATAGTGACTCCGGGGCACGCCTATCATGCCGCAACCTACCTCCCGGCACGCTGCAGCATCATTCAATTCGACGCCTTGCCGCGCGAACAGACCTTATTATTCTGGCTTTCCCATTCTCGAGAGGAGATTAGCAAATACCCCGGCCTTGCCATTGACCAATTCAATTATTGTCTCGATGGTGGCTTTACATCATGCCAAACGGCTGTCAGAAGACGCGTTGATGACCTGAAGCTCAACCCGGGATTGACGATTGATCAGCTCACGCACGCAGCCGAAACTATTCCGCCGGCGGAATCTGACGAAACTGGTGTTCCTAATTGGAACTCCGATCGCCTCATGCAGGTTTTTGGAGCCATCACGCATGCCTTTGTTCACATCGAAAATAGGCAGAATGGGCTGCATATCGAATCGAGCTTGCCCGACGGCAAACATGAATATCTCTATGCCCCCCAGGAACTGCCAATTGAGGCTTTGCCGATCAAGGTAACGCTGAATACCTTCCTTGATGTCACGCCGGGACTGGATGTGCAGTACGTGTTTGTTTTCCTTGACGAAAAGAAGCATAAGATCAGCCACATTATCCACAACGCAAACCGAAACTACTCAGATACTATCCCCGCCGCTGCTGCGTTTGTACGCATAGGCTGGCGTATATCTGGCGGTGGCTTAGCCACTATTAATACCTTGCTTTGGGGGCATCGCAAGCTGGAACCAGCCCGAGTGCTCGGCCGTAGCGAGACCCTGCTGCTGACTAACCACTATGCCAGTTACGACGATCTTTATCGTTACGGGTTCGTACATAGCCGAGTCAAGAATTACTTGCAGAACGGCGTGCACGTCGATGTCTTTCGCTTACGCCCAAATGAGGCCACGAGTTACCATGAATTTCAAGATGTCGACGTGATTACGGGTGGGCATCAAACCCTGACTAAGTTGCTGGACAGCGGACGCTACAAGAGCATGCTAGTGCATTTCCTGTCACCGGATATGTGGACTGTGCTGAAACACTACCCAAAACTACGAATTGTCGTTTGGGTGCATGGGGCCGAAGTCCAGCCTTGGTATCGACGTGCATACAACTACCGGAGCGAACAGGAGCGTACCGAGGCGAAACATCAGAGTGATCAACGCATCGCGTTCTGGCAGAGCATTCTCAAGCCAATGCCAAAGAACCTAAAATTGGTATTCGTGTCACGTCACTTTGCTGAAGAGGTCTTTGAAGATCTGGGCTTTCGCTTATCCGACGAAAGCCATGCCATTATTCACAACCCAATCGATTGCGGACTATTTTCTTATCAACAAAAGTCAGTTGAACAAAGGAAAAAAGTACTTTCAATTCGCCCATATGCTTCCAAAACATATGCAAACGATCTAAGCGTAAAAGCCATTCTTGAGCTCTCCACGCAGCCGTTCTTTACGGAAATGGAGTTCAGACTCATTGGCGATGGCCCCCTTTTTGAAGAAACCCTTGCTCCGTTACGAAGATTTTCCAACATTACGATTGAGCGCCGGTTTCTTCCGCAAAATGAAATCGCCGCGTTACACAAGGAGTACGGAATATTCCTTGTGCCTACACGAATGGATACCCAAGGAGTCTCGCGGGACGAAGCGATGGCATCGGGCTTGGTGCCAGTGACCAATTGCGTTGCAGCGATTCCTGATTTCGTGGATGAGACTTGCGGTATTTTGGCCCCACCTGAAGACCATCTGGAGATGGCAAAAGGTATCGAGCGTTTAGTAGCAGATCCAGCGCTGTTTATATCTATGTCCGCAGCGGCCGCAACGCGGGTTAGACGGCAGTCCGAAGCGGAACAGATCCGCAACGCGGAATTGGACTTGTTTATTGCGCCATCGCCGAAATGCACGCCATGAAAAAAAAGCCGCGCATATTGATCATCGGCAGCTGTGTCACTCGCGACATTTTCGACCAAGCTGCGTTTAAATATTTCGATTTGGTGAGGTATGTTGCCAGATCCTCTTTAGCTCCTGCTTCTTCCGCAGATTGTAGGGGCGTTGTGAGCATCCCGCCAGAGAAATTGACGCCAGCCCTTCAGCACCGGATGGTTGAAATGGATATGCAGCATGATTTAGTTTCACTGCTGGAGGCGGATCAATACGATTACTTGATCTACGATGCGATTGATGAGCGGTTTGACGTATTTATCGATGATCGAGGTGCTCGATGTACGTTATCCAACGAAGTCCTAGCAACAGGTTTTGATCCAACGACATGCCGAGGCAGTGTCGTGCATACAGCTTTGGAGCAGCACCTTGAAATGTGGCGGCAAGCCTGGAGTTCATTCATTGCATTGCTACGCAAGACTGGAAAATTGCATAGATTGATGATCAATCAGGTATTTGGGGCTGAGCACTGCGTGGATGGATCAGATTTTTTGCCGACTTACCCCCAAGATGGAATCAGGATCGCCAACGAATACCTTCGAGCTATTTATGCACACATGGCATCTGACCTAAGTCATGTGCAATTTCTGAATTTCGAAAGTACTTACTTTGTGGGTGACGACGGTCATCGCCGGGGGAAGAATCCATTTCATTTTGTTGCCTCATACTACCAAGTCGCTTTAGAGAGAATTTTATCCTCCGCGGTACTAAATAATTCAACAGTCATTCTTGAGCGACTTGGCGAAAAATGGCATGCAGAATTACTTCCTTGTCTAGAGGATGAGTCTGACGGCGACGAATACGCATTCTATTTATTGATAAATGGAAGAAAAGTCGATACAAAATGGTACTCGGCATCGAGAAGCGTGGAATTTGAATCCAAGAGAAAAGGACTCTACAGTGCCACCGGATTTGTCAGAAACAAATCCGAGTTTGAAACAACCAGGATTTATGGTTCAAACAAAATTGGTTTCAATGAAGGGCCATTTTACGATATCAATCAGTTCAACTGGAGCGTATTCGAGCGCAATCTGGGGAGTGAATTTCTGGAGGCCAGAAACGGGATTTTTCATTTCTCTGACGGACGACGCCATCTAGACATATTGATCAACGGAATAGAACGACTAAATAAAAAAGGAGTTGCACTCGTCGTTTTCGGGGGAGCAGTATCCGATCGTGAATTTTTCGCCGCACCTTATTTTTACGGACTTGGTTTGGCTGAACAGTTGCAACTCCCTCTTGTTTCCATTTCAGATCCGACGCTAAGTTTGTCGGACTCAATCAAACTGGGTTGGTATTTAGGACATGAAGGCTTTCCCGACCTTCCAAAAACCATAGCCTATATTCTTGACAATTTTTCTGATACCTTCAGCGTAAGGCTTCTGATTTGCGGGGGTAGCGGCGGGGGGTTTGCCTCTTTAAGGGTTTCAACACATCTTGAAACAGAGAATGCCAGCCTCTTCGTATGGAACCCGCAAACGTCTGTTGAGCATTACGTGAAACAATTTGTTGATGAGTATATCAAGACAGCCTTCCCTAACGCGATGGCGGAGGGGTCGATAGCGTCGAGATTGAGTGCCATTGGCGTTGATTATGACCTTTCGATTAATTCCGATCGATTTAAACATCAGATTCTCTATCTTCAAAATCATGATGACTGGCATGCCGAGGCGCACGCGCGTGATTTTCTGCGGGCCATGGATTGCGATCAGAGGAAGGGGGCGAATGTCTTGGCAAATGGTAGTGGGCTTGCGTATTGTTTAAGTAATTTTGGGGTCGGGCATGTTCCACCACCGCACAAATTGACTGCCCATGCATTATCTGGTTTGGCTGAAGGAAAAAGTTCGTTAGAAATTGCACTCGAGATCGACAAAATGGTTGAGTTCAATTAATAGGAACAGCTATTGAATCGATAGCTGAATAGCTGGAATATGGCCTTGCCATTGAAGCAATCAATACCAGAAGCCATTGGGCACATATCGCAGAGAGGCTGCGGTGTTTATTTTGGAAGCGCACACCTGCTGCGTGAGTAGTGTCGTCGATGAGACCATCGTTTGGCGATCTTCCAGGCTGATCATACGCCCTTCGTCCTGCCCCATTGGAAAGATCGTTTCGAGCTCCTTGATGCTGCGTCGGCCGCCCATCTTCTCTCCGTGGCCGCTGCGCGCTACTAGTCCGGCATAATCGTCGGAAGCTCAGGTCGCGGGAAGCTATATCCCCACGACATGACGACTCGCCAGATGCCAAGCGACTCTGGCTCGGCCTTCAGTCGGTGCTTCTCTTCGTTGAAGGCACGCGCCACATAAGGCAAATAGATCAAGGGTAAGTTATGTGTAAGGAAACGTAGCAAAGTCACTATTTGATTGCATGATTGACAATATCAATTAATCTTGAGAGGTCTATATATCTTGCAAAATCAAGCCGTCTGTACGTTGCTCGCGGAATCCGATTCCATATAGAAATCCTATTCGAGAAAGTTGAGGCTATGCGGCATTTGGTCTTAAAGCTGGACGACATCGGTCGTGATTCAAACCGGCCAGTAATTGATGTGGTGTTATGGTCCATGCAAAAAAAGCTACCTGTTTCCATAGGAGCAATTGGATCTGACTTGAAGGCACTTTCTCGCGAACTGATTGAGTTGATTCAGATTGCCGTCAAATCCGGATACGTGGAAGTTTGGAATCATGGCTTTCGACACATTCGGTATGATCAAGTATCGCTTGACGTTGCAGTTTCCGACCTGCGCAACGGTCACAAGGCGATCCTGGACACTTTTGGAATTGAGTCTGAGGGGTTTGGCTTCCCATTCAATTGCTACACGAAAGAGGCTGTTCAGGCCGTGAGAGAGCTGTTTCCGGATTACTTCATTTATGAAACAGACCTCCCGTCATTCAGGCGGTTGACGCCGGAATACAATTCATTTGGAGATGGTCAGCCTCGATCATCGGCTTTTTTTGAGCGTGTCGGTGCCGCTGGAGCATGGGGAAAGAATATAGTGCTGCAAGCGCACCCCCCACGCTGGACAAAAAATGGACTCGATGAATTCATTCAATGCGTTGTGAACCTTGTCGAAAATAGAGGCTATGTATGCGTAAATGGCCGAGATGCAATCGAGTCCACCTCTACGACAACCGTGAACCTAGGTAAGCCGTCGGCATTTTCAATGGTTACTCGTGGTATTAAGAGATTATCGTCAAAATGGGATGAGCTGTCCGATGAATACGTAGCCACCCTTCCAAACTTCAAGAGCTACTTTTTGTCGAGATTCAATTCAGATACACAAAAAAATTGGATCCAAGTGCGTTCCGAGCTATTTCCTTATCGTCCACAGAACATACTTGACATTGGATGCGGCCTAGGGAATTGGTCGCTCCCATTTTGGATTTCGGGTGAATGCAAGTCACTTATCCTCAATGACATAAATCCAACCATTGAGAGAGCGCTGAATGACGGAATTTCAACTTTTGATGCGAAAAATGGCATTTTCATAGGATCGAAGAATTTTCTGACGGTGAAGGATGTATTGGATCAACGCATCGATTTTCTCGTTTCCGCCAACACGTTCAATTACCTCGATCCCGTTGACTTCTTTATATTCGCCAAGGCCAATGTCACTCTAGGTGGGAGATTGCTCTTGATGATTCAAACCCCAGCCTTTAATCGACGACGTTATCGCTTGGCATTCGACTCGAAGGATAGAGCACAGGGCGCCGAAGTCCTCGAAAGCGATTTTTTTATGTTGCTCCGTAGGAGCTACGGAGTGTTTCCAGACGGCTTTAGACACGCACATCCGACTGCCGATGTGAATCGCCTGGCGAATATGTTTGATTTTTCCTTGCTTTCACAGTTCGCACCGTATGGGGAGGATAAAGAAGATAGCGAAAGTGTTTACGAGTGTCTTTTGTTTAGAAAGACGAATAACATGCAAAAGGAAATAGCCGGCCGCACTGATTGGCTAAATGAATGCGAAGCTACTGCTGGTGTGACTTTTGGTTCAAAAGCCCTTGATTCGGCAGGTCTTCCAACGTCAGCCTCAACGGCGTACTTTGATCCAAATGGCGCATGGATCTTTAATGAACGCTTGTCAGATGGAGACATGAGAGCCATTGGGGTTATTAAAGAGTCGATACGCCAAATTCGCTTGGGCATCTCAGTCAACGCTACAGAGTTGCAATGCGTCTCTTTGCTCTCCCCGCCGATTTCTGATCTAGCCGAAAAAGTAATGCGTCTCTCCTCTCGACTGCTTGATTAGCCAACGAGCTTAGGTGGCTTGCTTTGAAGAGGCGGGTGTTTTTCATAAATTACAGATATTGGGGTGCCACTAGTATGAACAGCCCGCCTAACAGGGTGATGCAGAACCCTGCGCACGACCCAAGCCCGCTCTGCCCTAGCTGTATCCTTCGCCCCCCAGGCACAGCACCGATTCGCGGCGAAGTCGATTCCCTTTCCTCGATGTTCCACTATTTCTCGGTCAAATTCAGGACTCTGGCCGATCGTTTTCAGCGGCCAATGCAGAAACGGGCAGACTCGCCGTTTTCCATTTCGGCGGAACAGGATGGGCTTTGCGCCAAAGGTGGTCGTCCTTCGATTCCGCCGGAGTGGCTGCTCACGGCGCAATTGCTAATTGAATTCTACTCGGAGCCCCCGGATCGGCAATTCTACGAGCAGTTCGATTACAACCTGCCCTTTCCCGGACTCCTTGATCTGGACCTTGAGTCGGGTAAAACTCACCAATCGGCCCATTCGATGGGCATCAAGACGGGATTGAGGATCCAACTCAAGGAGTGATGTCATGAGAAATGGAATGCCGAGGGCTGGCACCGGCACGGCTTCTCTTGGTTTTTCATGGGCCTGCGGGCAGGGCTATTTGGAAAAGCGATCCAAACCACCAAGACTCAGTTCCGAATTGCGATGATTAATGCATCATGATTGACTTACTTCAGCGGCTTGTCTGTTTCCCACCGACTCAGCCTCTTGCCATACCGCCTCTGCCGATCGAACCGCGGCTGCTATATGCCGTCAATCACGCTTACCCGTGCTCCTCAAATGGCTATGCCGTACGTACCCATGGGGTGGCAAGTGCCTTGGCTCGCGCGGGGGTTGAAGTCATCGCAGTAACGCGTCCAGGGACGCCTTGGGATCGTTCAGGCGGTGAGATGTCTGATTTCCCTCTCGAACATCGCATCGATGGTGTTCGCTACGTTTATTTGCCCAGCCCCAGCACGCTCGGGAAGGCGTTGCCTGTCTATACCGAGCAGGCCATGGACGCCTTTGGCGAATTGTTGCGCGTGTTTAAGCCGCATGCGGTGATGGCCGCCTCCAATTGGCACAACGCCTTGCCGGCCGCCCTGGCTGCGCGACATGCTGGCTTGCCTTTTTTTTACGAGGTGCGCGGGTTCTGGGAGATTTCACAAGTAGCACGCGATCCGGCTTGGGCAGGGTCGGCGGGTTTTCAGCACGAGGTTGAGGGCGAAACGGCAGTAGCTCAGGCCGCGGAACGCCTGTTTACCATTAATCGCTTGATGCGGGACGAGCTAGTGCGGCGCGGCGTGACGACGACAAAGATCGATCTCGTACCTAATGGCTTTCCCGGTTGGCCAACACCAGGGAGCGACAGGCCGACGCGGGAATCACTGGGCATCCAGTCACGCCATGTGGTGGGCTATGTTGGTTCGTTCAACGTGTATGAGGGGCTGGAGGATTTGATTGAAGCGCTGGCCTTACTCCGCCGGCGTGGTGTGGATGTCGCGTTGCTGTTGGTGGGTTCCGGTGAGCCCCAAGGTTTTGGCGCGGGACAAGCAAGTGAATGTTCCGCAACCCTGGCCTATCTCCAACTCGCTGCACGCCTGGAAATCAGGGACTTCGTCTTCACGCCTGGCAGGGTGCCTCCGGAGCAGGCTGATGATTATTACGATTTGCTGGATGTAGTAGTGCTTCCCCGGCGGCCTTTTGCAGTGTGCGAGCTGGTGTCTCCAATGAAGCCCCTGGAGGCCGCGGCGCACGGCAAGCGGGTATTGATGTCGGATGTGGCACCGTTGGCGGATCTTGCGCGCTTGGCGCCTAACTTCAGCTATTTCCGCAAGGGGAGCGTTGCCTCATTGGTAGAAAGGCTGCTCGAGCTGTTGCCTGCGCCGGTCAATACCCTCCCGCGTTGTGAGGCCCTGGCAGAACTGACTTGGGACAAAAATGTTGCGCCGATGCTGGCAGCTATCAAGGCTTGTGCGCCCAGCAGGCCACCAATAGCTGGGAAGCACCCCGAGTGATGACCGCACCCCGCACCCTGCCGTGTTTCGCTCCCCCCCCGTCAGGCCACCTGCCGCTCAAGGTGGTCTTTGCGGTCTCCGAGCAGGGCGTCCAGGCGGCGGCTGGCGATGTATTCACGGCACAGGAGCTCGGCGCTGCGCTCGCTCGCCGCAATGGCTGGGCGATTGAATATCGCCCCCTAGGGGAAAGCTGGTACGACCTGAGGGGGGTGGATGTGCTGATCGCGATGCGCGAGGATTACGATCTGCGGGCGATCCGTGGGGCCGCGGTCAACTTGATCAAAGTGGCCTGGGCACGCAACTGGTTCGAGCGCTGGTGCGAGCAGCCTTGGGCCAGGGAATACGATCTGCTTTTGGCATCGTCCCGATTGGCAGCGCAGTTCATGGCGGAACGTCTGGGCAAGCTCCCGCGCCTGCTGCGGATCGCCACCAACCCGGAGCGCTTCGCTTCATCTCACTCCGCAACACCTGCACTGGATTATGTGTTTACCGGCAGCTATTGGCAGTCGGAGCGCGATATTGTGGCAGCGCTGACCGCAATGCCCCCCGGGTTGCGTGGCGCTGTTTATGGAAAGCATTGGGACCAGGTGCCAGAGCTTGCGCAGTTGAACCGGGGATTCATGCCCTACGAGCGCCTTCACGAAGTGTATCGGCAGGCGGCCATCGTGATTGATGACGCCAACCACGTCACCAAGGCCTGGGGCGCGGCCAACAGCCGCGTGTTTGATGCCTTGGCAGCGGGGTGTTTGGTCATCACCAATTCAGCAACGGTTTCGGAAGAGGTCTTCGGCGGCTCCTTGCCCGTTTACCATTCCCCCGCGCAGTTGCGTGATTTGCTCCAGCGTTACGTGGAAGACCCCGCAGCACGGGAGGCACGGGCTTTGGAGTTGCGGCAGCAAGTGATGCAGAAGCATTTGTATCGGCATCGAGCATTTGAGTTGGGCTTGTATCTATCGGCACTGATGAAGGATAAAGATTGATCAGCTTTATCGTACCCCTCCACAACCACCTGAAGCATACCCAGGAGATGCTGGGCAGCCTGCTGGCCTCGTTGCCTGAAGGGCTGGATTTTGAAGTGATTTTGGTGGATGACGCCTCGAGCGACGGCACAGCGGCCTGGCTGTCCCACCTCGATCATCCGCGCGTGCGTTGGCTGATCAATCCGCAAAATCTCGGCTACGCCGAAGCGAATAACCGGGGCGCGGCCGAGGCGCGGGGAGAAGTGCTCGGGTTGTTGAACAACGACCTTCTTTTTGCACCAGGCTGGCTGGAGCCGATGCTGAATCTGCTGACCCACCCGCTGCGCAATGCGGGGCTGGTGGGCAATGTGCAGCGTCGGGTGGCGGGCGGCGAGATCGACCATGCGGGCATCCGCCTGAATCTCAAGGGGCAGTTCGAGCATGTGCGGGCGCTCGAAGCCGGCTCGGCCTGGGTGCGTCTCCCCTGGGTGACCGGCGCCTGCATGCTGATCCGGCGCGACCTGTTCGATGCGGTGGGGGGCTTCGATACGCGCTACCGCAATGGTTGCGAGGATGTCGACCTGTGCTTCAAGGTGGCCGGGGCACGCAAGGCAATCTACGTGGCGCGCGACAGTTGCATTCAGCACCATGTGAGCCTGAGCCGCAAATGCGTGACCGATCGGGACGAGCGCAACAGCCGGGCCTTGTTTGCGCGCTGGCGCAGCGAGATCAAGCGCGAATTGGCCAAGCTGTGGGCGGCACGGCTGACCGATGCACAAGCGCAGGACGACGCATCAGCACTTGCGGACACGCTGACCTCCCACTTCATCGCCACCCCGCACGCCGCCGGACGCACGCTTGCCGAAGCGCGGCTTCAGCAGCAGGAACAGCGCTGGGCGCGCATGCTGGACGGCGCCATGGCGAAGAATGACAATCTGGCAGCGCGTTCCCGCTTTGCCGGCCTGCAGTTCAATGCGGCGCTCAATGGCTTCACGCTTGCAGGGGCTGCACGAGTGACAGTCGATGCCCTACCCTACGCGCGCAATTTCTACGTCTGCGGCCACACCCTGGCCAATACCAAGGGGTACCACCTGCAGTTGCATATCGACATCAATGGGCTTCAGCACGTACGCATACCATTGCGCCCCAACACACATTTCAACGCCGGGCTTGCCCACCCGCTGCTGCTGAACGGCGTGCCAAACGTGTTTACGTTGCGGGTGGAGAGGCTGGATGAAAACGGAACTCCTTGCGGCAGCGGGCATGAGGCGGTGGTAGTGGGGCATTTTGTGGTGGATGAACAACCGTTGAGTTTCGAGCTTTTGAAATAGGAAAAGCTGCCGTGGCCTTTGACAAGAGCACCAACACCGTCTGGCATCACGCCACGGTTACCCGCGAGCGCCGTGCAGCCCTGAACGGCCACCGTTCATGCGTGCTGTGGTTTACAGGCCTGTCCGGTTCAGGCAAGAGCACCTTGGCCCATGCCGTGGAAGAAGAACTACATCGTGCAGGGCGTAGAACCTTCGTGCTGGACGGAGACAACGTGCGTCACGGCCTGTGTGGAGACTTGGGGTTTTCCGTGGAAGATCGGCGGGAGAACATTCGACGTATTGCGGAAACCACCAAACTGATGACAGAGGCCGGCGTAATCACTTTAACGGCCTTCATTTCGCCATTCCGTGAGGATCGTGACCGGGCACGCAGCCTCTTTCCTCATGGCGACTTTATCGAGATTTACTGCGCAGCGCCCTTGGCGATTTGTGAAAGCCGCGAT
Source organism: Pseudomonadota bacterium (assembly GCA_018241685.1). Taxonomy (GTDB): domain Bacteria; phylum Pseudomonadota; class Gammaproteobacteria; order Burkholderiales; family Rhodocyclaceae; genus Zoogloea. Next base: position 15,645 of record JAFEDJ010000013.1, read on the forward strand.
GTGAAGGGGCTGTATCGGCGCGCCCGGAGCGGAGAGGTCAAGGAATTCACCGGCATTTCTTCACCTTACGAGGCTCCCCTGAATCCGGAACTGACCGTCGCCAGCGGAAACCTGCCGCTTGAACACTGCGTGGCGCAGGTGATGGGCTTGCTGGAGTCACGGTTGCGCTGGCCAGCCGCCTCAACGCCAATCTCGTGACGATAGCGCCTACGCCAAAGCGCTGTTCCGCACGGCCAAGTACCGGCTCGAATTCCCCGTGCAGGACTTCGAGAATCTAGAGGTGCGCCGATGCACGGAAGGCTTGACGTGCTTACGACAATTCAGTTTAGTCGAAGCGGTGTGTAAACCGGGTACTCGCATCATACAGATCCAGTAAGCGTCGATTAACGACACTGTTGTCATGGTGCTCGCGTACAAAACGGCATGCATCGTCACTAAAGTGCGGATCAGGTTTAGCCAGTACATCAAGCACTTCGTCTAGGATTTCCGAAATAGACGGCGACGGACCACATCCATATCCACCAAAATTGGAATGAGCCGCTACTTTGAACTGCATCGGATTGGTTGCCGACACTACCCCTGCGCTGGCAATGGCAATTGAAGGTCTTCCAATTGATAGAGCTTCAATCGCACATCGACCAGACCCCAATACCAAATCTGCCCCTGCATATATAGATGACAATTTTTCCGACGGCTGCCACCCTAGAAATTCGACAACTGGATCTGCCTTTCCATGATTCAGCTCGCTTGCCGCAAGAATCAACTGGTGCATAAGTGTGCCGTCGCCGGCCACGATCCACTTTGGTGAAGTCAAGCCCCGCGCTGCCTGCTCTCGCCAAAGAGCGGCAACCGTTTCAACAACCAACTGTTTATCCGCATCTAACCGCGAGACAACTGCTACCGTCTGGTGCTTCCCAGAGGTAAGAATCGGTGCTTCGGGAAATGATTCACAATTGACGCCGTTAGGAACGCAGAAAATCCTATCTGTAACCCCTGGGCACTGTCGGTTAACCTCATCGAAAACAGCCGGAGAAACACAAATAATCCCAGCCAATTTTTCAGCAAATTGCTGCACACCATCGAACCAACGACCGTGAATTGTAAAAAAAACCGGAGCTGCCGATTCTTGTGACGCCTGAAGTGCCAATACTCTAGAAGGGCCAGGATGCGCATGTATAACGGTTGCAGAGCAAAGACTAGTCAGAGCTTTCTGTGTGGATTCATCGCTCGAAAAATCGACAGAAACGCCCTCTATTCCCGATGGGATAATGTAATTTCTAAGGAATGGCCCATCCGGACAAAATACGGTAACACGCCAGCCCTCAGCCTTGGCGAAGCGCGCAGTGGCTAGAATATTCTCCTGCAGCCCACCTAAAGGAGCTCTAAAAAAAAGCACTATTGCCAAATGCCGATTATCCAAAACAAATACTCTTTCAGTGATAATTTTTAATTGCCAGCATTTTATTGCTTTTGATTACAGCGGCGGAAGCTTCCTGCTCATTCACAGGCCCAGGGTTATCGCATCTACTCGACATAGCCACGTTCGCCGTGAGGCACCTACGTGCCCCCTGTTCACAGCCCGGTAAATTGTGTAGCTTCCTGATCTTTTGGCGCTCTGATGAAGACAAAGGAAGTGATGCCGCTCACGCAGATGTTCGTTTCGATCTCCGACCCGCGCAGCGCCCGGCAGGTCAGACACGATCTGTCCGAGTTGCTCACGGTTGCGGTGTGCGCGGTGCTGTGCAGCGCAGACGAGTTCTCGGACATCGAGGCCTGGGCCGAGGAGCGTATCGATTGGCTCCAGGGCTTTCTGGTGCTCAAGCATGGGATTCCCTCCCACGACACGTTCGGTCGAGTGTTTGCGATGCTTGATCCGCGCGAGTTCGAAGCTGCGTTTCGACGCTGGGTCGGGCAGTTGCTGCCGGCGCTGAGCCCTGATGCGGTGGTGGCTATCGATGGCAAGGCCAGCCGAGGCAGCACGCCCCAGGCCGCCGCACATCCTTTGCACCTGGTCAGCGCCTTCGCTGCCGACATCGGCCTCGTGCTCGGCCAGACGGCGACCGCCGAGAAGTCGAACGAGATTACGGCGATTCCCGAGTTGCTGGCGACGCTCGCCTTGAATGGCTGTGTCGTCACCATCGATGCAATGGGCACCCAGACGGCCATCGCGAAGACGATTCGCGAAAGGGGTGCCGACTACGTGCTGTGCGTGAAGGACAATCATCCCAAGCTCGTCGAATCCTTCCTGCTCGCCCAGGCAGGAATAGGCGGCGTCCTGACGCCAAGTTCTACCACCGAGAGCCGCGAAGAGGGGCACGGTCGAACCGAGGTGCGCCGTTGCTGGGCTTTTGACGCCGTGGATCGGCTCTACAAGGCAGAGCAGTGGGCCGACCTGAAGAGCTTTGCGATCGTCGAGCGCGAGCGAACGATGGGTACCAGGACAAGTCACGAGCGTTGTTACTACATCAGTTCCCTGCCTGCCGACGCCCCGCGGATTGCCCGCGCGGTGCGCAGCCACTGGGAGGTGGAAAACCGGCTTCACTGGTGCCTCGACGTCCAATTTGGTGAAGACCAAGCCACCGTGCGCACAGGCTTTGCTGCCAACAACCTTGCCATCGTCCGCCATATCGTGATGAACCTGCTCCGCCTGAACACGTCACGTAAGGGCAGCATCAAAACCAAGCGGATGCTGGCGGCGACCTCCGACATCTTTCGCGCTGAGCTGCTGGGGCTCATGACGTGAAGGTGCGATTGCCCTGATTCACAGGCCGATTGGGGCCACAGCGACAAGCAGATGCACAGTTCTGTCTTCCTGAGATTAGCGCTTCAATATCTGGATCTGCGGAGAGCAGTCAGATCACACTTAAAAACATCACCAGAAGGCCACCCGTATCCAGCGATGCCCCCAAGGTTAACCTGATTCAGATCCGAGGTGAACTTGCTCAGGTTCGAGCTGAACAAGTTGTCGCCCGAGCTCAACCGGTTCCCCCTGGAGGTCAGATCACGGCCCCCGGCGCTGAAAAAGTTCAGGTGGAAGCTGAACCGTTTCAAGTCCAAGGCTACCCCGCTCACCTTTGTGCTGAACCGGTTGCCGTCCGAGATGAACCGGTTCAGCGTAGAGATGAACAAGTTCACCCTGGCGGTGAAATCACTGCCCCTGGTGCTGAAAAAGTTCAGGTGGGACCTGAACTGCTTCAAGCCCCACCTGAACTTACTGAATCTGTGCCGGGCCGGAAACATCCGGCCCGGCACAGATTCAGTTCGCGGCGCCCTGCTCGCCGCCCTTACGCCGGCCCTGGCCAGAAAAACGCACCGACGCATGGGCCGACAGTTCATCCAGCGCCGCCCCCTTGCCCGCGGCCTTGGCAAAACGGTAACCATCTAGTGCCGCCCGGTAGATGTCGCTCCCCAGCGCCATCTCGGTGTCCTCAGCCCGCCGCACGAGCCGCACCAGCTGGGCAAACAGTGGCCGCAGCTGATCGAGCGCGCGGATGTCCGCGCCGAACTCCTGGAGATCGAAGTTGCCGGGCAGGATCTCCGGGCTCAAGGCCAGCACGTCATACGCCTTGCGCGCGAACATCTCGGACTTCGGTCCCATCTTTGTCATCTCGACACGCTCGTCCACCGACAAGGACACCATTCCGGTCAGATTCTTCTCGAGCACCCCCAGCGCCGTGCGCACCTGATCGAGCTGCTCGTCCGACAAAGACAGGGAAATCAGATTCTGAGACATCTCTCCACTCCTCCAGATATTGAAACATATGCCATTTGCACAAAAATTGCGCGAGAAGGATTGTGGAGAGGGGCATGAATAATGTCAAACAACTAAACCTAAAAGAGCACGATCCAGCGAACAGGGCACCCTCGTCGGGAGCCGACACACAACAGCCAAGTCTTGTCCGCGCGCTGGCGCAGCGAGATCAAGTACCATCTCGCCCTAGCCTGGGCCACCGCATTGCAGAGCGCGGAGGCGCTAGCACAAGACGAACTGAATGACCTTCCCGCGAGGCGGAGGGCAGTCTCGATGATGATTCCCGAAGAACTGATATGCGATATGTTGCAGTAAGCAGTAACTGCCAAACTGGCGGTCTGGTCGCGTGCTTGAAGGACCTCTTTCCGCACGACCAGGTCACTGCCTTGCCGCTTCCCTGGCCCTTCGATGCCGAAACGCATGCAGAGCGCTTTGCACAGCAACTCGATGGCCATGATTTCTGGGTGACGATTGTGCCGGCAGACGCTTGCACGCGCACCGTGGAACGGATTCCCAGATTTCGGCCTAAGGTGCTGCGTATCCCGGCGATTGGGTTTTCGGCCTTTCACCCGGACTTGTGCTACGCGCAGGACAAGACAAGCGGGGCACTGACGGCACACCACTACAATTCGGCGATTGCCGCATGGAGCTACCGCAACGGCTTGTCGCCCGACGATGCCGCGCGCTTGTTCGACCATCAGGTGTATGCGGACCTGGGGTATCTGGATCAGTGGGCGGCAGGCCGCGGACTCATGCAGCAGATGTTTCAGGCTGCAGGGCTGGAGGCGGCATTCGAGGGATTCTTTCGGACCATTCAGCGCTCGGGTTGTTTCATGCACTCGATCAATCACCCGACGATTTTTGTGCTGGAACAATTGAGCAAGATCGTAGCCGGGCAGATGGGCGCACGCCCGGAGCAGTTGGCCCGTCCGCTGACGGTGCGGGATGGGCTGACCGATACGGTGTGGCCGCTATACCCCGAGGTGGCCGACGCCTTGTCCTTGCCAGGAGGCAATCTGATGTGGAAGGCCGGCGCGACACACTATCTGGAAGGCGCACTCGAATACGTGCGCTTCAGCTTTGATGAATACGCCAGGCAGGGAATCGCCCCTGAAAACCTGCAGATCCTGCATCGCGATCTGGGCTTGCTGGACCGTGTGCTGGGTCAGGCTTGCGGGAGGCCCGCATGACGCATCCTTACCTTGATGTGGCGGACGATCAGCTATGGCCCAAGGCCATGACTCTGCCCGCTCCCGGACATATCGACCCGGCACGTCCACAGGCGGTGCGGATTACGCGCAGCGACCGGATCGTGACTATGGGGAGCTGCTTTGCGCAGCACCTGGCCAAGCGGATCCAGCGTGGCGGGTTCAACTATCTGACGACCGAAGCCCCTCCCCCTGGCACCCCTGCCGAAGCAGCTGCACGACGCAATTACGGGCTGTTTTCCGCGCGCTATGGCAACGTCTATACGGCACGGCAGGCGGTGCAGTTGTTCGACCGGGCCTTCGGACACTTCACACCGCAAGACACAGTGTGGTCACGGGGAGAGCGCTTCGTCGATCCGTTTCGGCCGTCGATCGAACCGGAGGGCCATGACTCCCCCGAGGCTGTGCTGGCCGACGCAGCGCAGCACCTGGCGTGCGTGCGTGAAGCCTTCCTGCAATTGGACTGGCTGGTGCTGACGCTGGGGCTGACCGAAACCTGGTATGCGCGCACCGACGGGGCGGTGTATCCGGTTGCACCGGGCGTGGCGGGTGGCGCGTTTGATCCGGCACAGCATGCGCTGGCAAACTTTTCGGCTTTTGAGGTAGGCGCGGATATCGCAGCACTGCGCGACCGGCTACATGCGGTGAATCCGGGCGCACGGATCATCCTCACCGTGTCGCCGGTACCGCTTGCTGCCACGGCGAGCGACTGCCACGTGTGGGTTGCCACCAGCTACAGCAAGGCCGTGCTGCGCGTGGCAGCGGACGAGGCCGCAAGGCGCTTCGACAACGTGGCGTATTTTCCGTCGTACGAGATCATCACCTCGCCCGCAGCTAGCGGGCGCTACTTCGCTGACGATCTACGCAGCGTAACGGAGGCTGGCGTCAATCACGTGATGCGAGTGTTCTTCCGCCACTTCTGTGACAGCGCCCCCCACGCCCCCTCCGTTGCGGCCTCTTCTGCCGAGGCGATGGCTGCCGGCCTGGCGCAGGACATGGAAATCCTTTGTGACGAGGCTCTGATCCTTTCAGCAACACAAACCGAGGCCAAGGCTGTGCCGCAGCCCACCTCAACAGCTGCCGCGCCAACTTGCCCCCCGTCTTCTGCGGCTGTTCTGTTCGACGAACATCGTTACTTGCAACTGCACCCGGACGTGGCCTCCGCCGTTGCCGCAGGGCACTTCCTCTCAGGGGCACAGCACTACGAAATGTACGGGCAGAAAGAAGGGCGGCGGATAAAGTGAGTTCTCAAGCGAGCCGCAGCATATAGCAGGAGCCGACCCACCCATGACATCTCAGTCCACTATTCCAAGAAATTTCTTCTGCTGGACCACACACGGCGCCATCGAAAACCGATCCAGTATCCGCAGCTTGTGGGGCTTAGGGGGGGCCGCGAGCCGCTTCACGATCTCCCGCACGAAGCCTTCCCGATCAAAGAAATCCACCAGCTGGGCACCAAAGGCCTGGGCGAACTCCCGCACCGGCGGCGTATCCGACGCCACCACCGGCACACCCGCCAGCGCGGCCTCCATGAAGGACCAGGACAACACGAAGGGCGTCGTCCAGTACGCGTGAACCTTGCTGATACTGAGCAGGTCCAGGTACACGCTTTCAGGCACATTGCCGACAAAGTGCACACGCGCAAGGTCGAGGCTGGCCCCCACTTCCTTCAGCAGCGCATCCTTCCAGCTTCCACCGTCTTCCGGCCTCCGTCCGTAGCTGACCCTATCGCCACCAACGATCACCACATGAGCCTCGGGACGCAGCCGCAACACCTCGGGCAGCACCCGCATCAGAATGTGGAAGCCCCGCACCGGTTCAAGGTTTCGCGCCACGTAGGTCAGCACCTCATCCCCCGGCCGCAGCACGCATTCACCCAAGCCATCACCCTTGGCGATGCGAAGCACTGCGTCCTTCCGATGGACCAATCGGGCCAGGTCGATACCATCGTGAATCACGGCAATCCGCTCGCGAAACGGCGCTGGATAGGTGCTGCGCTGCCATTCTGTCGGCGCAAAGGCCAGATCGGCCGCTTCCAGGCTTAGCAGATTGGCCATGTTCCGGACGCGCAACGCGCAGCGTTGGGGAAAACTCAAGGGTGGCTCCTCCGGATCGAAACCGACATCGCGCCCTTCTGCGGCGTAATGGAATTCGCAATAGACCGCCAATCTGGCTTTCGGGAAGACATCCTTGATGAACAGCGCCTCGCCCCACCCCGGGTGGGCAATGACCAGATCCGGCACGAAGCCTTCGTTGCGCAACTGGATTGCCGCCGCCGCACAGGCTTCAGCCCGCATGATCTTGGCCTCCGGATCCTTGAGCAAGGGATGCTGGCGCTCGCTTTGCGCCCGCAGCGCTTGGTAGGGGCGCAGCGTCACTCCCTCAGGGACCGGATTGACGTACATCGAGAGCGCAATCACCTTGTGCTCCCCACTTTTCGCCAGATCAGCAGCCAGATGGACGAACTGTCCTGGAAAGTTCTGATGGATGAACAGGATATTCATGGCTTCTTTCGGATGCTCCAGGAGCTTCAGTTCTGCCGGAGGTCGAGACAGCCGTTGCGGGGCAGCCGGGAGCGTGGCGGGATCGCCAAGCCAGCAGATACCTGGCTGAGAACATCGAGGTTGAGGCTCGGATGATAGGCCGGATCGCGGAACAGCACATCGCCCCAACGACGTCGCAGCATGTCCACCTCACGCCCCGCGCGAGCCCTTTTCTGGGGTGTGTCTTCATGACCACGGGACGCCGACTCCGCATGCAGCAAGCGTGCATAGGGCGACCACACGATGGCCATGCCGAGGCGTCGGATCTTCAGGCAGAGATCCACGTCGTTGAAGGCAACCGGGAAGGCCACCTCGTCCATGCCGCCGACCCGCAGGTAGTCCGTCTTGCGCACCAGCAGGCAGGCTGCGGTCACTGCGCTGACCTGTTGCAGCAACTGATTGCGGCCATGATCGCCCCAATCGCCGTCGCTCAGCCGGTTGCCGTAATGTCCGGCCACGTTACCGACCCCCAGCACCACCCCGCCGTGCTGCACCATGCCATTGGGCCACAGCAGCTTGGCGCCCACCGCCCCGACGCCCGGACGCATCAGCTGACCGACCAGTTCCTCGAGCCAGCCCTCGTGCAGCACTTCGATGTCGTTGTTGAGCAGGCACAGGATGTTGCCGCTCGCCTCCGCCACGGCCTGGTTGTTGAGCGCGGAGAAATTGAACGGCCCCGGCATCGGCAGTACACGTACGCCCCGAGCCCGGATCTCCTCGAAGTAGCTCAGGGTTTCCGCTTCGACCGAACCGTTGTCCACCACGATCAGTTCCACGTCCAGCGTTCCGGCGTGGGCAAACAGGCTGTCGATGCAACGGGACAACAGCGCCAGGCCGTCCCGGGTCGGGATGATCACGCTGACTTTCAAGGGGCCGTCGGCCGCCTGCGGCAAACGTTGCAGACGGCGCGGCATGAAGCCCACCCCCGGCTGGGGTTGTGTCACAAGCGTCGCCGCCGGTTCGACCCGCCCGAGAGCCTCGGCTGCGGCCGCAGCCCGAGCCGCCTGCTCCGCCTCGCTCAGCGCAGACTCGAATAAATAAAGTGCGCGCGGCACATGCACAACGGCATGATCGGCGATGTCCCATACGGCTGCCAGGGCCTGCCAACGGAGGGCCGCCGAATCGGACGCCGCACAGCCTGCGCCAATGGCGCGTTCGGCGATCGCACGACGCATCAACATCAATTCCAGCGGGTAATCGCTGGCTAGTGCATATTCCGGATTCCACGCCGGCTTGAACCAGGGCAGATCTGCCGCCTCGCTGTCCGTGTAGACAATGGCAACGTTCGGTGAGACGAAGCCCTCCAGCGCCTTCCCAAGGGCATGATCCCGCAAGCGGTCACCGGCACGCACGCACGCGATGAAGCCACAGCCGGCTTCGAGCAGGCGGCCCAGTGCATGCTCAACCGCATCCGTCCAGCCATCGTCCACGCGCTCCACGACAACCCGAAGATTCCCTGTCTGGCGGCCGAGGCAAGCAAGCGTCTCATCTACAGGCACGGACGGATCACGGGACACCACCAACACGCCGATGCACGGCGCCGACTCGAAAACCGGCGGCTCGGCAAGCTCCTCGAACAGCGCCGACCATTCGCGGTAATAGGTCATCCCCATACATCGCGGCCAGTGGCGTTCATAACCGTCGACCAAGGCCCCCAAGAGCCCGTCCCTGGCCTCTGCCATCGTCAGCAACTGCCGCCCGCCCTGCGCATGGCAGCAGATGCTTACCGGGCTTCCGTTCAACGCGATCCCGTTTTCATCGACGACACGCACCTGATGCACACGCCCATCGGCCAGATCGGGAGGAAGATCCAGCTCGAAACCGCGCGCGCCCACCTGTCTGGACCGCAAGACCGGCAACTCCCGCTCCGCCCGCGCCTGCGCCAGGCAGCGGTGTTCAAGAAATGCCCGGACCCCGACCACGCGCCGCCGATCAACGGGATCGATGGCCCAACCGTGCAGGCGCAGCCCCCCATCGCCGAACACCTGATTCAAAGCCACGGCCGGCGGTGCCTTCAAAGTGTCGATGGGCAGCGCGCCGGACAAGACATGGTCGGTGTTGGCCACCCGGATGGACAGACTGCCACGCAGGGCGAGTGCCCCCAGATCGGTCACGAAACCGTGGCAAGAGTCCAGGCGGAGGGCGATCTCTCCCAGTTTGAGGAATGCATCGGACAGATCACTGCGCGCCACGTCGGCGATAACCGCCCCAACCGCCTCGTCGTCCATACAGACCTCAAGCACGACCCGGGCATCGGGACGCATGAGGTCTATGGCCCAACCGTGGACGATGCCTTCGTGGATACCTTCGATTGCCCCCAGCCAGCGAGGGGCGGGAACACTCGACGGTTGAGCGCCAGATGGAACCAGAGATGTCATCGGGAAGTGTTTGAACTCAGGCAGGAGAAAGGGAGGACTCCGGATGGCGTGCAGCCAGCCACGCCGCTGGATCGAATCGGTCGTCGAGGCGGACGATCTCCTCCCAACCGCTTATGGGACAGGAAGGGCTGGCCAGCACCGTCGTGCAGTGCAGCAAGGTGCTCAGCAAGCTGTCAGGGATCACGCACTTCGGGGCATCGGGCTCGGGCGGAAGCACATTCACCACGCTGCTCCGCCACAGGGCTTCCGTCCCAAGACCGAGGCACAGCAGCGCGAAGGGCGGCTCACCTTCGGTGGATCGGCTGGCGATCAAGCGGGCCAATTGCAGAGTCTTGCTATAACCCACGGCATCGTCGGCTTCCAGGCGTACCGCAATCCAGCGCACAGCAGAAGGCGGGACGCTTTCTGGAACGTCCGACTTTTCCGGCGCATCCGGCAGGCTGGCATCTTCATCTCGATCCGCATACCAGTCGGCCCCCTCCCGGCACAGACGCTCGAGAATCACCTGCCGCATGGCGGCCAGGGGGTCATCGCTCAGGAAACGGGCGTATTCCATCTCGTGATCCGGATAGCGGGCCGCCAGCACGGCCTTGTTCTGGACGACACGCAGAATCTTTTCGTCACCAAAGGACGCGGTACCCGAATGGGCAACGAACACGCCTGACGCCAGCAAATGCCGATAGCCGGCGCGCCGTGCGCGCAGGCACCAATCCACTTCTTCGTTGTAACCCCGCCGCAGATCCACGTCATCCAAGCCACCGATCTCGTCAATGACCCGGCGCCGCATCAGCATCGTAAACCCGCAACAGGTCGGCAATTCGCGCTCCGCCGTCAGCCCCGCATCACGGACAGCCGCAACGATGTCATCGACTCGCGCCAATTGCGCCTCATCCAGGGCTGGCGCTGCCACACCAATATCGGGCAGGCTGCTGATCTCGCCATTGTTGGACCAAGGCGTCACCGAGGCGATGTCGCCGGCGCTGTACAAGGCAGCGCTCAAACGGTCCAGCCAGTCGCCATGGACCAGCGCATCCGCGTTGAGCAAGAGTACATCCCCAGGCACCATTGCGATGCCGCGGTTGCAAGCACCGATGAAACCAAGGTTGAAAGGATTGCGGAGCAAACGTATGCGTCCCGCCGCAGCCTTGCGGTCCAGCCATTTCCGCAGGGCTGGATCGGGACTGGCATCGTCCACAACGATGATTTCCGCCGAGCAGCGATTGTGCGGCAGGCTGGCCAGCACGCTGTCAATGCAACGGCTGACTAGGTCGAGCTTGCCATACACCGGGATCACGATGCCAAGCGCCGCATGCCCCTGTGCTTTTCTTGCTCCTGTGGCCCGCTCGCGGGCACCGGCTTCGAAGGTCACTGGCGCCGGGACGAAGGACAGCGGCGAGCCTTGCAGGAGCTGCCCCGAGGTGACCGAAACACCCGCGGCATCCGGCACCAAGGCTAGCGACCACACGCCCGCCGCAGCCCCCCACGGAATACGGAAGCGCTGCCCGTTCGCCGGCACATCGAAAACCTGCTGACGCGTTCCATCGGACACGAGCAGACGCCGGGTTGGCCCCGCCCCCGCAGCGGCGAACACCATGCCTTCGATGTCCTCGCCCTGTTTCCAGCAGGCGCCGAATGCTCCCAGCCCGGCAGCATGTAACAACGGCAGCAGACCCGCCTGCGTCCCATTCCGGCAACGTTCGGGCAGGAATACCGGACCAAGGCACGCCGCCGCGTCCCGCTCTCCTGCAGCGAGCCATGCCTGCAGCAAACCATCCTGCAGTAAGGGACTGGCCGGCGCTACCCGCCAGGCCGCGTACCAGGCCGCGGCCGCCCGCAACGGGCTGCAGGCCTCCAGCACTTTGGCCCGCAGGAGCGCCGCGATGTCGCTGCGCGGCGTCCTTCGGCAGACGGTTTCCGCATACAAGGCGGCCTCGGCCCACTGGCCCGCCTTGTATGCGGAAACCGCCCGCCCAAGCAGGAAATCATCCCGCCTGGTGGGCAGACAAACGAAAGAAAAAGGGGCCGAAGCCCCTTTCGAACCGACAGAGTCGGGCATTAAATGATGCCGGTCACGATGGTCACGCTACCGATAACCTGGGCCTCGGTATGAATGCTGCCGTCGATGTTATGGGCAGCAATCTGAGCGAAGCTCATGATCAGATCGGCACGGGTCGAACCATGCGCCAGCGCATCGGTCCAGTACGAGAGCCCCCCCGCTTCTCCATCGCGGCCAAACGTATGCTGGTACAACCCCTTGACAAAGTCAGCATCGCTGAGCGCCGCTTGAGATACAAACTCTGCGGAGTGCGTGAAGGCATCCGCAATCTGCTTCAGCGACACTCCAGCGCGGCCCAGGTCGAACCAGTAGTCCAGACCGCCCGCATCCGCCGTACGCCCAAAAGCCGCTTCATACAGCGTCGAAACCGCTGCTTCGACGGAATCCTTCGCAAACACGAGGGCCTTACCCTGGTCGAGCTGGACATACTGGATCTTGGAGATGTCCGTCACCTTGTGCGAGGTGTTGTCCGTTACCACCGCGTGGCCGTTGTTAGTCGTCACTGTGTAGTTACTTGCGCTACCACCCAACTTCACAACGGCGTAATTACCACTACCGCCGACGATCGTGCTGTTGCCGAGGCCAGCCTCGACGGTGTCAACGCCCGAACCGGTCACCACCGAACTATCGCCCGTGCCGAGAATAACCTTGGTATTGCGCGCATCAGCGACGATGATCTTGTCGCCACCGGCAGAGCCAACCACGACACGATCAACGGTACCGGGCTGGGACGTCGGTACGAGGACGCCGTCATTCAATGTCGTAACGACCCCCCCAAGGCCCTGGAAAATCACCACCGGCGCATTCGGTGGCGGCGTAATGGTCGTCGGAGAGGTGTCTGACGAACCGATCAGGACCACTTCAGCACCAGACGGAACCGTGACGTTACCGTTGGAATCAGCCTGCACCGAATGGAAACTGACCACAGAGTCCGAAATCCTGGTGGTCAGTGCAAGAATGTCATTGATCGTTGAATCGGAAAAGACGACCGGATTGGCGTTATGCAACGCATCCGTAACTGTTTGCTGGTCGGCATCATACATGGGGAAAAAACTCCATTTTGCTAAATGCTGCAATTACAAATCGCACGCGCCGACTTTCAGGCGCAATGCCGCCAAGTGCTCGAAGCCACTTGGCCCACTCATTACTCCACCTTCGGTGCAAGCCTGGAACCCCCCGGAAAAAAAAGCCTCGCCCATCAACCGGTAGTTCCCTGCCCTCTCGCCGACCAAGTCCAGGCGTACCGCGGTGATACGCATTCCCGACTCGCGCACACCACAGAAATTGCCAGTATTAACTTCTGGCAGATAACCATGCCCTTCCAATAACACGCTATAGGCAATGTCTACGCCAAGTGGCTTATCCGGCCACTCCAACTGAAAACCGGTAATCGAACTCAAACTTTCCGGACTGCCGAGACACACGCCCTCCGAGGCCACCATGTCACCACGACCATCCACATAAGCAATGATCGATACTCCTTCAGGGGCCACGGCGATGGGACCGCCATCGGAATCATCCTGGGCACTATTGAGGAGCGGTGGCAGCATCGAATCATCACCATCCAGACGCTGAATCCGCACCGCTGGCACTTCCTCATCGTCACACAGCAGAAACGCAGTCAACAATATGCGAGCGGGCCGATCCGTCACCCGCCACACGATGCAATCACCCGGCCCACGAAGTACACAGTCCACAGCCCCCGGCATCGTCAGGCTCTCGACGCCTCCAGCATCCCCATCCAAATCGGCAACTCGGGACACGCAGAATGGAGCCCCGCCAACCTTTGGGTAGCTCAACGCGTATAAGCCGGGCAGCAAGGCAATGACTTCATTTCGCAAAATCATTCCGACATCACCATCATCGAGTGTCAGACAAATCCAATGCCATGGAATTAGTTGCAAGTACCATCAAGAGATCAAGCACTAGCCTTGCTTGATGCAGAACCCGGTGAATGATCCAACTACCCGTCTGCCTAGCCGTATCCCCCGCCCTCAGACTGAGCTTAACAAGATTTATTGAAAGCGCAAGATTTACGCAAGGTTGATGAATGCGAGAATGTATCATCAAAGCGCTTTGGCCAGCACCATCAGATTCCTTGGCGTCAGGCTACGCGCACAGAAGGTGCCGACATCCACCCGGAAACCGACCTCCTCGAAGCCACGCACCAGATCCATCACCAGCCACATCTCCAGCGGGCGGCGGAAGGCGTGGCGGACCAGTTCCAGGCGACGGACTTCGCCGCGACGCCGTTCGCCAACCGCCAGCCAGTGCGCCCAGTCCACCTGCGCCGGCAGACTGACGCCCTGGCGCCGCGCCACCGCCTCGCCGTAAGCGGGAAAATCGCCAGACAGCAGCTGTGAGGGCATCGGCGGAAAGGGCCGGATGGCCTCGCCTTCGAGTGCATTGCGCAGCGCGATGAAGCCCAGCTTCCAGGTCTGATCGCGGGCCAGGCGCTGGCGCAGGCGCGGGGGCGCCGTCACGGTCTCGGTCACGGCCAGGCGCAGCGCACGCCCATCGAGCGGCAGCGAAGCCTCGCGGCTGACCGGCCGATAGCCGTCCTGGGCGCCACGGTAATAACAACACGGAGCGATCCGGTAGACATGGGCACCGTCGCCACCCGCGCTGCGCACGAGGGAGCGGTGGAGTTCCCCGCAGGCATGCAGGGCCAGCACCTCGCAGCCCCGCACGTGGGCCCGCGACGACGCTTCGAGCGCATCGGCGCACACTACCTGCTGTTCCACGCCGACGCGGGCCGCCAGCCGCCCGGCTTCCTCGCACAGGTCCGGATCGATCTCCAGCGAACTCACCGGCTGGCCGTCGCTGAGGGCCAGCCGCCGGCTGAGGTGGCCCTTGCCGGCGCACCACTCCAGCAGTGGCGCCGCCACCGCCGGCCCATGACTGGCGAAGGCTTCGATCTGGACCCGCTTGCGGCCGGGGATGAACCAGTCGAAGTGCGCCCCGCTCGGCGCCAGGCTGCGGGCTGGTAGCGGCGTCACGTCGCTGAGTTGCCCCAGTTCGCCGACAAACGGCAGATAGGCCTCCAGCCAGGCGCGGCAATCGTCCGGCGATGCGACCAGGGCTTCGAGTTCGGCATCTCCCAGGCCCAGAACCGCTTCCGCCAACGCCGGCCATTGCTCGCACCAGGCCGGGCGGTGCACATAGAATGGTGGCGGCTGCCAGAACGCCTGATACTCCCGTAGCAGCGATTGAAGCGCCAGGAAGCGCGCGCGATGATTCATGATTCCGTTTTACACCCCTGCCCCGCAAAACCAGGAGGACAACGCAGCATGGCCGCATCCCTGCCCGACTCCGAAGCCGTACTCGATTTCTGGTTCAAAGAAAGCACGCCCAGGCAATGGTTTGCCCGCTCGGACGAATTCGACCGCCTCATCGCCGCCCGCTTCAGGGCGGTGTACGCGGCGGCGGCCAGCGGCGAACTGCACACCTGGCGCGCCACTGCCGACGGCCGGCTGGCCGAGATCATCGTGCTCGACCAGTTTTCCCGCAACCTCTTCCGCGACGACCCGCGCGCCTTCGCCTGCGATGGCATGGCCCTGGTACTAGCCCAGGGCGCAGTGGCCGCCGGCGCCGATCTAGAACTACCGGTCGCCCGCCGCGCCTTCCTGTACATGCCCTACATGCACAGCGAATCGGCGCTGATCCACACCCACGCCGTCCGCCTGTTCAGCCAGCCAGGCCTGGAAAGCAACCTGGACTTCGAGCTGCGCCACAAAGCCATCATCGACCGCTTCGGACGCTACCCGCACCGCAATGCAGTACTCGGGCGATCGTCGTCGCCGGAAGAAATCACCTTCCTGCAGACACCCGGCTCTGCGTTCTGAAACCCCGTCAGCCACGAGAAATCAATTCAAACCACTGAAAACAATCATTTTTATCATTTAACCCGGCGCAGGATCGAGCGGGTGTGGCGAAGTACACACCCGCTACCCCGCGTAACACTTTTCCCCATGATGGGCATGGACAATCGGAGCACCGCGATCCGATCTGCCGCCCCCGTGACTCACCATACCGCCTCTGCCCCCGACTCCACGCTGGCCTACGGCCTGTTCCTGCGCTTTCTCGATTCGCGGCTCGAAAAGCACTTCAGCGCCTATTACACCGACTACTACCACCGCTTCGCCCAGGCCAGCCTGGTGCTTGGCCTGCTCCTCGTGCTGGGCGACTGTGCGGTGGATTTCATGGTATTCCCCGACGTCAGCGCCAACCTCGGCCGACTGACGCTCAGCGTGCCCTTGCTGCTGCTGGCCATCGGCTATTCGTTCACCGACGCCGCCAGGCGCAACTGGCAGGCCGTCATGGCGGGTTCGCTGGTGTGCATTTCACTCAGCCTGTTCTGGGTTCTGGCCCGCATCGACAACCAGGGCGGCGCCGGCGGCCTGTCGTCGTGGGTCGGCGTGCTCAACTTCACCTTCCTTGAGCTCTACATCTTCGTGATTCTCGGCGTGCAGTTCCGCATTGCCTTCGGTGCAGGCCTCACCATCCTCGCCGCCTTCATTTATGCGATCCGGGCCGGGATCAGTAGCGAACTCAACGCCTTCGCCTACTGGAGCTACCAGGCCCTCACCGTCTTCATCCTCGCCGCCGGAGTCGGCTGGTGGCGGGAATGGCTGATCCGCCGGGACTTCCTCGCCCGTACGGAGTTGGAGCGGGCACGGGACGCCGCCGAAGCAGCCAGCCTCGCCAAGAGCACCTTCCTCGCCAACATGAGCCACGAGATCCGCACGCCGCTCAACGGCATCCTGGGCATGGCCCATCTGCTCCAACGCGGCGCTACGACACCAACGCAACAGCACCAGCTCGACAAGATCATCGGCTCCGGTCGCCATCTCCTCGGCGTCATCAACGACATCCTCGACCTGTCCCGGATCGAAGCAGACAAGCTCGAACTCTCGCCGTCGCCCTTCACGCTGCCAGAACTGTTCCACACGCTGGATGGATTGATCGGTGGCGCCGCGCACGACAAGGGACTGCTGCTTGCGATGGACATCGACCCGACGCTGGGCGGTCTTCAATTCATCGGCGACAGCCAGCGCGTCGGCCAGGTACTGCTGAATCTGACCGGCAACGCGCTGAAGTTCACCGCCGAAGGCGGCATCAGCATCCGCGCCCACAAACTGGAGGACGACGAAACCGGTCTCGTGCGGATTCGTTTCGAAGTCAGCGACACCGGCATCGGCATCCCACCCGAAGCGCTGGAGCGGATCTTCGAGGCCTTCGAGCAAGCCGACCACTCCACCACCCGACAATACGGCGGCACCGGTCTGGGGCTCGCCATCAGCCGACGCCTCGTCAGCCTGATGGGCGGCAGCATCGGCGCCGACAGCCAGCCCGGCAGCGGCAGCACCTTCTGGTGCGTGGTGGGCTTCGCCGCGACGCCCACATGCGCGACGCAAACCGCCTCTCCCACCGGCCCGGAGCCGCGCCCCCTGCCGCAAGGCTCACAAGTGCTGGTGGTCGAAGACGAGCCGGTCAGCCTGGAAATCACCCGCGAACTGCTCGAAGAGGCCGGCCTGCACGTGGATTGGGCCGAGAACGGACGCATCGCTGTGGAAAAGGCGGCCACCAGGCGTTACGCACTGATCCTGATGGACATGCAGATGCCCGAGGTGGACGGCCTCGAAGCCACCCGCCAGATCCGCCAACTACCTGAGTACGCCCGCGTACCGATCCTCGCGATGACAGCCAACGCTTTTGCGGAGGACCGGCGTCGCTGCCTGGGAGCCGGCATGGACGACTACCTGATCAAGCCCTTCGAGCCCGAGGTGTTGCTCGACGCAATGGAACGCTGGCTGGGGCTGCCAGCTGAACAGGACGCCGGCATCGTGGTTCAATGAGGGCTTTCCAACCCATCCGGAGCCCCCGACCGTGAAGTGCCTTTCCACCCTCATCCTGTGCATCGCCTGTAGCGCCGCCCACGCCCACGCCCCCTTCACCGGCGAGGACTTCAGCGGCACCTACGACTGCACCGGCGACGACAGCCACGAAGGCAAGTACACCGGCACCGTGACCCTCGAACGGGTGCCCGGCCAGAGCACCGGCAAGCTCGGCGCCTACAGCTTCAAGCTGGAAGTCCCCGGCTACGGCGCCTATCCGGGCCACGCCGCCGCCAACGGCCGGCAGATGGCCATCCACTTCGCGCTGACCGACACCAGCACCAAGGACTACGGCACCGGCATCGCCACCTTCAGCAAGACCAAGGCCGGCAAGTGGCGCTTCAGCAAGTACTACTACGAGCCCGAATTCAAGGGCGGCAACTTCGGCACCGAGACCTGCGTGCACCGCTGAGCAAACGCAAATCCAGGCCCGGCGCGGGTCTTGGGGCCATGGTCGACGCCCCCCGCGGGACCGGGGATAATGGCGGGTTGCGAGCTGCCGGACGAGCAGCGTACTCACCCCCGAGAGCACCACCATGACCCATTCCCGCAAGCAGCTCGAACTCCTCGCCCCCGCCAAGAACGCGGACATCGGCATCGAGGCCATCAACCACGGGGCCGACGCCGTGTACATCGGCGGCCCGGCCTTCGGCGCCCGCGCCAACGCCGAGAACACCATCGCGGACATCGAGCGCCTGACCCGCCACGCCCACCGCTTCGGCGCGCGCATCTTCGTCGCCTGCAACACCATCCTCCACGACGAGGAAGTGGCCAGCGCCGAGCGCCTGATCCGCCAGCTCCACGAAGCCGGCGCCGACGCGCTGATCGTGCAGGACATGGGCCTGCTGGAACTCGACCTGCCGCCGATCCAGCTGCACGCCAGCACCCAGACCGACATCCGCCACGCCGACAAGGCGCGCTTCCTGCAGGACGTGGGTTTCTCGCAGATCGTGCTGGCGCGGGAGATGACGCTCACCGAGATCCGCAAAGTCGCCGCCGCCACCGACTGCGCGCTGGAGTTCTTCGTACACGGCGCGCTGTGCGTGGCCTTTTCCGGCCAGTGCTACATCAGCCACGCCCACACCGGCCGGAGCGCCAACCGCGGCGAGTGCTCGCAGGCCTGCCGCCTGCCCTACGACCTCGCCGACAAGGACGGCAACCTCGTCGCCAGCAACCAGCACCTGCTGTCCATGAAGGACAACAACCAGAGCGCCAACCTGCGCGCGCTGGCCGACGCGGGGATTTCCAGCTTCAAGATCGAAGGCCGCTACAAGGACATGGCCTACGTGAAGAACATCACCGCCCACTACCGCCTGCTGCTCGACGAGATCATGGAGGACACGCCGGAATACAGCCGCACGTCCGCCGGGCGCAGCACCTTCCTGTTCCAGCCGCTGGCCGACAAGACCTTCAACCGCGGCGCCACCGACTACTTCGTCAATGGCCGCACGGCTGACATCGGTGCCTTCGACTCGCCCAAGTTCGTCGGCGAGCCGGTCGGCAGCGTGATCCGCCTGGACGGCAAGCAGCGCCGCTGGTTCGACACCACCAGCGCCGTCGAGCTGCATAACGGCGACGGCCTCAGCTTCTACGACCGCAAGGGCGAGCTGGTCGGCCTGCGGGTGAACCGCGCCGAGCGAGTCGGCGACGATTTCCGCGTGCACACCGCCGACGCCGTGCCGGCCGAACTCTTCCCCGGCAGCGGCGTGTTCCGCAACCGCGACCACGAGTTCGAGAAGATGCTCGAGAAGAAGTCCGCCGAGCGCCGCATCGGAGTGGATCTGCAGCTCACCGAAACGCCGGACGGCTTCGCACTGACCCTCACCGACGAGACCGGCGTGTCCGCCAGCGCCGAACTGCCCCACGCCAAGGAGCCCGCCAAGGACGCCGAGCGCGCCCTCGCCGGCCTGCGCGACAACCTCGGCAAGCTCGGCGCGACGATCTTCAGCGCCCGCGCCATCGAGTTGCAGCTCGACCAGGCCTGGTTCCTGCCCGCCGGCGCCATCAACGCCCTGCGCCGCGAGGCGGTCGAAAAGCTGGAAGCCGCGCGCCTCGCCACGCTGGCGCCGCTGCCGCGCCGGGCCGCGGTCGAACCGCCGGTGCCGTATCCGCAGACAGAACTCAGCTACCTGGCCAACGTGCTCAACCAGAAGGCGCGGGACTTCTACCAGCGCCACGGCGTGCAGCTGATCGAGGCCGCCTACGAGGCCAATGAACACCTCGACGACGCCTCGCTGATGATCACCAAGCACTGCCTGCGCTACAGCTTCAACCTGTGCCCGAAGGAAGTGAAGGGCATCCGCCCCGACCCGATGACGCTGATCAACGGCAAGGAAAAGCTGACCCTCAGGTTCGACTGCAAGCGCTGCGAGATGCACGTGGTCGGCAAGATCCGCCAGTCCGTGCTCGACATGCCCGCCGTGCCGGTGGTCTTCCACGCCAAGGTGCCGGAAGGCTTCCACGCACCCCACTGAAACCGCTTGGGAGCGGCCGCCGCCGCTCTTTCAACGACACCCTCCGCGGGCGGCGGAAGCCGCCCCTGACACCCGACTCCCCATGAAGATCGCCCTTGCCGTCGTCCTGTTGATCCTGGCCCTGATCGTCGGCCCCGCCGCGTGGCAGTACGCCCATTTCGACCCGAAGGCGGTGCCCACCTCCGGTCTGCCGTGGCAGATCGACGTGCTGCCGGGGGGCGAAGCGCGGGTCTTCGGGCTGACCCTCGGGCGCAGCACGCTGGCCGACGCCCGCGCCCGCTTCGGTGAGGAATTGCAGCTGGCGGTGATCGCCGAGCCCAACGAGACCGGCAACGTGGAAGGCTATTACGAGAGCGTCACCACCGGCTTCGTGGCCGGCAAACTGATCGTCACCGCCGACTTCGACAAGGCCGCCATCGAAGGCATGCGCGAGCGCTCGCCGAAGACCGAGTACATGCAGAGCACCACCCGCAAGGCCACGCTGGCCGACGCCGACCGGGCCGCCGCCCTTGCCGCTCCGATCCGCGGCCTGGCCTTCATCCCCAGCGTCAATCTGGACGACGCGGTGATCCAGGAACGCTTCGGCGCGCCCGCCGAGCGCATCCGCGTCAACGACCACCTGGAGCACCTGCTCTACCCGGAAAAGGGCCTGGACCTGGTGCTCGACAGCAAGGGCAAGGAACTCCTGCAATACGTCGCGCCGGCCCGCTTTGAGGCCCTGCGCGCGCCGCTCAAGGCCCAGGCGGCCGCGCCGGCCAAGCCCTGAATCCGGCTAGCTAAGGCCGGCTCACTGCGCGGAATCAGCCCCGCGCATTCACCCAGTCGATGATGCCGGCGGCGCTGCGGAAATCATCCGACGCGCGCACCGGCACGCCACTGTCCCGCTCGCCCCACATGCGCGCCAACGCGTTGCCGGGGCCGATCTCCAGCACCACGTCCGGCTGCATCTCCAGCACCGCGCCGAGGCAGGCGTCCCAGTCCAGCGGCGTGCTGATCTGGCGCGCCAGCGCATCCATGCCGTCGGCCACCGTGCGGGCCGCCCGCCCGTCGATGGCGCTGAAGACCGGAAAGGCCAGCCGGCCGCTGCGGTACGGCGCCAGCAAGGTCGCGAAACCACTACTGGCCGCGGCGAGCAGCGGCGTGTGGGACGGCGTGCCGACGCCGAGGCGTACCACCCGGTTCGCCCCCACCGCCTGAGCCAGTTGTTCGGCCTCGACGAGGCCAGCGGCGTGCCCGCCGAGCACGAAATGGTCGGACCCGTTGCGGATCGCTACCATCAGGCCGCAGCGCGCCGCCAGCTCCGCCACGACGTCGGCACGCAGGCCAAGCACCGCCAGCAAACCAGCCGGGCCGTCCACGCAGGCGTCCATCAGCGCCGCCCGCTGCGCGCACAGCGCAACGCCGGCCTCCAGCGGAAAAGCGCCGGCGGCGCAGCAGGCCGCCATTTCGCCAAGGGAATAGCCTGCCACGGCCACCGGCCGCGGCAGCACGGGCTGCAACTGGCGCCACAGGTGCATCTGGTAGGCGAAAATCAGCGGCTGGGCGACCCGGTTGGCCTGCAGTTCGGCAACGGAAGGCGCCGCCGAACTCCATGTTTCCGGGATCGCCTCCGCCAGCGCCGCCCCCAGTTCAGGCGCAGCATCTTGTCGCAAGGCATCGAAATGGGTGGGCTGCTGGTTGCCCTGCCCGCTGAACAGAATCGCCAGGCGCATGGGTGGCCTCAGAGTGCGTCGAGGAACAGCGTAACCCCGAGCAGGTCGGCGCTGCCGCCGGGGCTCAGGTTACGCGCGACGAATTCCCGGTGGATGTGCTGCGCCCTCGCCTCCCAACCGTCCGCGGCCACGCCGCCGGCAGCGAGGAAATCCAGCGCGCGCCACTGGGCGAAGGCCAGCCCTTCGGGCCCGCCGCGCCACAGCAGATTGGTGTCTTCCAGCCGGGCGATCAGTGCGAACAGGCACTGCAGCGCGGCGCGCTGCGGATCGCCGGTCAGCCGCAGGGCGTCCCGGTAAGCCGGCAAGCCCACCTCCAGCGCAGCAGGAAATCCATCCGCCGCCTCCCGCCGGGCGCCGCCGCTACCGTAGCGCCGCGCCACCTCGGCACCGTGGCTGTGGGACGCGGGGCTGGCCGAACCGAGGATCGCAGCGCCCCAGCGCCGCGTCACCTCGACGCATACATCGGTCGCGGCAAAATCACGCCCCTCCGCATGCAGCGCGCCGGCGGCCGCACACAGCAGCCCGATGTTGAAGATCGCCCCGCGGTGCGTGTTGATGCCGCCGGTCGCCTGCAGCATCTTCGCCTCCGCCGCCACACCGAGTTGGCGCAGCGGCTCGAAGGACGGGCCGGCGGCGCCGACGCGGGCGATCTCGGGAAAATAATCGCGCAGGGACTGCAGGCTGCGCACGAAGGTACGAAAGTCCATGTCCGTGTGGCTGCCGGAATCGGCCGGGCTGACCAGGCCGGGCTTGGGCGACAGCTCCACCTCCCGGTACAGGGCGCGGATGGCCAGACTGCCGACGCGGGCCGCGAAGCCCTCCACGGAGACGGTGGGCAAAACGGCCGGGCGGAAATCCTCCCGGCGCACGGCAAGGGCGTCAGACATTCAGCGCATCCTCCTCGAACTGTTCCAGCACCACCGACAGCGGCAGCAGGCCGACATCGACGCAGCCCTTCACGAGCACCTTCGCGTCGGCCCTGCCCCAGGCCGCAGCCAGCTCCCGCCAGGCCACCGCGCAGCCGTCCGGGAAGCGGATCTCCCCATCGAGCCCGCAGGGCAGCGCCGCCGCACCATCGGCGAGCAGACGCAGGCAGGCCTCAGCCTGCGCAGCGGAAGCCACATCGCAGATCAGGTCCACATCGGACTCCGGATGGCGGTAAGCCTCACCGCTCAAGGCCTCCCAGGCCAGCGAACCGTAGACGCCGACGCTCACGCCGGCCGCCGCCAGCCGCTCGGCCAACGTAGCCAACGGCGCGGCCACGTCGTCGGCCAGGCGATGCAGGCACTCGGCGATGCTCAGCGGACGGCGGACCTGCAGCAGATCCGTCCGCACCACCAGGCAGCCGACGCGCCGGCGCCCTTCGGCGGCCGGCAGGGTCAGCCCCAGCAAGGCTTCGCTGCCGCCGGCCAGCTGGCGCGCCACCACCAGCGGGCGGGCGGCAGCGATCCACGCGGCAACCCGCGCCGACAGGGTGTCGTCGAGCGCACCGCACAGGAAGCGCACTGGCGCCCCTGCACGCACCGTGGCCAGATCGTGGCGACGCATGGCCGCGGGCCTCAGGCCGACACCACGGCCGCTGCCGTGGCTGCGGCGAGATGACGCCCGCCCCGCTCCACACCACGGGCCATCCGCTCGTCGGCGGCTGGCCCGGCGGCCTGCTGGCCAGCCAGTGCCGCCTCCAGCAGCGCGGCACTGGGCACATCCCAGATCGCCTCGATGGCGCCCATGCGCAGGTAGTTCTCAGCACCGGGCGCGAAGGTCGGCGACTCGACAGCGAGTTCCTGCAGACGCTCGTGCGGAATCTTGGTCACCCGCGCCATCGCCTTCAGGTCCATCACCCGCACCTGGGCATCGGCCAGCGCGTAGGTCTTGTCCGCCATCAGGCCGAAGGACAGGAAGCCGCCGCTGACCGCCTCGCCGGTGACCAGCGCGAGGCTCACATGCCCCTGCCGGCGGGCCAGGTCCACGCAGCGGGCCAGGTGGGCCAGGCTGCCGTTGAGGCACAGCAGCTCCTCGGCGCGGGACAGGGCCTGGCCCTTGGTGTCGACGAGGAAGACGATGGGCCGGCCGGGATGCTGATCGACCACGTCGAGCACCCGCCCGGCCAGGCCGAGGGCGATGTCGTGGCCAATGGCGGCGGCGTCGGTGGTACCGAGCACGGCCACCGTGCCGAGGGCGGTCTGCGCGCAGCCGGCAACCAGCTGGCCGTGGACGCTCACGTCGTGCCCGGCCGGGAAGAGGCCGTCGAGAATGTGCTGGAGGCTCATGCCGGCAATCCTTTCTTCAGGGCGACCAGGCTGTCCCGGTCCATCAGCGGAATCTGTCTGGGTTCGGCAACGCCGAGGGCCTGCCACACGTCGAGGCCGTCACGCAGACCGGCGAAACGTTGGCGGCGCTCGGTCAGGCGTGCCTGCTCGGCACGCAGCGTGCTGCTCGCCGGTACGGGTTCCTGCCAGCCGGCGAGCAGCGCGATGGCGCCGTCACGGAAGCTGGCCGCGTCGTCCTCCACCAGTTCGGCGCAGTCGCCGGTCAGGTAGCGGTGCTTGCCGCCGGTGACGCGCCACACCAGCGCGCGGTCCTTGGAGTCAAACTCCTCGACGCCGGCGACGGTCTCGATGACCTCCGGACCGGACAGGGCCAGCCGCCCCTCCTCGGACATCACGATCGCCGAGCACAGGCGCGACACGATGCCCATGCCGCCGAAGGCGCCACAGCTGCCGCCGACCAGCGCGATCACCGGCACGCCGGCTGCCCGCGTATCGAGCACCGCCCGCATGATCTCGGAGATGGCGATCAGCCCGGCGTTGGCTTCGTGCAGGCGCACGCCGCCGGAGTCCGCCATGAAGATCACCGCCGCCGGCTTCTCCTGCACCGCGCGGCGCAGCAGGCCGACGATCTTGGCGCCGTGGATCTCGCCCACCGCGCCACCCATGAACTGCCCTTCCTGGGCGATCACCAGCACCGGTCGGCCGCCAAGGGTCGCGGAGCCGACGATCACGCCGTCGTCGAAGGCGCCGGGGATGTCCAGCACCGCCAGGTGCGGGCTCGGCTCGGAGGCCTCCGGCGGCAGGAATTCGCGGAAGCTGCCGGCGTCCAGCACCGCCGCCACACGGGCGCGGGCGCTGGCCTCGAAGTAACTGCGGCGCAGCACCAGCTTGTTGGCCACGGGCGCGTTCATTGGACACCTCCGGTGTATTCGCCGAGGGCCTGGCCCAGGCGCAGGCTGACGACCGCCGGGGTCGCGCCCATGTCGTTGATGGCGATGCGGGTGCCGCCGGCCGCGTGGCGGGCAGCGAATTCGGCGATGACGGCCTCCCAGATGCGGCCGAAGCCGCGGGCCGAGGTCTTCACCGACACGACGCAGGTGTCAGCCTCGTCGCCCGGGCGGATCAGGATCTCCAGGTTGCCGGAGCCGACCACGCCGCACAGGGCCGCGCCGGCGGCCGGCGTGGCGGGCTGGGCGGGGAAACGGAATTCGAGTTTTTCCATGGCACTCACCAGTTGCGGAAACGGGCCGGCGGGGCGTAGAGGCCGCCCGACCAGCGCACGAGGTCTTTGATGGAACGGGCCGCGAGCAGGTCGCGGTTGGCCCGGCGAGGGTCGATGCCCAGATCTTCGGCGCGGCGGATCACCCCGCGTTGGCGCAGCTGCTCGACCATCTGGCGGTCGCGGGCCATGCCCACCGGCGTGAAGCCGGCGACGCCGCGGATGGCCTGTTCGCGCTCTTCCGGCGTGCGGCACAGCAGCAGGTTGGCGATGCCTTCCTCGGTCACGATGTGGGTCACGTCGTCGCCGTAGATCATGATCGGCGGCAGCTCCATGCCCATGCTCTCCTGCAGCTTCCAGGCATCCAGTTCCTCGACGAAAACCGGCGCCATGTGCTCGCGGAAGGTCTCGACCATCTGCACCACCAGCTTGCGGCCGCGGATCGCGTTCGGCCCGCCCGCCTCGCGGCCGGCCTTCAGCCAGGCCGGCGAGGCGTGGCGGCGGCCGTGGGGATCGGAGCCCATGTTGGGCGCACCGCCGAAGCCGGTGATGCGCCCCAGCGTGGCGGTCGAGCTGTTGCCGGCCAGATCCATCTGCAGCGTCGAGCCGATGAACATGTCGCAGGCGTAGAGGCCGGCGGTCTGGCTGAAGGCCCGGTTGGAACGCATGCTGCCGTCGGCGCCGGTGAAGAACACGTCGGAGCGGGCCGCGATGTAGTTCTCCATGCCCACTTCGGAGCCAAAGCTGTGGATGGACTCGACGCAACCCGATTCGATCGCCGGGATCAGCGTCGGGTGCGGGTTGAGCGCCCAGTGGGTGCAGATCTTGCCCTTCAGGCCCAGCTCGGTAGCGTAGGTCGGCAGCAGCAGCTCGATGGCCGCGGTGTCGAAGCCGATGCCGTGGTTGAGGCGCTTGACGCCGTACTCGGCGTAGATGCCCTTCAGGGCCATCATCGCCATCAGCACCTGCACGTCGGTGATCTGCGCCGGGTCGCGGGTAAACAGCGGTTCGATGTAGTTGGGCCGCGGTGCAACGACGTAGAAGTCCACCCAGTCGGCTGGGACGTCCACTCGCGGCAGCGTATCCACCAGCTCATTCACCTGGGCGATCACGATGCCGCCCTTGAAGGCCGTCGCCTCGACGATGGCCGGCGTGTCCTCGGTATTGGGGCCGGTGTAAAGGTTGCCGGCGGCGTCCGCAGCGTGGGCGGCGATCAGGCATACGTTCGGGGTCAGGTCCACGAAGTAGCGCCCGAACAGCTCCAGGTAGGTGTGGATCGCGCCGATCTCGATCTGGCGGTCCTGCACCAGGCGAGCCAGGCGCCCGCCCTGGGGACCGGAGAAGGAGAAGTCGAGCTTGCTGGCGATGCCGCGCTCGAACAAATCCACATGGCTGGGCAGGGCCAGCACCGACTGCACCATGTGCAGGTCGTGCAGGCGTTCGGGGCTGCAGTCGGCCAGGGTTTCGGAAAGAAAGTCGGCCTGCTTCTGGTTGTTGCCTTCGAGGCAGACCCGGTCGCCCGGTTCGATCACCGCTTCAAGCAGCTCGCCGACGCGGGGCGCCTCGACGCGGCGCGCCAGCCCGAGGGCAGCGGCCCGTTCCAGGCGCTGCTGGCGGCCACGGCGACGGGTGTCCCAGGCTCCGGCAGGATGGGGAGCGTTCATGGAATCTCCTGTTGTGTCAGGTTGGGGAGTCGGCTCAGCCGACGATGGCCTTGGTGGCCAGGAACAGGACCGACGGGCCCATCAGGCAGCCCAGGCCGGTGTGGAAGGTGGCGACCAGCGCGCCGTAGGGCACCAGGCGCCGGTCGGTGGCGGCAAGGCCGGCCGACACGCCGCTGACGGTGCCGGCGAGGCCGCCGAAGACCATCGCCGAGCGCGGGTTGTCGAGACCCATAAAACGGGCGGCGACCGGCGTGAACACCATCACCATGATGGCCTTGATGAGGCCGGTCGCAATCGCCAGCGCCATCAGGTCGGAGCTGGCACCGATGGCCGCACCGGTCACCGGGCCGACGATGTAGGTCACCGCACCGGCGCCGATGGTGGTCATCGCCACCGCGTCGGTGTAGCCCATCGACCAGGCCACGGAGGCGCCGACGATGAACGGGATGATGGTGCCCAGCAGCAGGGCCATCACGCCGACCAGGCCGGCCTTCTTCGCTTCATCCACCTGCACCTCGAAGGCGGTGGCGACGATCGCGAAGTCGCGCATCATCGCGCCGCCCATCAGGCCGATGCCGGCGAATAGCTTGAGGTCGGCGAGACCCTTGCTGCCGCCGGTCTGGATGCCGCCCCAGTAGGCCAGCGCCAGGCCGATCACGATGGCGATGGCCGAGCCATGCACGCGGCCGAAGGTGAGCTTGCGGGACAGGTGGACCGAGATCCACATGATCAGGCCGACGAAGGCAAAGGCGCCGACAAGGCTGTTTTCGCGAATGGCGTGTTCAATCATTTCCATGCTGGTCTCCTCCGGCTCAGGACTCTTCGGCCACGGTGCCGGTCTGCCAGGCGGTGTCCTGGCGCTTCGGTCCCGTGCGGTTGATCAGGGCAATCGTGCAGGCGCACAGCAGCACCGCACCGATGGCCGAGATCAGCGCCACCGGGCCGCCCTTCAGGGCCGCCACCACGTTCTGCTGGGCTGCCATGGCGACCACCACCGGGATGTACATGGCGGCCCAGAAACCGACGCCCGCCTCGGTGGTATCGGGCATCAGACCGCGCTTGTGCAGATAAACCCGCGCCGAGATCAGCAGCATCATTGCGATGCCGACGCCACCGACGTTGGCCTTCACGCCGATGAAGGCGCCCAGCAGGTCGCCTATATAGACCCCAAGCAGATGGCAGGCGGCCAGGATGGCCGTTCCGTAAATGATCATTTCGTTTCCTCCTAGTGTGGCCGGGCCACAGTGATGGTTTGTCCTGAGCTTCTTAATGAGCTTTCAACGCGACTCATGAATTCACTAGCGGCGCTTATGTATTCATAAGTTTTGTTTGTGTATACAAGATTAATCTCCGTGGACACAAAGTCAAGGGCTTTGTATAGTCAATCGAAAGGAGCCAAAACATGGACGCACTCAACCCCACGCCGGTCCGGCGCTCGGAGCAACTCGGCGAAGAAATCGAGGAACGCATCGTCACCGGCGTGTACCCGCCGGGCATGCGCCTGGACGAACAGGAACTGGCCGCCGCCTTCGGCGTGTCACGCACGCCGATCCGCGAGGCGCTGATCCAACTGGCGTCGATCGGCCTGGTGGAAATCCGCCCGCGGCGCGGCGCGACCGTGCCGGAAATGAGCGCCGACCGCCTGTGCGAGATGTTCGAGGTGATGGCCGAACTGGAGTCGATGTGCGGCCGCCTGGCCGCGCGGCGCATCCTGCCGGCCGAGCTGGCCCGCCTGCGCGACGCTCACCAGGCCTGCGAGGAAGCGCGGGACGCCGGCAAGCCGGATCTGTATTACCAGCTCAACGAGGTCTTCCACCGCCGCATCTACGAGGCCAGCCACAACGGCTTCCTCGCCGAGCAGGCCACCGCGCTGCACCGCCGCCTGCGCCCCTACCGACGCCTGCAGCTGCGGGTGCGCAACCGCATGCAGTCCTCGTTCTCGGAGCACGCCGGCATCGTCGAGGCGATCGTCGCTGGCGACGGCGAGCAGGCCGCCAGCCTGCTGCGCGCCCACGTGGTGGTCCAGGGCGAGCGCTTCACCGACCTGGTCGCCACGCTGCGCCAGATGAACGCCCCGGCAGAGCCCGAGGCGGCTACCGCCCAGTAAGGACGCGTACTGCTCTCAAGGAAACGTCGGGCCGCCCCGGGTTTAACTGCCGCCCCCGGCAGCCCGGCCTTGGGTGCGCCTATAACGCGGCGCGGCCGCGCAGTTCGCCCGGCGTCACGCCGAACATGCCGCGAAAGGCTGCGATGAAGGCCGACGTGGATTCGTAGCCATGGGCCAGGGCCACGTCCGTCACGCTGTCGCCGGCCTCCAGCGCATCGAGGGACAGCAGCAGGCGCAGGCGCTGCCGCCACTCGCCGAAGCCGAGCCCGGTCTCCTTCACGAACAGGCGCGCCAGCGTGCGCTCCGAAGCGCCCGCCTCGATGGCCCACTGGGCCAGGCTGCGCGTATCGTCCGGCTGCTCCTGCAGCGCCGCGCAGATCACCCCAAGGCGCCGGTCCTTCGGCAGCGGCAGGCCGAAGCCGGCTCGCGGCAGGCCGGCCAGCTCGTCCAGCAGCACCGCCACCAGCCGCCCGGCCGGGCCGGTCTCGTCGTACTCCACCGGCAATTCGCCGATGCGCCGGATCAGCTCCCGCACCAGCGGGCTCATCTCCAGCACGCAGCATTCCGCCGGCAGGGCCGCCGCCGCGGCCGGCGTGACGTAAAGACTGCGCATTTCGGTGCGGCGGCGGTTGACCACCTGGTGCGGCAGATCTGGCGGAATCCACACCGCGAAGCGCGGCGGCGCCACGTAGTCGCCGGCGGCCGTGCGCACCCCGAGCACGCCGCTGCTGGCGTAGGACAGCTGACACCAGGGATGGCTGTGCTCCTCGGTCCATGAGCCGGGGGCCAGGCTTTCGTGGCGGTTGTAGAGCGGGCGCGGCAGGTTTGCCATGCTCGGCACGCTGCGCTTGTTCGGGGCGTTCATGGTGTTTTGTCCGTCAATCGCTATTCGTTGTCGATCTGTCGTTAGAAAGACAGCCTGCCACGCCTTAGAGTGCACCACCATACCCATAACGACATGGAGCCCAACGTGCCCTCCAACCCCAACACTGCAAACGGCCTCCAGCAACTGCGCACCTGGCTGCACAAGGAATGGTTCCTCGTCGGCATGCTCGGCGCGGTCGTCCTCGCCACCCTGCTGCCCAACCTGGGCCGCAGCGGCGGTGTGCTGCATGGCGACGTGCTCACCGACATCGGCATCGCCGTCGTATTCTTCCTGCACGGCCTGGGCCTGTCCTTCGCCAGCCTGCGCCAGGGCATCATGAACTGGCGCATCCACGCGGTGGTGCAGAGCATGACCTTTGCGGTCTTCCCGCTGGTGTGGTTCATCGCCGACGCGCTGGTCGGCCAATGGCTGCCCCGCGACCTGGCATTGGGCTTCTGCTACCTGTGCGCGCTACCGTCCACCATCTCGTCGTCGGTGGCGATGACCGGTCTGGCCCGCGGCAACGTGCCGGCGGCGATCTTCAACGCCACCCTGTCGAGCGTGCTGGGCATCGTGCTGACGCCGCTGCTGGTCACGCTATTCACTAACGTGGACGGCCAAGGCCTGCCTTTCCTCGAAACCGTGCTGAGCATCGCCAAGCTGCTGCTGCTGCCCCTCGTCCTCGGCCAGCTGATGCGTCCGCTGCTGCACGCCTGGCACCAGCGCCACAAAAAGCTGACCAACCTGCTCGACCGCTGGGTGATCCTGATGCTGGTGTACTCGGCCTTCTGCGACTCGGTGGCCTCGGGCCTGTGGCGCAACAACGGCATCGGCACGCTGCTCACCGCGATGCTCGGCGCCGGCCTGGTGCTGGCCCTGGTGCTGGTGCTGTCCACCTGGCTGTCGCGGCGCTTCGGTTTCAAGGTGGAGGACGAGATCACCACGGTATTCTGCGGCTCGAAGAAGACCCTCGCCTCCGGCGTCCCGATGGCCAAGCTGCTGTTCGGCGCCAACCCGGCCATCGGCCTGATCGTGCTGCCGATCATGTTCTACCACCAGATCCAGCTCTTCGTGTGCTCGCTGCTGGCCAACCGCTACGCCCTGCGCAAGGACGCCGCGGCCCCCCATTGATGCGGCAGCGCGTCATAATGGCGGGTCGCCACCCACACCCGCCTTATGACGCTATGAGCACCGAATCCGCCAGCACCGTCCGCCACTTCGTCACCTACAGCGGGGTCAACCTGCCGCTGAACCTCACCTCGCCCCTCGAAGAGGCGGACCTGCGCAACCGCATCACCTTCTACCGCGCCTACTACGACGCGGCCGACCGCATGACCACCTGCGAGAAGGTCGTCTACGGCGAGATCGAATCCGCCCACCATTACAGCTACTACCCGAGCGGCGCCCTGCAGCAGGCCAGGGTCGTGCAAGTGATCGACGAGGAAACCACGCTGATGGACTACGCCGAGGACGGCACCCTGCTCGCCTCGACCACGCTGGACGACTGAGCGGCGCGGAACTTCGCCTTGGCCACCCAGTCTGCAGAACGTCGCCGCTGCCTCAGTTGCAACCGCTGGGGTGGCGAACGGCGGCCCGGTGCCGAGCCCGACACCGTCGAATACGATGAGGACAACGACCGCGGCCCCTGCCAGGAAGGCCCCTGGCACGGCACCAGCCGCCGCGGCCCGCGCAACGCCTGCGGCCAGTGGCTGAAGTGGATCGCCCTGGAAAGCGCCCCGGCGGCGCCCGCCCCTGCCCCTCCGGACAAGACCGACCGATGACCACCCCGACCGACACGCCCGAATTTCTCGTCGCCTGCCTGTGCGCCGCCTGGTGCGGCACCTGCCGCGACTACCGCGCCGGCTTCGAAGCCATGGCCGAACACTTCCCGAACGCCCGCTTCCTGTGGCTCGACGTGGAAGACGAAGCCGACCTGCTCGACGACTACGATGTCGAGAATTTCCCCACCGTGCTGATCCAGCGCGCCGAGGACGTGCTGTTCTTCGGTACGATGCTGCCGCATCACCACCTGCTGCAGCGCACCGTCGAGACCTTCCACGCCCAGAGCCCGGAAGAAAGCCGCCACTACGCCCACTCCGACCCCTTGCGCAAAAGCTGGCAAAACGAATACAACCTGCGCAGGGCACTGGCCGACAGAGCCGAAGACTGAGCACAAGAACACATCGAGAGGAGAGAGACATGGACGACTGCGTTTTCTGCCGCATCGTGCGCGGCGAGCTGCCGGCATCGAAGGTCTACGAAGATGAGCACACCCTTGCCTTCCTGAACATCATGGCCGGCAACCCCGGCCATACGCTGGTCATCGCCAAGCCGCACCGGGAGAACATCTACACCCTGGAAGACGAACTCGCCGAGGCGGTGTTCCGCACCACCACGCGGGTCGCCAAGGCGGTGCGGGAAGCCGCCGGCTGCGAAGGCGTGTCCCTGTTCCAGGCCAACGAGGTCGCCGGCGGACAAACGGTCTTCCACTTCCACCTCCACGTGCTGCCCCGCGTCACCGGCGACAAGCTGCCCGGCGTGTGGCCAGCCACCGCGCCGAGCCGCGTCGAACTCGACGAGATGGCAGCCCGCCTGCGCGCCGCACTCTAGCCTCCGCCGAACATCGCCGGCCCCGCCCCTCGCGAGAGGCGCGGGGCTGTTTCCCATTGCCTCACCGATCATGATGCCGCGGCAGAGCGGCATCCCGAGACCATGCACATTCCCCTGCTGAGCCCGGAGGCCCCCTTCGCCATCCTGCTGATGATCGTCAGCGGCGCGCTGATCTTCGGCCCGCTGCGCAGCTGGCGGCGCTCCCTCGTCAACACCGGCGTGTTCTTCACCGCCAGCCTGCTCGGCGACCTGCTGGCCGGCAGCCTGGAAGGGCACATGGAACCCGCGGCGCTGCACTGGCTGCGCCAGATGGCAGTATTCGGCGAAGGGCTGGCGGTGATCCGCTACCTGGGCCTGGCCCTGTTCGACGTGGTGCTGCCGCGGATCGGCATCCGCATCTCCGGCATCCTCGGCGACATCCTGGTCATCGTCGGCTACGTGGCCTGGGCCTTCCTGCGCCTCAACCTGGCCGGCATGCAGTTGTCCCACCTGCTCACCACCTCGGCAGTCCTCACCGCCGTGGTCGCCATCTCGATGCAGGAAACCCTCGGCAACCTGCTCGGCGGGCTGGCCCTGCAGATGGACAACTCCCTGGAGATCGGCGACTGGATCCAGATGGACGACCTCGCCGGCCGCGTCAGCGACATCCAGTGGCGCTACACCGCCATCATCTGCCGCAGCGGCGAGCGGGTGCTGGTGCCCAACAGCCATCTGATGAAGAACCGCTACGCGCTGATCTGCAACAAACGCCAGACCCTGCCGCTGCAACGGCGCAGCATCGGCTTCGACGTCGATCTGTCGGTGCCGCCGGGCCGCGTGACGAGTACCGTGCTGCAGGACATCTCCACCGCCCGTATCCCCAACGTCAGCGCCACGCCGGCGCCCCAGTGCCTGCTGCTCAACTTCGGCCCGGGCTACGCCCATTACGCGGTGCGCTACTGGCTGCTCGATCCGGGGCCCGACGAAGCCACCGACTCGGAGGTCCGCCACCACATCCTCGCCGCGCTGCAGCGGGAAGGCCTGCGCCTGGCGGTGAGCGACCAGACCATCCATCTGGTCGCCGAGGGCGAAGCCCACCGGGAAGAAGTCCGTGCCCGCGAGCTGAACCGCCGCCAGCAGGCCATCGCGCAGATCGACCTGTTCTCGCGCCTGTCGGAGGCGGAGCAGCTGGAACTGGCCGGCCGCCTCGTCAACGCGCCCTTTGCCCGCGGCGACATCATGACCCGCCAGGGCGCCATCGCCCACTGGCTGTACATCATCGTCAGCGGAGAGGCCGAAGCCTGGTGGCAGCCCACCGATGGCAGCCCCCCGCGCCTGCTCGAAAAGCGCGGCCCGGGCAGCGTCTTCGGCGAACTCGGTCTGATGACCGGTGCGCCGCGTCGCGCCACGGTGATCGCCGCCACCGACATCGAAGCCTACCGCCTCGACAAGGCCGGCTTCGAGCACATCATCCGCAGCCGGCCTGAGCTTGCCGAAGGCATGTCATCCATCCTCGAAGAACGCCTCAGCCACTTCCATGCCCTGGAAAGGGGGTATGCTGAGGATAAAACCGGCCAGAACGCCAACCGGGGCTCGGAAGTCGCCGCCCTGGGCAAGAAGATCCGCGAATTCTTCGGTCTCTGAGCCCTATAACAACGTCACTACGCGATCCGCCACCATGCCAGAACACTCCGCCGCCCTCGTCCCTGCCCTGGCGCAGGCCCTCACCGCCCGCCACGAACTGATCGCCCGCCTGGAAGCCGAACAGACCAACGCCTACCGCCTCTTCCATGGCACCGTGGAAGGCCGCCCCGGTCTCACCGTGGACCGCTACGGCGACCTGATCCTCGTACAGAGCTTCCACAGCCCGCTGAGCGTGGCCGAAGAGGAAGCTGTCACGGCCTTCTACGCCGAGGCCTGTCCGGGGCTGGACCTGGTCTACAACGACCGCAGCCATTCCAACTCGCGCGTCAGCAATCCGCTGCCGCCCGCCCAGCTGGCCAAGGCCGAAGCCCTGCGCGAATTCACCGAACTGGGGGTCAAGTACAACGTGCAGGCCCGCCACGCCGGGCAGGACCCGTGGCTGTTCCTCGACCTGCGCGCCACACGCCGCAAGGTGATGGCGGAAGCCGCCGGCAAATCGGTGCTCAATGTGTTCGCCTACACCTGTGGCGTCGGCGTCGCTGCCGCCAAGGCCGGCGCCCGCCACGTGGTGAACGTGGACTTCGCCGAATCCAGCCTGTCCGTCGGCAAGGCCAATGCGCGCCTCAACGAACTGCCGATCCGCCTGCGCTTCGTGAAGAGCGACGCCTTCGCGGCGATGCGCCAGCTGTCCGGCATCGGCCAGCCGAAGGTGGTGCGCGGCAAACGCATGCCGCCTTTCCCGGAACTGGAAAAACACAGCTTCGATCTGGTCTTCCTTGACCCGCCCCGCTACGCCAAGAGCGCCTTTGGCGTGGTGGACCTGGTCAACGACTACCCGGCGCTACTCAAGCCGGCCCTGCTGTGTACGGCCGAAGGCGGCGCCCTGGTGTGCTGCAACAACGTCGCCCAGGTGGACCGCGACGCCTGGGCCGACCAGCTGGTGCGCAGCGCCCGCAAGGCCGGACGCGAGGTACGCGCGCTGGAATGGATCACGCCGGAGGAGGATTTCCCGAGCACGGACGGCAATCCACCGCTGAAGACGGTGCTGCTGCGGGTTTGAGTCCGGCCGGATTCGCCCGCGCAGGTCGCGGGTTCGAATCCCTTCCTTGCCGCCCTTATTACCTACTCGTCCGCGTCCGGGTCCCGCTCGTCTTCCTTCGCCGCAGCCGCCGCGGCCCGCATGGCGGCGTGGGCCTCCATCATGGCAGCACGGGTCGTCGGCGTTTCCAGGCTGACGCGGCCGAGGGCGCCATCGCGGTAGTCCTGCAGCAGGATCAGCGAGGCCTTCTCGATGTCCAGACCGCCGCCCTTCAGGCGGCAACCGCGGCGCATCGCGATCGCCTCCACGAGCGCCGGACCGTCCAGGCCCTCGACCGCCACCCCGTAGCGCTTGGTGACAAGAGCCGGATAGCGGGCCAACAGCAGGTCACCAAGGAAGTTCGCAACCTCCTCATCAATCACCGCGTTGCGGCCGATGGCGTGGCTGGCGGCAAGCATGAAACCATCGGAGTCATGCTCGATCTTCGGCCACATCATGCCCGGCGTGTCGATGAGGGTTGCCGTCGGCGACAGGTCGAGGATCTGCTGGCTCTTGGTCACCGCCGGCTCGTCGCCGACCTTGGCCACACGCTTTTTCAGCAGCGCGTTCATCAGCGTCGACTTACCCACGTTGGGGATGCCCATGATCATCATGCGCAGCGGCTTCAGACGGTCGTTGCGGTGCGGCGCCAGCGGCCGGCACAGGCCAACCACCTTGGCTACGTCGCTGGGCTTCTTGCACGACAGCGCCACCGCGTTGACGCCCTTCTGGGCGTTGTAATGGGCAATCCATTGGGCCGTCACCGCCGGATCGGCGAGGTCGGCCTTGTTGAGGATCTTCAGGCACGGCCGCTGGCGATGCAGGCGCAGTTCGCGGATCATCGGGTTGCTGCTCGCTTCGGGCAGGCGGGCGTCGAGCACCTCGATGACCACATCGATGCGCTCCATGCTCTCCGCCGCCTTCTTGCGGGCGGACGTCATGTGACCGGGAAACCACTGGATGGACATGGGCGTGCGTTGAATCAATGAAAGCCCGCCATTATCAGGGCAAAATGGCGTCCCTCGAAGGAATTCCCCGGAAACACCGCACCATGAACCACGAAGAAATCATCGCCGCGACCCGCGAATGGATCGAAAAGGCCGTCATCGGCCTCAACCTGTGCCCGTTCGCCAAGTCGGTCTACGTCAAGAACCAGGTCCGCATCGTGGTCAGCGATGCCCGCCACCTCGACGCCTTCCTTGAGCAACTGGACGAGGAACTGGACCATCTGGCGTCCGTCGATCCCGAAGTCACCGATACCACGCTGCTGGTGCATCCGACGCTCTTCCCCGACTTCCTCGACTTCAACGACCTGGTGCAGATCGCCGACGAGGCCGTCAGCGAGCACGAACTGGACGGCGTGCTGCAGATCGCCAGCTTCCACCCGGACTTCCAGTTCGAGGGCACCGAGCCGGACGACATCACCAACTATACCAACCGCTCGCCCTACCCGACCCTGCACCTGATCCGCGAAGCGAGCATCGACCGCGCCGTGGAAGCCTTCCCGGAGGCCGAGATGATCTACGAGCGCAACATGGAAACCCTGCACAAGCTCGGCATCGCCGGCTGGAAGGCCCTCGGCCTGGCCGAGTCCAAGAAGCATGGCCAGGAATAAGCCCGCCGCGGGCACCGCCCGCCCGGCCGCCGAGGCCAAGCCGGCAGTCCATCCGGAGATCCGCCCCGGCCAGTCGATCGAGCTGCTGAAGGAACTCCACATCCTGACCCGCGACGGCCAGCTCAACCAGGACAGCCGGCGCAAGCTCAAGCAGGTTTATCACCTGTACCAGTTCATCGAGCCGCTGCTCGCCGAGGTGCTAGAGCAGCACGGCGACCTGAGCCTCGCCGACCACGGTGCCGGCAAGTCCTACCTGGGCTTCATCCTCTACGACCTGTTCCTCAAGGCCAAAGAGGCCGGCACGGTCTATGGCATCGAAACCCGCGCCGAGCTGGTCGCCCGCTCCCGCGAACTGGCCGAACGGCTGAGCTTCCCGCGCATGCGCTTCCTGGATGTGAGCGTGGAGGAATCCACCCGCTCCACCGAGCTGCCCGAGCGCATCGATGTCGTCACCGCGCTGCACGCCTGTAACACCGCCACCGACGACGCAATCCAGTTCGCCTTCGCCAAGAAGGCCCGCTTCGTGGTGCTGGTGCCCTGCTGCCAGGCCGAGGTGGCCAGCGTGCTGCGCCAGAACAAGAACGCCAGCTTCAGCATGACGCCCCTGTCGGAGATCTGGCGCCACCCGATCCACACGCGGGAATTCGGCAGCCAGCTCACCAACGCGCTGCGCTGCCTGCAGCTGGAAGCCCACGGCTACCAGGTCACGGTGACCGAGCTCGTCGGCTGGGAGCACTCGATGAAGAACGAGCTGATCATCGCCCGCCACACCGGCCAGCCGCGCAAGAACGCGATGGAGCGCATCGAGGCGATCCTGGCGGAACTCAACCTCAACGAGCTACGGAGCCGCTTCGCGTGCTGACGGCCGGGCTGGCTGCGGCCGCGGCGCTGCTGGTCGCCGTAGCACCGCGGCTGCCACGCCTGCGCGAGCGCTACGACACCGCCGCGCTGCAGCCGATCACCGGCCAGCCCGCGAACGATGAAGGCCCGGCGACGCTGGATATGGCCTTACAGGATTGGGTCATGGAAGGTGCGGGGTCGGGCGCCACGCTATTTCCCTGGCGCTTTCCCGCCGCACCATGCCCGCTGGCCTGCGCCGTCGTCAGCCCGACGCAACGGCGCCGCGTGCATGCCTTCGGCTACCGGCTGGCCGGCTATCACCAGCTCGACACGCGCAGCCGCCTCGGCGGCATCGCCTACCGGATCGGCGTGCAACTGCGTCCGCTGCTGTGGTTCCTGCCACGGCGGAACGACGAACCGTGGGACGACGCGTGGCTGACCGACGTGGATGACGCCCGCCTCGCCGCCCTGGCCTGCTGGCGGCCGCGGCGCCCGACGCTGATCGTCCTCGATACAGCCGCAGCCGGCTTCGCACCGCGCGTCATCGATGCGCTCAACGCGGGAATCCGCCGCAACGGCAATCGGCAGCCGGTTCGCCTCCTGATCCTCGGCGACATCGACCACAAGGACGCGGCCTCTGCCGCTTACCGGGATTTCCGCGACCTGCCCGATCAACGGAACGGATAAGCGTTCATCTTTCCCAGAGAGTCCTTCTGGACGGGCTTCGGCTTGGGCTGCACCGGCTTGACCGGCGGCCAGCGACGACCATAGATGGGGGCAGGATAAACCGTGCTCCAGTGCTCAGCGTCCTCCTTGCCCTGTTCGCGCAGCTGGGCCTCTACCCGCCTGTCCGCATCCAGACTCCGCTGGCGCTCGACCGCTTCGGCACTGCGCCGGGTGTCCAGTTCACGGGCATCGTCGAGCAGCCGTTCGCCGCGCCGGCGCGCCTCCGCCTCCTCCCCGGGACTCAAGGGCGGCGGCACCTCAACGGTCTGTGCCCGGCTATCGGCAGCACATGGTCCATCGGTATAGGTCACCCGCCCGTCGCTGCCGACGCATTTGAAAACGGCCAAAGCCGGCCCTGCCAGCACAACGCTCAGCAGCCCCGCCCAAACCCGTATGCGCCCCATGCGCGCCTCCCCTGGCCGTTCTTTCCAGTCCGAAGACTAGATCGATTCAGCACCGTTGGCGAGGACGGAAGACACACCCATAACAGCTTCGGGACTAGGCCTCCCGCCCCTCGCCCACCTCTGGAACGAAGAGCAGCGAGCGCCATTCGTCGTCAAGCAGGAAACTCTCCGCATCCGGGCCGCAGATCCACCGCACCCAGCGCCGCACCGCGGCCAACAGGAAACGCCTCATCTCCATCTCCCACCGATCTTGCCGATCCGGGCAAAGGAACGCCCGTGATGACGATGGTAAGCAGATCTGGTGACAGCAAGCTTGCAGAATCGCTGCGGACGAGTGAACGCGCTGCGACGGACAACACCCACAGCACGGCCGGCTACGCGACGGACGACAGACGAACGAAAACGGGGAAAACGATCACTCGTTTTCCCCGTTGCATTCTGGAGCGGCAGAAGAGTCTCGAACTCTCGACCTCAACCTTGGCAAGGTTGCGCTCTACCAACTGAGCTACTGCCGCATACTACTTGGAGGCGCGAGCCGGAGTCGAACCGACCTACACGGATTTGCAATCCGGTGCATAACCGCTTTGCTATCGCGCCTTAAATCAATCGGGGAAGCAGGTTTTGCTTCCCCGTAAAATCTGGAGCGGCAGAAGAGTCTCGAACTCTCGACCTCAACCTTGGCAAGGTTGCGCTCTACCAACTGAGCTACTGCCGCGTGACAGACCGCCATTATAGGCAAAATTTCTTGTCTGTCAAATTAAACCGCAATCTTCTTATTGGCTGCGCTTGCTCAGTTCCGGCCAGGCGCAGCGCATGTAGTAGCCCATGGACCACAACGTCAGCACCGCCGCCACATAGATCAACACCGTACCGATCCCCATGCTGTCGAAACCGAGGATGGGTGCCTGGAACAGCAGCAATGGAATCGCCGACATCTGGGCTGCCGTCTTCAGCTTGCCGACGAAGGCCACCGCCACGCTGCCAGCCGCCCCGACCTTGGCCATCCACTCGCGCAGCGCCGAGATGGTGATCTCGCGCCCGATGATGACCAGCGCGATCAGCGAATCGACCCGGCCGAGGTGCACCAGCACGATCAGCGCCGCCGCTACCATCAGCTTGTCGGCCACCGGATCGAGAAAGGCGCCGAAGGCCGAGGTCTGTCCCAGGCTGCGCGCCAGGTAACCGTCGAACCAGTCGGTGACCGCCGCCGCGACGAAGGTCAGCGTGGCGACCAGATTCTTGTCCTCCGGTGACATCACGCTTGCGGGAAGGTAATAGATGCCGACGAAAAACGGGATCAGGGCAATGCGTGCCCAGGTAAGCGAATTGGGAATATTGAAGAGCATGTCGGCGTTCACTGGCTATCGCAGTGAATTGTATATCTGTTCTGCCAAGTGCCGGTTGATACCCTCGACGCGACAGAGGTCTTCCACCGTGGCATTGCGCACACCGTCCATGCCGCCGAAGGCCGCCAGCAGCTTGCGCCGCCGCGTCGGGCCGACCCCGGCGATGTCTTCCAGGCGCGAAGTATTGCGGGTCTTGGCCCGCCGCGCACGGTGGCCGGTGATCGCGAAGCGGTGGGCCTCGTCACGGATTTCCTGGATCAGGTGCAGCGCCGGTGCGTCGGGACGCAGATGCACGGGCTCGCGGCCATCCGGGAAGACCAGTTCTTCCAGGCCGGGCTTGCGGCTCTCGCCCTTGGCGACGCCGAACATCGTGATGGCTTCCAGGCCGAGTTCGGCCAGCACTTCCTTGGCGACGCCCATCTGCCCCTTGCCGCCGTCGATGAGGATCAGGTCCGGCTGCACGCCCTCGCCCGCGGCCACTTTCTCGTAGCGCCGGGTCAGGGCCTGGCGCATCGCCGCGTAGTCGTCGCCGGGGGTGATGCCGCTGATGTTGTAACGGCGGTATTCGGACTTCTTCATCGCCTTGCCGTCCCACACCACGCAGGAAGCCACCGTGGACTCGCCCATCGTGTGGGAGATGTCGAAGCACTCGATGCGGTTCGGCGTGTCGGCCAGCCCCAGCGCATCGCGCAGGGCGTCGAGACGTTGCTCGCCGCGGGCGGACTCCTGCTCCCTTGCCAGCAAGGCGAGGCCGGCATTGTTCTCGGCCATGCCCATCCAGGCCCGCTCGTTCTCGTAGCGTGCCGCCATTACCGCGACCTTGCCCTCGACCACCTCTTCGAGAGCCTCCTTGACGGTGGCAGGCTCGAGATTGACGAGGATCTTTCCGGGCAACGGCTGATCCAGGTAATGCTGCTCGACGAAGGCCACCAGCGCGTCCAGCGGCGTGCAGCCCTGGGCATTGCTGGGGAACAGCGGCCGGTCGCCAAGATGCCGGCCGCCGCGGATCATCGCCAGGTTGACGCACACCATGCCCCCCCGCTCCACCGCAGCAATCACGTCTACGTCCTCGTCCTTGGCACTCTCGACGAACTGCTTGTGCAGCACCGCCTGCAGGTTGCGGATCTGGTCGCGGTACATCGCAGCTTTTTCGAAGGCCAGCGCGTCCGAGGCGTCCAGCATGCGTTTCGACAGATCGTCGATCACCTCGGTGTGGCGGCCATTGAGGAACAGGCTGGCCGTCTGCACGTCGGCCGCGTAGGCCTCCTTGTCGATCAGCCCTACGCAGGGTCCAGTGCAGCGCTGGATCTGATGTAGCAGACAGGGCCGTGAGCGGTTGCTGAAGGTAGAGTCCTCGCAGGTGCGCAGACGGAAGATCTTCTGCATCAGGTGCAGGCTCTCGCGCACTGCCCAGCTGTTGGGAAACGGCCCGAAGTAGCGCACGCCCTTCGCGAAGCCGCCGCGGTGATAGTAGATCTGCGGGAAGTCGCCGCCGGACAGCGCGATGTAGGGATAGGACTTGTCGTCCCGGAACAGGATGTTGTACTTCGGCCCGAGGCTCTTGATGAGGTTGTTCTCGAGGATCAGCGCCTCAGCCTCGGAACGGGTGGCGGTGGTGTCCACCCGCAGCACCTGGCTCACCATGATCGCGATGCGCGGACTCAGCTGGGTGCGCTGGAAGTAGGACGACACCCGCCGCTTGAGGTTCTTGGCCTTGCCGACGTAGAGCACCACCTCGTCGGCACCGATCATGCGATAGACCCCGGGCTCCTCGGTCAGGGTGCGCAGGAAGGCCTTGGCGTCGAAGCTCATCGCTAGGGTCCGGGTCAGGTCAACGCCAGCACGGCGTCGCGGGCGGCGCGGTAATCGGTCCAGTCGGCCAGTGCGGCGGGCGTCGCCGGAGCGCTGCCGGCCCGTGGGCGCAGCGCGGCGATGCGCGCGGCGCTATCGGCGTCGATCGCCGGGCGCCAGGCATCGAGCAGACGAACCGCCAGTTCGGGCCGGTTGCACACCAGCACCATGTCGCAACCGGCACCATGGGCGGCCTCGGCGCGGGCGACGATGTCGCCCGCCACACTTGCGCCTTCCATCGTCAGGTCGTCGCTGAAGATCACGCCGCCGAAGCCGACACGCTGGCGCAGCACGTCCTGCAGCCAGAAAGGCGAGAAACCGGCCGGGCGTGCATCGATGTTGCGGTAGATCACGTGTGCCGGCATCACACCGCCCAACTCCCCGGCCAGTTGCAGGAAGGGCTGCACGTCCTCGGCCCACACGGCATCGAAGCTGCGCTCGTCCACCGGGATCGCCACATGGGAATCCGCCTCCACCGCGCCATGCCCCGGGAAATGCTTGCCGACCGCCTTCATGCCCGCTGCGGCTAGACCGCCGACGACGGCACGGGCGAGCTCGGTAGCGACCTCCGGCTGGCGGTGGAAGGCGCGGTCGCCGATCACCGTGCTGACGCCGTAATCCAGATCGAGGACCGGCGCGTAGCTCAGGTCCACATCATGGGCGCGCAACTCGGCGGCCAGCACCAGGCCGGCCTGGCGCGCCGCGGCGCGGGCAGCGGCGGGGTCGCTATCCCACCGCTCACCAAAACGG
Organism: Pseudomonadota bacterium; assembly: GCA_018241685.1. Taxonomy (GTDB): domain Bacteria; phylum Pseudomonadota; class Gammaproteobacteria; order Burkholderiales; family Rhodocyclaceae; genus Zoogloea. The sequence continues at coordinate 58,632 of JAFEDJ010000013.1, forward strand.
CGCATCGCCGGCAGGCGCGTGAAGCCCTCGCGGAAACGCTGCACCCGTCCGCCTTCGTGGTCCACCGAGATCACCAGGCCCGGGCGCACCGCGCGGATCGCCGCGGTCAGCGCCCGCAGCTGTTCCGGCTCGGCGTAGTTACGGGCGAACAGGATCACCCCACCGACCAGCGGGTGCTGCAGGATCTCCCGCTCCTCGGCGGTGACTTCGTGCCCGACCACGTCGAGCATGATCGGACCGGGCTGGGTGTGGGATGGCTTCATGGTTTCTCGATGACAGCAAAGGCGACGACGTAATCGGTTTCGTCGGAAAGACTCAGATGGGCCACCAACCCGCGTTCCAGCAAGTAGTCCGCCAACGCTGGCGCATATTCGAACACCGGCTTGCCCAGCGCATCATGGCCAACCCACAGCGCATGCAGCGTGGCCGGCGCGGCGACGCCGATGCCGAGAGCCTTGCCGAAGGCCTCCTTGGCGGCGAAGCGCTTGGCCAGCAGGCGTGCCGGGGCACGCGACTGCGTGAAGGCCTCCCGCTCGGTTTCGGCGAGGATGCGCGCGGCAAAACGCTCGCCGTGACGCGACAGGGCTTCCTCCATGCGGGCGACCCGCACGATGTCCGTGCCGACGCCGTAGATCACGGCCGGGCGCCGCGCTCCGCGGCTTCCCGCATCAGGCGCTTCATTTCCCGCACCGCCTCGCGCAGGCCGGTGAACACCGCGCGGCTGACGATGGAGTGGCCGATGTGCAGTTCGCGGATACCCGGCAGGCGGGCGATCGGCTGGATGTTGTAGTAGTTGAGGGCGTGACCGGCGTTGAAGCGCAGGCCGAGGCCACGGATCGCCTCGCCCGCCGCAGCGATCTTGGCGATCTCGGCCAGCACGGCGGGACTTTCCGCGTCCCGTCCGGCGGCATGGAAGGCGTGGGCGTAGGGCCCGGTGTGGATCTCGCAGACCCGCGCGCCGATGCGTGCGGCGGCCTCCACCTGGGCCGGCTCGGCATCGATGAAGACGCTTACGATGATGCCCTGGTCGGCCAGGCGCGCGACGGCCTCCTTCAGGCGGGCTTCCTGGGACACGATGTCGAGACCGCCTTCGGTGGTCACCTCGTGGCGGCCCTCCGGCACGAACATCGCCATTTCCGGCTTGATGTCGCAGGCGATGCCGACCATCTCGTCGGTGGCTGCCATCTCCAGGTTGAGCTTGATCTGCGTGAGCTCGCGCAGCTTGCGCACGTCGGCGTCCTGGATGTGGCGGCGGTCTTCGCGCAGGTGCACGGTGATGCCATCCGCGCCACCCAGGTGAGCCTCGACGGCCGCCCAGCTGGGGTCCGGCTCCCAAGTGCGGCGCGCCTGGCGCAGGGTGGCAACGTGGTCGATATTGACGCCGAGTTCGATCAAGACGGATCTCCGGGAAAAGCCAAAAGTTCGGTGAAGACGCGGCGGGACTGCAGCACCTGCCCGCCGAGGTAATACTGGATCAGGCGGCGCATCAGGGCCTTGCTCTGGGCAAGGGTCTCCGGATTGCGGAAATTGCCCTGCGTCATGTCGAGCAGCGTGCGCCCGCTGACGGTCACGGCGTCGTCGGCGACTTCGTCACCCACCAGCACCACACCGCGTTCGATTATATAAGTGTAGAAAGCATCGGACCGGACCGGCGTCCCGTCCTGCTCCATGTCCAGGCTGAGGCCGTAGCCGAGCTCCTGCAGCAGGGCCAGCTCGAAGCGGCGCAGCACGACTTCCTGGGAGTCGTTGGCGGCCAGCGCCCGCAGTGCCTCGCCGTAAGCCTTGTGGAGCGCCGGATGGGCGTCTTCCCGCGGCAGCAGGCGCATCAGCAGTTCATTGGCGTAGTAGGCGCACAGCAGGGCCTGGCCGCTCAGCAGCGGCTGGCCACCCTGCCATTCGGCACGCACCAGGGTCTTCATCTCGCCACCGCCGCTCCAGTCGATCAACAGCGGCTGGAAGGCCATCAGCACACCGCGTAGCTGGGACATCGGCCGCCGCGCGCCCTTGGCGACGAGGCCGACGCGGCCGTAATCGCGGCTAAACACCTCGACGATCAGGCTGGTCTCCCGGTACGGATAGCTGTGCAGCACGAACCCCGGCTGCTGGTCGACGCGCGGCCTGGCGCTCACGGGGAAAGCTTATTCGTAGCCGAGGCTCTTGAGAGCCCGTTCGTCGTCGGCCCAGCCGCTCTTCACCTTGACCCACACTTCCAGGAAAACCTTGGATTCGAAGAGCTTTTCCATCTCGACGCGGGCTTCGGTGGCGATGCGCTTGAGGCGCTCACCGCCCTTGCCGATCACCATCGCCTTGTGGGGCGCCTTGTCGACGATCACCGCCGCGTGGATGCGGCGCAGGCCGGGCTCGGCCTCGAACTTCTCGATCTCCACCGCGATGCCGTAGGGCAGCTCTTCGCCGAGCTGTCGGAACAGCTTCTCGCGCAGGAATTCGGCGGCCAGGAAGCGCTCGCTGCGGTCGGTGATGTCGTCCGCGTCGAAGATCGGCTCGCCTTCCGGCAGATAGGGCGCCGCCGCCTTCAGCAGCTCGTCAGTATTGCGGCCCTTCTCGGCGCTGACCGGCACGATCTCGGCAAACGGATAGATGGCGCTCACCTTCTGCAGAAAAGGCAGCAGGCGTGCCTTGTCCTCCAGCATGTCCACCTTGTTGACGACCAGGATCACCTTCGCGCCTTCCGGCAGCAGCTTGACGACCTGCTCGTCCTCGGCACCGTAACGGCCGCTCTCGATGACGAACAGCACCAGGTCTACGTCGGACAGCACCTGCGTGACGGTGCGGTTCATGGCCCGGTTGAGGGCATTTTTGTGACGGGTCTGGAAACCCGGCGTATCGACGAAAATGAACTGCGAGGCGCCCTCGGTCAGCACGCCGGTAACCCGGTGGCGGGTCGTCTGCGCCTTGCGCGAGACGATGCTGATCTTTTGGCCAATCAGGCGGTTGAGCAGCGTGGACTTGCCGACGTTGGGGCGTCCGACAATGGCCACGAAGCCGGTCCGGAAAGCGGACTCGGCGGGAGATTGAATATCGGTCATTACTTGGGTAAAAGTTCCAGCGCCCGCTGGGCGGACTGCTGTTCGGCAGCGCGGCGACTCACGCCGATGCCGCGGGTCTTGAGGCCGAGGCCGGCGACTTCGCACTCGACCTCGAATTCCTGTTGATGGGCTTCGCCGCGGGTGTCGGCGAGGGAATAACGCGGCAGCGGCATGCGCTTGCCCTGCAGCCACTCCTGCAGTGCGGTCTTCGGATCCTTCAGCGCGCGGGCCGGATCGAGGCCGGCGATCGACGCTTCGTAAAGACGGTCGATGACGGTCTTGGCGGTCTCGAAACCCGCATCCAGGAAGACCGCCGCGAAGATCGCCTCAAGCGCGTCAGCGAGGATGGACGGACGACGGTGCCCACCGCTCTTCAGCTCCCCCTCGCCGAGGCGCAGGTAGTCGCCGAGCTTCAGTCCATCCGCCAGGCGATGCAGGGTTTCCTGGCGGACCAGGTTGGCGCGCAGGCGCGACATGTCCCCTTCGCGCAGCTCGCTGAAACGGCCGAACAGGGCCACCGCAGTCACGCAGTTGAGGACGCTGTCGCCGAGGAACTCCAGCCGCTCGTTATGGGGAGAGCCGAAGCTACGGTGGGTCAGCGCCTGCTCCAGCAATTCAATTCGGGAAAAGCGATGGCCGATGGCCTGCTGCAACACATCCAGCTTCATGACGGATTACTTGCTGGCCGAACGAACAGAGAAGTCGACGACCAAGCTGACATTGGAAACCAGCGGGACCTTGCGGGAGTAATCCACGGAGATGACGACGTGGCCGTTCTCCTTGGTGATGTCGAGATCCGCGGCGGTCACGCTGGAAATATCGTCGACGCTGGCGCGCTTGGAGAAATCGCTACGCAACTGGGACACCGTTGCGGTCATCGGATCCGCACCCGAAGCCACTGCGGAGATGGCCCGCTTGATGCCGAAGTACTCGCTGACCACCGGCACCATCTTGAAAGCCACCAACAAGCAGGCGCCCAACAGGGCCCCGACAAGAAGCACGCCGATCAGGCTGAGGCCCGACTGTCTCGTTCGCGTCATCATTAATGGAAGCTACCGATACGTTTGAGATCGCTGAAGTTGAACCAGATGAAGAAGGCCTTGCCGACGATGTTCTCCTCCGGCACGAAGCCCCAACCGCGGCTGTCGAAGCTGCCGTCCCGGTTATCACCCATCATGAAGTAATGACCAGCAGGTACGGTGCAGGACACGCCGCGACTAGTATAGGTGCAGTTTTCCCGGAACGGGTACTGGGTGATCTGGGAAACGAAGGCTGGCGCCTCGTTCTCGACGATGATGCTGTGCTCTACGTCACCGAGCTTCTCGGTAAAACGCGGCGAGTAATACAGGCGATCGGCATGCAGGTAGTCACCGGCAGGCTGCTGCGGCATTGCCTCACCATTGATGGTCAGCTTCTTGTCGAAGTATTCCACCTTGTCACCCGGCAGGCCGACAACCCGCTTGATGTAGTCCAGAGATGGATCGCCGGGGAAACGGAAGACCATCACATCACCGCGCTTGGGCTCATTGACGGCAATCACCTTCTTATTGATGACCGGCAGGCGGATGCCGTAGGTCCATTTGTTCACGAGGATGAAGTCGCCGACCAGCAGCGTCGGGATCATCGAGCCGGACGGGATCTTGAACGGTTCGACGACGAAAGAGCGCAGGCAGAACACCACCAGGATCACCGGGAAGAAACTCGCCCCGTACTCTACCCACCAAGGCGACTTGGCCCCGACCGCCCGCCGCCTGCTGGCCACGAAATAGTCGAGGGCCCACAGGGCGCCGCTGAGCACCAACAGACCAAACAGAATCAACGCGAAATTCACGCCTGCACTCCCGAACCGGCCATCAGCCGGTTATTTGCCTTCATCGACCCGCAGCACGGCCAGGAAGGCCTCCTGCGGAATTTCCACGTTGCCGACCTGCTTCATGCGCTTCTTGCCCTCCTTCTGCTTCTCGAGGAGCTTCTTCTTCCGCGTGATGTCGCCGCCGTAACACTTGGCCAGCACGTTCTTGCGCAGGGCCTTGATGGTTTCCCGGGCCACGATGTTGGAGCCGATAGCAGCCTGGACGGCCACGTCGAACATCTGGCGCGGGATCAGCTCGCGCAACTTGGCCACCAGTTCACGGCCGCGGTACTGGGAGTTGGCCCGGTGCACGATGATCGACAGCGCATCGACCTTCTCGCTGGACACCAGCACATCGAGCTTGACCAGATCGGCCGCACGGTACTCCTTGAACTCGTAGTCGAGCGATGCATAGCCGCGGGAGACGGACTTCAGCTTGTCGAAGAAGTCCATCACCACTTCATTCATCGGCATGTCGTAGATCAGCTGCACCTGACGGCCGTGGTAGAGCATGTCCACCTGCGCGCCGCGCTTCTGGTTGCACAGCGTGATCACCGGCCCCACGTATTCCTGGGGCAGGAAGATGACGGCCTTGATGATCGGCTCACGCACCTCGTCAACCTTCGACAGGTCAGGCAGCTTCGACGGGTTGGAAATCTGCTCGACGGTGCCGTCCTTCATCAGTACCTCGTACACCACGGTCGGTGCCGTGGTGATGAGGTTCATGTCGAACTCGCGCTCGAGGCGCTCCTGCACGATTTCCATGTGCAGCAGGCCGAGGAAGCCACAGCGGAAACCGAAGCCCAGCGCCTGAGACACCTCCGGCTCGAACTGCAGTGAAGCGTCGTTGAGGCGCAGTTTTTCCAACGACTCGCGCAGCTGGTCGTATTCGTTGGACTCGACTGGATACAGGCCGGCGAACACCTGCGGCTTGATCTCCTTGAAGCCGGCCAGCGGCTCGGCGGCCTTACGTCCGGCCAGGGTGATGGTGTCGCCGACCTTGGCCGACTTGAGTTCCTTGATGCCGGCGATGATGAAGCCCACTTGACCGGCGGACAGGCTCTCCCGCGGCAAAGACTTGGGCGTGAACACACCAACCTGCTCACACAGGTGCTGGGCTCCGTTGGACATGAACAGGATCTTGTCCTTCGGGCGGAGGGTGCCATCCACCACGCGCACCAGCATCACCACGCCCACGTAGTTGTCGAACCACGAGTCGATGATGAGGGCCTTCAGCGGTGCGTCGGGATCGCCCTTCGGCGGCGGAATGCGGGCGATCACGGCTTCGAGGATGTCCTCGACGCCCATGCCGGTCTTGGCCGAGCACGGGATCGCGTCGGATGCATCGATACCGATGACGTCCTCGATCTCCTGCTTGGCGCCATCGGGGTTCGCCTGGGGCAAGTCCATCTTGTTGAGGACCGGTACCACTTCGACGCCCTGGTCGAGCGCCGTGTAGCAGTTGGCCACGGTCTGCGCCTCGACGCCCTGGGATGCATCCACCACCAGCAGGCCGCCTTCGCAGGCAGCCAGCGAGCGGGACACTTCATAGGAGAAGTCCACGTGTCCCGGGGTGTCGATGAGGTTCAGGTTGTAGATCTGGCCATCGCGGGCACGGTAGTTGAGCGCCGCGGTCTGGGCCTTGATGGTGATGCCACGCTCACGCTCGATATCCATCGAGTCGAGTACCTGGGCTTCCATCTCCCGCGAGGAGAGGCCACCGCAAAGCTGGATGATCCGGTCGGCCAGCGTGGACTTGCCGTGGTCGATATGGGCAATGATCGAAAAGTTTCTGATGTGTTGCATGTCGGCCATGAAAAAGGGTGCCGGTGGGCACCCTGAATAAATTTTGTTTGCCTGGCAAAGACTTGGATTCTAACCGATACGCCGGAAATGAGCACGGACCGCCGCTTCGTCGAGGAAGTAATGGCACAGTTCGGTCTCGCCCGCCAGCACCACCGGAACCTTTTCGCTCCACACTTCCTCGAGCTCGGGAAAGGCATCCACGTCCACCACCTCAATGACAAAGCCCAGTTCCTGCTGCAACGGCGCCAGCGCATCGACGAGATCGTGGCACAAATGGCACCACTCCCGGCTCAGGACAGTCAGCGTGCGTTCAGCGCTCAATCGTTCTCACCGGCACAAAGGTCTGGAAGTCGCCGCGCAACACCAGCAGGGTCACGGTTTGCCCCGCCTCGAGGCCGGCGACGACCTTGTTGAAATGATCCACGGAGCGGATGTCGGTACGCCCGCCCTTCACCACCAGCGCCAGGATCGCATCGCCGGACTGGATCTCGGAAGCCCGCGCCGATGCACTGCGCAGCGCGTCGACGACCACCCCACCACCGGAAAAGCGCACATCACGCTTCTGGTCCGCAGTGGGCTCGACGACCAGGATACCCAGCTTGTTCGGCGAGGAATCCGGCCGGGCGACCTTGGCCGCAATCTTGCGCGCCTTGTCGTCGGGCAACTCGGCCACCACCACGGAGAGATCACGCGTCGCGCCCTTGCGCCACACCTGCAGAGGAACCTTACTACCCGGTCGGGTGCTGCCGACGGCCCGCGGCAGATCGCCCGACACGCCAATCGTCCGGCTATCGAAACGCAGGATGATATCCCCCTGCTCGATACCGGCCTTCTCCGCCGGGCTACCTTTTTCAACGGAGCTCACCAGCGCGCCGACCGGCTTGCCCAGCCCGAAGCTGTCGGCCAACTCACGGGACACTTCCTGGATGACGACACCGACGCGCCCGCGCTGCACGCGGCCATTGCTGCGCAACTGGCTCTGCACCTCCATCGCCACATCAATGGGAATCGCGAAAGACAGGCCCATGAAACCACCGGTGCGGCTGTAGATCTGGGAATTCATCCCGACGACCTCGCCCTTCATGTTGAACAGCGGCCCACCCGAGTTGCCGGGATTGATCGCTACGTCCGTCTGGATGAAGGGCACGAAACTTTCCTGCGGCAGGGCACGCCCCTTGGCGCTGACGATACCGGCCGTCACCGAATTCTCAAATCCGAAAGGCGAACCGATAGCCACGACCCAGTCGCCAACCCTCAACCTAGCCGGGTCACCAAGCGTCACCTTGGGCAGGCCAGTGGCTTCGATTTTCAGCAGCGCCACATCACTGCGCGGATCCGCCCCCATCAAGCGGGCCCTGAACTCGCGCTTGTCCGTCAGCTTGACGACAATCTCGTCTGCACCTTCCACAACGTGCGCATTGGTCAGCACATAGCCATCCGGAGACACGATGAAACCAGACCCGAGGGAACGGTTGTCCGGCTCAATCCGCGGTGCGCCCGGATGACGGGGAACGAAGCGCCGGAAGAAATCGAACATCGGGTCGTCTTCATCCAAGCTCGGCACCGGCCCTTTGCCCGGCCGTACCGCCTGGGTGGTGCTGATATTGACGACCGCCATGCCCTGACGCTCGGCCAGCTCGGCGAAATCCGGTAGATCCCGCGACAACGCTATCACCGGCACACCACCAACCAGCAGGCACCCCGCCACCAGCAAGGCACGGCAACAACGGAGCATCACCTTCATTGTCCGCATGCTCCCGCCTGGTCCGACGCCCCACGCACCAGGTGCATGGGCAAATCCTGCTGCAGGCCACGACTCCGCTGACGCCCCCACGCGGCCGCCACCAGACCACCGACCAAGGCCCCCAGCGCGGCCATCAGATCGGCATTACCGCCCGGGGCCGCAACAGCTCCGCATGTGGCCCCGGCGATGACGCCCAGCACTGGCCAACCATACGCATACAGCGCCGCCTGCAGTGGCACGCGATCGTCAATGACGACACCGACGGACTCACCAGGATGCGCCTCGATGTCATTGACCACTCTCACGCTCCGACTGATCGGCGCCATTGGCCGAGCCAGATTGACGCCACCGCAGCCACCCGGCTCGTTGCAGCGACCGCAGCCCTGGGCCACGGACACATCCACCCACGCATAGCCTGCATCCAGCCGCTGGACGACACCATTGACCCGCATCAGCGCTTCCGCATCTCCACGCCATCGGCAATACGCACCAGCGCCTGCTGCGGAACCTCACCCAGCACTGTGATGAGGTGATCCGACACCGTTCTGCGGAAGATGTTGAACGCCCCGGACGAACTCATCCCACTCTGCAGGTTGCTCTTGGCCGGCATAGGCTCGATGAACACGGAAATCGCCGCGAGACCGTCGGAAAACACCACGTGATAAGCCTCGCCACGCTCCTTTCGCCCCTGGCGGGCCACCGAGACAACCTGCCTGAAACCGGGGATGGAATTCTTGAAAACCCAACCTGTATCCTCGACCTTCACATCACTGCCACGCGCATTGACCACTTTCCAGTCGCTCGAACGCACGAAGCGGGGCTTGACCTTGTCCTTGTCGAAAGGCGCGCCCACCTGGACTTCGGTGAAGGCGAACTGCTCGATGTTCTCCCCCTTCTCGCCGACCAGACGTGCACGCAGCAGCAGGCCCGAGCCCACATCGGCCCAGAACTGGTGGCCAAAGCGCATGTCGTCCTTGGGTTCAAGGATGATCTGCTGGCTCTCCATGCCGACGATACGGACCACCTCACCCTTGCGGATGCGATAGTGTTCGGCCAGCGCGCTGGGAGATTGCGGCAGACGTGCAGGAAAACTGCGGCGCGCCGTCGATTGGTCAATGATCAGGAGCTTCTGGTCAGGCAGGAAGCACTGCACCTCTTCGTTGTTACGCACAACTTCGCGCGGGCTACCGTCGAGAGCTTCAAGCTTCTCGTATTCGCCGCTGCCGTCCACCAGATGGGCAATGCGCGATGTCTCGACATTCTTGCCGCTCTGGTAGGTGAAAGTGCCCGTGTAATTGAGCTTGTGGGCCGCATTGGAGATGCGGGCAAGCCAGCTGAGCGGATCTGTCGGAACGTCGGCCAGGGCGGAGCCACTCCATGCCCCCAGCGCCACCAGGCAACAGAAAAGATGCTTCATCGCTGGCTGGCCACCTGGGTATCCGAGACGGTACGCACATACAGGGCCACGCCCGGCATGGCCGCTGACGGCGCCATTGCCTGATGGGCGAACAGATATTCACGTTCCGACGTTTCGCTGTTGGCGGCCAGCTTGGCCGGCGCCCGGTCCAGCGCCACCGCCGCAACGGGAGCCTTCTTGGCCTGGGCCATCTGCATGGCATCCTGCCCGGAACCGTTCAGGTTCATCGCCACCCAGCCAACAGCCGCCACCCCCATCACCGACGCAGCGATCGGCATCAGATGACGGCCCCAACCCCCACCGATCTCACGCTTCGCCGGTGCAAGAACGGTAGGTTCGTCATCCAGGCACAGCATCACGTTACGAGTGAAATCCGACGACAGGACTTGCTCATCGCGCAATAGATCTCCGATCAGGCAATAGTTCTCCCACTCCTGACGCAATGCACCGTCCCGCTTCAGGGAATCGAACATCCGCGCCGTCGCGTGCTCATCGAGCGCGCCGTCGAGCAGGGCAGAAACCTTTTCTTTCATCGTCTTACCACCTTTTATTCGGAGCCGTATCGAGCAACGGCTTGAGCTTTTCAGAAATTGCTTCCCGCGCGCGGAAAATCCGCGAACGGACCGTGCCGATAGGGCACTCCATGATCGTGGCGATCTCCTCGTAACTCAGGCCTTCGATCTCGCGCAGGACTATCGCCGTTCTCAATTCTTCAGGCAGCGCCTCCATGGCCACATTGACGGTGTCGCCAATCTGTTTGGTCATCAGCAGGCGTTCCGGCGTATTGATGTCTCGAAGCTGGTCCCCTTCCTCAAAAGTCTCTGCCTCTTCGGAATCGAAATCGGTCGTGGTGGGCGCGCGCCGCCCCTGTGAAACGAGAAAATTCTTGGCCGTGTTGATCCCGATGCGATAAAGCCACGTGTAAAAAGCGCTGTCCCCACGAAACGATGGCAAGGCGCGATAGGCCTTGATGAACGTCTCCTGGGCGACATCCTCTACTTCGGCTGGATCTCGGATCAATCTCGACAACAGGCGGGCAAGCTTGCGCTGATACTTGGAAACCAGCAGGCCAAACGCCTGCTTGTCGCCGCGCTGCACACGCTCGACCAACTGCTGGTCAATTTCGCGATCGCTCATGGTCGGGAAACAAATATCTTCGTAGTCGTGACCTGAAGGGTCACCGGCCCAGAAGTATATCCCGAGAGCCGCCAAAACCTGGCCAAAGTACCTCCTAGACCCTGCTGCATCCGTATAGTTCAGTCGTCCTCAGGGTTGTTTTGCGACTAACTGCACGTGCTATAGTCGGCCCTTCGCAAAACAGCCCACCGCGGCAATCCCACCGAAGTGACCGCTTTTGACGTGCTCATTCTGGGCAGTGGCCTGGCCGGACAATCCCTGGCCCTGCGCCTGGCAGACAAACTCAAGATCGCCCTCGTTACCAAACGCTCCCTCGAAGACAGCGCCAGCGCCTGGGCCCAGGGCGGCATCGCCGCAGTTCTCGACCCCGCCGACGACACCGAAGCCCATGTGTCCGACACCCATACCGCTGGCGCCGGCCTGTGCTCCGACAGCGCCACACGCTTCGTCGTCGAGAACGGTCCCCGCGCAATCCACTGGCTGATCGAACACGGCGTCCCCTTCACCGCCGACTCCAGCACCTCCATCGGCTATCACCTGACCCGCGAAGGCGGCCACAGCCACCGGCGCATCATCCATGCCGCCGATGCCACCGGCGCCGCGGTACAGGCCACACTGACCGAACAGGTCCGCCGCCACCCGAACATCACGATCCTCGAGCAGCACATCGCCATCGACCTCATCACCGGCACCAAGGTCGGACGCTCGGATGAAGGCTGCCTCGGCGCCTATGTGCTCGACATCGCCAACGACGAGATGCGCACCATCGCCGCGCGCCACACGGTGCTGGCCACCGGCGGCACCGGCAAGGTCTACCTGTACACGACCAACCCCGACACCGCGACCGGCGATGGCGTGGCAATGGCATGGCGCGCCGGCTGCAGGGTCGCCAACATGGAATTCATCCAGTTCCACCCGACCTGCCTCTACCACCCGCAAGCCAAGTCCTTTCTGATCTCCGAGGCCGTACGCGGCGAAGGCGGCGTGCTGCGCCGCCCTGACGGCAGCCGCTTCATGCAGGATCACGACCCGCGCCTGGAACTCGCCCCCCGTGACGTGGTGGCGCGTGCAATCGACTTCGAGATGAAGAAGCACGGCCTGGACTGCGTCTTCCTCGACATCAGCCACAAGCCGGCGGATTTCCTGCAGAGCCACTTCCCAAACATCTTGGCACGCTGCCTGGAACTGGGCATCGACATCACCCGCCAGCCGATCCCGGTCGTGCCGGCGGCACATTACTCCTGTGGCGGCATCGTCACCGACCTGCACGCACGCACCGACGTCAAGGGCCTCTACGCGATCGGCGAAAGCGCCTGCACGGGCCTGCATGGCGCCAACCGCCTGGCCAGCAACTCCCTGCTCGAATGCCTGGTCTTCAGTGAATCCGCCGCCGCCGACATTCTCGCCAACCCGCGCCCACTGCCCGACAACCTGCCCCAGTGGGACGAAAGCCGTGTAACGGACGCCGATGAGACGATCGTCATCTCCCACAACTGGGACGAATTGCGCCGCTTCATGTGGGACTACGTGGGCATCGTGCGGACCAACAAGCGCCTTGAGCGCGCCCAGCACCGCATCCGCCTGCTGGCGCGAGAGATCGACGAGTACTACAGCAACTTCCGTGTCTCCAACGATCTGATCGAGCTGCGCAACCTTGTCGTCACCGCCGAACTGATCGTCCGCAGCGCCCTCAAACGCAAGGAAAGCCGTGGCCTGCATTTCAGCCGCGACTACCCGGAAACCCTGTCGACGGCCCGCGATACAATCCTTCGTCCACCGCACAAACGAACCTTCGTGCGCGCGCCGCTACCGAGAGACTAGGGCGGCAAATCCTGCGGGCCCGCCAGACGCATGCGGGCCCGTAATCGCAGCCACACCTGTAGTTCCGTCCACGCCTGCGGCGTAAGCTGATCGCGCAACAACATCAGTGCACCGATTTCTCGCTCGCCATCAACCCGCCAGATCAACCAGACGGCGGGATACGTCACCACGCTTGCCGGCAGCAGATTCAGCCTGTGCTCCAGTAGCCCATCCGGATCAAAGAGCAGCCCCCCATCCTCCAGCAGCCCCAGAGGCTCCGGCACTCGACGGCAATGACGCCAGCAATGCCAGCCTGATCCTGCCAGCACCAGCCCCCCGACTGCACTGGCAACTCCCAAACCAAAACCGAGCAGAAACGAAAAAGCCGCCGCGAGATGCAGCGCCACAAGAAGCATGGCGAGCAGCCGCGACGGCCTGAACTCAATGACGGTCATGGACGCGCGGGTTTCCGTGCGTCCATGTGGTCAGATCTTGCGGAACACCAGGGTACCGTTGGTACCACCGAAGCCGAAGTTGTTCTTCATTGCCACGTCGATCTTCATCGGGCGGGCAACGTTCGCGCAGTAGTCCAGATCGCACTCCGGATCCTGCTCGAAAATATTGATCGTCGGAGGCGACACTTGGTGATATACCGCCAGCGTCGTCAGCACGGATTCGAGACCGCCCGCACCGCCAAGCAGGTGGCCGGTCATCGACTTGGTGGAATTCACCACCAGCCCCTTGGCGACATCGGCACCGAAGGCCAGCTTGATAGCCTCGGTTTCGTTCTTGTCACCCAGCGGCGTGGACGTGCCGTGCGCGTTGAGGTACTGCACTTCATCCGGGTTAACACCGGCGTTCTTCAGCGCGTTAACCATGCTGCGGCGCGGACCATCGGTGTCCGGCGCGGTCATGTGGTAAGCGTCGCCGCTCATGCCGAAACCGGCCAGCTCGGCATAGATACGCGCACCACGCTTGACCGCGTGCTCGTACTCCTCGAGGACCAGCACGCCAGCCCCCTCGCCCAGCACGAAGCCATCACGATCCTTGTCCCACGGACGACTCGCTGTGGCGGGATCGTCATTGCGGGTGGACAAGGCCTTGGCAGATGCGAAGCCACCAACCGCCAGCGGCGTGACGGTGGACTCGGCACCGCCGCACACCATGACGTCAGCGTCGCCATATTCGATCATCCGGGCACTGGTGCCGATCGCGTGCAGGCCAGTGGTACAGGCCGTGACGATCGCAATGTTCGGCCCCTTCAGACCAAACATGATCGACAAATTGCCCGAGATCATGTTGATGATGGTGCCGGGAATGAAGAACGGGGAAATCTTGCGGGGACCGCCGGCGAGGAAGTCGTCGTGGGTATCCTCAATCATCGGCAGACCGCCGATGCCCGAACCGATGTTGACACCGATCCGGGGGGCATTCTCCTCGGTCACCTCGATGCCCGAGTCACGGAAAGCCTGGATGCCCGCGGCAAGGCCGTAGTGGATGAAACCATCCATACGACGCGCTTCCTTCGGCGAAAGATAGGCACCAATATCGAAGCCCTTCACTTCACCGGCGATTTTCGCCGAGAAGTTCGTGGTATCGAAACGGGTGATTTCACCGATGCCGGAACGACCATTCAGGATGGCGTCCCAGGCTTCAGACACGGTATTGCCGACCGGCGAAATAACGCCAAGGCCGGTGACGACGACTCTGCGACGGGTCAAGGCAGGCTCCGGAAACTTACTTCTTCAGGTGGGCGGTGACGTAGTCGATCGCTTGCTGAACGCTGGTGATCTTCTCGGCTTCTTCGTCGGGGATCTCGCACTCGAACTCTTCTTCCAGAGCCATCACCAGCTCGACGGTGTCGAGGGAGTCGGCGCCCAGATCGTCCACGAAGGAGGATTCGTTCTTGATTTCAGATTCGTTGACACCGAGTTGTTCGGCAACGATTTTCTTGACGCGCTGTTCGATATTTTCCATGTGTTTACTCCTTCCCTGATTACGGGTGTGAATTCAAAAACCTTCGCATTCTACCAAAAACATGCCCCCCCGCCAGCGCGGCGAGGATCAGGCCATGTACATACCGCCGTTGACGTGCAAGGTCGCGCCGGTTACATAGGACGCCGCCGGCGAGGCCAGAAAGCCCACCACGGAGGCGATCTCTTCCGGCTTGCCCAGACGGCCCAGCGCGATCTTGCCCTGCAGCGACTCGCGCTGCGCTTCCGGCAATTCCTTGGTCATGTCGGTATCGATGAAGCCCGGTGCAACACAGTTGACCGTGATGTTACGGCTACCGAGCTCCTGCGCCAGCGCCCGGGTCATGCCCGCCACGCCCGCCTTGGCGGCCGCATAGTTGGCCTGCCCCGGATTGCCGGAACTACCGACGACCGACGTAATGTTGATGATCCGGCCCGTGCGTGCCTTCATCATGCCACGCATGACGAGTTTGGACATGCGGAAGACAGCCTTCAGGTTGGTGTCGATGACCGCATCCCACTCGCCATCCTTCATGCGCATGGCGAGATTGTCGCGGGTGATGCCGGCATTGTTGACCAGCACGACCACCGCACCGAAATCCTTCTCGATCACGCCGAGCGCTGCCTCACAAGCCTCGGCATTGGTCACATCAAGGGCCAGACCACGACCTGCGATGCCTGCAGCCTCGAGACCAGCCTGGATGTCCGCCGCACCGGCTTCGGACGTGGCCGTCCCGATCACCGTTGCACCCATGCGCCCCAGCTCGAGCGCGATGGCCCGTCCGATACCACGGGACGCACCGGTCACCAGCGCAACCTGCCCCTGCAAAACCTGAGTCATACCGCCCCCGTCGTCTTCAGAATCTCTTCCAGGCTGGCCGCATCGGCGATCGCACCGCCCTGCAGGCTGCCTTCGATACGCTTGGTCATGCCGGCCAGCACCTTGCCGGGACCGCACTCGAACACATGCGTCGAACCACGACGGGCAATTTCGCGCACCGTCTCGATCCAGCGCACCGGGGAATAGGCCTGGCGCACCAGTGCATCCTTGATGCACACCGGCTGATCCTCGACGGCCACGTCCACATTGTTGAGCACCGGAATGGCGGGCGTTTTCAGCTCGATTTCCGCCAGGCGCGCAGCGAGACGCTCGGCCGCCGGCTTCATCAGCGCACAGTGGAAAGGCGCGCTCACCGGCAGCAGCACGGCGCGCTTGGCGCCGCGCGCCTTGGCCACGGTGATCGCACGCTCGACAGCGGCCTTGGAGCCCGCAATGACGATCTGCCCCGGGGAGTTCAGGTTGGCGGCGGAAACAACATCGCCCTGAGCCGCTTCGGCACAGGCCTCGACAGCCGCATCCTCATCCAGGCCGAGCAGCGCGGCCATCGCGCCCTCACCCTGCGGAACCGCTTCCTGCATGGCTTGCGCACGCAGGCGCACCAGCTTGACCGCTTCAGCCAGCTCAAGGGAACCGGCCGCCACCAGTGCCGAATACTCGCCGAGACTGTGCCCGGCAACCAGGGCCGGCACCGCACCACCGCGGGCAATCCACTCGCGATACACGGCAACGCCGGCAGTCAGCATCAACGGCTGGGTATTGACGGTCTGAGCCAGCACCTCGGCCGGACCTTCCAGCACCATCTGCCACAAGTCCTCGCCGAGCGCATCGGACGCTTCGGCAAAAGCCTGGCGAATCACGGCGGACTCGCCGTAGGCACTCATCATGCCCACGGATTGGGAGCCCTGCCCCGGAAACACAAACGCAAAATTCATGATCCCTACCCTGTATGGTGACTGGTTCTTGTTGCTTGTTCTTTAAAACTCGAGCAGCGCGGCGCCCCACGTGAAGCCGCCACCCACACCTTCGAGCAGCAGACGCTGCCCGCGCTGGATGCGCCCGTCACGGACGGCCTGGTCGAGCGCCAGCGGAATGGATGCCGCCGACGTATTGCCATGCTGGGCGACCGTCGCAATGACCTTCTCCATCGGCAGGCCGAGGCGCTTGCCCGTCGCCTGCATGATGCGGATGTTGGCCTGATGGGGGATCAGCCAGTCCACCGCGTCGAGCGGCATACCGGCTTGCTCAGTGACTTCACGCGCCACTTCGCTCAGCACCTTGACCGCAAACTTGAAGACGGCCTGGCCATCCATGCGCAGAAAGGGATCGCCGGTCACGCTGCCGCGATTGACCTGCCCGGGTACGCACAGAATGGGGTTGTGACTGCCGTCGGCATGCAGCGCCGTAGCCAGGATGCCGGGCTTGTCGGAGGCTTCCAGCACAACCGCACCGGCACCATCGCCGAACAGCACGCAGGTGCCCCTATCGTTCCAGTCGAGGATGCGCGAAAAGACTTCGGCCCCGACAACAAGCGCCCGCTTGTTGCTGCCCGAGCGGATGAACTTCTCGGCGGTAGCCAACGCATACGCGAAACCGGTGCACACCGCCTGCAAGTCGAAGGCAGCGCCGCCGTTGACGATCCCGAGGCGGGCCTGCAGCAGCGCGGCAGTACTCGGAAAAATGTAATCGGGTGTCGAGGTTGCGACGATGATCAAGTCGATGTCCGCCGGCTGACAACCCGCCGCCTCGATCGCCCGAACCGATGCCTCGTAGGCCAGCTGGCTGGCGGTGACATCCGGCTCGGCCAGATGGCGGGCGCGAATGCCGGTGCGCTCTGCAATCCACTCGTCGGACGTATCGATGCCGCGCGCCACCAGATCATCATTGGTAACAGGTTCGCCGGGCAGAAAGCTCCCGGTGCCAGCCACTCGTGCATAAATCATGCAACGGACCTTTCACGTTCCATTCGTTCGCTGATACGTTCGATGAGGCGATTGCGCGCCGCTTCCACGGCCCGCCAGACCGCCTGCTCGAAAGCGAAGGCATCGGCAGAGCCGTGGCTTTTCACCACCACACCGCGCAGACCCAGCAGCGCCGCGCCGTTGTAGCGCCGGGGATCTAGCTTGCGCTTGAAGCCCTTCAGGGCGGACATCGCAAAGAGCGCTGCCAGCTTGGTCAGCCAGTTACGGGAGAACTGCTCGCGCAGGAAGGTGGCCATCATCTGAGCCAGACCTTCGGACGTTTTCAGCGCCACATTGCCGACGAAGCCATCGCAGACGACCACATCGACGGTTCCCTTGTAGATGTCGTTGCCTTCCACATTGCCGTAGAAGTTGAGCCCACTGGCGCGCAGCAACTCGGCGGCCTGCTTGACGACCTCGTTACCCTTGATCTCCTCCTCGCCGATGTTCAGCAAGCCAACGCTCGGACGTTCGTTATGCTCAACGGCCGCCACCAGCATCGCGCCCATGATGCCGAACTGCAGCAGATGCTCGGGCGAACAATCCACGTTGGCCCCCAGATCGAGCACATGGGTTTGCCCACGCAAGGTCGGCAGCGTGCTGCAGATCGCCGGGCGATCGATACCGGGAAGGGTTTTCAGGACAAAACGGGAAATCGCCATCAGTGCGCCGGTATTGCCGGCAGACACAGCCGCCTGGGCCTCCCCGTCCTTGACGAGGTTAACCGCAACGCGCATCGACGAATCCTTCTTATTGCGCATGGCCAGCGCCGGCGATTCATCCATGCCGACCACCTCAGTGGCGCGATGGATGCGCAGACGCTCTCCGAACTCGGCCAGGGCCGTTCCGAGATGGGGCTCGATGGCCTCCGGACGCCCGACCAGTATGATCCGGGTGTCGCGATCTTCCCGCAGAAAATGCAGGGAAGCCGGCACGGTCACCGAGGGGCCGTGATCGCCCCCCATGCAGTCAATAGCCAGGGTGACAGTCATTCGGCGCAAACAGAGAGAAGCATGTATGAAAACGGCGCGAGCGCCCTTAGGCGTCGCGCCGCTCGCGGACCGGGGGAAATTACTCGCCCTTGGCCTTGGCAACCTTCTTGCCACGATAGACGCCGGACGGCGACACGTGGTGACGCAGGTGCACTTCACCGGTGGTCGGCTCGACAGCCAGCGGGGGGGCAACCAGGAAATCGTGGGAACGATGCATACCGCGCTTGGACGGGGACTTTTTGTTCTGTTGAACAGCCATGAAACACTCCTTGAGGAATACTTAAACCTTGCCGCGCAACTGGCGCAGAACGGCGAAGGGCGAAATTTCTTCATTGCCGTCGGCTTTCACCGGCGGTTCGCAATTTTCGTGGCGTGGCACCAAGGGCAAGGCGAGGAGAACCTCATCTTCCACCAAGGCCAGCAGGTCGGTCTGAGGCTCCACCTCGAGGGCATCGACCTCGTCGTTCTCCAACTCATCCTCCGGCAGCTCTTCACCGGTACGAAGCAACAGGAGACGATTCCGCACACTACAGGGCCACACCAAAGCCTCAAGACAGCGCTGACACTGCAACACCAGGTCACCCTGGACCCGCAGATCGACGTAGAGCTTGCCCTCGTCGTCACGCTCGCCATGAAACTCGAACGTCACCGTGCCGACCGGCTCCAGCAGCGAATCGGTCAGACGACCAAGACTCTCTACCGGCACCGCTCCTTGCACGCTACGTCCATCTCTGGCCAGCGCCCGCAGGTCGATCACGAAGCTTTCTTGCGACATAAGCGGGGCATGATATTATTTTCGGCTCCCCGTGTCAAAACCCTGCTTGATCGCGCCAATCATCGCGACAACAGGCTTTCCGCTACGATGAAACTCGTTCTCGCATCCACCTCGGCCTACCGCCGCGAACTACTCCAGCGCTTCGATCTGCCCTTCGATGTCGCCCGCCCGGACATTGATGAAACCCCGCTGCCAGGCGAGGCGCCGCAAGCCACGGCCGAACGGCTCGCCGTCGAGAAGGCCCGCGCGGTTGCCGGTCAGTTTCCGGACACCCTGATCATCGGCAGCGACCAGGTCGCCTACATGGGTGACGCCCGCTTCGGCAAGCCAGGTACCATCGAGCGGGCCATTACCCAGCTCAAGTCGATGAGCGGTCGCACGGTCATCTTCCACACCGCCCTCGCTCTGCTCAATACACGCAGCGGTCACGTGCAAGTGGATGCCGTACCGACCGAAGTCCGCTTCCGCAACCTGAGCGACGACGAGATCGTGCGCTATGTAAACAAGGAGCGCCCCCTCGACTGCGCCGGCAGCGCAAAATCGGAGGGGCTCGGCATTACGCTACTGGATGCCCTCAGCGGCGATGACCCCAACGCCCTCGTCGGCCTGCCGCTGATCGCGCTGGCCCGCATGCTGCGCAACGAAGGCATTGCCCTCCCCTGAGCCATGAGCAGCGGCACCCTTTATCTGATCCCCGTCAGCCTCGGCCCAGCATCCACCGGACTGACCACCCCGGCCGACGTCGCCACCCGCGCGCGCGGCCTGAGTTACTTCGTCGTCGAAAACGCCAAGACGGCCCGCGCGGAGCTGAAGCGCTTCGAGCACCCGCAACCGCTGCGCGATCTCGATATTCGCGAACTGCCGGAGAAGCCGTCTACCACCGACCTGGACGCTTTGCTCGCCCCGCTGCTCGCCGGCAACGATGCCGGCCTGATGTCCGAAGCCGGCTGCCCGGCCGTTGCCGACCCGGGCGCCCTGCTGGCCCGCCGCGCACACGAACTGGGCATCCGCGTCGCACCGCTGGTCGGCCCGTCATCCCTGCTGCTGGCCCTGATGGGCTCCGGGCTCAACGGCCAGAGCTTCGCCTTCCACGGCTACCTGCCCGTGGACGAAGAAGCCCGCAACCGGCGCATCCGCGAACTGGAGGCCGAATCGGCGCGCTTTTCCCGCACCCAGCTATTCATTGAGACGCCATATCGCAACGAACGGATGTTCGAAGCCCTGCGCAGCGTCTGCAAGGCCGACACACGCCTGTGCGTCGCCCGCGATCTGACTCTCGACAGCGAATGGATCCACACCCGCCCGGTCGCCGAATGGAAGAAAATCGCCGCACCGGAACTGGCAAAACGGCCGACGGTTTTCCTGATCCTCGCCGCCTGACGGCGATCAGCGCACCGTCGTCTTTCCCAGCGTATTCATCAGGCTTTCGGCCATATCAGTGCCGAAGCGCTCCGCAAAACGCTCTGCCAGCCCGGGCTTCTGCGTGAAATCGCGGACATTCTCCGCCTTGATGACATCCCGTGCCACGGAGGCGACGGTACCGAAGCCATCGGCCAGACCGAGTTGGACACTCTTCGCACCGGTCCACATCAAGCCGGAAAACATGTCCGGCGTCTCCTGCAAGCGCGTCCCCCGCCCCTTCCGCACCGCTGCGATGAACTGCCCGTGGATATCTCCCAGCATGGATTTCGCATGCTCGAGCTGCTTCGGATTCTGTGGCGAATACGGATCGAGAAAACCCTTGTTCTCTCCCGCCGTGAGCAGGCGGCGCTCGACACCCAGCTTGTCCATCAGCCCGGCAAAACCAAAACCGTCCATCAGCACACCGATCGACCCGACGATGCTCGCCTTGTCCACGAAGATCCGGTCCGCCGCCACCGCCACATAGTAGCCGCCCGACGCACAAACATCCTCGACCACCGCATAGACCGGCACCTGCGGATGCAGCGCACGCAGCCGGCCGATCTCGTCATTGATGATGCCGGCCTGCACCGGACTTCCGCCTGGACTGTTGATACGCAGCACGACGCCCTGGGTACCACTGTCATCGAACGCCGATTGCAAGGCCGCCACGATCCGCTCGGCACTCGCCTCCCCCTTCGCAGCGATCACACCATCGACACTCACCAACGCGGTAAAGCGCCCGCCATCGAGCGGCTCCGCCGCGCCGAAATCACCCAGGATCCACAGCGCGAGACCCACGTAGAACACTGCCGTCAGCTTGAAGAACACCCCCCAGCGGCGCCGCCGTTTCTGTTCCGCCAACCCTTCCAGCGCCAGCTTTTCCAGCACCCGGCGCTCCCAATGCTCAGACCTGTTCTCGTCCATTGTTATTCATCTACAAGAAATACCATGCCGTCACGCTCTTCGACGGACAGCACCAACAAGCGCTTCCCCCTGCACGGGCCCGCCACGCAGCGGCCGCTCTCGGGCTCATAGAGCGCACCATGGGTCGCGCAGATCAAGTAAAGACGCTCGTCGTCGAAGAAACGCCCGGGCATCCAGTCCAGCTCGATCGGCACATGGGCGCAGCGATTCAGGTATGCATGCACCCGCCCACGGAAACGCACGACGAAGGCCGGTTCTTCACCCGTGACACGGGTGACGCTGAAGCGCACCCCATCCTCCCCCTCCCGGACTGCGTCCGACGGACAGATCAGGCGTTGCGTTCCAGCCATTCCCGCAACTCCGCAGGCGAATGCACGCAGGCCAGCGGCGCCTCGGCCTGCAACTGCTCCACCGGATGCGCCCCGAAACTCACCGCCAGCCCTGCCACCCCGGCATTCTTGGCCATCTGCAGATCGTGGGTGGTATCGCCGATCATCAGGCAGGACGCCTGCGCCACGCCCAACTCATCCATCAGCTCATCGAGCATCGCCGGATGCGGCTTGGAGAAGCACTCGTCGGCACAACGGGTCGCATGGAAGTATTCGCTCAGCCCAGAAAACGACAGCGCCCGCTCCAACCCCTTGCGACTTTTGCCCGTAGCCACTGCCAGCAAGTGGCCGCGCTCACGCAAGGCCGCGATCAGCTCGACCGTTCCGTCGAACAGCGTCAGCTGATGGTCGCCGGACAGGTAGTGATAGCGGTAACGCTCGACCATCTGCGGATAATCCGACTCCGCCAGCTCGGGCACGGCGTAATGCAGCGCATCGTTGAGACCGAGGCCGATCACGTGGCGAGCCCGGGCATCCGACGGCACCGGCAGACCGAGATCGGCCGCCGACGCCTGGATCGCGCGCACGATGGCTGCAGCCGAATCCATCAGCGTGCCATCCCAGTCGAAAACGATCAGTTCGAAACGCTTAGCCATACTCCCTCTCTTCCGTTTGCTCGATCTGCACCACATGGCGCTCCAGCTCCGGCGGCAGCGGCGCCTCCAGCTCGATCAGCTGATCCGTCAGCGGATGATGGAAGGCGATCTTCGCCGCATGCAGGAACATCCGCTTGAACCCCTGCTTTTCGAGTTGCTTGTTGAGCGAAAAATCCCCGTACTTGTCGTCGCCGCACAAGGGAAAGCCTAGGTGGCTCAGATGCACGCGGATCTGGTGCGTGCGGCCGGTCTTCAGCTCGACCTCGACCAGGCTGTAG
Source organism: Pseudomonadota bacterium (assembly GCA_018241685.1). GTDB lineage: Bacteria > Pseudomonadota > Gammaproteobacteria > Burkholderiales > Rhodocyclaceae > Zoogloea. The sequence continues at coordinate 81,565 of JAFEDJ010000013.1, forward strand.
CTCTGCCAGCGCTTCAGCAGCCTGACGATGCTATGCGCCGACTTGCCCTCGGGGTTCACGCTGACACGGCGCTCGCCACCTTCGGTCAGGTATTTGTGCAGGGCCAGCTTCACGTGCTGCATCGGATTCAGCCAGCGCCCGGCCACCAGGGTCAGATAACGCTTGCGCACCTTGCCTTCGCGCATCATGTCGTGCAGCACGGTCAGCGCGCTACGCTTCTTGGCGACGATCAACAGGCCCGAGGTCTCCCGATCGAGGCGATGCACCAGTTCGAGAAACTTCGCCTCCGGCCGCTGGCGGCGCAACTGCTCGATGACGCCGAAACTGACACCGCTCCCCCCATGCACAGCCAGCCCGGCAGGCTTGTCGAGCACCAGCAACGCATCATCCTCAAAGACGATGTCGAAGGGTTTGCCGACCGGTATGGCCGGCTCCGCCGCCTTCTCGGCCAGGCGGATCGGCGGGATACGCACTTCATCACCGAGCAGCAAACGGTAGGTCTGATCCACCCGCTTACTGTTCACTCGCACCTCACCACTGCGCAGGATGCGATACACGTGACTCTTCGGCACGCCCTTGCAGATGCGGACCAGGAAGTTGTCGATACGCTGCCCAGCGCTTGCGTCGTCCACCTGGACCCGCATGACAGAGGGGGCTTTACTCAAGGCCATCTTTTTGAAATATACTGGCGAGCGGTTTTTCGGTTCTGATGCGTCGCATTTGCCCAAGCGTGTTGTGAAGACTTCAACACCGGCCTGTGCCACGCCGGAGCGACTCGACACTGGTCAACCAGGGTCACACCCGCTCCCGAAACACCGCAGGAAGGTCCATCGCCGGACAAAAAGAGGGCGATGGTACTGTATTCGACAATAAACTTGTACTTATTGCGCGCTAGCGCACACGCAGTTTGACGGCCCTGAATTCAGGGACGGTGAAGAAGTTCTGGAGAGCAGGCCCGAGGTCGCAAAGGGAAATGCCGTCGTACCCGAGAGTACGGCACGGCAAAGGAGTTGCGAGACCAGTCGTGCCCCAGGTTCATCACGGTCCCCAGCGGAAAATCGCGGTTCAGGGTGCATAGACGAACCCCGCCGCCCACATTAGTTTGATATTCCCCTCGATGAAGGATAGTCGCGACAACGCCAAACTAAGTCACCGCAGTTAAGCGGTGGCGCGGTTCGTCCTGCCCGTGTGCTGCGCGGGAGAAGAAGACGAATGAAGCGCATGCTCTTCAATGCAACGCAGGCCGAGGAACTCCGCGTTGCCATTGTCGACGGTCAGAAATTGATCGATCTCGACATTGAGTCGGCCGCCAAGGAACAACGTAAAAGCAACATCTACAAAGCCGTCATCACGCGCATCGAACCCAGTCTCGAAGCCGCGTTTGTCGACTACGGCGCCGAGCGCCACGGCTTCCTGCCGTTCAAGGAAATCTCCCGCGCTTACTTCCAGCCTGGTGTCGAAGCCAGCCGTGCGTCCATCAAGGAAGCGCTGAAGGAAGGCCAGGAGCTGATCGTCCAGGTCGAGAAGGACGAGCGCGGCAACAAGGGGGCCGCCCTCACCACCTTCGTGTCGCTTGCCGGCCGCTACCTGGTGCTGATGCCCAACAACCCCCGTGGCGGTGGCGTGTCCCGCCGCGTCGAGGGTGACGAGCGCGCCGAACTGCGCGACGTCATGGACCAGCTCGAAGTCCCGGGCGGCATGAGCCTGATCGCCCGTACCGCCGCCATCGGCCGCAACGCCGAAGAGCTGCAGTGGGACTTGAACTACCTGCTGCAACTGTGGCGCGCCATCGACGGCGCCGCCGAGTCCCAGGCCGGCGCTTTCCTGATCTACCAGGAAGGCAGCCTGGTGATCCGTGCGATCCGCGACTACTTCCAGCCGGACATCGGCGAGATCCTGATCGACACCGACGACGTGTACGAGCAGGCGCGCCAGTTCATGGCCCACGTGATGCCGCAGAACGTGAACCGCGTGAAGCGCTATCACGACGACGTGCCGCTGTTCTCCCGCTTCCAGATCGAACACCAGATCGAGTCCGCCTACTCGCGCCAGGTCAGCCTGCCGTCCGGCGGCGCCATCGTGATCGACCACACCGAAGCGCTGGTGTCGGTGGACGTGAACTCCGGCCGCGCCACCCGCGGTGCGGACATCGAGGAAACCGCCTTCAAGACCAACTGCGAAGCTGCCGACGAAGTGGCCCGCCAGTTGCGCCTGCGCGACCTCGGCGGCCTGATCGTCATCGACTTCATCGACATGGAGTCGCAGAAGAACCAGCGCGAAGTCGAGAACCGCCTGCGCGACGCCCTGCGCTACGACCGCGCCCGTGTGCAGACTGGCAAGATCAGCCGTTTCGGCCTGCTCGAACTGTCCCGCCAGCGCCTGCGCCCAGCCCTCGCCGAGACCAGCTACATCCCCTGCCCGCGCTGTAACGGCACAGGCCACACCCGCAGCACCGAGTCGTCGGCCCTGCACATCCTGCGCATCCTCGAAGAGGAGGCCATGAAGGACAACACCGGCGCCCTGCACTGCCAGGTTCCGGTGGATGTGGCGACCTTCCTGCTCAACGAGAAGCGCGACGACATCGCCAAGATCGAGCTGCGCCACAAGGTCAACCTGGTGCTGATCCCCAATCGCCACCTGGAAACCCCGCAGCACGAGATCGTCCGCCTGCGCCACGACCAACTCAACAGCGAAGACACCGGCCTGCCGAGCTACCGCATGGCCACCAAGCCTGCCGGCGAAACCTACACGCCGCCGTCGGCCAACCCCGAGCGCCCGGTGCGCCAGGAAGCCGCCGTCAAGGGCATCACCCCTGACCAGCCGGCGCCGGTCGTCGAAGCCAAGGCCGCCCCGGTCGCCGCAGTGCCGGAAAGCCAGCCCGGCCTGCTGGCCCGCATCTTCGCGTTCTTCCGCGGCGAGAAGCAGCCCGAGCCGGCTCCGGTCGTGGCTCAGCCCGAAACGCCGCGTCGCGAAGCCCGCCCCCGCAATGAGCGCAACCGTCGTGACGGTCGCGATAATCGCGGCCGCCGGGATGGCCAGCGCGAAGAGCGCAACGAGCGTAGCGAACGCGGCGAGCGCCAGGAACGCAACGACAACCGCGAAGCCCGCGAGCCGCGCGAACCCCGTGACAACGCACGCAACGCCGCCACCGGCGAAGCGCAAACCGAGCAGCGCGAAAAGCGCCAGCGCGTCGAACGCCAGGAACGTGGTGAGCGCGGGGAACGCGAAGGCCGCAACAGCGAACGGGGTGAGCGTGCCGAGCGCGGCGAACGTCGTAACCGTAACAACCCGGCCCCCAAGACAGCCGAAGCTGAGGGCATTGTCGCCAGCGCCGAGCAGGTGACGGCCAATGCCGTGGCAGCAACTGAGGCACCGACCGAAGCCAGCCCGGCCCTGGCCGAAGGCGAAGGCAACGAACGCAGCCGTCGCAGCCGTCGTGGTCGCCGTGGTGGCCGCCGCAATGAAGAAGCCGGCACCGTCGAGGCCGCGGCCCAGGGCGAACTGGCAATCGGCGAACAGACTCCGGCAGCGGGTGCAGAGCAGGAAGCCGTTGCTCCTGTAGCCGAAGCCGTCGTCGCGGCTCCGCAGCCCGTCGTCAGCGAAGCTCCGGCGCCGGAAGCCGGCCCGGCTGTCGCAACCGCGTCTGCAACTGCCGTTGCGGAACCCATTGTCGAAGCTGCTCCGACCGAAACGGCAGCCGTCATCGAGCCTCAGGCGGTCGTAGCTGCCGAACCTGTCGTCGAAGCACCGCTCGTCGCGGCCCCTGCCGCAGAAGCGCCCACCGACGCGCAGGAGAAGCCCGATCTGATCGAACAGGCCGTCGCGGCCATCGGCCAGCCCGCAGTGGAACAGGTGCCGTCCGAGCCCACTCCGGCCGTTGCAGTCGAAACCGCAGCTGCCGAAGTGGCCCCCGCGGTCGTTGAAAGCGAGGCCGTTGCGGCACCGCTCGTCACGACTGTCGAGACCCTGCCCGAAGTCGCAGTGGAACAGCCGACCCCGGCCGTTGCCACCGAGCAGGAAGCCGCTCCGGTGCAAGTCGAAGTTGCTCCCATCGTCGAGGCCCAGCCGGAAGTGGCTGCCATTACCGCCGAGACCAGCCCAGAAGCGCCGATCGTGGCCCCCATTGATCTGTCGGGCAGCGGCCTGGTGCTGGTGGAAACTCGCGCCGATGCCGTCAAGGCCTTCCAGACCGAAGCTTCGGCCGAAGAGGCGCCTCAACCGGCACCCCGTCGCCGCACCCGCATCACTACCCCGGTCGTTGATGAGCCCCTGATCCAGGTGGAAACCTCCGCCAAGTAAGGGCACACCGGAATCAACAAAAAGGCCAGCCTTTCGAGGCTGGCCTTTTTGTTGGCGGGCGGCAGGACGCAGCAACTGTCACCGCAGCCTGGCTGCTCTTCTGGTTATTCCACGCTTCAGCTCACCGATTGCCGGCGACGATTGATCTCCGGAAGAATCTCTTCGATCAGCCCCTGCACGGCGTCCTCGCACATGTCGAGAACGGCGTCGAAGCCGGTCGCACCACCGTAGTAGGGATCAGGCACGTCGTCCCGCCGGGACATGCGGGCATAGCTCATGAACATGCGCACCTTGTGGCGGGAGCCTTCCGGTGCCTTGTCCCGCAGGTATTGAAGGTGGTCCCGGTCCATCGCCAGCAGCAGATCGAACTCAGCGAAATCCTTGGCTTCGACCTTCCGCGCCCGCAGACGGGAAAGATCATAACCACGCCGCGAAGCCGCCGACTGGGAGCGTGGATCCGGCGCCTCCCCTACGTGATACCCCTGTGTTCCGGCGGAATCCACGCCAACCTCATTCCCCAGCCCGGCCATTGCCAACCAGCGACGTGCCACGCCCTCAGCCGTTGGCGACCGGCAGATGTTGCCGGTGCACACGAACAATATTTTCATTCTGTATTCCCCTCCTACTGGCCATTTAAGCAGGCGGCGGGCAGAACGTACAAGAGCGAGGACCACGTTGATCAGTTTCTCTCAGTCGGAGGTGTTGGATGAAGCAGCGGAATCGTGGCCGTCTGCACCGAAAGCTTGCTGACGCAACTTGAACAAACGATCCCGGACGGCTGCGGCCTTCTCGAACTCCAGATTGCGGGCATGCTCCTGCATCTCCTTCTCGAGTAGCCGAATCATCTTGGCGAGCGCCTTTTCGTCGAGCAACTGGTAATCCGCACGAGGCTCGGCAGCCACGGACACCTTATCGCTGCTATCTGAATCATAGACACCGTCAATGATGTCCTTTATGCGCTTTGTCACGGACTTCGGCGTAATACCGTTAGCCTCGTTGAAAGCTATTTGCTTGGTACGCCGGCGTTCTGTTTCATCGATCGCGGCACGCATCGAGTCGGTGATCCGGTCGGCATAGAGGATCGCCGTGCCGTGCAGGTGGCGCGCGGCCCGGCCGATGGTCTGGATCAGCGACCGTTCGGAACGCAGGAAGCCCTCCTTGTCTGCGTCGAGGATGGCCACCAGCGACACCTCGGGAATGTCCAGACCTTCCCGGAGCAGGTTGATGCCCACCAGCACGTCGAATTCGCCGAGGCGCAGGTCGCGGATGATCTCGACCCGCTCGACGGTATCGATGTCCGAGTGCAGGTAGCGCACCCGGATGCCGTTCTCGGCCAGGTACTCGGTCAGATCCTCGGCCAGGCGCTTGGTCAGCACCGTCACCAGCACCCGCTCCTGCACGGCGAGGCGCAGCTTGATCTCACCGAGCAGATCATCCACCTGCGTAGTCGCCGGCTTGACGACGATGGTCGGATCCACCAGCCCGGTCGGGCGCACCACCTGCTCCACCACTTGCCCTTGATGCTCCTTTTCATAGGCTGCAGGCGTGGCCGACACAAAGACCGTCTGCGGCAGCAGGCGCTCGAACTCCTCGAACTTCAACGGCCGGTTGTCCAGCGCCGACGGCAGGCGGAAACCATACTCCACGAGGTTTTCCTTGCGCGAGCGGTCGCCCTTGTACATCGCCCCAACCTGGCCGATCGACACGTGGGACTCGTCGATGAACATCAGGCCGTCCTTCGGTAGGTAGTCGATCAGCGTCGGCGGTGCATCGCCCGCCTTGCGCCCGGACATGTGACGGGAGTAGTTCTCGATGCCCTTGCAGAAGCCAAGCTCGTTGAGCATTTCCAGGTCGAAGCGAGTGCGCTGCTCGATACGCTGAGCCTCGACCAGCTTGCCCCCCTTGTAGAACACTTCCATCCGCTCGCGCAGCTCCTCCTTGATCGCCTCGACCGCCTTCAACACCGTGGCCCGCGGTGTCACGTAATGGCTGGACGGATAGACGGTGAAGCGGCTGAGCTTCTGCTTGAGGTGGCCGGTAAGCGGATCGAACAGCGTCAGGTGCTCGATCTCGTCGTCGAACATCTCCACCCGCAGCGCGTGCTCGGCGTTTTCCGCCGGGTAGATGTCGATCACGTCGCCACGCACTCGGAAGGTGCCGCGCTTGAAGTCCACGTCCGCCCGGGTGTATTGCATGGCCACCAGGCGCTGGACGAGGTCCCGATGGACGATCCGTTCTCCTTCCCGCAGGTGCAGCACCATGCTGTGGTAGTCGCCGGGATCACCGATACCGTAGATGCACGACACCGACGCCACGATCACAACGTCTCGGCGCTCCATCAAGCTCTTGGTGGCCGACAGGCGCATCTGCTCGATGTGCTCGTTGATCGCCGAGTCCTTCTCGATGAACAGGTCGCGGGACGGTACGTAGGCTTCCGGCTGGTAATAGTCGTAGTAGCTGACGAAGTACTCCACCGCGTTCTCCGGAAAGAACTCGCGAAACTCAGAATACAACTGCGCCGCCAGCGTCTTGTTGTGGGCCAGCACCAGCGCCGGCCGGCCGCAGCGGGCAATGACATTGGCCATCGTGTAGGTCTTGCCGGAACCCGTCACCCCCAGCAGAGTCTGGAACATCAGGCCGTCTTCGATGCCCTCGACGAGCTGTCGGATCGCCTCCGGCTGGTCGCCGCCGGGCGGAAAAGGTTGATGCAGTCGGAACGGGCTGCCTTCGAAAACCGCCACACGCCCGCTATCGGATTGATCGGCCATGATAAAATTACAAGTTCAAGTCAGGCTTTGAACAACAAATTGATTCAAGCCCGGCTTAGTTGGACAAGCCCGCATTATCGCCCAGCGGCCGGCACAACGTGCCCCGCTCCCTTCGCCCCTTCTGGAGACCCCATGAGCTCTTCGATCTTTGCTGCGGTGGAAATGGCCCCCCGCGATCCGATTCTTGGCCTGAACGAAGCCTTCAACGCGGATACCCGCAGCACCAAGGTCAACCTCGGCGTTGGCGTCTATTTCGACGACAACGGCAAGATTCCCCTGCTGGCCGCCGTCAAGACCGCTGAAAAGGCCCGCCTCGAAGCGGCCCCCCCGCGCGGCTACCAGCCCATCGAAGGCCCCGTCGCCTACAACAGCGCGGTGCAGAACCTGCTGTTCGGCGCCGACAGCGCCCTCATCCGTGACGGCCGTGTCGTCACCGCCCAGGCCCTCGGCGGCACCGGCGCCCTGCGCATCGGCGCCGACCTGATCCAGCGCGTCGTTTCCGGCGCCACGGTCTACATCTCCGATCCGTCCTGGGAAAACCACCGCGCCCTGTTTGAGGCCGCCGGCTTCCCGGTCGAAACCTACCCGTACTACAACCCGGAAACCCGCGGCGCCAACGCCGAGGCGATGATCGCCAAGCTCAACACGCTGCCGGCTGGCTCCGTGATCGTGCTGCACGCCTGCTGCCACAACCCCACCGGCGCCGACCTCACTGAAGCCCAGTGGGCCGAAGTGGTCAAGGCCTGTGCGGCCCGCGGCCTGATCCCCTTCCTCGACATGGCCTACCAGGGCTTTGCCGACGGCATCGAGCCGGACGCCGTCGCGGTGAACCTGTTCGCTGCCTCCGGCCTGTCCTTCTTCGTGTCCAGCTCCTTCTCCAAGAGCTTCTCGTTGTACGGCGAGCGCGTCGGCGCCCTGTCCATCGTCACCCAGAACAAGGACGAGTCCGCCCGCGTGCTGTCCCAGCTCAAGCGCGTGATCCGCACCAACTACTCCAACCCGCCGATCCACGGTGGCGCGGTCGTGGCTGCCGTGCTGTCCACCCCTGAGCTGCGCGCCCAGTGGGAGTCCGAGCTGGCCGGCATGCGTGACCGCATCCGCGCCATGCGGACCGGCCTCGTCGACAAACTGGCGGCCCGTAACATCGACCAGGATTTCTCCTTCGTCATCAAACAGCGCGGCATGTTCTCTTACACCGGCCTTAGCACCGCCCAAGTCGAGCGCATGAAGACCGAGTTCGGCATCTACGCCGTCGGCACCGGCCGCATCTGCCTGGCCGCGCTGAACAGCAAGAACCTCGACTACGTCGCCGACGCCATCGCCGCCGTCATCAAGGCCTAAGCTTCCGTTGCACTGCCCTCGGCCAAGCCGAGGGCAAAAAAACCGCGCAAATCAGCTTGACGTTTCAGCAACGTCTTCCTATACTGCGCGCCTCTGTTCCTCGATAGCTCAGTCGGTAGAGCGCCGGACTGTTAATCCGTAGGTCCCTGGTTCGAGCCCAGGTCGAGGAGCCAGAAAAAATTCAGGTCATTTGCACCCAATCGGATGCGGATCGCCAACCCGTCAGATCCTCGATAGCTCAGTCGGTAGAGCGCCGGACTGTTAATCCGTAGGTCCCTGGTTCGAGCCCAGGTCGAGGAGCCAAGACAAGCAAGCAGAAAAGCCAATCCGCAAGGGTTGGCTTTTTTGTTGTCTGGTCGATTGCTGGTCCGGGGTCGACGATGCCGGAGACTGGATCGCCCATCGAGGCATGACCGCTCCGCCCTAGCCGTGCTTGATGCGACGTCATGGCGATCTCGGCCACTCGTCACGCCATGCGGCCGGTTCTGCCGCAATAGCGGTGCAGCTGGCGCCCCTATCCGACTGCACGTGCCCCGCCCGCCGCGAAGCTCTCACCGTGGCTCTACGCCGGGAAACACAGCCTCTTCAACGCACTCGCCCTTCACAAGACCGGCGCAGACCGGCCCTCTGGCGGAGTCCAAGCAGCCGATCATTCTTGGTGTCAATCTCGGCAAGGGAGTCTATGTAGTGCGCCAATTGACACCACAGTCCATGCGGACTCACCGCAGTGCAGCCATCCCCCGACCTGGACTATTCGACCAAGGAATCCGAGCCACGCAACGCCAAGGCATCACTGACAAAATCCATCGACCAGACCTGGTTCGGTCCAGTGGGACTTTCCAAAGCTTGGCGCTCAATAGCCACACCATGCTGCCGCCTCCGGCGACGAACGGACAGGCCGGCATCGCTATAGAGCCGATAAACCCGTTTGTGATTGGCCCGCATGCCCTCTCGACGAACCGGGGCGTGCAGGCGGCGATAGCAGTTCCACCGAATTCGAACTTCCGACTGATTGCTGATATCCAGGAATCAGCGAAGCAGTAGTTCGTAATCCTAAGGAGTAACTTCATACGCTTGCCGCAAAGACGCCACCGAAGCAGGCGCCGACACTGCTCGCGGCACAGAAGGTGCGACAGACTATTGTCGCCACAACCCCGGTGGGCTTTTTCCCGTTAACCAGCCCCTCCGGCATCACTTCGACAACTTCTAACGGCTACGTTTGGTATGTCAAAGATGCCGACATTGAATTGCCATCCTGCATAATGTCGGCCACTTTTGTTCCCAGCAGCAACCACCGGCAATCAAGCGGCTTGGAAATTTGACCCGCAGCATGAGACTGCGCTTCAGGGGGTAGGCGTGGACGAACAGGAAACAGACAAACGATCACTTGCCCGCAGTTCGTACCGAGGTGGTGCGCTCGGTGCGGCGCATAGAGGCTACGCGTACCAGGACCTCGTCGCCGCGTACCTACTGGTACGTGCGTTAGTCGAGCGGTTCGAGTCGGTGGTGGTTGACCGCAAGGCCGTCGATGACGATCGTTTCGACGACATAGAAGTTACCGCCTCCGGAGCTCGTATCCGGCGGCAGTTGAAATCGAGTGCGGATCCCTCAGCTGCGCTGAGCCTCTCAGACTTCAACTCGGCCCGGTCATCGTTGCGGTTCGACCGGCTTGTGAACACGATGACCGCCGAGGGAACTCGGGCCGCGGACGAGTATCGGTTGTCCGTGACCTGGCAACCACCGGCGACGACTGACGGCCTTGCAGGACTGTTGGTTGCGAGCAGCGACTCGGGCACGTTCTCCGGGTTTGCCACCCAGACCTTCCGGCTAGATATAAGCACCCTTTGGCCCGATGGCGGACAGCCTGCATTGGCGCCACTGCGGGTTGCGCCCGCAGGCAGCAAGGTACTGAGCAGAGATGAGGTGATGCGTTTCTGCGAACGCTTCGTTATCGAGGTGTCTCTGCCACCGGCGTCGCTCGACCTTACCGCTCCTGGAACTCTCGAGCGCCTGTTATTGGGACTGATGTCGGACCAGGTGGGCATCGGCCGATACCCAAACCACGATCGAGATGTCGTGGACGCTGTGGCACTGGCCATCTATGTGGCTTCCACCGCGCGAACTGCGGGAGACACCTTGCGCCCTGCGGAAGTTGCGCAGCGCCTGCAACTACGCACTGACTTCGGCCGGATCGCACAGGCCTTTCCCATCGATTTGGCAGTACTGCAGGAGCGATTACCCCAGCGTCATCGACTGTGCGAGGCAATCAGGCAAGGCGGGGTGCACCTCGCCCTTGCCGGGCCAGGCTCTGGGAAGTCATGGATATTGACACAGGTGGCAGAGGATCTTCGGAAGGAGGGGCTCGTCGTCGCACGTCACTATTGTTTCCTTGAGCCAGGCGACGAACTGGTGGAGCAACGAGTCACGACGAATGTCTTCTTCGGCAACCTGCTTGGCGAACTCGACGATGCCTTCAAGTCATGCGATCTGACGCCACCGCAGCGGTTCGCGGCGGGATTGGATGCTCTTGACGACTACCTTAAGGCAGCAGCATACGCCGGGCATTGCGTTGTCATCATCGTCGACGGTCTCGACCACATCGCACGCGTGCGCGGCGCGTCTCCGGGCCTGAGTGACAACGAAACGAACATCGTCGAGCGTTTGGCAACGCTCGACTTGCCCGACAATGTTGCACTCGTCGTCGGCTCTCAGCCTGGTCGGCACCTCCAGCCATTACGCGAAGAGTTTGCCGATCGTCTTGTCGAGCATGACATCGATCCTTGGCCGAAAAACGACATTCTCGAACTCGCACGTAAACACGGGGTTCACGCCGCCCTGGAAGCAGCTCATGTGCTCGACGAAGATCGGCGAGAAGCAATTTTCGACCGCTTCTTCGAACGATCGGAAGGTAATCCGCTATATGGGCGGTATCTGAGTCGAGGACTGGTCGAAGGGCTAGGCTCGGGCGTCATCTCGGATACTCTGGACTGGCTAACGGCTACGCCGACCATTCAGGGCGATATTGCCCTGTACTACCGTCATCTGTACGAGTCGATCAGCAACGATGCGAAGGCCATCGCCGACATCGTGGGTGTCCTTGAGTTCTCCGTCAATGAGGCAGAACTGCGAGAGATCGCCGGGTCCGCACTCTCCGACTGGGTACCCGAGGCCGTTCAGGCGATGTCGCCGGTGCTTTCTGTCGCGACGGGGCAAGGCGGTCTGCGGATCTTTCACGAGAGCTTCCGCCGCTTCATGCTGGAAGAGTTGGCGCGCCGGGGACGGAGACTTTCCAACGTCTTGTCGCCTGTGGTCGCGTGGTTGGAGGCGCGAGACTTCTTTGCGGACGCGAAGAGCTACCGCTTCACCTTGCCCGTGATGAGACGAGCTGAACGCGAGACGGAGATCCTGGAGCGGGTATCGACGACGTTTGTTCAGCGCAGCCTGCAATATGGCCACCCATTCGATGCCATTGAGCGCAACCTCGAACTGGCCGCAGACGTCGCTGCGAGGACTCAGAACTGGCCTGCGCTTGTTCGCTGTACGGAGCTACTGCGCGCGCTCGATGCGTGCTTTTCCCCTTATGCCAATGACTGGGATGAGTACAGGGAGACCTACGAGTCGCTTTTTGGTGCCGAAGAGCTGGCTAGCACGCTCCTGTTCGACGGACGACCGACACTCTCTCGCGAGGAGGGCCTGAGGGTCTGCGAGCAAGTGGACATTGCCGGCGCTACCGCGCCATGGCGTGAGTACATGGCCTTGCCTGTCCCCAACAACGAGACGCAATCCGGTCGTGGAGAGTTCGACCCCTTGAGCGGCTTGCAGGAAGGGGAACAAGAGGCGCTCGCTATCATACGCGGCCGATTGCGGTTGGGGCATACCCGTCGCATCATCCGTAGGATTCATGAGAACCTGCTGGGTTCCGGCGCTGACATCTCCTCGCTATTTCTGCGCAAGCTCGCAAAGCTGTTGGCAGTGGAGATCTCGCCGCAGCTGGTAAAACAGCTGATCAAGCGCGTGGACTTCACACCGCCCAAACGCTACATCCTGGAAGAACGGTTTGCCTGCGCCCTCCTCCTGGGGCTAGCTGATATGGCAGTTGAGGCTGGTGACGTTACCTTAGCCTCCGCCCACGCAACCGCTGCCCTTACTCACGCGACATCGCCCGAGGAGGCCATGTGGTGCGTTGAACGAGGTGCGCCCGCTGATCAGGCACTGTGTCATGCCCGAACGCTCGAATTAATCAATCTCGCCATCGAAGACCCCCATGGCGTGGTCAGCGCGCCTGCCGTAAGCCAGTGGGTTGCATCCGCTCGCCTTCTCGCCAGAGACGCGAGAGCTGCGAACTCCCTCGCCGACGAGCGAAAGCGCCTCGAAGGGGTCGGTTGGTATAAGTGTTGGCTACGCTTCGTGCTCGCGTGTGCACTAGCTGAGTCTGCTGCAGTCCAAGGCGCCACCTATGACATAACGACAGTATTCGACGAGCTCGTAGTCGACACCCATCCTTTCACGGGCTCCCCAAGAGCATGCGATCTCTATGCTATACAGGGCTTGATCACCGAGAGTCTGCGAAGGGCATTGCGGCTGCTGCGAACGTCAACCGAGTGGCAACGCGCCATCGGCGCAATCTCGGAGGCTCGCTCTGGCACGGCAACTCAGCTCGACCGGGAGGACAGCGGCCCCATATCGGCTAGCTCATACTTCTCAGTTCTGCTGGAACATGCGTCAACACCGATCGCTTCCGCCTTGGTTGTCCAAACATTGGAGCAGGAGCTCGCCAATGAAGAGAAGGGTGGCACATACTATAGCAACCACGCTACGTACCGGATGAGACTCGCAAGGCTTCACGCGCAGACCTCCAACCGCCCGAGGGCTATCGAACACTGGCGCGAAGCGAGTGTCTTCCTCCTGAGCTACGGTTTTCGCAAGGACATCGCGCTCTTCGACGTGATCGACAGCGTGCCCGCACTGCTGCCTCTGTCCGAGCAAGTGGCGCTTGGTGCGCTCGATCGCCTGCAGCCGCTCCTCAGCGCGGTCCTGCGGCATACCGATGGAAGGGAAACCAAGCACGCACCGAACGCTTGGTTCCGAGCCTTGCTGAAGGTCAACCCAGTACGAGCAATCGAGCTGCTATGCCGCGAGTACGGTAGAGAATTGGGTCAGACATCGTGGATAGCGGAAACCGCGCACCAAAACACCCTGGAAGAATTGCAGCACACCGCCGATCCCATGCTTCTGGATGCGCTATGGGAGACTTTGGTTCTCGAGATCGAGTACGAAAACGCGGGAACGGAAGTCGCCAACAACCGCCTCCATCCTCTCGAGCGCTTAGCGGCGACCAACCCCGAATACGTCAAGGAACGCTTCGTTCGGCTTTGCGCCGAAGTCTTTGATGACGCACGCCACTATCGAGACGACGCCGTCGCGCGGCTTCACGTATTCGCACTGCGGCATGGGTTACCTATGCCATGGACCGCACGTGTTCGTGACAAGCGAGATGAGCGGCTCAATCGGGGTGAGGCTATGTCGCCAGTCCGACTCGTTCAGCCGCCGACGTTCCCGCCGTCCCCTCGCTTTGTGGACGTTCTGACGACCTTACGTAGGCTGTCGCAGCAACAACTTTCCGAGGAGTCTCTGGGAGAGCTTGTCGCCCTTCCGCTGAGCTACCTCATCAGCCAAATGGTTGATCGAGGTAAAGAGCTTGAAGCGCAGCGTCTGATCCGCTTCCTGGCCCACGAGACACCATCTTGGTCCCTCGGCCGCGAGCACCCCATTGCCCTGCTTGGTCAGTGCCTCGATAACGCAGGTCACACACGACTTGCGGCCGTGGCCCTTACGTTCGCCTTCACCGCGTCGAGGGGCGGCGGAGGTTGGCTGAACTTCGGTGGCAGGGCGCAAGCGCCAGCCCTTCAACGGGCGATGCAACTCGACAGAGACCTGGCGCTTGAAACTCTCGCCGATGAGACCGCTCGAAGAGTGCGATCAGGTGGGTTCAGCGGCGTTGCCAAGCACCTGATCGAGCAGGTCTCGGACTGGGGGGACCTCGACTCGGCTGCTCAAGCTTGGGAGGAAGCGTTCACCGTCATGGCAAGTCGACTTCCCCTGCCTGGTCCGAAGAGCTACTTCGAGCCCTTGGATCCATCTGATGCGATCGCCTGGTCTGTTGACGAAGCGTTGGCAGCGTTGCTGCTGGCTCGCATTGGCAATGCATCTCTTCCGAGGAAAATTGCAGCCCTCTCTGGATTCTGGCGCCTTCTCACGGCCAAATCAGACGTGTTTTCCGCCCCTCTCAAGTGGCTACTTACCAGGGATGCGACTGTCTCCACAGTGCAGATGGTCCTGCAGATCCTGCTCGAGACTCCGGCAGACATTTCCGGCCTCCTCGCATCGCTGGACGACCTGTTGCGGGGATATGCACGCGGCAACGCTTGGACTTTATCTTGGCTTGCTGAAAACCTTCTCGAACGTGCTGGGCAGCGGTTCGAGGTGACACGGTCATACCAGCGGCTGGCAGCGAGTCCACCGTCGGCTGCAAGCCTATCGCTCACTGAATTCTCGGATGTCGGCGATGTTCTCAAGGATCTTGAGAATCTGTGGCCAGACCTACGTGCAATCATCGCGCATCGCATGGATGCCCTCGCCAAAGGTAATGACCACTTCACTCACTACCTCAAAGAACGGAACGAGATCAAGTTTGGCAGGTCGCGCGAGTACGTTCCCGGGGCAATAGTCACTTGGCCCACAGAGCTCTTCCTTGCCGTCCTCGACGAGGCGCTCATGGGACTGCACGAGCATCTTTGGAGCCAGGGACTCTGGAAACCTGATCTGGAGGATGAGCTCGCCAGCCACCTTCTTCCGTACACCGCCGTTCATCTTGCAGTTGCTGCGACTCGCGTGCCTCGGCCAAACTGGGGTAACGCTCGCGAAGCGAAGAATCAACTAGGTGAGATCGTGCGAGTTCCAGATACAGACTCAAGCTACGGCGGTTGGATACGACTGGGCCTCTTCGAGCAGAGTTTGTTCCGATCGGACGACCGCAGCTATGGACGTCCAGACAAATCGGTCCTCAGATCAGCAGCGATTGTCGGCACGGAGCTCGATGGGACCGTCCCGCCGCAAGCGGTCCCAGTTCGGCCTGGTGATATCAGCTCCTGGTGGTTCCAGGTCTCTGCTTACGAGGCGAGCATGGACGCGCAACGCCCCCAACTGATATGCCTCGGCGAAGTCAACGACTGGCTGGGGAAGAACCTTGCATTGCTACCGCCGCTCGCGCTGCAATACCGGGCGCGGCTGCGGCCCTCGGAGTACGGTGTACGCCTACAGTGGCTAGATGCCGAAGGTCGGGCTGCTGTTGTTCTCAGGACCTGGAAGGTGCGCGACCAGGGTTCTGGCCCTGAAGGGCACTGCAATCTCGGATGCGATCTTCTGATGCGCCCAGATCTCCTCGACGAACTGGAACAGGCCTACGGCGCCTGGCCACTTAAGGAGCTTCAGAAAGTGCGTGTAATTAGCCGCTGAGCCAAACACTCATGCTCCCCGCGCTGTTGGCTCGGTCAAAGAGAGGACACGTAGTGGTCAACCGAGCGACCGATTTGAAGGGTGAAACGCCGCATGACTCGCTCGCGCTGGTTCTGGAGGTCAGCTCCAGCAGCCCGTGCCTCGTTGTACAAATGGTCGCACGCAGCGTCCGCTTGCTTTCGTCGTTGAAAGGGCTGGTCTCGGTAGCAAAGTCGCCATATTCCAGCAAGAATCTGAATTTCTGTTGAGGGTCGCGAGCACCAGTTCGCCAAGTGAGGGACCTGCCGTTCAACGCCAATTTCGTCTGGATGACGGCTAACCTGCGCATTGCGGTCTGATATTGACCAACGGCCCAAAGTCGGCTCCGGCCAATGAGTTGCCTGGTGGAATCCGATCTGGTGCGGGCGATGCGAATCGAACCCAAAACGCTAGAGTCCGTTGCAGCCTCTGGCCTGATCCTCTTTAAACAATTCATCGTTGATTTCACACGCCGAGGTCACGATGCCCACCGCCCTCCTCCCGCCGCCTCCCCGCCCAGTCTTCAAGCCCAGACCTGTTGCGCCACTGCCTGTCGGCTTCCTTGCCCGAGCCGCGGCGCTGCCCGGCGGCCGTACGCTGGCCGTCGCCCTGGCCCTGTGCATCCAGGCCTCCTCGACCGGTACAAACACCATCACCTTCAGTTCGTGGATGCGCGCCCGCTTCGCCATCTCTGACGATGCGGCGCTCGATGCGCTCAACCGCCTGTCAGCCGCGGGCTTAATCGAGGCCGATCGGCGCCGGGGGCGCTTTGCTGTCGTCACACTGCTGATCCCAAACGAGGGCTTGCTCGGAGTGCAGGCCTGAAATCGTCTTGAACGCGGCGCGCGAGAAGAAGGGGTAGGTGCAGGTTTCCCTGCACCTACCCCTTCTTCTTGCATCTTCGTCGTAACCGGAGTTCCCCCGCACGCGATTCCTCGCGCCCGGGTCGTGGAGGCTCCACAGGCCTCGTCAGGCCAACAATACGCTGTTCGCGCCAGTTGAGGCGGCCTGCCTCAACTGGCTCCCGTCAGAGCCCTCCCGTCGATCCGCATATCATTTCTATGATCCAGCCGGATCGTTTCCAGCCCCGCTCGCCCCCGGCGAGTGGGGCTTTTCTCTGTCCACGCCGCCGATGCTTCGTAGCACCGGCATCGCTCTTTCGGAGGTCTTCATGCCGGATTCCCTGATGTCCATCCGTTCTTTACCCACCTCGACCCTGCTCGGAGTGCTGGTCGGCGATGTCGCCGCGAAGGTGCTCTGCGAACGCCCGCTGGTCGAGCTCTTCCAGCTCCACGCCCGCCCTACGAGGGTCCGCGAGGCCCCCGCCGACTATCGCGTCGCCCATGTCCTGGGAGCCGCCAGAGAGCTGCTGACCCGAGCCCTGGCCGGGGCCGTCCAGCTGGGCGATTGCCTCGACAGCCCGCAGAAGGTCCGTGACCTGCTGCGCCTGCGCTTCGCGGACCTGCCTCATGAAGTCTTTGTGGTGGTGCTGCTCGACAGCCAGCATCGGGTACGGGAGGTCGTCGAACTCTTCCGCGGGACCTTGTCCCAGACCTCCGTGTATCCCCGCGAGGTGGTGAAGCTGGCACTGCAGCACAACGCGGCGGCGGTCCTCCTCGCCCATAACCATCCGTCGGGCAGCCCGGAGCCAAGCCAGGCCGACATCGCGCTCACCGATGTGCTGAAGAAAGCCTTGGCCCTCGTGGATGTACGCGTGCTCGATCACTTCATCGTCACGGGCACGGCCTCGCCGCTGTCCTTCAGCGAACGTGGGCTCCTGTGAGCCCGCCCTGTCGGGTGGGCAGGTTGAGGCGGGCTGCCTCAACTGAACAGGCGATTGTCCCGCCCCTGGGACGGTCGCCCTTCCTCTTACTCTGGAGCCTGCCATGTTCGCCGACCGCGCTCAGCCATCCACCGCCACTCCCCTGCCCCATGACGATCCCGTCAGCGCTTACCGCTCCGCCCTGCAGTGGTCCCTCATGACGCTGGACGCGGTCGAGGAGGCGCTCCACTTCCCGGTCGCGTCGCTCGCCGCGGAACTCGCCTGCGACGGCGACTATGCCCACACCGTCATCGAGTCCTACAAGATGCTGCGGATCGAACGGGCGGTCGCCCGCGCGCGGGAGCGCTGTGCCGCGCAGGTCCTCGATCATCTCCACGCCGCGTTATGGCAGAGCGGCCGTTTGCCGAGCGATGACGCGCTCCATCTGCCGCTCGACCTCACGCACCTTCCAGCGCTCTACCGTTCAGGCGCGCCGTTCGACGAGGTGTGGGTGAACGTCATCCGGCTGCTGCGCTGAGCCCTTCCCCTTCCTTTCCTGTCCCTGCGCCCCGTCAAGCTGCCTGGCTTGACGGGGCGTTTTCGTTGTCCGTTCTGTTGGAGACCCCATGACATGCTCTCGACTGTGCTTTCCCGTATTGCCCTGGCCGCTGTGCCGGGCGCCGGCCCCTTGCTGTCCGTGCTCGTGCCGATCGTGGCCGAGGCGGTGATCAACCACGTCACTCAGCGCCAGAGCGACATCCACCGCTCAACCGGCTGACCGTTCCCTTTCCGCGCTTTCATTCCTGATCGCCCCGTGGCCCACCGGCCCCGGGGCGAACTTTTTATGGAGACCCCCTCATGGCTTCACGTTCCCCTGCCGCCGCTCCGACGGCCTATCACCGCCTGCTCGAATCGCGGGCATCAACCCTTTCTGGCAGCTCGGCGATCCAGTACGCGCTCTTGACCGATCCCGACCACGCCCAGGTCTTCCTGCTGATCACCGCGGCCGAGGGCGGCGGCAACTTCAACCGGGAAGTGGTCGGCATCGATGCGCTGGAAGCGGTCGTCGATGCGGCGCCGGCCGGCAAGCCCTTCGGCTCGAAGCAGCTCAAGGGCGGCTTCAGCGGTCGCAGCAACAACAATGCGCCCTACGCCTGCGCGGCACTGATCGCCCAGGGCCTGCTCGCCAAGTCGCCGGACGCAAAGTTTGGCCTCGTGAAGGCGGGTGACTGGGATGCCTGGCGGCTGCAGATGATGGCGCTGCCGGGCGAGCCCTTCGTGTTCCCGCCGGCCCCGGTCGAAGCGCCCTCGCCGGCCTTGTCGGCGTCCGCGGAGCCGAAAGGTAAGAAGAAGGACAAGCGCGGCGGCAACCGCTTCGTCCCGGTCGTGGCCACGAATGAGGTCGGCGAGGAGGTGCACGATGCAGATCCTGCGTAACCCCGCCGAAGTGGCAGCGCTCGACGCCGAAACGCTGCGTACCCTGATCGAACGCCGTCTCGACGAACGGGAACTGGGCGAGGACTTCAACGCCGAGCTGCACGGGCCCTACATCGTCATGGCCCCCGGCGATGCACTCCCGGCGGTGGAAGCGGCAGTCGGCATTCCGCTCCTCACCAATCCCGTCACGGGCGTGACCTACGGCGATCCCGCCTTCAGCCCGATCTTCGAGTACGCCGGCCGGCATGCCCGCTTCTACGAGCTGGTCTTCGTGCCGGCTGACGGCGATGCAGGCGTCACGCTCTTCGTTCCCCGCGATCCGGATGTGGAGCCGCGGCTCCTGGCGCTGTGTGCGGAGTATGCCGTCACTGAGCCGGTGGAGGTCTAGCCGTGGGGCGTTTCCGCCCCTAAGGACCGCCCCCTTCTTTCGTCCCTTGACCTTTGACGCCCGATGCGAGGACCGCATCGGGCGTTTCACTTTTTGGAGATCCTTATGATCCGCATTCCTCCCCTGCGCTTCAGTCCCGGCGAGATCGTCGCCACCCGTGGCGCAGATGCGCTGCTGCGCGAGCAGAATCTCTCCCCCGTCAAACTGCTGGCCCGCCACCTCTCCGGCGACTGGGGCGAGGTGGGCCCCGAGGATGCCCAGGCCAACGAGGCCGCGCTCCAGACCGGGGCGCGGCTGCTGTCGGTCTATACGGTCGCCGGGGTCAAGCTCTACGTGATCACCGAGGCCGAGCCGCGGGCAGTGACGACGATCCTCCTGGCTGATGAGTATTGAGCCATGATCCCGTCGAACCATCCCATCCCACGGGATGCCGGCGTCGCGCGACTGGTCGGTCAGCTCGACGCCAATCGCTATGAGTGCTTCGCCGAGCGGGCCGGCATTCTGGAGTTCGAAGCGCACATGCCACGGGTCGAGGCCGAGCGGCAGGCGCTGATCCAGACCCTGGCCCGTTACGGCTTCCCCCACGCGCCTTCGGTCTGGCTGCTGCAGGTCGGGATCGGCGACGGGACCCAATGGGTGCTCACCACCGATGAGGTCGCGACTCGCCACCAGCTCGCGAACCAGGGCCTCACCGACGTGAGCACCGTCGATCTCGCCGACGTACTGCATCGCCAGTTTGGCCATGGGGCCTGGCTCTCGACTTCGCCGTAAAGCAGTCCCGCCACCCCGCCGGAAACACCAGCAATCGACCGGCGCCTGCCGGCCGCCCCCCTCCCCCGCTACCCGCCCGTCCCATCGTTCCAGCCGTACCAAGACCCGATCCCGCCCCGTCGTGATCCGGGACGACACGCACCTCGGACTTAAGAGACTGAGTGCGTCGGGGGTGTGCACGGCCGGCGGGCAGGAGGGGGATCCGTCCTGTCCATTCCTTCTTCCCTTGATCAAGGAGATTTCACGATGAACCGTGCCACGCGATTCCGCTTCACCGTCCGTGCCATCGAGCAGTTACCGCCCTGCCCCGCCAATGCGCCGGGTAAAGGCTATGAGGTCAGCGACACGGAGGTGCCGGGGCTGCGCCTGTCCGTGTCGAAGGCCTCCGGGCGCAAGACCTTCTGGCTGCGCTATGTGTTTCGCTCCCGCAAGCGGGCGATGCGCCTGGGTGAGTTCCCCGCCACGCCCCTCGCCGATGCCCGGCGTCTGGCCCTGGAGGCCCGCGGCCAGTTGGATCGCGGCGTCGATCCGCAGGAGGGCCGCGATCTGGAGCGCAGTTCCCCGACACTGGCGGGCTTCGCGAAGGACTACCTGGACGGCTACGCCAAGGTGCATAAGCGCAGCTGGCGCGACGACCAGAGCAAGCTCGACCTCCACATCCTTCCGTTCTTCGGAGCCGAACGCCGCCTGTGCGACATCCAGCGCCGGGATATCGAACGCTTCATCGGGGCGGTGCGGAAGACCCATTCCCCGGCGACGGCCAACCGCTTCCTGTCCTTGCTGTCGGCGATGATGCGGCGCGGGATGACGCTCGGCGTCCTGCCGGACAATCCCTGCCGCGGGATTCCACGCTTCCGGGAGAACTCGGGCAAGAGCCGGTATCTGAGCCTCGAAGAAGTCGGACGGCTGGTGGTGGCGATGGACAAGGACCCGGCGCCGTCGGTGATGGCCGCGCTGCGCTTCATGCTGCTCACCGGCTGCCGGCGCAGCAACGCGCTCAAGGCGCGCTGGGAGCACATGGACCTGGAGCGGCGGATCTGGTTCATGCCGATGACCAAGTCGGGCAAGCCACAGTACTCACCCCTGTCGGAGGAGTGCATCGCGCTGCTGGAAAGCCTGAAGAGCCGGCAGACGAGTCCGTGGGTGTTTCCGTCGCCGACGGATTCGATGAAGCCCTTGCGCGACCCGAGAAAGGCCTTCGTTCGGGTGCTGACAGCAGCGGGCATCCAGGGACATGTGCGCCTGCACGACATCCGTCATACGCACGCGGCATTGGCCGTGAGCCATGCCGGCCAAACACTCTTCACGGTACAAAAATTACTCCATCATGCAAGCCCTCAGACCACGATGATCTATAGCCACATGGCCAATTCGACTTTGGCCCGGGCCTCTCAGGCGGTCTCGGATGTGATCACGCGGGCCACGCAGGCCGCCCAGCAGGACGGTGCATCAGTTAAGACGGAAGAAGTGTCGACGCCTGACCGTTGAATGGTCACCTGCTTGGTCGCCCATCGAGGGCGACCGGTGGGTGGTCATTTTTTGGTGTCAATCGCATGGAAGGGGGTAGCGCTGCCTACCAATGAGCATGCGCCCCGCGGCTATGGAGTGCCTGGAGGACTCCGTGTTAAGTTGGAGCGACGTGATAACACAAGGATTGCCCTACCGTGGAACTGGAAAATCTGAAGCTCGAAGACAGGCAGAAGCGTGAGCGCGAGTACTACGATTTCATGAGGCTCTACCGAGGATACGACGACATTCTCGATCCGTCTCGATCCAATGAGACGGCTACCGTCACCAGCGCGCAGGGGCTGTCTGAGCGGGAGGGTCGAATCGACGACCTCGACCGCGCGGTTTTTGATTCGCCTTATATCCGTCAATTCAACCGTTCCGCGTTAAACGCCGCCTTCGCGAAACTGGAAACGGGGCTCGCGGCTTCACCAGGTGTTCCGATCAGTCTCGATGCACTTGGTCAGAAACGTCGTCGAGTATGTTTTCTGCACCGCTTCGCTCAGATTGTGAGATGGCAGGATTACGAACACCAACCACCGAAGCCAAAAGCGCTGGGCAATGCACGTAAGCGGATTGCGCGCCTGTGCCAGGAGTTGGAAAGCTTGCTGCTCGACCAGTTGAATGATGAGCATTTGATCAGGAAACTGCACAACAATGACCTCGCGGCCTTGCCAGAACTCATCAAGGGTTTAGACCAGTTCGGTGACGTTTTTGAGACCGTCAAGCCTGATTATCCTGTCCAGCGTAACCGCGAGCTCGACAATACGGTGTTGCGCCTAGTCCTGAATGACCTGGCTGAATGCTGCTACCAAGTTTATGAAAACTGTGACTATGAAGTGGTACGACAGCTACTGAAATCATGCTGGCTTCGTCACTATGCAAGCACCCGCAAAGGCGAGTTGGAAAAGATGATCGAACTGAGCCGGGAAAGAAAAATCACGTCTTACTACGAGCGGACGGCTGAACGCGATGAGGACCGTAGTACTCCAGAATTTCCCTGGACGCCGGTTCGCTCACTGTAGCTCAGCCCAAGACGCCCTTACCAAAAGACCAACTCCCCCTGTTCTCGATAGCCTTTGCCTTGGCTTCGTTTCTTTGAGCAGGGGGATGGCCAAAGCACTTCTCGACGACGATCTGTAACCCCGGATCGGACCGTTACTTCCTCTCTCCAAGCCCCGCTGGAGCATGTATCCAGGATGCAAGCTGCTCGATGATCGAGCCGTTCTGGCCAGCAGTCTGTTTGTCCTGCAAAGCAGGCATCTCGTGGGAGACGCGGCCCCGGAAAATGGGCTGCAGCTGGCCCGCTTATGCACAACCGACGGGATCGATTGCTCCTACTGCATCGTCGCCCCCCCTCCTCCATTTGCGCAGTGGGTGCAGGTCAAAAACGTGGCCCCCATCCAATTGATCGCGCACGTCCCGGCTCCAAGCACTACCTGATTACCGGGACACAAGGCATTCCGCTGGCCGTCATCCTTACCGGCGCCAATCGCCACGATGTGATCCAACTGCCGCCGCTCATCGAAGCCATTCCACCGATTCGTTGTACCTAGGGACGACCGCTCCCCAAGCAGCGAGAGCTTCTAAGCAAGAACCGTTCTTTACACCCTGAGTTAAGGCGCGCAATCCGCCCTCCCTTAACTTGACCCAACTTTCCAACTCTGCGACACCATTCGTGCTCCTTTGACATTCAGGAGCACGAAATGGTCCGCAAGACGGCCCCCCTTACCCATTTGATCAGCCCCCCGGCCAACGCTGGAGAACAATTGCTCGTTGGGAGGGCCAATAGTCCCCAGCAACCGGCTCAGTTCTGCACCGAGATCATTCCGCTGCCGGCGGATGCCCTTGTCCGCCGGCGCCGCCAGCGCGTCACCCAATTGGCTCGCGCATGTGGCGACCAGTCGCCCAATCTTCTTGCTCAGAAGCAAAAGCAAAAAGAGAAGAGCATTGATGAAGTGCCGGCCGTGACGGAGATCACGTACAAGACCGGCAAGCAAGTCTGGTACTTTCGGTATCCGGACCAAAATGACATCAAACTAAACGGCAAACGTCGCAAGCCCCGCGTCAAGATCGGTGTTGTCGGGGAAATGTCGTACATGGACAGGGTCGCCCTCGCCAAGCAATTTCAGGATGACGTTGCCGCTGGCCGGGACCCGAAAGCTTCACGCATGACGTTTGAGTCGTTCGTGGGCCTGTACTTCTCCTCCTGGGTCACACAAAGCCAGCGCTCGAGCAAGGACACGCTTGCTCGCCTCCGTCACCATGTCCTGCCGCTTCTCGGCAACAAGGCTCTCGGGGACATCACCCACCACGATGGCGAACGGCTGATCGCCTGGCTGTCGAGGGGCAACGCGTCCATGCGGTTCGGCATGATCAACCCTGCCACGATCAATCGCGTTCTGATGGCGGCAAGAAGTGTTTTCAAACTTGTCGTTCAACTTGGCTTCATCCCGTCGAATCCGTTCCAACGTGTTCGCCAGTTGAAGGAGTGTCCACCAAGCCCCAAGGCACTGGACCAGACGGAGTTGGACCGCGTCATGGCGGCGCTTCTGAACGAGCCACCGATTTTCGCTCTTCTGATCAAGCTCTTGCTGGCGACCGCCGCGCGGGTTAACGAAATCCTCGCGCTCCAGGAAGCGGACATCGACGAGGTGAATCGCGTCATTCATTTGCGGATGACCAAGGCTGGCGAGGCGCAGGCCTTGCCGATGACCACCACAGTCGTCGCCATTCTTGACGCGCTCAAACCGCTCCGCAGACCTGGAAATCCGCATCTGTTTCCGGCGAAAACCGGAAGTGGCCACATTGTCGAACCCTACAAGCGGCTGCGGAAGGTATTAGCCATGGCCGGGCTGGAAATGGCGGGCTTCCACCTGTTTCGCAAGACCGTGGCCACTTTGGCCATGCAACTGCCGGGAATGGACGTGCTGACGGTGTCACGGCTGCTCAGACACAAGTCAACACGGACTCTCGAGATCCACTACCTGGCCACCCCGAAGAAGCGGGTTTTTCAGGCGGCTAATGACATCGGTGAAGTCCTGCTCGGTCGGCGGGAAGGGGGTGTCTCATGAGCTAGACCCCCATCCTACTCTGCTGACAACAGCTCACTCAGTCCGAGTACGCCCACTCGGATACATGTCGATCTGATCGCCTTACATCCTGGAGGTCAGTCGAGACCCACACCTTGAAGGAGTTTGACCATGACCAAGTTCATTCGCAGCCTGATGCTGCCCAACCTTTCCTCCGTGCTGGTGATGTTGATGGCACGCATCAGTATCCATGAGGAGGGCATCAACATTCAAAACGTGGCCGGAAAAAGTATCGGCTGGATCGATATCCAAACCGACGATGAAGTGCTCAGGAATGAGCACTTCACGCGTACGGCAATCATCCTGCATGAAATTATCAATGAGCCCAAACGCGCGGCTCAGCCTGACTGGAGTTACCTGAATGATGTTCCGGAGGTGGCCCCTGCTGAACCTGCGGTGATGCCGACTCGCGTGATCAAGAAGATTGAGCCCCCTGTTGAAACGAAGACCTGATCCGTCGTAACAGAAGCCTGACCAGAGCCGCCCCTGTGCGGCTCTTTTTTTGTTCCGAACCTGAACTGGTTTCAATTTCTGTACGGGGGATATATAGCATGAAAAGTGAAACCACCCGCCACCCCACGGCGGACGTGAAGCGGGCTGACGACAGTGAGTTGCTGGCATATTGCGACGGTTACTTTGCCGAGCTGATGGAAAGCGCGCTGACCGATGAGGCCCGGCAACAACGAGGTACGCCGCCCCAACCGGCGAAGCAGTTGTCCGAAAGGGAACGCTATTTGAAGGCCCTTCAGGCGGCAAAACTCCACCTAAACAAGGCCAGGCAACGGCGTGTCGACCGCAAGCTCGGCCCTGAGCGAGGACTCGGGCCACGGGTTTTCATCGGGTTCGATGCTGAATGGAAACGCTCGCGAAAAGGGCGTAACTGCATCCTCAGTGTTCAGTTTTACCTCGTCAGCTCAACCGGGGAAATGCTGACCCTTGTGCTCCACGTGGACAACGGTGACATCCTCAGCCAGCGGCCCCGTCTGTGTGACGTCATCAATGATTTGCTGGAATCGGCGCTGGATCAGACCGTCATCGAGGAGTGGCCCGCCGAAGTCGTGCTATGTGGTTTTTTCACGCGTGCAGATATCACGGTCTTCTCGGACTTCAAGCATCTTCGGCCGCAACTCCAGGGTGTAAACGGGACGCTGGCCACCGTCGGCAAAGCGGCCCAAATCGAGTTGCCGATGTCTCAAACGCGCCAGGCAACACTCAGGCAGCGCTATCAGTCAGTCATCGGTGATGAATTCGAGCCGCGCCTGCTCAACCTGCGTTTGATCGATGCGAGCAGGCTGGCACCACCCGGCAAATCGCTGGCCGATATCGGGATGTGGCTTGGAATTCCCAAGATCGACTTGCCCGAAGGCCATGACAAGTCGGACATGGCGCGCTTTCAGCGGGAAAGGCGGGAGGCGTTTGAAGCCTATGGTCTTCGCGATGCGCAAATCGCCGTCATGTACGTGCTCTGGGTTGTCTGGTTCTCCACCCGTTTTCTCGGCCTGGACATGCGCCATCTCTCGGCTACCGCCAGCGGCCTCGCGGTACGCATCGGCGAAGCCTGCATCCGTCGGGATGGCGTCGCCCTTAACGTCGCACTGAATTATGAGGTTAGGCGAGTCACACGCTGGGACAACGCGACCGGCGTTGGCTATACGCAGAAGAAGCGACTTCCAAAGCGTATCCGAAAGTAGCTGGAGCCCTTCCTGGCGGATGTTTTTGTGGGTGGTCATAACCAGTGTTTCATTTACGGCCCGACCGAGCGCTGCCGTTTCTACGATCCCGACCTGTCTCGCGCCTATCTCACCGCGCTGGTCTACTTGTTCGTCCTTGACTACGACAGCGTGTTTTGGAGCAAGGATGTGGATGACTTCATCGGACATGTTGCGGGTTTCGCCCTAGTGGAATTTGTCTTTCCAGACGATGTCACTTACCCCTGCCTGCCCGTTTCTACGGAAGAGCGCGGCCTCTTGTTCCCGCTGCGCGGCGAGTCCTTGTGTACCGCTCCCGAAATCGAGTTAGCCGTAGCGATGAGCGCGAAAGTGGTTATCAAGCATGGACTTGTCATCCCCTGGATGAAACGCGACGTGGTATTTGCGCGCAGTACCACCACGCCTGGAAAGCATCGTGTCAAGGAGAGTCTTGCGACCACTGATGAATCTACAGACCCCCTCCTTGGTGATCGCCAGCAGACCTATCCACCGGATCCTCGAGGTGACGAAGGCTATCGCCTGTTCGAGAGCTTCGCGAGCTTCATCCGGGAGATGCGCAGCCCGTATGCCCGCAAAACCTTGCCGTTCGAGTTCGTCAAGTTGCTTGGAAACAGCCTCTACGGAAAGACAGGCCAGGGGTTCAAGGGAAAGCGTGCCTTTGGTGTGCGGGAAATGAGCGGGGTCGTAGTGGGGCCTTCTCGTGTTTCCGACCCGGCGGTCGCCGCGCTGGTCTGTGGCTTCATCCGCGCGGTGATTGCGGAAATTCTCTGGAAACTGCCCAAGGACGCGACAGTGGTCAGCGCGACCACCGATGGCTTTCTCGTCGATTGCCCGATCGAAGACCTGGACCTGAACGGCACGATGTGCCGGCGTTTCCAGGCGCTCGTCGACCGCATCTCCCCGGGCTCCCACATGCTGGAAAACAAGCATCAAGTCATGCAGTTGTTTGCCGGTCGGACTCGCCTCCAGTTCACCGTAGAAGCTGATGGAGAGCACAAGACGGTCACGGCCAAGGGCGGGATCAAACCGGGGCCGGAGATCGAAGATGAGAACGCCTTCATGCTCGATCTGACGATCAACCGTCAGCCTGGCCAGAAACTGACCTACGAGTCGTTCATCTCGATGCGGGATCAGTTGCCGCTGGAACTCGATCTGCAAACGGAAACGCGGGAAACGCGGATCAATCTTGAGTACGATTTCAAGAGACGTCCGATTCCTGACAGCGTGCGGATGGTTCCAATGGCAGGTACGAATGAAAGCCATCTGGCTTTCAGGACGGAGCCGTGGGACACCGTTGATGAAGCGCTCATGACCCGGCTGATCTTTGATGCCTGGCGCGATGACCATTGCCTGAAGACCATCGAGGACTTCCAGTCCTGGGAGTACTACCGTGCCTTCAAGATGGCAACAAGACTGACGGCAAAACCTGCCTCACCGACGATTGCGGCAGGCGGACAGAGGACCGGCCGGAAGAACCTGACGCGCGGTGGCTACCTGGCCGTTGCTAAGCAGCTTTTCCTGGCTGCGTATCAGAAGAAGCTCTGGGGGCTGGACGGAGCCGACCTCAGCCAGCGCAAACTCGCCGAATGGCTGACATCGCAGGGCTACAAGACCTCGGTTTCCGCGGTCAAGAATGGGACTCGAGAACACCCGGTAGAAAACCTGGTGCCGGCGACCGATGAGGTTGTCGCCTTTCTGGACAGTATGAAGAGTCGCTTCCCTGGCCTTGAAGTGGAACGCTTCTTGATCCGAGCCACATGACGTTGAAGCCTGACGGGGCTTGTTCAAAGGGTGATGTCGTCACTGCGACATCACCCTTTTCTATCGTGACACGCCGTCCTCTGGCAACACTCGTTACTCCATCGGCTCCGCACAACCAACTCCCTCGACAGGGCTCAAAACGACACGTCACGCTCGTTCAGTTCGTACCCCGTGCTCCGCCCCCCTCCAGCCATCTTCCGGAGCACCCCGCGGGCAAGCAGATCGTTGATGTCCCGCAGCGCCGTATCCGCCGAACACTTGGCGATCGCCGCCCACTTGCTGCTTGTGAGTTTTCCCTCAAAGCCATCCAGCAGCCGATTCAGCACTTTCACCTGTCGCTCGTTGAGTGGCGTGGCGGCCCAGCGCTGCCAGAACCGCGCCTTGATCAGTACAGCATCGAGCGTGTGCTGGGCCTGATCCACTGCGCGGTGCAGGCTCTCCAGAAACCAGACCAGCCACGCCGTAACATCCATGGAGCCTTTCTGGGTGCGCTCAAGAATCTCGTAGTACGCCTTCCGGTCCCGTTGGATCTGTGCCGACAGGCTGTAGAAGCGCTGGGGGCTGCCGTCAGCACGGGCGAGCAGCAGGTCACCGACAGCCCGGGCAATCCGTCCATTGCCATCGTCGAAAGGGTGCAGCGTGACGAACCAGAGGTGTCCGAGGCCTGCCTTGATCAGCGGAGGCTCGCCGGAGTCGGCGTTCAGCCAGTTCAGGAATCTTGCCGTCTCTGAAGGGAGTTGCTCAGCGGACGGAGCCTCGAAGTGGACCTTCTGCCGCCCCATCGGTCCGGAGATCACCTGCATCGGCCCGTTGGCATCATCACGCCAGCCGGCCACCTTGATCCGCGTCATCCCCGAATAGCCCGTCGGAAACAGCGCCGCGTGCCAGCCGAACAGGCGTTCCTCGGTCATCGGCAGCACCGAGTTGGCCGTTGCATCCAACACCATCTCGACCACGCCTTCGACGTGTCGATCGACGGGCGCCAGGGCCCCGACGTCTACGCCCAGCCGACGGGCGATGCTCGACCGGACAGAGGCGACATTCAGGTGCTCCCCCTCGATCTCGCTGGTCTTGACTACATCGTCGGTAAGCGCAAGCAGACTCGCCTGATCGCGGGTCGCGGCCCCGACGTCGGCGAGGCGACCCAGGAGCATACCCTGGGCTCGGCTGACTTCAGCTAGACGGCTTGCCAGTGCTGCAAGGTCATAACGCCAGAGCGGCCAATCAGTCGCCTGCCAGATGTAAAGGTAATCGTCGTGATTCATGCGGTGATTATGGGTAGCTTTCACCGCATGCACAAGACAATCACCGCATGAACAGCGGTGATTGTCACCTGGATTATCCGCACGGATGATGGAACAAGGGGGGATGTCGCCATGGTGGCATCCCCCCTTGTTACGTCTGGCTCCGCCGTCTTCTGAAAATCTCGCTTAGTGGTACGCCTCACCAAGCTAGAAGAGGCCCAACATTACAACGCCATGGTAAGCACGACATGCACACACACGACAGCTTATGTCACTTTCGTGACGTAAGGTACGGCATCAATGCATGCTGTCAAAACCATCATTAACGAAAAATATACATAATTTATGTGAAAAACTCCACTTCGACACACGATTTTGTCATATAGCATGAAGCAAAATACTTTATGACAAATTCGCATCTCTAAACAAAAGTACGATCAAAAATTGGCAAACGGGGTGAGAGCCCAGGACGCAAAGCCACGGGTCCTACTCGCTGACAGCGAGAGGATGGCTGGGTTGCACCGCTAAGCAGTCTGCCGCGGTCAGAGTTTTCCCGCCTTCCTATTGCAATGAAGTTGCCCAGCGAGTTCTCCGGCACGTTCTCACGAACCATCGCCGCAAATTAACTACGCATTTTGGGGGCATCGAAGTCCATATCCAGCCAAATGGTCGGCCTTGATTCATCAACGCCAGTACTCAAGGGAAATCAATGCTTCTTGCAATCATCGTTGTTCTAGTGATTTTTGGACTCCTCCTGCTATTCGGGGTTATCGCCACTCTCGTCGAAATGATAGTGGGCTTAGCCCTGCTTGCAGGCGTCGTGGCTCTCACCATCACATTCCCCTATGTAATGATTCCACTAATTTTAATCGGCTATTTTTTCGGTCAGAAAAATAAAAAATCCGAATTACGGAAGGATTAAACTTAATATGCAAAAACATCTTGAAAAAGCCCCACCCAAAGAACCGAAAAAAATATATAGCGAGATCATTAAATATATAGACAACTCAATCGAGTCCATCACACAGACCCCCATTACGCCAGAGCTCGATACAAATATCGCTCAGGAAAGGAGCAAAGCTCTCGAGCTTCTCAGCGGATACAAATCAAGTATTTCCAAGAGCCTAGAGGATCTGAAGCGCGTATCTGAATGGGAGACATTCACCATTGCGATGTACGGTGAAACCAATGCGGGAAAATCCACAATCATAGAGACCCTGAGAATCCTACTAGGGGAGCCACTCAAGCTTGAGTCGCAGGAAAAGTTCCGGCAAAAAGCGAGAAGCATCCAGCTCGATGCAGATTACATCGAGTCATTGCAAAGTCAAATGCAGCAAGCCACAGCACAGAAACTCGCAAAAGAACAGGAGTTGCTTACGCTAGGCCAACAGCAGACGAGTACTCAAGCCGGCCTGCAGCAAGCGATTGAACAGCAACAGGCTCTTGTCCTACACAAGAAACGTACGCTCGGCTTTTGGAAGAAGATCGTGCACTGGTTCAAGAAGCTTGAGGAGGAGGTTAAGCTAACGCTACTTGCAGAGCAGTTGAAAAAAGTTAAAGTGGAGCATCAAGGGTTAATACGTGCTCTGCAATCCAGCATTGAAGCTGCGACAAAGCGAATAGAGAGTTACCGGCATGAACTCGCTCTAATCGGCAGGAAAATTGAAGAGCTGACGCCCTACCAAGACGGCGAAATTATCGGTACTGGCCGTTCCGACTTCACCCTGAAATCTCAAAGCTATCATTTTGAGGTAAACGGCCAGAAGTTTGCCCTAATTGACGTCCCAGGCATCGAGGGAGACGAGAAGAAAGTTAGTGCCGCAATCGACGAGGCGATCAAGAAAGCTCATGCCGTGTTCTACATCACTCGCAAGCCATCACCGCCCAACAAGGGTGAAGCAGGTCAGCCCGGAACGGTAGAGAAGATTCGCCAGCACCTCGGCAGCCAGACCGAAGTTTGGGCCATTTACAACAAGGGGATCACCAACCCTATGGCCCTACAGGCGCCAAATCTTATCAACGCAGGGGAAGCTGACAGCCTAGGCGATCTGGAAAAAGAATTGCGCTCTCAGCTCGGCAAAAGCTACCAAGGCTGCATCAGCCTTAGCGCATTACCAGCGTTCTATGCATCCAGCGACTGCATCCTTCCAACCAGTCCCCACTACAGAAGCCAGAAGAAGTTCCTCGTAGGCATGGGTGTGCAAGAGCTGCAGGAAAAGAGCAACTTCACATCCTTCTTGAACTTCGTCAGCCAGAACCTTTGTCGCGACCACAAGGAAAAAATCGATAAGTCAAATAAGCGGAAGATTCACGCGATCATCACGGATGGCCTGCAGATGCTGGAGGGAATGATCGACACCTTCTCAACCGCCAAGATGAATCTCGGGAAACAGCATCAATCCATCTCACGTGAATTGGACAATCTCGAAGACAGCGTTGCACGCCGCATCAAGAGCCGTTGCCACGACAGGCTGTCACAGGCCAAGACCCAAAAACGCCAACTTATTTATTCGGATATTGAAAAAGACATCAGCAACGATGACTTCAAGCAAATACTGAAGCGACGTATCGACCAACTCAAGGATGAACTCGTGGCATCGCTTCAAGAATCACTTCACACCGAAGTTGATTGCTTCGAGGCGGAAATCAAGGAACTGGTTACGCGCTTTCTAAAGAATGCCGATGAAATCCTGGAGGTCAATATAAACCGTCAATTCGGCACAAAGAGCAGCTTCGCCCTCAATTTCAAGATGGATAGCGGCATCAATACACTGGGGCTACTGTCATCTCTGGGAGGTGCAGCCGGACTAATTTGGACAGCATTTTTAGCTTCCAACCCGGCCGGGTGGACTGTTGCAGTGGTGTTGGGTGCAGTAACCCTGCTATTCAGTTTCGTTAAATCCGTGTGGGGCTTCTTCAGTTCATCGTACAAGATGGAACAGCAACGCAAATCAGCGGACGAAAATCTTGCAAATGTATTCGAGAATATTGAGAGAACTTTCGACAAACGCCTGTCCGAAGTGGGGGCCGAGGTTTCGAAAAGCATGATGCAAATCAAGGAGCAGCTCTCTGCCCCCCTACACTCCGTGCATGGGACCTTGCATGCACTGCAGATGGCAAGCAAAGACATCAACCAAATCGCATTGAAATTTTCGTAAAAGCAAAAATGAATAACGCTATCAAATACTTCGACCAACAAAAGCTTCAAGCCCTCAACATACTGAAGAAACTTGTAGAGTTCGTTCGAGAAGGTGATCAACTCGGGATAAACATGCACCCCGATCTAGTGCAAAAGGTGCTAAACGGGCTCGATGAAGTTCAGGACGAGAAACTCCGCGTTGCCCTGATCGGTGGCTTCTCTGAGGGTAAGACCTCGATTGCCGCTGCATGGATGGAAAAGCTGGATAAGACCAGCATGAAGATCAGTCATCAAGAGTCCTCCAACGAGGTCAAGATCTATGACGTGGAGGACAAGCTCCAACTCATAGACACTCCCGGCCTGTTCGGTTTCAAAGAGCAGGTCAATACGGACACGATGGCAATCGAGAAATACAAAGACATCACAAAGCACTACGTCAGCGAGGCTCACCTCGTACTGTATGTGATGAACTCGACCAACTCGATCAAGCAGAGTCACGCGGACGATCTCAATTGGCTTTTCCGTTCGCTGAACCTGTTACCGCGTACGGTGTTTGTTCTTAGCCGGTTTGACGAGGTCGCCGACGTTGCTGACGAGGTCGATTATCTTGAGAAATTTCTGGTAAAGAAGTCCTCGGTTGCTCAGCGTCTGGATGAAATGCTGCACCTCTCCACCGACGAGAAAGCCAGCTTATCCATCGTCGCGGTGGCGGCCAATCCCTTTGACCTGGGTACCGAGCACTGGCTGACCAATCTCGAGCAATTCAAGAGCCTGTCCCATATCGATAAGCTCCAGGATGCCACTCGAGTCAAAATCCAGCAAAGTGGTGGTGTGCTGGCTCTGGCGAACGAGGTCAAAAAGAGCATCATTTCGGACATCATTCAGAAGCAACTGCCTCTGGCCCAAGAAGGTTTCGAGACACTCAAAAATGAATCGCAGCGAATGAACTCGATGCTCAACGACCAGAAGCATGAGCTCAGCAAAGTGTCCAAAAAGATCAGTGATGCGCGAGTCAATCTACGCGGCCGCATCGTCCGGTATTTCGAAGACTTGCTCCTGCAGTGCAAGGGAGTAAGCCCAGAAACGTTTAACGAGTTTCTGCATCGGGAAATCGGAACAGAGGGGGGACTAATAAATCAGCGTGTGCAAGAGATTTTCTCGGATGAAGTCAAAAGTATCGCTCAGGATCTGGACCGAATTCAGGTCAAGATCGATTCAGAATTTGTCCAGTTTCACAATGTAGCTCTAGCCATGGGAAAAAAGGGCTTGGATTTTCTCAACAAGAGCAACGTAATCAATAACCAAAACGTGCTAATGGTTCGTAACGGACTCAGCACGGCATCCAAGGCGCTCGGGATGGATCTGGGCGGTATGCTCAAGTTCAAACCCTGGGGTGCAACCAAGCTGGCAAATGGCATCAGCGGAGCATTGTCTGTATTGGGGCTTGCTCTGGAGGTGTGGGACAGTTGGAAGCAAGAGGAGCAAAAGCTCCAATTTCAGCAGGCCATGGTTAAAATGCAGAACAATCTGTCTAGCCAAAGCAAGGAGATTGTTGATCTCATTGAGGCGGATAGCTTCAGCGAGCGTTTTTTCCCTGTTTACCAAGAGCTCCAAGACCATTTGCGAGACCTGAAGAACGAACTCGATCTGATCTCGGCCAAGTACGAGGGATTCAAGCAGTGGTATTCGTTTGGCCAGGCTATCGACATAGAGTTCCGCGAGGTTGATCGATTGGGGCAGTCACCTATCCTGACGCCCCCCGCAGCCTCGCCCCAGCAAATCGAAGCACCGGCGCCAAAAGAGGTTGCCGAGCAATCGCTCCCTACCTCTGCATCGCCCTTTGTCACTCCAACCCAGCCAGACATTGGGACTTCTTCAAACAAGACAGAGACAAGAAGCCTGTGGCAGCGCCTTTTCTCTAGGAACCTCTAACGCCGGTTCATCGCTGGGGTGAACCCTACTATCTGGTTCATCGCTGGTCACACGAAAGCGACTGCACATGTACCGTGCTGCGCACCCGGGTCCTTGGAAATTCAGGCAACGTCCCCCATCCGCAACGACACTTCTCCGGACTGTTAATCCGTAGGTCCCTGGTTCGAGCCCAGGTCGAGGAGCCAAGACAAGCAAGCAGAAAAGCCAATCCGCAAGGGTTGGCTTTTCTGCTTGCTTGTCTTGGCGATTGCGGGTCCGGGGTTTCAATACGTACCGCCATCACGCAAATGAGCACGTCGAGGCGGCGATCTCTGACGATCAGCGGTCCCGCCGGGCGTTGAGATGAAATACCCGCTGAAGCATTCGCATGAGCGGCATGGCCTTGCCCCCCGGTCTCATGTCGGGCAATTTCCCCGGCGCTTTTGCGGCATCCTGTGGGTCGATCGAATTTGACCGCCCTGCCATGCTCCCCGCCCCCCGCCTGCGTCCCCTCGACCTCAAGCGCCATCTCTTTGTCCGCGTCAGCCTGTTCGCACTGATCGTGCTGCTGCTGGGTGCGGTGGTGACGCTGCTGGAGGCGCGCTACCGCGTGCATGATGACATCCAGCGTACGGGCGTGGCGATCCGCCAGCTCATTACCGAAGAGATCAATCGCAACTACTCGGCCTATGATGCCACCCTCGCCGAACTCAATCTTGACCTCACTGCCCTCAAGGCGATGGGGCAAGTGCTCGATTTCTGCATCGAGATGAGCGACTTTCACACCCACGCCACCCATCGCCAGTGCTTTGCCGAGGCCATCGACCTGCCGGCGCCGGTGGAGGCATTCATGCGCCGGGTCGTCGGCAGTGATGCGGAGTTCCGCGGCAGCATCGGGCAATACCCGGGCATCACCGGCGGGCAACTGGTGGTCACACCCAACTATGGACGGGAGGTGCTCGAACTGGCGCTGAAACTGGGCAATCTGGTCGCGGTGAGCGTGATGATCCTGTTTCTCAGCTTCTTCGTGTATCGGCCGGTTCGCAACGCGCTGGCCCCCTCGGAGGCAATCCTCGGCACGCTCAGCCGGATGGAGGGAGGCGACCTCGAGGCCCGCATGCCCAGCTTCGCGCTCATCGAGCTCAACCGCATCGCCGAAGGCTTCAACCACTTGGCCGACCGCCTCGCCCGCACCATCCACAGCCAGCAGCGCCTCGCCCACCGGCTGCTGTCGGCGCGCGAGGAAGAGCGCCAACACCTGGCCAGGGAACTGCATGACGAGTTTGGCCAATACTTGGCGTCCCTCAATGCCGAGGCGGCCTTCGCACGGGAACTCGCCGACGAAGGTGTGCCAGCCCTGCGCCCGTGTGTGGACTCCATCGTCAAGACCGTCGCCCACATGATGGAAACCCTCCAGCAAATTCTCCACCGCCTGCGCCCCATCGGGCTCGAGGAGTTCGGGCTGGAGCCCAGCCTCCAGCAGCTCATCGCCGGCTGGAACCAGCGCAGCCGGGGAACGCACTTCACCCTCACCACCGGCGGCGGGCTCGAGGACCTTCCGGACAACATCAACGTGAGCCTCTACAGGATCATCCAGGAAAGCCTCACCAACGCCGTCCGCCACGGCCTGCCCGATCGGGTGGACGTGACCCTGCGAAGGAAGCCGGCCGGGCTGATCCTCGAGATCCGTGACGACGGCCAGGGAGTCCGCAGCGGGGAGGACGCCGGCCAAGCCGGCAAGCCCGGCGGCTTCGGCCGGCTGGGCATGGAGGAGCGGGTGCTCGCACTGGGCGGCACCCTGCGCATCGCCCCGGCACCGGACCGGGGTACGCTGGTGAGCGTGCATCTGCCCTTCACGAGCACCGAAGAGACCGCCAACAAGGAGCCCCTGTGATCCGAATCCTTCTCGTCGATGACCACGCGGTGGTCCGCGAAGGCTACCGCCGCCTTCTGGAGCGCCGTGCCGACCTGCGCGTGGAGGCCGAAGCCGGCTCCGCCGAGGAAGCGCTGCAGATCCTCCGTGAAGGCCAGCCTGATCTCACCATTCTGGATCTGTCCCTGCCCGGCATGGGCGGCATCGAGCTGACCCGACGCATTCTCCAGCGCCAGCCGGAAGCCAGCATCCTGGTCTTCAGCATGCACCGGGACCCGCTCTTCGCTGCCCAGGCGGTCCGCGCCGGGGCGCTGGGCTACGTGACCAAGAGCAGCAGCCCGGACGTGCTGATCCAGGCTGTGTACAAGGTAGCCCGGCGCGAAAAAGTGCTGAGCCCGGACATCGCCCCGGAGATGGCGCTCACCCTGCTGGAAGGGGTCAGCAATCCGGCCGAGGAATTGTCCCCCAGGGAATTCGAGATCCTGCGCCTGCTCCTCGACGGGCTCGACGTCGAAGAGATCGGCAACATCCTCAACATCAGCCCGAAGACAGTGCAGAACGTGCACTATCAGATCAAGACCAAACTGGGCGTGCGTACGGACCTCGAGCTCGCCCGGCTGGCCATGAAACTCAAGCTGATCGGCTGAGGGCCGGGGCCAGACCTCACCTTTTCAGGGTGTAGACCTGGAAGGTGTCGCCGGCCTTGTAGCCGAAGATCTGGTTGCCGCCCGCCGCCACGCCCACGTACTGCACGCCGTCGATCTGCCAGGTAATGGGCGGCGCATTGACGCCCGCATCCAGCTGGTCGCTCCACAGGGCCTTTCCGTTGGCGGCGTCGTAGGCGTTGAAGCGGCCGTTGCCCTCGCCCATGAAAACGAGGTTTCCCGCCGTGGCCAGCACCCCACCGACCAAGGGCTGGGCCGTCTTGTGCTGCCATTTCATCTTGCCGGTGGCGAGGTCGATGGCCGACAGTACGCCCCAGCGGGGCGCGTCCATCAGCGGCTCAAGCGTCGTGTACTCCACCGCGGGCTTGGCCGCGGTGGCGGGGATCACACGCTTGGTGTACTTCACCGGCCAGTGGATCGCCGGCACGTAGGCCACCAGTTGCTTGGCATCCACAGACGTGGGAGACCAGTTGATGCCGCCCAGCACGCCGGGCAAGATCACCTGCCCTTCCGGCGTGGGGTTGGTGAAGGTGTTCTGGTGGACGACGAATTCGTCCGACTTCTTCAGCAGCTCGCCCGTGAGGCGGTTGTGGATGTAGTACCAGCCGATCTTGGCGGCCTGGCCCACCGCCGGCACGAGTTTGCCGTTGTGGGGGTAGTCGAACAGCACCGCCGGGCTCGCCACATCGTAGCCCCACTGGTCGTGGGGCACTTGCTGGTAATGCCAGCGGATCTTGCCCGTCTCTACGTCGAGGCACACCAGCGACACGGTGTAGAGGTTGTCGCCGGGCCGCGAGGTGCCGTCCATCTGCGGCGACGGATTGCCGGTGCCGAAATAGAGCAGCCCGTTCTCGGAATCGATGGCTGGCGTGGACCACGCCGAACCGCCACCATAGCGCGCCGCGTCGGGATATTTGGGCAGGTCAGCGCGTTCCTTCTCGATGTCTCTATGGAGCGCCACGCCGTCCGGCGTGGTACGGCGGAACTCACCCTCCCAGTTGCTCGGAGCAATCGTGTCGAACTGCCACACCCGCTTGCCGGTGTTTGCGTCGAAAGCCGCCAGAAAGCCCGGTCGGCCGTAGTTGCCGGCAAACCCCACCACCGCCCCCAGCGGCGCCCCGTCCCGGTCGGAATCCAGGTGCAAGCCGTAACCCACGCCGGTCACCCCGATCAGCACCTTGCCCTTGTATACCACTGGGGCCATCGCAATACCCACGCCCGACTGCCCGGCGATGTTGGCCTTGCGCAGCGGGTCTGCCTCCGTGAGGGTGGAGACGGACTCCTGCCGGGCGCTGTCGGCGTCGGCCACCTCCACGTCCCACAGCACCTTGCCGGACTTGGCATCCAGCGCCACCAGCCGTGCATCCACGGTGCCGATGAAGACCTTGCCGTCCGCCACCGCCACGCCCCGGTTGGCCGGCCCGCAGCACAGCGGGTAATCCTTTTTGCGCGGGTGCTCGTAGCGCCACAGTTGGCGGCCTGTCACCGCGTCCAGCGCGACCACCCCGTTGAAGGGCAGCGACAGATAGACGGTGCGATCCACCATGATCGGTGTTGACTGGAAGGTGGCCTTCACGCCGCTGTGGTAAGCCCACGCCCGGGTGAGCTTACCCACGTTGCCGGTGTCGATCTGGTTCGGCGTGGCGTAGCGCTGGTTGCTGAGGTCGAGGCCGTAGGTCGGCCAGTCGATGTCGCCAGCAAAGGCCGGCGTGACCGCCAGGGCACAGAGGGCGGGAAGCAGTCGGATATGGATACGCATTTGTCGGTCCGGGTCTCGAAGGGCGTGCTCAGTTGGTGCGCGGGGTCACGCCGTAGCGCTTGAAGATGGCCGCCACGGTGCCATCCTTCTGCAGCTCACTCAGGGCTCCACTGAGCGCCGTGGCAAGCTCGTCAGCGTCGGCCTTCACCGCCATCCCAACAGCCCAGCGCTTGGGATTCAGTTCTCCCAGCTTGGCCTCCTCGACAGCAAAGCGGGTCTCGCCGACCAGAGCCCCCTCCAGCTCGGCCAATGGCGCCATCACTGCCGCCACGCTGTCTTCCTGCAGCGCTTTGACGGCCTCGCCGATGGAACGGAAATGGGTGATGTTGGAACGCAGCCGCCCCTGCAGCACGCCGCCCAGGAAGGAGTCGGCCAGCGTATCTCCCTCGACGCCGATCTTCTCGCGGGTAAACACCTCCAGCGCCACCGCCGCGGAGCCGCTGGGGGCCGGGATGCGGCTGGCCACCCGCGCCATGCCCATCACCTCCTGCTGGTAGGCGCCAAAGATGCGGGCCTGCTCGTTGTCCTTGGCGAACTCCGGGTCCACCGGTACGCGCAGCATCACGTCCGCCGGCTCGCCCCGCAGATAATGGCCTTTCCAGACCATGTTGCGCAGATCGTCCCCCATATCCTCGCCAGCCTTGAAACCGATGATATCGGCCTGCAGCCCCAGCTTGGCCGCCAGGGCCTGGCCCAGCTCCACGTCAATTCCTTTGCCCGCATCGGAATAGGGCGGGAAGTTGTTGTAGACGGCCACCTTCAGGCGGCCCCGCTTGTGGATCGCGTCCATTTGTTCGTCGGCGTGCGCCGGCAGATGACAGGTGAGCAGGACGGCGGCCAGTCCCAGCAAAAGCTGGCGGCGAGGGGAACGTTTCATCAGTAGTCTCCAGAAAGGCGAACGGGTTGGGAGTTGTTTTTGTCGTTCGCCCGGATTCTAGGCGCCGCCTCCAGCGGCGGGAGCACACGAGCACGGGGTCGGGCAATTTTGTCGGGCACGTCGGGCAAATTGCCCGAGAGATCCGGGAGCACCCCGCAACGTCCCCGGATCCGTCCTCCAGCTTGCACCCGTCCAGCGGCTAGACGTGGAGACAGACGCAAGCCCGGAACTGCGCGACCACGCCGACCTTCAAGCAAGGCCGGCAGCGAGTCTGCCGCCGAAGTCGGCCTGCGGCCCATCGCCGTCGATGATTAACTACGCTACCCTTCGCAAGACCAAGAACCTATCCTCGACGCGAGGGTACGGATTGAATCTCCACAACTTCCGCGGAAAGCTCCGGCTCATCCACTCAACCCACCCGCCGGGTTCTTTCAGATAACCCGCTCAGCTTGAAACGGGCGACGACCTCCATCAATCCCTGGGCCTGAACTTCGAGACTTTCCGCAGCAGCGGCGGCCTGTTCCACCAATGCGGCATTCTGCTGGGTCACGTCATCCATCCGGGTGATGGCGTGGGTCACCTGCTCGATTCCCTGGCTTTGCTCACGGCTCGCCTCACTGATCCCGGCCAGCAGTTCGGCCACCTGCCCGAAGGCCGTCACGACCTCCTGCATCGCGGTCCCAGCTTCATCCACCTGCGTCGCACCGCCGGCAACCTTGTCGACGGACACAGCGATCAGTTCCTTGATCTCCCGCGCCGCCACCGCGCTACGTTGCGCCAGCGCGCGGACCTCGTTCGCCACTACAGCAAATCCGCGCCCCTGCTCTCCAGCCCGGGCCGCCTCAACGGCGGCGTTCAGCGCCAGGATGTTGGTCTGAAAGGCGATACCGTCGATCACGCCGATGATGTCCGCAATCTTGCTCGAACTCTCGCGGATGTCCGCCATGGTTGCCACGACGCGCTGCACGGCGACTCCGCCGTGCACCACCGCATCGTTGGACTGGCTCGCCAACAGGTTCGCACGCTGGGCGTTGTCGGCATTCTGCCTGACCGTGGCATTCAACTCCTCCATCGAACTGGCGGTTTCCTCAAGGCTGCTGGCCTGTTCTTCCGTCCTTCGGGACAGATCTGCATTACCAGCGGCAATCTCCTTGGTCGCGGTGTTGATCGCGACCGCAGCCCCCTGCAAGCCACCGATCGCCTCCCGCAGACGCGCCACTGTCGTGTTGGCATCGTCTCGCAAGCGGCCAAAGGCCCCTTGGTATTCACCCTCGATCCGCTGGGTGAGATCCCCACGCGCCAGCGCCTCGAGAATCCGCGACACCTCGCCCAGCCCGACATCGCTCACTTCCATCAGGCGGTTGAGCCCCTCGATCATCCGCCGGAATTCGTGATGGAAGGCCGCGGTATCGCCGCGGGCCTGGAAGTCGCCATTTGCAGCCGCATCCACCAGCGCCTGAATCTGCGCATTCACGCTGTGCAGCGAATCCTTCACCCCATCCATGGCTTCGGTAATGCGGGCCTGATGACCGGGCAGACGATCCATGTCCATCGACAGATCACCCACAGCGTAGCGTTTGACGACCTCGACCACCTGCCTGCTGACCGCGATGTGGGTCTGCACCAAGCCGTTGATCGAGCGGGCCATCGTCCCATAGACCCCTGGAAAACACCCGGCATCGATCCGATGTTCAACCATCCCCGCCTCATGTTGCCGGGCGTTCTCCGCCTGCGCCTCGGCAAACCCCCTGAACATCTCGACCATGCGCTGCATGGACTGCAGCAGTTGCCCGGTCTCATCCCGGCCTGCCACCTCGATCCGCTCAGGCAGATTACCGGCCGCCACCGCTTGGCTGATCGCCACGGCCTGGGCCAGGGGCCGACTTACACTGCGACTGATCCGCCAGGCGGCGAACGCACCGATCAAGACCATCAGGGCGGTGGCAACGCCGAGCCCCCTCTGCGTATCTGTCACTTCTGCATCGAAAGCCTGCTGCGCCTGCCGGGTTTCCGCCGACTGCAACTCCAGAAGTTTCGCAAAAGCCTCCCCGATGGGCTTATCGGCGCCGGCAATCGCCTTGTCCACGTCTGCCACCGTCGCACCACTCGCCCGCATATCAACGACCTGCACGATTACCGCCCGATATTTCTGGCTGCCCGCGACAATCTCCTCCAGGGCGCGCTGGGCCTCGCCGCTTACCGGCCCCAGAGTTCGATAATCGCCGACGACGCGGTCGATCGCCGCCATGCTGCCGGCGAATTTCTGCGGATAGTCCCCGCCCCGAAGTACCGTGTTCTTGAAATAATGAATGCCGTTCCCGAGCGCTACCTGCCCCTGGTAAGCAAGCCGCTCCCGCGCCACCATCCGTCCTTCAAATTCACCAAAACGGGTACGCAGTTCCACGAGGTGGTAAAAGACCGCTATCGCAACGAACAGGCCGAGCGCCAGCACGAATCCGAATCCAAGGGCCAGGCGCCTGCCGATCGTCAAGTTGTTCATGGTTCATTTTCCTCTGCTGACAGATGCGTCGGACGCCGCTCAAAACGACGCCCACTTCGGCCTTAACGGCAAGCAAGCGCTTTTTTTGATGGTGCTCCGTGGAGAACACACGTCGACCAGCTTGTCCTTCCCCGCACCGCCCCCCATAATTTTTGCAGGAAGGCGCTTGGCGTCTTGCCCCAGAACAAGGCCACAGGCCACTGGGCGTCGTATAACGACGCCTGCCCGTATCCGTCCCGCACAGAGATGAACCAGAGAGTCATTCCCCTCGCCGACGAGCGCCTGCTCGGGCAACTGCCCAAGATCCCGCGGGAACTCAACGCACCGACCGGCCACCTGCTCGACAGCCGGGGCCGCCCGGTGCGGGATCTGCGCATCTCTGTCACCGACCGCTGCAACTTCCGCTGCGTGTACTGCATGCCCAAGGCAGTGTTCGACAAGGACTACGCCTTCCTGCCGCGGGAGTCCCTGCTGTCCTTCGAGGAGATCACCCGCCTGGCCCGCCTGTTCGCCGCCCACGGCGTCAGCAAGATCCGCCTGACTGGCGGCGAGCCGCTGCTGCGCCGCAATCTGGAGCAGCTCATTGCCCAGCTGGCCGCCATTCCGGGCCTTGAGGTCACGCTGACCACCAATGGCGTGCTGCTGCCCAAAAAGGCTGCGGCCCTCAAGGCGGCCGGCCTGAAGCGTGTCACCGTCAGCCTGGACTCCCTCGACGATACGGTCTTCCGCGCGATGAACGACATGGACGTGCCGGTCGCCGACGTGCTGAAGGGCATCGATGCCGCCACGGCCGCCGGGCTCGGGCCGATCAAGATCAACATGGTCGTCAAGCGCGGCCTCAACGACCACGAGATCCTGCCGCTGGCTCGCCACTTTCGTGGCAGCGGCCACATCCTGCGCTTCATCGAGTTCATGGACGTGGGCAGTTCCAACGGCTGGCGCATGGACGACGTCGTGCCGTCGGCCGAGGTCGTCCGCCGCATCCACGCCGAATTCCCGCTGGAGCCCGTCGATCCCAACTACACCGGCGAGGTGGCCGAACGCTGGCGCTACAAAGACGGCGGCGGCGAGATCGGCGTGATCTCCTCGGTCACCCAGGCCTTCTGCTCCACCTGTACGCGGGCCCGCCTGTCCACCGAGGGGCGCCTGTACACCTGCCTGTTCGCCCAGAGCGGCCACGACCTGCGCGCACTGCTGCGCAACGGCCGCAGCGACGCCGAGCTGTCGGCCGCCATCGGCCACATCTGGCAGGGCCGCGGCGACCGCTACTCGGAGATCCGCACCGCCGAGACGGCCGCCCTGCGCAAGATCGAGATGTCCTACATCGGGGGCTGACATGACGCTGCCCAGCAGAGACGACATCACCGGCCTGCTCCTCGCCGGCGGACTGGGGCGCCGCATGGGTGGTATCGACAAAGGGCTGGCCCTGCTCGACGGACAGCCGCTGGCCGCCCACGTGCTGGCCCGCCTCGCGCCGCAGGTCGGCAGCATGCTCATCAACGCCAACCGCAACGGCGACGCGTACACCCGCCTGGGCGCCACCGTCATCCCCGACCTGCAGGGCAATTTCGCCGGCCCCCTGGCCGGGCTGGAAGCTGGGCTCGTAGCCTGCCGGACGCCTTACCTGGCCTGCGCCCCGTGCGACTCGCCCTTCCTGCCCGCCGACCTGGTGCCACGCCTGGCCGACGCGCTAGCGGCCGGACGGGCCAGCGTGGCGG
Source organism: Pseudomonadota bacterium (assembly GCA_018241685.1). Lineage (GTDB taxonomy): Bacteria > Pseudomonadota > Gammaproteobacteria > Burkholderiales > Rhodocyclaceae > Zoogloea. Next base: position 125,618 of record JAFEDJ010000013.1, read on the forward strand.
TCGCCCGCACCGGTGAACAACTACATCCAGTCTTCGCGCTGATGCGCCGCGACGTGCTGGCCGACCTGCAGGCCTTCCTGCACGCCGGCGGGCGCCGCATGGAAAGCTGGCTGCAAGGCCTGTGCTGGGTGGCCTGCAGCTTCGATGACAAAGCCGAGGCCTTCACCAACATCAACACGACGGATGAACTCCGCGCCCACCATTCTGGAGATATCCCGCAGTGACGTCCCTGAACCAGCAATTCACCTGTCACGATGCCTATGACCCGAATGCCTTGCCGGTCGCCGTTGGCCGCCAGCTGATCCTCGACACGGTAGCGCCGATCGAAGGCGTCGAACACCTGCCGCTGCGCGAGGCCCTCGGCCGCGTGCTGGCCGAAGCGGTCATCTCGCCGATCGACGTCCCTGCCCACGACAACTCGGCGATGGACGGCTACGGGCTGCGCGGCGCGGACCTGCGCAGCACCGGCGAAACGACATTGCAGGTTGTCGGCAGCGCCTACGCCGGCCGCCCCTTCCCGCGAGCCCTCGGCCCCGGCGAGGCGGTGCGCATCATGACCGGCGCCCCGCTGCCCGACGGCGTGGACACCGTGGTAATGCAGGAGGTCGTCAGCTGTCTCGACGACCAGCTCACCATCCCGACCGGCCAACGCACCGGCCAAAACGTGCGCAAGGCCGGCGAGGACCTGCGCGCCGGCGTCCCCGCGCTACCCGCCGGCAAGCTGCTGCGCCCCGCCGAACTTGGCCTGATCGCCTCCCTCGGCATCAGCGAGGTCAGCGTCCGGCGGCGCCTGCGGGTCGCCATCTTCTCCACCGGCGACGAGGTCGTGCCGCTCGGCACCATTGCCCGCGAGGGCGAGATTTTCGACAGCAACCGCTACACGCTGTTCGGCATGCTCACCCGCCTCGGCGTCGAGGTCATCGACCTCGGCGTGGTACGCGATGATCCGCTGGCGCTGGAAGGCAGCTTCCGCGAGGCCGCCTCGATTGCCGACGTGGTCATCACCAGCGGCGGCGTATCGGTCGGCGAGGCGGACTTCACCCGCGGCATGATGGACAAGCTCGGCGAGGTGCTGTTCTGGAAGATCGCCATGAAACCCGGCCGACCGATGGCTTTCGGGCGCATCGGCACGGGGGGCGACGCCGCCTGGTTGTTCGGCCTGCCCGGCAACCCCGTCGCAGTGATGGTCACCTTCTACCAGCTCGCCCGCCCGGCCCTACTGCGCCTGGCAGGGGTCGGCACCCCTGGCCTGCCGCCCGAACTACGCGCACTGTGCACCGTATCGATCCGCAAGGGCCGCGGTCGCACCGAGTTCCTGCGCGGCGTGCTTTACGTGGAAGATGGAGAATGGAAGGTCCGGACCACCGGAGCCCAGGGCTCGGGCATCCTGCGCTCGATGACAGAGGCCAATTGCTTCATCGTGCTGGGCCCCGAGCAGGGCGACGTGGCGGCCGGTGACGACGTGACTGTACAAATTCTGGACGGATTAGTCTGAGACCGTGATGCAGCTGACGGGAAATTACAGAGGGGTTGCATTGGGCACTATTTTCTAGTGCAGAATTTCACCTTTGCAGTTTCCAGGCTGCTTCCGAACAACTGCCAAGAGCGGACCATGAACACCAACGTTCCCGAAGGCACCAAGCAGATCGTCGACGGACGTGAACGGGTCTTCTACTCCGGTTACTGGGTCAAGACCTACCAGGTACCCGAGGACACCCTCCAGGCCAAGCGCAAGCTGATCGGCGCCCTCACGCGCCGCCTGTTCAATCACGTCGAGCACGGGCTCAATATTCCGGGCAGCCGTCTGACCGAGGCCCGCAAGAGCTACGAGGACGAGGCCAACGAGGACCGGCGCCGGGTCAAGGGTGCCATGCTGGCCGGCGCCCTGTTCAACCGGGCCGCAGACATCTTCACCAAACTGGTGGAACTTCAGAGCGTCGGTATCGAAATCCAGTCGGACAACGCCCTGATGCGCGAATGCGGGCGCTGCCTGCAGGAAGCCCTCGGCCTCGGCCGGCTGGTGCTGCACCGTTCCGGCGAGGAAGGCATCGACGAGCTGTGGGGCGAGCCCTTCAAGGCCTTCTCGATCCCGCTGGAAGACTTCTACGAAAGCCGTTACGTCAAGATCGGCATGACCCTGCGCGACGTAGACCGGATTGCCGACGCGATGGTCGAGACCTTTGAGCCGCTCCCCTGTTTCACGGGCATTGAGCCCCATGTCCGCGCCTTCGCCCGGGCCGCACAGGTCAAGACCGAAACCCTGCGCACTGACCCGGACATCTTCGACATCTGGACGAGCTTCGTGACCGCCGCCGAGCGCCTGTGCAGCCACTTCAACGAAGCGGCCATGCCAGCCAACACGGAAGATCAACACGTGGTGGCCGATGGCCGCCTGCTGATCCAGCAAGGGCGTGACCTCGTCAGCTACATTACCCGTGCGCGAACGCCGATGCCCAAGAGCACCACCGACTACATCGAGCGCTGCAAGGCCTACGCCGAACGCTGTGCTCGCCTGGCGGGCTGAACGCAAGCGCATTCCCCACCGCCTTCCATCCCCCGAAGAGGATACGGCCATGACCGACAAGAACAACGACACTTCCCGTTCCTCCGGCAAGGGCGCCCGGCGTGTTGCCAGCGGCGACATCGCCCCGCGCAGCACCCCTACCGGCATCCAACGCTTCGTCGTCGACGAAGCCATCGAAGCCGCTCAGGACGCCAAGGCCAGCGCGGTGAGCGACATCGTCGCCACCCTGGCCCGGCACGACGCCCACAGCATCGCCGAAACCCTGCAGGCCATCATGGCCGGCGCGTCGCCCGACGATGCAGCGATCCTGCGCAACGCGCTCCTGACCGAAGACGAAGCGGTCTACAAAAAGCTACCCTCCCACCCGGACGAAGAACTCGCCGACGGCTGGCGCGAAGGCAGCTACCCCTACAAGAACCTGATGTCGCGCAAGGCCTACGAGAAGCAGAAGTACCACCTGCAGGTGGAACTGCTCAAGCTGCAGGCCTGGGTCAAGGAGACGGGACAGCGCGTGGTGATCCTCTTCGAGGGCCGCGACGCGGCCGGCAAGGGCGGTACGATCAAGCGCTTCATGGAACACCTCAACCCGCGGGGTGCCCGCGTCGTCGCACTGGAAAAGCCCAGCGAGACGGAGCGCGGCCAGTGGTATTTCCAGCGCTACGTGCAGCACCTGCCCACCGCCGGCGAGATCGCCCTGTTCGACCGCTCCTGGTACAACCGGGCGGGCGTCGAGCGCGTGATGGGCTTCTGCAGCCATGACGAATACCTTGAATTCATGCGCCAGACGCCGGAATTCGAACGCCATCTGGTGCGCAGCGGCGTGCACCTCATCAAGTTCTGGTTCTCGGTGAGCCAGAAGGAGCAGCGCCGCCGCTTCAAGGAACGCGAGAACCATCCGCTCAAGCAGTGGAAACTGAGCCCGATCGACATGGCCTCCCTCGACAAGTGGGATGACTACACCAAGGCCAAGGAGGCCATGTTCTTCCACACCGACACCGCGGACGCGCCGTGGACGGTGATCAAGTCGGACTGCAAGAAGCGCGCGCGCCTCAACGCCATGCGCTATGTGCTCCACAAGCTGCCCTACACCAACAAAGACCTGGATCAGATCGGCTCGCTGGACCCGCTGCTGGTCGGCCGCGCACACGTGGTGTACGAACGCGGCGAGCACGCCAGTCCGCTGCTGTAACGGGTTTCCCCACCCTGTCCCCTGCTCCTGCAGGGGCAGGGAGTAGTCCTTCACGCTTCTGCACGCCGTGCCGCGGCGCAGTAAACTCGGCCCGTGCCAATCGAATCCGCCCTCCCCCCTTTTGCCTTCTTCGACAACAACCTCGATGCCGACGGCGGCGCCTGGCTGCTCACCGGCCTGATCGAGGAAGTCGTCTGCGATCACCCCGACAACTGGCAGGCTTGCCTGCAACGCCTCGACGAGGCGACCCGCAATGGCGCCTGGGTCGCGGTGGCCGCAGCCTACGAACTCGGCTACGCCATCGAGCCCCGCCTGCGCCCCTTGCTGCCGGCTGGAAATAGCCCGCTGCTCAAGGCCTGGATCTTCGAGCGTGGCAACTGGCTGGACGCCGCCGCCAGTGAGGCCTGGCTGACGGCCCAGGCGGGCCACGCGCCCGGTGGCGTCGGCGCGCTACAGGCGGACGTCGGCGAAACGACCTATCTCGAACACATCGAGCGCATCCGCCGCTACATCGCCGATGGCGACTGCTACCAGGTCAATTACACCTTCCCGTTCAGCGGCCAGACCTACGGCGCCCCGGCAGCCCTGTACCAGGCCTTGCGCGCCGCCCAGCCGGTCCGCTACGGCGCCTTCATCCGCCACGCCGGCGGCAGCATCCTGTCGCGCTCGCCGGAGCTGTTCCTGGAGCGCAGCGGCACGACGCTCCGCAGCCTGCCGATGAAGGGCACCGCGCCGCGCCATGCCGACCCGGCCACCCTCAGCGAATCGGAAAAGGACCGCGCCGAGAACGTGATGATCGTGGACCTGATCCGCAACGACATGGGCCGGCTGGCCCCTGCCGGTGGCGTGCGGGTGGACGAGCTCTTCCACGTCGAACCCTACCCGACGGTGTGGCAGATGATCTCCCGCGTCGTCGCCGAACCGGTCACCACCGGGCTGGCGGAGATCTTCCGCGCCTTGTTCCCCTGCGGCTCGATCACCGGCGCGCCGAAGATCCGCGCGATGGAGATCATCCGCGAACTGGAGGCGAGCCCCCGCGGCGTGTATTGCGGCGCGCTGGGCTTCATCCGTCCCGGCGGCGATTTCCGCCTGAGCGTGCCGATCCGCACGCTGCTGGTGGATACGGACGGCCAGGCGAAACTCAACGTAGGCAGCGGCGTGGTCTACGATTCGAGCCCGGCCGGGGAATGGGCGGAATGCCATCTCAAGGCGCGCTTCCTGACGGCCCTGCCGACGCCGCTGCGGCTGATCGAAACCCTGCGCTATGCGCCGGCGGAAGAAGAGGCCTTCCCCTTTCTGCCCGAACACCTGGAGCGCCTGTCGGACTCCGCCCGTTGGTTTGGCTTCCCCTGCGATGCCGACGCCTTCCGCCGGGCACTGGCCGGCATCCAAGGCGACGTGTCACTGCGGGTACGCGTCACTCTCGGCCAGCAGGGCGACCTCCGCGTCGAGACCGCACCGCTCAGTGCGGGCGCGCCTGCCGAAGCGCCGACGGTGGTGCTCTCCCCCCATCGGGTACGCAGCGATGATCCGCTGCTGCGCCACAAGACCACCGCCCGCCGGCTCTATGACCAGGAGCTCGCGCGGGTCATGGGCGAAGGCCACTTCGACGCGCTGTTCCTGAATGAACGGGGGGAGCTGGCCGAAGGCGCACGCAGCAACCTGTTCGTGCAGAAGAATGGGGAACTGCTGACGCCGCCGCAGGACGCGGGGCTGCTCAATGGCGTCCTGCGACGCAGGCTGCTAGGGGAAGGCCACGCGCGGGAAGCCCGGCTGACTGTCGACGATCTACATCAGGCCGACGCAATCTTCGCCGGCAACGGCCTGCGCGGACTCATCCGCGTGCAGCTCGCCCCCTGCAAGAGCGGGCTCGATCGCCCGACAGGCGACTGAGCCATCGCGGGCAGACAGCACATCCGCCCGACAAACAGGCCGCCTCCGGCATTCACCAGAGGTCGGCCGTAGAGCGCCTTACTTGGCGCTCTTGCCCTTCGGCACCACCGACAGCCGCTCCACCAGCGCACGGGTACCGGCGGTGGACTCCTTCAGCAGAAGCTGCACGCCGGCACGCAGCAGTTCGGACTTGGTGCAGATCCGGCCGGCCTTGGCCAGCGTCTCGCGGAGGGTCTTGAGCTGGGCGTGCTCGCTCTTCGGCATCGAGAAGGAATCGCGCACGACCTTCTCGCGGCTGGCCTTGACCGGCTTCTCGGCTTTTTCCGCCTTGACCGGCTTTTCCGCCTTCACGACCTTGGCAGGCTTCGGCGCCTTCTCGACCTTCTCCAGCTTCGCGGGCTTGTCGGCCTTCACCACCTTGGCCTTCTTGGCCGGAACCGGCACTTCTGCCACCACGGCCACCGGCTTGTCCTCGGCCCTGGCCTTCACGGCGGGGGCCTTGGCAACCTTGGCAGCAGCAGGCGCGCGCTTGGGCGCGGCGGGCTTCGCGGCCCGTACTGGCTTCACAACGGCCTTGGCCGGCGCTTCTGCTGCAACCGCAACGGCGGCCGGGGCCTCCACGGCAACGGGAGCCGCAACCACGACTTCCGGCTTGCTCTCCACCACCGGGGCCGGTGCGGCCACGACGGGCTCGCTCGCCGCGACGGCTTCCACCTTGGCGGGCACGGCGGGTTCGGGCAGACGGGTTTCGAGGGATTCCGTTTCCTGCTGCAGCGTGGAACGCAGCGCAGACTTGACCTTGCTGTTCATACTTTCTCTCCTGTGAGTTTCAAGACTTCCAAAACCAGTTTGTCCACTTCCCGGGCCGCCTCGGCACCGGCGCGGCCGAGCTGATACACCGTGCCGCCGATCACCGCGCTCTGCGCGAAGGCATTCCGCTGAGACAGGGCCGCACCCAGCACCGGGAGAGTGAAATCACGCATCACCTCGAGGACGTCCCAGGCGAGATTGGTGCGCACCACGCGGTTCGGCACCAGCGCCGCCTTGAGTCCCTTGCGGCTGGCCTGCACCTGCAGGATCAGGCGCTCGACGCCCTTGGTGGACCACAGATCGGCCGGACTCGGCACGACCGGCACCAGCGCCACGTCGGCTTCCTGCAGCGCCGCCAGCGTGGCCGCGTGTTCGATGGACGGCGGACAGTCGAGCAGCACGATGTCGACACTCCGCGCCGTCTGTTTGACGAAGGCACGCAAGCCCTCGGGCGGCACATCCAGCCGCGATACCTGGGCCGGGAAGCCCTCTACCGCAGACTGGGCCCAACGCAAGGCAGTCTCCTGGGGATCGAGATCGATGATGGCGACCTTGCGCCCGCTGCGTGCGAGCCCACCCGCCAGTTGCATCGTAAGCGTCGACTTACCCGCCCCTCCCTTTTGGGACAGGACGGTAATCACCCTTGGCTTGGCCACTCAACCCCCTGATTGCGTAATACCGTATTATTTTTGCGCGAACGGGATCGCTTGGCAAGTCGAATTGAGAACGGCAGGATGGACGCCGTCACAGTTCCATGCACCACCATGCCTTGGGCAGGCATCCGATAGGGAGGAAAGAATGAGTGCGAGAATCAGGAGCTGGCAAGGCGACATCACCGCACTGGCCGTCGACGCCATCGTGAATGCGGCCAATTCGTCGCTGCTGGGTGGTGGCGGTGTGGATGGAGCCATCCACCGGGCCGCCGGGCCCGAACTGAGGGCCTACTGTGCCGGCCTCGGCGGCTGCCCCACCGGCGAGGCGCGCATCACACCGGGATTCCGGCTGGCGGCACGCCATGTGATCCACACCGTCGGCCCAGTGTGGCAGGGAGGCCAGCACGGCGAGGCCGAAGCCCTGGCGGCCTGCTACCGCAACAGCCTGCAACTGGCCGTGGCCCACGCCCTGCAGACACTGGCCCTACCGGCGATCAGTTGCGGCGCCTACGGCTTTCCGCCGCAGGAAGCCGTCCGGATTGCGGTCGCGGCCTGCCGCGCCATGGCAGACGCCAACCCGCTATTGGAAGAAATTGTGCTGGTCGCCTACGACCCGCAGCTCAAAGCATTGCTCGACGCAGCGCTGGCCTAGCACCCCTGCGGGACCAGACACTGGGACGCCATGCTGGCACGCGCCGGCGTCCCGCGGCCGTTGCAGACGCGTAGCCCGCGATTTCCCAGCCGCATGCACTGCACGCCGGACTCACTCGGCAGAGCGACCGCGTCGCCGTCCTCCACCTTGTCGATGCGCAGCAATTCGAGAAAACGCCGGGCAGCCTCCCGACAATCGAAAATCGTCAGGCGCCCGTCATTTGCGCACAGCCAGCGACCGTTCAGCGTGATGCCGAGGCAGTTGTGGCAACCGCCCGTCAGCGCATGCAGGCGAATCCGCACCTGCCCCAGCAGCGACAGGCGGGCAGCCGCCAGTTCGAGCCACGTGGCGTGGCGTTTCTTGATGTCCATGTTTATCTCCTCCATCTTTTTTTATTTGGCATCCGCCGGCCCTGCAATATCCACGCAGGGCAAGGCGCTTCAAAGAGCATTATCTACCAATGCCAGGGGCCTCGGCGAGGTGACGATTCCCGCAACGACCACCGGGAAAACCCGGAGTAGATAAACGGCGTATCATTCGGCGGCCTGATGTAGTGCGCCTGAAAAAAACGGAGAAAAACACAATGAAACTCGAAACACTGGCCGTCCACGGCGGCTACAGCCCGGACCCGACCACCAAGGCCGTCGCGGTACCGATCTACCAGACCACGTCCTACGCCTTCGACGACACCCAGCACGGTGCAGACCTGTTCGACCTGAAGGTCGCAGGCAACATCTACACCCGCATCATGAACCCCACCCAGGCGGTACTTGAGGCCCGCGTGGCGGCGATGGAAGGCGGTATCGCCGGCCTGGCCCTGGCATCCGGCATGGCAGCCATCAGCTATGCGATCCAGACCATCGCCGAAGCCGGCGACAACATCGTGTCGGCCTCCACGCTGTATGGCGGCACCTACAACCTGTTCGCCCACACGCTGCCGCAGATCGGCATCCATGTCCGCTTTGCCGACTACCGCGATCCGGCGTCCTTCGCGCCCTTGATCGACGAGCGTACCAAGGCCATCTACTGCGAATCGGTCGGCAACCCGCTGGGCAACATCACCGATTTCGAGCCGCTGGCCGCCATCGCCCACGCCCACGGCATTCCGTTGATCGTGGACAACACCGTTCCGTCCCCCTACCTGTGCCGTCCGATCGAGCACGGCGCCGACATCGTGGTGCACTCACTCACCAAGTACCTGGGCGGTCACGGCAACTCCATCGGCGGCATCATCGTCGACAGCGGCAAGTTCCCGTGGGCGGAGCACAAGGAGCGCTTCCGCCGCCTCAATGAGCCGGACGTGTCCTACCACGGCGTCGTGTATACGGAAGCCCTCGGCCCGGCCGCCTACATCGGCCGCGCCCGCGTCGTGCCGCTACGCAACATGGGCGCTGCGATCAGCCCCTTCAACGCCTTCCTGATCCTGCAGGGCATCGAGACCCTCGCCCTGCGCATGGACCGCATCTGCGAAAACACCCAGAAGGTCGCCGAATTCCTGAAGGCCCACGCCAAGGTTGCGTGGGTCAATTACGCCGGCCTACCGGAGCACCCCCACAACGGACTGGTCCACAAATACATGGGCGGCCGCGCCTCGGGCATCCTCAACTTCGGCGTGAAGAGTGCTGACGGTGACGGCAAGGCCGCCGGCGGACGCTTCCAGGACGCTCTCAAGCTGGTAACCCGCCTGGTGAACATCGGCGACAGCAAGAGCCTTGCCTGCCACCCCGCATCCACCACTCACCGCCAACTGTCGCCCGAAGAGATGGTCAAGGCCGGCGTATCCGAGGACATGGTGCGCCTGTCCATCGGCATCGAGCACATCGACGATATCCTGGCCGACCTGGACCAGGCACTGGCAGCAGTCTGATCCCTGCCCGCAGTATCCGGCCCCCTGCTTCAAGCAGGGGGCCGAGTCCCCTCACGCCAACTGGCAACCAACGACCTGATAGCCGGGGCCTGCAAGCAAGGCCGGACCGCTCTGCAATTTGAGCATGCGCGTGCCAAGCTTGACGAAGAGCACGCCACTGCGGATGGTGCCCGGCTCACAGACGATCCTTACCCCCCGCCCCCTCACCGGCGGATCGCACAGGATGCCGTTCCAGCTCCGCGCGCCATCATCAAAGATGACGGGCTGCGGATCGTCCGACAGGCGCTGAACGCCAACCGACGCTCCGCCTTTTTCATCCACGCGCACACGCCGGACAACGCCCAGCACCCAGCGTCCGTTCTCGCCCAGATGCGCGGCCACCAAGGTTCCGACCCGGCACACCTCGGGGTCCATCACTGTCGAGCGGACGCCGAAACCGTTGCGGCTGGCATCCTGCAGCGCCCACGCAGCCGCCGGCCGCAGCAGTGCCTCACCGGAAATCAGTGAGCGAATGAAGCCCAGCCCCGTCGCCAACGATAGGGTGCCCCCCACCGGATGGCGCCGGAAGCGCCGGGTTGGCGGTTGCTCCCCCCAATGCCGGATCAGATGACGTATGGTGGCCGCAACAGTCGAGTCATCCATGCCATCGAAACCACGACCGCCTCCCTCAGCATCTTGCCCCAGCTCCCCAAGAACAGGCATCGCGTCGGCGGGATCGAAATAACGCATCGTCGACGACGGCTCGGTCGGCGGCACCAGGCAACGCCGGGGCGGCGACAGGGCTTCCAGGTCGACCGCGAACAACTGGCCGCGGCCAGGCCTCTGGCGGAGGTCCAGGGCATGCTGTAGATGTCGCACCAGCTTGTCGGTCGCCTCGATACGCTCGGGGGCCAACTGGTCGAGACAAGCGCTCTTCATCGCCACCAGCCGTACGAACTCCCGCCGGATCGTCGAACGGGTCTCGCGCCCTTCGCGGACCAGGACCGGGCTGTCCAGTCGGTCCTGCTCGCAAGCAGTCCGGTATGCCTCACCGGCCCGCCGCCAGGAGTCCTCAGACAGCTCCTGGTAATCGAAAGCCGCCCACTTCATCTCTCCGTTGGCGCAGCGCACCGAACGCAGCAGCATCTCGAGCCGCTGATCAGGCTCAAGTTCCTCTTCGGGAGATGCCAGCACGAGCTCATAGGCACGCCCGAGACTGGCGTGAAAATCCTGGCCGAGCGCCTTGTAGCGCACACTGCGCGCACCGAGGACATTGGATAGATAGAGACTGGCGGTCTGCCGCAGATGGGGCTGCGCAGCTTCATCGAGTTGCACGACAAGGCGAGCCAGTTCCGCCGGCGGCACGAGCGCTTCGTAGTGAAAGGAGTCCAGCCAGCGGATCAGCTCGATCAGTGCAGCCGGTGCCGCGCTGGACGCGATCTCGCCAAGCACGTGCTTCAGCGACTCGGGCTGCTGGAGCGGGTGCGCCTCCGCGGCAACAGAATCAAGCACCATGACGACCGCCTTCTCTCCCGTTACGGCCATGCCGAAAAATTAGGTTCCTTGCGCGCGGCGATGGTAGCACAAAGGGCCTGGCGCCTATCCTGCACCGCAGTCCCCGGATCGTGGAAAGCCCCATCCCCGAGCCCACTGGGTATCGGTTAAGATTCAGGCTTTTGGCGCGCCATGCGACAGTACCTCGAACTCATGCGCCACGTGGCGGAACGCGGCCACCGCAAGGACGACCGCACCGGCACCGGCACCCTCTCCGTCTTCGGCTGGCAGATGCGTTTCGATCTCGCCGAAGGCTTCCCGCTGCTCACCACCAAAAAGCTGCACACCCGCTCGATCATCCACGAGCTGCTGTGGTTCCTGCGCGGCGACACCAACATCCAGTACCTGAAGGACAACAAGGTTTCCATCTGGGACGAATGGGCCGATGAAAACGGCGAACTCGGCCCGGTGTATGGCAAGCAGTGGCGGCGCTGGGAAACCCCCGACGGGCGCAGCATCGACCAGATCGCCCAGCTCATCGAAGCCCTCAAGAAGAACCCGGACTCCCGCCGCCACATCGTGTCGGCCTGGAATCCGTCCGAAGTGGACCGCATGGCCCTGCCGCCGTGCCACGCACTGTTCCAGTTCTACGTGGCGGGCGGCAAGCTGTCCTGCCAGCTGTACCAGCGCAGCGCGGACATCTTCCTCGGCGTGCCCTTCAACATCGCCAGCTACGCGCTGCTGACGATGATGGTGGCTCAGGTGTGCGGCTACGAACTCGGCGATTTCGTATGGACCGGCGGCGACTGCCATCTTTACGTGAATCACCTGGAACAGACCCAGCTGCAGCTGTCCCGCGAGCCGCGCCAGCTGCCAACCATGCACATCAACCCGGACGTGAAGAGCATCTTCGATTTCAAGATAGAGGACTTCACGCTGGAAGGCTACGATCCGCATCCGCACATTTCCGCGCCGGTGGCGGTCTGAGATGGCGCGCCCGCTGCTTGCCCTAATCGCCGCCTGTGCCCACGGCGGCGTCATCGGCATCGAAAACCGCCTGCCCTGGCACCTGCCGGAGGACATGAAGTTCTTCCGCGAGACAACCCGCGGCAAGCCGGTGATCATGGGCCGCAAGACCTGGGAATCCCTGCCCGACGCCTTCCGCCCGCTGCCCGGCCGCCTGAACATCGTGGTCAGCCGCAACCCGGACTTCCAGGCTGCCGGTGGCACGGTCGTTAGCAGCCTGGAAGCGGCTCGGGCAGCGGCCGGCGATGCAGAGATCGCCTTCGTGATCGGCGGCGCCGAGCTCTATCGCCAGGCCCTGCCGCTGGCCGACCGCCTGCTACTCACGGAGATTGAGCGGGACTACGCCGGCGACGCCTTCTTCCCGGACTTCGACCGCAGCGTCTGGCGCGAGGCTTCCCGCGAGCCCCGCGTAGCCGAATCGGGCCTGCCCTTCGCCTTCGTCACCTACGAACGCGACACAGCCTGAACGACCTATCGGTCGCAGGCTCGCGCCGCCAACCCGGAGCGCCATGAAAAAAGCCGCGATTCACATCGCGGCTTTTTTCATTCAGGCAAGCACAGGACTCAGCCGCGCACGCAATCCACGTAGTAATGGATTCGCCCGTCGCGCTCTTCCTTCACGAGGCCATGCACATCGGTCTCGAAGCCCGGGAAGCGGTCATTGAACTCCCGCGCAAAACGCAGGTACTGGACCACGGTCTTGTTGAAGCGCTCGCCCGGGATCAGCAGCGGAATGCCCGGCGGGTACGGGGTCAGCAGCACACTGGTGACGCGGCCTTCCAGCTCATCGATGGGCACCCGCTCGATTTCCCGGTGGGCCATCTTGGCGAAGGCGTCGGCCGGCTTCATCGCCGGGACCATGTCCGAAAGGTACATCTCGGTGGTCAGGCGGGCCACGTCGTTCTGCTTGTAGATGTCGTGGATCTGCTGGCAGAGGTCGTGCAGGCCGATGCGCTCGTAGCGCGGGTGCTTGGCGATGAACTCGGGCAGCACGCGCCACAGGGGCTGGTTTTTGTCGTAATCGTCCTTGAACTGCTGCAGCGCGGTCAGCAGCGTGTTCCAGCGGCCCTTGGTGATGCCGATGGTGAACATGATGAAGAACGAGTACAGGCCGGTCTTCTCGACGATGACGCCATGCTCGGCCAGGTACTTGGTGACGATCGCCGCCGGGATGCCGAAGTCGTCGGCGAAGTCGCCGTCCACGTCGAGGCCCGGAGTGATGATGGTGGCCTTGATCGGGTCGAGCATGTTGAAGCCCGGCGCGATATTGCCGAAGCCGTGCCAGCGCTCGGAGTCGCGCAGCATCCACTCTTCGCGATCGCCCACGCCCTCGTCGGCGAGGTAGTCGGGGCCCCACACCTTGAACCACCAGTCGACGCCCCACTCCTCGTCCACCTTGCGCATCGCGCGGCGGAAATCGAGGGCTTCGGCCAGGGACTCCTCCACCAGCGCGGTGCCGCCCGGGGCTTCCATCATCGCTGCCGCCACATCGCAGGACGCGATGATCGAGTACTGCGGCGACGTGGACGAGTGCATCAGGTAGGCCTCGTTGAAGATGTCCCGGTCCAGCCTGCGTGTCTGGGAATCCTGCACGAGGATCTGCGAGGCCTGGGACAGGCCAGCCAGCAGCTTATGGGTGGACTGGGTCGAGAACACCATCGACTCGCTGCAGCGCGGGCGGTCGGCGCCCATCGCGTGGTAATCGCCGTAGAAGTCGTGGAAGGCCGCGTGGGGCAGCCAGGCTTCGTCGAAGTGCAGGGTATCGATCTCGCCGTCCAGCATCTCCTTGATGGTCTCCACGTTGTAGAGGATGCCGTCGTAGGTGGACTGGGTGATCGTCAGGATGCGCGGCTTCTTGTCCTTCACCGCACGGGCGAAGGGATTGGCCTCGATCTTGCGGCGGATGTTGTCGAGCTTGAACTCGTCCAGCGGGATCGGCCCGATGATGCCGAAGTGGTTGCGGGTCGGCGTCAGGAACACCGGGATCGCCCCGGTCATGATGATCGAGTGCAGGATGGACTTGTGGCAGTTGCGGTCCACCACCACGATATCGTCCGGCGCCACGGTGGAATGCCACACCATCTTGTTGGAAGTGGACGTGCCGTTGGTGACGAAGTACAGGTGGTCGGCGTGGAAGATCCGCGCCGCATTGCGCTCAGAGGCCGCCACCGGGCCGGTGTGGTCGAGCAGTTGGCCGAGTTCATCCACCGCGTTGCAGACGTCGGCGCGCAGCATGTTCTCGCCGAAGAACTGGTGGAACATCTGGCCGACCGGGCTCTTCAGGAAGGCGACGCCGCCGGAGTGGCCGGGGCAGTGCCAGGAGTACGAGCCGTCGGCCGCGTAGTGGGTCAGCGCACGGAAGAACGGCGGCGGCAGGGAATCCAGGTAGGCGCGGGCCTCGCGCACGATGTGGCGGGCAACGAACTCCGGCGTGTCCTCGAACATGTGGATGAAGCCGTGCAATTCGCGCAGCACATCGTTCGGGATATGGCGGGAGGTGCGCGTCTCGCCATACAGGAAGATCGGGATGTCAGCGTTACGGAAACGGACTTCCTCGACGAAGGCGCGCAGGTCGGCGATGGCCTTTTCGGTGGCTTCGGGCGACGAGAACTCCTCATCGTCGATGGACAGGATGAAGGCCGACCCACGGCTCTGCTGCTGGGCGAAGGACGCCACGTCGCCGTAGCTGGTCACCCCCAGGACGTGCGGGCCTTCCTTCTCGATGGCTTCCGCCAGGGCCCGGATACCCAGCCCGGACGTGTTTTCCGAACGGAAGTCCTCGTCGATGACGATGACCGGAAAATTGAAGCGCATTCTCGACTCCTCGATGCCCGACTTTCGGCCCGGGCGGATCAACAAAAAGCGTTGGGCGGACTTGCGTGCTTGCGCATAGTCCGCCCGGTGTCGGTGACGTTACAACAGAAATATTTCAGATCTTCGGCAGCGTCACGCCAGTCTGGCCAAGATACTTGCCGCCACGGTCCTTGTAGGACGTGTCGCACACCTCGTCCGACTCGAAGAACAGCATCTGGGCGACGCCTTCATTGGCGTAGATCTTGGCCGGCAGCGGCGTGGTGTTGGAGAACTCCAGCGTCACATGGCCTTCCCACTCTGGCTCCAGCGGCGTCACGTTGACGATGATGCCGCAGCGCGCATAAGTGGACTTGCCCAGGCACACGGTCAGCACGCTGCGCGGGATACGGAAGTACTCCACGGTGCGCGCCAGTGCGAAGGAGTTCGGCGGAATGATGCACACATCGCCGGTGAAATCCACGAAGTTGCGCTCGTCGAAATTCTTCGGATCGACGATCGTGGAATTGATGTTGGTGAAGATCTTGAATTCGTTGGCAACGCGCACGTCGTAGCCGTAGCTCGACGTCCCGTAGGACACGATCTTGCCGCCCTCATTCTGGCGCACCAGTTCGGGGGCAAACGGTTCGATCATGCGCGCATCGCCTTCCGCCATGCGGCGAATCCACTTGTCCGATTTGATGCTCACGCGGGGCCCCTGCACAAAAACGCGCATTCTACATGCAGAGGCCCGCCGGAGAGACGTCAATTGCAGACGTTGATGCAATGCCGCAACTACTTCTTCTTATCCTCTTCCGGATCGTCCTTGACCACGTCGTAGATGCCCTTGCCGACCTTGAACGGCACCTTCACCACTTCGACGCCGACATCCACCGCTGCACCGACGACGGTGCCCACCACACAGCCGCCCAGGCCCATGCAGGCGACCGCCAGCAGGCCACCGGCCATCATCCGCTTAAGGCCGCTCATGTGTTCTGCACCACGATGTTGGGGAACTTGTGGCTCATGTCCTTGGCGCGCTCGGCGATGCTGATCGCCACCTTGCGGGCGATGCCCTTGTAGATCTCGGCGACGCGGCCGTCCGGGTCGGCGACCACCGTCGGCACGCCGCTGTCCACTTCCTGGCGGATCTGGATGTCGAGGGGCAGCGCGCCGAGGAAGGGCACACCGTAGTCGGCGCACATGGCCTGGCCACCGCCAGTGCCGAAGATGTGCTCCTCGTGGCCGCAGTTGGAGCAGATATGGATGCTCATGTTTTCGACGATGCCGATGATCGGCACGCCGACCTTCTCGAACATCTTGAGGCCCTTGCGGGCGTCCAGCAGCGCGATGTCCTGCGGCGTGGTGACGATCACGGCACCGGTCACCGGCACGGTCTGGGACAGGGTCAGCTGAATGTCGCCGGTGCCCGGCGGCATGTCGATAACCAGGTAGTCCAACTCGTCCCAGTTGGTTTCCTTCAGCAGCTGCTGCAGCGCGCCGGTGGCCATCGGGCCGCGCCACACCATCGGCGTCTCCACATCCACCAGGAAGCCGATGGACATCACCTGCAGGCCATGGGCGTGCAGCGGTTGCATGGTCTTGCCGTCGAGGGATTCGGGACGCTGACCGCCGATCCCCAGCATCTGCGGCTGGGACGGGCCATAGATATCCGCATCCAGCATGCCGACGCGGGCACCTTCGGCCGCCAGCGCGAGGGCCAGGTTGACCGCGGTGGTGCTCTTGCCGACGCCGCCCTTGCCAGACGCCACGGCGATGATGTTCTTCACGCCGGGCAACAGCTTGACGCCCTGCTGCACCGCGTGAGCGACGATTTTGGTGTGCACGTTGGCACTCACGTTGCCGACGCCCGGCAAAGTCTTGACCTGGGCGATCAGCGCCTGGCGGATCGCGTCGATCTGGGTTTGCGCCGGGTAGCCCAGCTCGATGTCGAAGGACACGTCTGCACCGCTCACGCGCAGGTTCTTCACCAGGCGAGATGAGACGTAGTCCTTGCCGGTATTGGGATCGACGAACTGCTTCAGGCAGTCGAGGACGCTCTGGTCGGTCAGGCTCATGGTATCGGGGGCCGGCGAGCGGCGGAAAAATGAAAACATGGTGAACGGCACGCGGGGCGAGGTAAACCCGAGTAATTTTGTCCAGTTTACCAAAACGGGCAGGCTCCGCGAGGGCGGAATCGCTTTGCTAGAATGCCGGATTCAGAACAATCGTGCATCAGGCCCATCCATGACCCCCCCGCGCAAGATCCTCGTCACCAATGCCCTGCCCTACGCCAACGGCGACATCCACCTCGGTCACCTGGTCGGCTACATCCAGGCCGATATCTGGGTACGCTACCAGCGCATGCGCGGCAACCTGGTGCACTACGTCTGCGCGGACGACACCCACGGCACGCCGGTCATGCTGCGCGCCGAAAAGGAAGGCCTGACGCCCGAGCAGCTGATCGACCGCGTGCATGGCGAACACTCCCGCGATTTCCGCGATTTCAGCGTCGAGTTCGACAACTACCACTCCACCCACAGCGGCGAGAACCGCTGGTACGCCGAAGACATCTACACCCGCCTGCGCGACAACGCCAAGCTCATCGACACCCGCGCCATCGAGCAGTTCTACGACCCGGTCAAGGAGATGTTCCTGCCCGACCGCTTCATCAAGGGCGAGTGCCCCAAGTGTGGCGCGGCCGACCAGTACGGCGACAACTGTGAGGCCTGCGGCGCGGCCTACGCCCCGACCGAACTGAAGAACCCGTACTCCGCGGTGTCCGGCGCCAAGCCGGTGCTGAAGACCTCCGAGCACTACTTCTTCCGCCTGTCCGACCCGCGCGCCGTCGAGTTCCTGCGCGAATGGACCCAGGGCGTCACCCCCGACGGCGAGCGCCGCCTGCAGGCCGAAGCCGCCAACAAGATGAAGGAATGGCTCGGCGAGGCCGGCGAGAACAAGCTGTCCGACTGGGACATCTCCCGCGATGCGCCCTACTTCGGCTTCGAGATCCCCGGCGCCCCGGGCAAATATTTCTACGTGTGGCTGGACGCTCCTATCGGCTACTTCGCCAGCTTCCGCAACCTGGCTTCCCGCCGCAGGGACATCGACGTCGCCGACTACACCGAGGCCGGCCCGGCGGCCGCCACCGGCACCGAGCTGATTCACTTCATCGGCAAGGACATCCTGTACTTCCACGCGCTGTTCTGGCCCGCGATGCTGCACTTCGCCGGCTACCGCACGCCGACCCAGCTGTGCGTAAACGGCTTCCTGACCGTGGACGGCGCCAAGATGAGCAAGAGCCGCGGGACCTTCATCACCGCCCGCTCCTACACCGAGCAGAAACTCAACCCGGAGTGGCTGCGCTACTACTTCGCCGGCAAGTCCAACGGCACGATGGAAGACGTGGACCTCAACCTCGACGACATGATCGCCAAGGTCAATTCCGACCTGGTAGGCAAGTTCGTCAACATCGCCAGCCGCTGTGCCGGCTTCATCGCCAAGCGCTTCGACGGCAAGCTCGGCGCCCACGACAGCGCCGCCGCCCTCGACTGGGACCTGTCCGAAATCACCGCCGCCTACGAGACCCGCGACTTCAGCCGCGCACTGCGCAAGATCATGGAGCTCGCCGACCTGGCCAATGGCTACGTCAACGACAACAAGCCGTGGGAGCTGGCCAAGCAGGAAGGCCAGGAAGCCCGCCTGCACGTCGTGTGCTCCACCGCCATCAACATCTTCAAGGCCCTCACCGGCCTGCTCAAGCCGGTTCTGCCCAAACTCGCGGCCCAGGTCGAAGCCTTCCTGGCGATCGAGCCGCTGGGCTGGGACAGCCTGCTGGCCCCCCTGCCCGCCGGCCACGCCATCGGCGCCTACACTCACCTGATGACCCGCATCGAGCGCAAGCAGGTGGACGCACTCCTCGAAGCCAACCGGGACTCCCTGGCCCCCGCCGCCGTGGCCGATGCCAAGCCCTCCAAAGCCGCGAAAAACGGCAAGGACGCCCATTCCGAGCAGCGCCACGCCCAGCACCAGGCCCACGTGGCCGCCACCGAAACCGAGCAGGCGGCGGAAACCGAGCCCTTCATTTCCATCGACGACTTCGGCAAGGTGGACCTGCGTATCGCCAGGATCGTCTCCGCCGAGCACGTCGAAGGCGCCGCCAAGCTGCTGCGCCTGCAGCTCGACATCGGCGAGGAGCGTCCGCGCCAGGTCTTCGCCGGCATCAAGAGCGCCTATGACCCCGCGACTCTGGTTGGCCGGCTGACCGTGATGGTCGCCAACCTAGCCCCGCGCAAGATGAAGTTCGGCATATCCGAAGGCATGGTGCTGGCCGCCTCCGACAGCAACGGCGAAGTACCGGGCCTGTTCATCCTGTCGCCGGACAGCGGCGCCACCCCGGGCATGCGCGTCAAATGAGCGCCTCGCCCCTGCCCCGCCTGACCCTGGCCTTCTGGGCCTGGGCGGCCATCGACATGATCGGCGTGGTGGTCCTCGCGCTGGGCGCGGCCTACCTCATGGAAGACCGCGCCTCCCTGCTGCCCGGTTTTCCCGCCAACGGTCTGCAGGCCTGGATCTGCGTGGGCGGCGGCATCGTCGCCGTCTTCATCGCTGCAGTGAAGATGCTGGTGGAAGTCATGCATGCCGCCTCCCGCGGCAAGCAGGCCGCCAACGACAGCCACTATTCCCACTAACCCGAAGGACGCGCAACCATGCCCATGACCGCCCGCAAACGATGGTTCGTCCAACATCGCACGGGGCCCGGTCTCACCCCTCCGCAAAGCGCGCCCACCGGCGCAGACCCGATGTTTTCCTTTTTGCGGAGGCCCCATGGCCAAGATTGCGTTTCACCCCAAACTCCTCGACACGCTGCCGGGTTATGACGGCAGCCAGTTCAGTCGCGATGCGTCCGCCGGCCTGACGGTCGGCGTCCTCGCCCTGCCCCTCGCGATGGCCTTCGCCATCGCCTCGGGTATGTCCCCCACTGCCGGCATCTGGACCGCCATCGTCGCCGGCTTCCTGATCTCCGCCCTCGGTGGCTCCCGTGTGCAGATCGGTGGCCCCACCGGCGCCTTCATTCCGATCATCTACGGCATCGTCGCCGACTACGGCGTGCAGAACCTGCTCGTCGCCACCATGCTGGCCGGCGCGATCCTCGTCGCGATGGGCGTGTTCCGCCTTGGCAACCTGATCCGCTTCATCCCCAAGACGGTGGTGATCGGCTTCACCAACGGCATCGCGGTGGTGATCTTCCTCGCCCAGATCAAGGACTTCCTCGGCCTGCGCATCAAGCACATGCCCGGCGAGTTCTTCGGCAAGATCGAGGCGCTGGCCGCCAACCTGCACTCCATCGACATCCCCACCGTCGCGCTGTCGATCGTCTCGCTGATCGTGCTGCTGTCGTGGAACCGGCTGGCCCGGCGTTTCACGCTGCTGGCCCGCATGCCCGGCCCGCTGGGTGTGCTGGTGGTCGCCACCGTCGCCAATGCGCTCCTGCACCTGCCGGTGGAAACCATCGGCAGCCGCTTCAATGGCATCCCGCAGGATCTGCCTGCCTTCGCGCTGCCCGAGCTTTCGCTGCCCATTCTCGGCAAGCTGATCTCGCCGGCGCTGACCATCGCCCTGCTCGGCGCCATCGAATCCCTGCTGTCGGCCCGCGTCGCGGATGGCTCCATCGACGACCGCCACGACCCCAATCAGGAATTGATCGCCCAGGGCATCGCCAACATCGCCGCGCCGCTGTTCGGCGGCTTCGCCGCCACCGGCGCCATCGCCCGCACCGCCACCAATGTGCGCACAGGCGGCCGCAGCCCAGTGGCCGGCATGGTACACGCGCTGGTGCTGCTGGCCGTCGTGCTAGTGCTGGCGCCGTTTGCCAAGCACATCCCGCTGGCCACCCTGTCCGCAATCGTCGTCGTCGTATCCATCAACATGGGCGAATGGCACGAGTTCCGCGGGCTGGGGCGCTTCTCGCTGAACTACCGCGCCATCCTGCTCACCACCTTCTTCGTCACCGTGGTTTTCGACCTGACGCTGGCGGTCGAGCTGGGCATGGTGCTGGCCAGCCTGGCCTTCATCTACCGCATGTCGGACCTGACCCGCGTCGAACGCCGCCCCCTCGGCGAACTGGCGATGCTGCCGCAGTTCCTCTATCCGGACGGCACGCCACGGGTGGTCGCCTATTCCCTGTACGGCTCCCTGTTCTTCGGTGCGATCCACAAGCTGGAAGCCCTGCTGGCCCCGGCCGAGCGGCACCCGGAAATCGTCATCCTCGAAATGCAGCATCTGGTCAGCCTCGACACCACCGGCCTGGAAGGCCTGGAGAGCTTGTGCAAGAACCTGCACAAAAGAGGCTGTGCACTTATCCTGTGTAACCTCAACACGCAGCCTGGTTCGCTGATCGAGCGTTCCGGCTTCGCCGACGAAGTGGGCCCCAACAACATCTGCAGCGACCTGTACGGCGCCCTCGCCCGCTCCAGGGAGCTCCTTCCGAGGTTCATGGATGAAGACAACATCTGACTCCACCGCCCGCCTGCTGCGCATCCACGGCACCGTACAGGGCGTCGGCTACCGCAACGCATTGCACGCCCAAGCCCGACACCTGGGCCTTGCCGGCTGGGTGCGCAATCGCAGTGACGGCACCGTCGAAGCCCTGGTCGCCGGCCCGGCTGCGGCCCTCGACACGATCACCGAATGGGCCCGGCGTGGCCCGCCGGCAGCCCGCGTCAGCAAGGTGGACTGGGAAAGCAGCTCACCACCGGAAAGCCCCGGCTTTACGCGCGCCAACACGCTCTGAGCCATGCCGGCGGCGTGCCTGGCGACAAATGGCGTTAGAATGTGTCGGTCGTCATCCCCCACCCGACTTCAAGACGCCCCCTCCTACCGTGGCCCTGCCTTCCACTCCAGAAGACGCCGGCAGTCTGGACTTCTCGACCGCCCTGTTCGAGCGCTTTCCGACCCTGATCTGGCGATCCGGCGTCGATGCCAAATGCAGCTATTTCAACCAGACCTGGCTGGATTTCACTGGCCGCACGCTCGAAGACGAGCTGGGTGACGGTTGGACCATCGGGATCCACCCGGAGGATTTCGACCGCAGCATAGGCACCTATCTCGAACACTTTGCGGTGCAAACGCCTTTCGAGATGGAGTACCGGCTGCGCCGCCACGATGGAAACTACCGCTGGATCATCAACACGGGCCGTCCGGTCTTCGACGGGAACGGCGACTTCACCGGCTATATCGCTTCCGGCCTGGACATCACCGACCGCCGCAACACCGAGGCCGAGCTGCGTGAGCGCGAAGAGAGCATGCGAACCCTGCTCGCCTCGATGGGTGAGGGCGTGATCCTGCGCGACGCCCACGGCAAGGTACTGCTGCACAACACCAGCGCCGAAAAGATCTTCGGCCTCAGCCCCGCGGAAATGCACACCTGGGAACTCAACCAGGACAACGGCCTGGTGCGTTACCTCAACGAGGACGGCGGACCTGCCGACCTCACCCAGATCCCATCCATGCGGGCGCTGGCCAGCGGGCAGGCCCAGGCCGGCCCCCTCGGCGTCGAAAGGCGGGACGGCAGCCTGCGCTGGGTGTGGGTCAATTCGGTCCCGCTCTACGAGGACGATAGCGACACACCCCGCGGCGTCATTACTACCATCGCCGACATCACCGCTCGACGGGAGAGCGAGGAACAGCTCCGTCTGGCCTGGACGGTGTTCCGCAACAGCGTCGAGGCGATCATCGTCACCGACGCCAGCCAGCACATTCTGTCGGTCAACAAAGCGTTTACCGAAGTCACCGGCTACAGCGCTGACGAGGCCATCGGCCAGACGCCGAAACTGCTCAAGTCCGGCCACCACGATCCGGCCTTCTACGAAGCCATGTGGGCGGAGATCGAGGAACACGGTTTCTGGCAGGGGGAAATCAACGACCGCCGCAAGAACGGCACGCTCTACCCTTCCGCCCTATCGATCAGCGCCGTGCGCGACAACGCCGGGCGAATCAGCCATTACGTGGCCGTGTTTTCCGACATCACTGAACGCAAGGCCTCGGAGGCGCGCATTGCCTTCCTGGCCCAACACGATGCGCTGACCGGCCTCCCCAATCGAACGCTACTCCACGACCGCCTCGAACAGGCCCTTGCCAACGCGGTACGGCGGCAGAAGCGGATCGCCCTGCTGTTCCTCGACCTCGACCGCTTCAAGACCATCAACGACTCCCTCGGCCACATGATGGGAGATCAGCTGCTGCAAGGCGTCGCCCTTCGCCTGTCGGCCTGCGTCCGCGAAACCGACACGGTCAGTCGCCAGGGCGGCGACGAGTTCCTGATCGTCCTGACCGATGTGGAGGTCCCGGCCGACGCTGCTCGCGTCGCCGAGAAGATCCTCGACCGCCTGCGCGAGCCCTTCGAGATCGACACCCAACAGCTCGGCACCTCGTTCTCGATCGGCATCGCCCTTTATCCGGAAGACGGCATCAACGTCGAGAGCCTGATGAAGAACGCCGACACGGCGATGTATCACGCCAAGGAAAGCGGGCGGAACACCTATCGCTTCTTCGACGAGGTGATGAACGTCAACGCGCTGGAACGCCTGCACCTGGAAAACGCCCTGCGGCGCGCCCTTGAAAACAACGAATTTCAGCTCTATTACCAGCCCCAGGTGGACCTGGCGACGGGCCGCATCATCGGCATGGAGGCCCTGCTGCGCTGGTTCAGCGGTGCGCTGGGCGGTGTGCCACCGGCCCGCTTCATCCCGCTTGCCGAGGAATGCGGCCTGATCGTTCCGATCGGCCGCTGGGTGCTACACGAAGCCTGCCGCCAGGCACGCCGCTGGCAGGATGCCGGCTTCCCGCCCATGCCGGTGGCCGTTAACCTGTCGGCGCTGCAATTCCGTCGCGAAGACATCGTCGCCACGGTCCGCGACGTTCTGGATGCCAGTGGTCTGGACGGCCAGTGGCTGGAGCTGGAACTCACCGAATCCCTGCTGATGCAGTCCGGCAGCGCCGTCGAGGACATCCTGGCGCGCCTGAAGGGGCTGGGCATCCGCATGTCCATCGATGACTTCGGCACCGGCTATTCCAGCCTGGCCTACCTGAAGCGCTTTCCGGTGGACCGCCTGAAGATCGATCAGAGCTTCGTGCGCGATCTCAACGAGGACCCGGACGATGCCGTGCTCGTAAGGACCATCATCCAGCTCGGCCGCAACCTGCGACTGGAAGTGATCGCCGAGGGCACCGAAACGCCGGAGCAGATGGAGTTCCTGCGCCAGGAAGGCTGCACTGCGGCACAGGGCTACTTGTTCAGCCCGCCCCTGCCGGCAGAGGCCGTCACCGGCCTGCTGCACATCGGCACGCTGCCGGCGGCGCCATTCACGCCAGAGTAAACAGCCCGGTCATCGCCGCCAGGTAGGCCGTGGCGGCGGGAGCCGTTTCCGCCGGCGCCCAGCGTCCCCATTCGGCTTCGCTCAGCGGCACATAGGGCCCCGCCTTGGCTTCGGCAAAAACCGTTCCGCTCTCCAGTGCCACGATGGCATGCCACACGCCGGGCGGCACGTCACAGCCCTGAAGCGCGCCACCAGCCCGGATGACCTGCGTATCCGTAACGGCACCGTCGGCATCGAAAGTCAGCACGCCCAGACTGCCGCGTAGCAGGATCAGGGTTTCTGCCTTGTCGGGATCCAGATGGCAATGGGGACGCACATAGGAATCCGGCTCCATGGCCACCAGCAGGCGCTGGGCCGGCGCGCCCAGATCGGTGTGCAGGTTGTGGTGGGCACGGCGGCGCGGCACCGTTCGCGCCTGTGCCACCAGTCCGTCGAGCAGAGCTGCATCGAAGAAGCGGATGCCCATGCCGGTCAGCTGTACAGCACTTCAACGGCCTCCGGCGGCAGCCAGTCGCGCAGGCTTTCGAGCAGGCTGTCGTCCGGGCGCACCCGCCAGTTCGGCCCGAAGGGCACGTCGCCTTCGGCGTTGGCGTTGCGGTAGCGCACACGGATCGGGCATTCCCCTTCGCGGAACGGTTGCAGCAGGCTGGCCAGGCGTTCGGCGGCGGCCACCGCCCCGCCGGCTTCGCCGATCTCGCCGTTGAGCCGGAGCTGCAGCGCCTTGGCAAAACGGCCGCGGGCTTCGCCGAGGGTCAGCAGCTTGTCGGCGACAATGCGCAGGCCGCCCGAGAAGTCGTCGTTGCTGACCTTGGCCTCGACCACCAGCACTTCGTCCACCACGATGCGCTGGCGGTTGTTGTCGAAGACCTCGGAGAACACCGACACCTCCCGCGGCGTGGTGCCGTCGTCGAGGAGCACGAAGGCGATCTTGCCGCGGGCCGTCATCTTGGCGCGCACCTCCATCACCACGCCGGCCATCGTGATCAGTTCCTTGCTCGGCTCGACCTGTGACAGCGGGCGCCGCACGAAGCGCCGCACCTCTTCCTTGAAGGCGTTAAAGGGGTGGCCGGACAGGAAGAAGCCGATCGCCAGCTTCTCTTCCTTCAGCTTCTCGCGCTCGCCCCACGGCCGCACCTTGACGTAGTCCACCATCGGCGCGGCGGCTTCGCCGGGCACGTCGAAGAGGCCGCTCTGCAGCGCGTTGGCGGCAATCTGCTCGGCCGCTTCCATGGCGATGCCAACGCTGGCCAGCAGCGTGTGGCGATCCACCGGCTGGGTCGGTGCAATGGTGTCGAACGCACCGGCACGGATCAGCGCCTCGATGACGCGCCGGTTGGCCATGCGCTTGTCCACCCGGCAGGCGAAGTCGAACAGGTCCTTGAACGGGCCGCCGGACTCGCGGGCGGCCAGGATCGCCCGTACCGCCGGTTCCCCGACGCCCTTCACCGCCCCCAGGCCATAGCGGATGGTCTTGGAGTCGGTGGGCACGAAGCGGTAGTCGGACGCATTGACGTCCGGCGGCAGTACGGTGATGTGGTTGGCGATCGTGTCTTCGTAGAAGATCTTGATCGTGTCGGTGTTGTCCAGGTCGGCCGACATGGTGGCTGCCATGAAGGCCGCGCAATGGTAGGCCTTGAGCCAGGCGGTGTGGTAGGTGACCACCGCGTAGGCTGCCGTGTGCGACTTGTTGAAGCCGTACTCGGCGAACTTGGTCATCAAGTCGAAGAGCTGCTCAGCCAGCGCCGGGTCGTAGCCCAGCTTCTTGGCACCATCGGCAATCGTCTCCCGGTGCTTGGCCATCTCCTCGGGCTTCTTCTTGCCCATCGCCCGGCGCAGCATGTCGGCGCCGCCGAGAGTGTAGCCGCCGATGATCTGGGAGATCTGCATCACCTGTTCCTGGTACACGATCACCCCGTAGGTCGGTTCCAGGCAGGCTTTCAGGTCCGGGTGGAAGTAGTCGATCTCCTGTTGGCCCTTTTTACGCAGGATGAAGTCGTCCACCATCCCCGAGCCCAGCGGGCCCGGCCGGTAGAGGGCCAGCACGGCGATGATGTCTTCGAAACGGTCGGGTGCCAGCTTCTTGAGCAGCTTCTTCATCCCGTCCGATTCCACCTGAAAGATCGCGGTGGTGTTGGCGTCGCGCAGGATCTGGTAGGCGGCCTGGTCTTCGAAGCCCAGGCTCATCAGGTCGAGCCGCTTGCCGGTGAGGCGCGCCACGTAGTCCAGCGCCAGCTCGATGATGGTGAGGTTGCGCAGGCCGAGGAAGTCGAACTTCACGAGGCCGACGCCTTCCACGTCGTCCTTGTCGAACTGGGACACCGGCGTGGCATCCTCGCCGTCGGCGATGTACAGCGGGCAGAAGTCGGTCAGCTTGCCGGGAGCGATCAGCACGCCGCCGGCGTGCATGCCAACGCCGCGGGTCAGGCCTTCGAGGGGCTCGGCGAGGCTCCACAGCTCCTGGATCGATTCGCCGTCGCTGGAATCATTCATCAGCTCGTTGATCTGCGGCTCCTGCTCACGGGCGTCGGCCAGCGACAGCGGCTTGTTCTGCACCACCGGGATCAGCTTGGACAGGCGGTCACACAGGCCGTAAGGAAGGTCGAGTACGCGGCCGACGTCACGCACCACGGCCTTGGAGGCCATCGTACCGAAGGTGGCGATCTGGCTCACCGCATCCTTGCCGTAGCGTTCGCGCACGTATTCGATGACGCGGTAGCGGTTGTCCTGGCAGAAGTCGATGTCGAAGTCGGGCATCGACACCCGCTCCGGGTTCAGGAAGCGCTCGAACAGCAATGCGTATTCGAGCGGATCCAGGTCGGTAATGCGCAGGCTGTAAGCCACCAGCGAGCCTGCACCGGAACCCCGCCCGGGTCCGACCGGCACGCCGTTCTGCTTGGCCCAGTTGATGAAGTCCGCCACGATCAGGAAGTAGCCCGGAAAACCCATCTGCACGATGGTGTCGGTCTCGAACTTCAGGCGCTCTTCGTAGCGCTGGCGCTGGCCCTCGCGGACCGTCTCGTCCGGGTACAGCTCGCCCAGGCGCACCTCCAGGCCCGCCTTGGCCTCGGCAATCAGGTAGTCGTCGAGGGTCATGCCCTCCGGCGTCGGGAACAGGGGCAGGAAGTTCTTGCCGAGCTGAACCGTCAGCGAACAGCGACGGGCGATCTCGATGCTGTTCTCGAGAGCCTCGGGGATGTCGGCGAAGAGCTCGCACATCTCCGCCTGGGTCTTGAAGTACTGCTGCTCGGTGAAGTCCCGCGGACGCCGCTTGTCGGCCAGCACGTTGCCCTGGGAGATGCACACCCGCGCCTCGTGGGCCTTGAAGTCCTCGGGCTTGGTGAACTGGATCGGGTGCGTGGCGACCACCGGCAGCTCGAGGCTGGCGGCGATCTGCAGGACCTCGCGGATGTAGGTCTCGGTGCCCGGATGGCCGGAGCGCTGGATCTCGATGTAGAAGCCGCCCGGGAAACGGCGCGCCCAGTCGGCGGCCAGCTGTTCGGCGAGGCGGGTGTTACCGTTGGCCAGCGCATGGCCGACGTCGCCATCCTTGGCGCCGGACAGGCACAAGAGGTCGCTGGCGCTGTCGGCGGTCAGCCATTCGCGGCGGATCTCGGCGCGGCCGCGGTACTTGTTCTCCATGTAGGCCTGGGTCAGCAGTTCGCACAGCTGGCCATAGCCCTTGCGGTTCTTGCAGATCAGCAGCACGCGGCTCGGCTTGTCCCGGTCCACGTCGTTGGTGATCCAGGCATCCACGCCACACACCGGCTTGATGCCCTTGCCGCGGGCGCCCTTGTAGAACTTGACCATGCCGAACAGGTTGGCGAGGTCGGAAATGCCCAACGCCGGCATGCCGTCGGCGACGGCGCGGGCGATGGCGTGGTCCACCTGCACGATCCCGTCGGAGATCGAATACTCGGTATGGAGGCGCAGGTGGATGAAGCGGGGGGAGTGAGTCTCAGGCATCCCGCGATTTTACCCGCCCCGGGGAAACGGGTTCACCCCTTGGCGGAGATTTCTCCGTCGGCCCCCAGTCGGCTGACCAGCAGTTGGTCGATGCGATGGTTGTCCACGTCGAGCACCTCGAAACGGTAGCCCGCAAAGTCCACCCGATCGGTTCTGCGCGGGATCTTGCGCAGGTGGTACATCATGAAGCCGGCGATGGTCTCGTAATGCTCGCTGCCGTCCTCATCGTCGATGTCGAGTACGCGCATCACGTCGCTGGCAGCCGTTGCCCCATCCACAAGCCAGGAGTGCTCATCCCGGCGCAGGATCTGCTCCTCCTGCACCTGGTCCACGTCGTCGCCGACCAGCGCGCGGATGATGTCATTGAGGGTGATCACTCCGACCACCAGCGCGTACTCGTTGATGATCACCGCGAAGTCCTCGCGGGCCTCGCGCAGGCGCTCCAGCACCTCGGCCAGCGTCAGCGTGTCGGGCAGTGCCAGCAGCGGGTTGATCGGCGCGTCGGCCTTCATCGACAAGGACTGCCCAGCCAACACGCGGTTGAGCAAGTCCTTGGCATCCACGTAGCCGACCACGTGGTCGATGTCGCCGTCGCACACGGGGAAGCGATTGAAGGGGCGGCTGGTGATCTTCTGGCGGATACTCTCCTCGCTCTCCTGCAAGGTGAAGAACACCACGCTGTCGCGGGTCGTCATCGCCGATGGCGCGCTACGCGCGTCCAGGCCGAAGACGTTCTCGATCAACGCATGTTCCTGCTCGGCAAGCACCCCGGCGTCGGCACCGGCCTGCACCACCGCGATGATCTCGTCCGGCGTCACGGTCTCGTTGCGCGTCGTCGGTACGCCCAGCAGGCGGAACAACAGGTCCGCCGTCGAGTTGTAGAACCACAGCAAAGGCCGCAGCCAGCGGATCAGCAGGCTCATCGGCCCCGATACGGCCATCGCCAGCCGCTCCGGCGAGGCCATGCCGAGGCGCTTGGGCATCAGGTCGGCGAACAGGATGAACAGGGACGTCACCCCGGTGAAGGACAGCGCGAAAGCCACTGTTTCCAGATAGGTCTCCGACAACAAGGGCGCCAGCACCGCCGTCAGCCACGGGGAGAACACCCCTTCGCCGACGATGCCCCCCATGATCGCCACGGCATTGAGGCCGATCTGCACCAGCGTGAAGAAAGGCCCTGGCTGGGCCTGCAAGGCCAGCACGCGGGCAGCGGCAGCATGGCCCTCTTCTGCCAGCACGGACAGGCGCACCGGGCGCGACGCCGCAATGGAAATCTCGGACACCGCGAAGAAGGCGCTGATCGCCACCAGCACGCCGATCAGCAGAAGATTTTCAAGCAGGTCCATGCTCATGGGTCTCCATCCGGCTTTACTGCCCCGGCTCCTCCACCGACTTGCGCAGACGCATCTGCAACAGAATGGAATCCGCCTCCTGCTGCAGATTGCGTGAGCGCTCGATCCATTCGGCATCGCGGGTCTGCAGTGCCTGGATCAAGGCCTTCAGCGCATCGCGCCGGGCCGTTGCGTACTGGATCAGTTCATTCCGTTGCCATTCACGGGGTGGCGGCGCCATGCGCCACGACAGCTGCAACACCTGCCGATCCCAACGGGGGATCAGCTCCCGCTCGAGGACCTCCAGCGCTGCCGCCTCGCTCATCCGGCGCGCCCGCACGGCCTCCAGAAGCTGAGTCTGCTCCCTCTGCAGGTCCTGCTCTTCGATGGCAAAGCGCTGGACGGTCTGCTGGTACAGCGTATCCACCTCCCGTTCATGGGCGACGTCAGGAGTCGCACGCCACATGCTTACCCCGATGAGCACGACGGCCATAATCCCCGCTAGCGCGCGCCAAGTCAGCCAGCGGACCGGCAACTGGGAAAACACCGGCTCAGCCAGTGCTGCTCCCAGAATCAGGCCACCGAGCAATCCTCCCAGGTGCGCTGCATTGTCGATACCCGCAATGGCAAAGCCGGCGAACAGGGAATAGCCGAGAAACCCGAGCGTCCCCGAACGCATCTCGCGGAACACCTCGACCGGAACCGAGCCCCGCTGGACCGTCAGGTAAGCCAGCAGCGCTCCGTACACCCCGAAAATGGCCCCCGACGCACCGATGCTCACCGCCCCCTGCCGCCACCACAGGCTGGCCACATTGCCGAGCAGGCCCGCCCCCAGATACACCACCACGAACCCGGCCCGCCCGAACAGCCGCTCGACCACCTGCCCGGCTTGGTAAAGGGCGAACATGTTGAGCCCGACGTGGAGCAGCCCGCCATGCAGGAACAGGGCCGTCAACAGACGCCAGCCCTCGCCGTCCTGGGTCCGCAGCGCAAAATTGCCGCCGGCGCGGATCAACAGTTCGGAAGGAATGTGCAGCGGGCTCATGGACACCGCCGCCAGTCCGACAAACACCAGAATGTTGACCGCCACCAGGGCATATGTGACGGCCGCACGCGGCACCCGTGCAAACAGCAGGTCAATGAAAGTATCGTAATTCAAGGCGCGGCAATGGCTTGGCAGAACGGTGCCGCCGATTATACGCAAGCCGGTCGCCTCGTCCGCCGAGGCCGGGACCTGGCGCTCATCCGCGACAGATTCCTCGTTTGGGCATCGCTGCAATCACCCAATCCGGGGCTCTGCGCTAATATGCCGACTCAAGCTGGTTGGCTCTGGATACCCATGATCCACGTTCTCAAACACGTCGAATCCATCACTCAACATCGCGACCGCACCCTGCTGGAACTGGGCGTCGCATCGGCCCTGTTCGAACTGGTCAAGGCGCTGGAGGTCAATCTCTACAAAGTCACCGAGCATGGCAACGACAACTTCCTGACCCAGGTCGTACACGTGGCCCCCGAGGGCGTGCGCTACGTCCAGGAAGCGCTCGACGACATGACGGAGACGATGCCGGTTTCCCAACGGCCGGAAATGGCTGCCTGCGTCGAACAGAACCACATCGTGCTTCGCCACCTGGAAGCCACGGACCGATACCTGCACTGTTTCCCCATCCTGGCCGAACGTCGGGTACTGGGCGTACTGGAAGTAGTCTGCAACACCCAGCTCAGCGAGGAGAATCTCGGCACGGCGGAAGGCTTTCTCGGGCTGTACCGCAACTACATGAGCCTGCTGGACTACAGTGAGCGGGACACGCTTACCGGTCTGCTCAACCGCAAGACCTTCGACGAAAACCTGGGAAAAATCCTCAATGCGCTGGCCGTTCAGCGTGGCGCCTCGATGAATGACAGCCCGATGCGGCTGCGTCAGCAGGACGACGGCACCCACTGGCTGGCAGTGCTGGACGTGGACCACTTCAAGCGCATCAACGACCAGTTCGGCCACTTGTACGGAGACGAGGTACTCCTGCTGCTGGCCCGCCTGATGCGGGACAGCTTCCGTCACCAGGATCGCCTGTTCCGCTTCGGCGGCGAAGAGTTCGTCGTCGTGCTGAGAGCCGGCAACGAAAGCGAGGTCGCCCAGGCCCTCGAACGGCTGCGTGAAACGGTCGAGCACTATCCGTTTCCTCAGGTCGGACAGGTCACCATCAGCATGGGCTATACCCACATCCGCCCCCAGGACACCATCCCGGAAATCGTCGGGCGGGCAGACGAAGCCCTCTACTTCGCCAAGGAAAACGGCCGCAACCGGACGGCCTGCTACGAAACCTTGCTGGCCGATGGACGCATCACCCTCCGCGAGCAACCGAGCGGCAGCATGGAACTGTTCTGAACGCCCGGATCCGCCACATCCCCCGACCAACCTGCCTCTACCGGCAGAAACCCTGCCCCCTGCAGCACACCACACCCGGTGGATGAGCGCCCCTTCACTTGGTGGCCGCCGAGGCCGGTAGCTCCTTCAGAGCCTGCTTGCGCTCCTCGTCGGCGGCAAACATCAGGGCCTTCTGCTCCGGAGTCAGCTGGACTTTCAGGACATACTCCAACGAGCTGTAGATCCGTGCCATACGCTCCGTCAGCCGCCCCTTGGCGGGGATTGCACGTATCACCTGCTCACGGCTCGCCCCTGAAATCGTCATCAACTTCTGGATGAAAGTCTCGTCGATACGGCGGGTCTCCGCCTGCAGGTAAGCCATCTGCACCGGCGTCAACACTACGGCCGGCGCAGGAGGAGCCGCAAGGACGGCGGGCCCGCAAGCCAGCAGACTCACTACGACGAGCCCGGCACGGAAAAAGAAAACAGTCATTTTCACGGAATCAGAACGGTGGAGCCCGTCGTCCGTCGCGCCTCCAGCTCACGGTGGGCCGTGGCGGCGTCCAGCAACGGATAACGCTGGTTGATGTTGATACGGACCTGGCCCGACGCCACGACGCCGAACAACTCGTCGGCCATCGCCAGGAGGTCTTCACGGCGGGCGGTGTAAGTGAACAGCGTCGGCCGGGTCAGGAACAGGGAACCCATCCGGGCCAGGAGCCCGAGATCGAAAGGCTCGACCGGGCCGGAGGCGTTGCCGAAGCTCACCATCATGCCGAGGGGCCGCAGGCAGGTCAGGGAATCCAGGAAAGTGTCCTTGCCGATGGAGTCGTACACCACGTGCACGCCGGCACCGCCGGTCAGTGCCCGCACGCGCTCGGAAACCTTTTCGCGCGTGGACACGATGGCGTGGTCACAACCGTGGCTACAGGCCAGTTCGGCCTTCTCGTCCGAACTGACGGTGCCGATCACCGTTGCGCCGAGGGCCTTGGCCCACTGGCAGGCAATCAGGCCCACACCGCCGGCCGCGGCATGGATCAGGACAGTGTCGCCGGGCTGGACCCGGTAAGTGCGGCGCAGCAGATACTGGGCGGTGAGGCCTTGCATCATCATCGCCGCCCCCTGCTCGAAGGACAGGCTGTCGGGCAACTTCACCAGATGCTGGGCGGCAATGTTGCGCAGCTCCGCATAGGCCCCGAGCGGACCGCCCGCATACGCAACCCGGTCTCCCGGCTGGAATTCGGTGACGCCCTCCCCCACCGCCTCGATGACGCCGGCGGCTTCCTGCCCCAGGCTGGACGGCAGCGGCAGCGGATAAAGGCCGGAGCGGTGATAAGTATCGATGTAATTGAGGCCGACCGCATGATGGCGGACCTGCACCTCGCCCGCCGCGGGCGGCGGCACATCGACCTCGACCCACTGCAGGACCTCGGGGCCGCCGATACGCTCGAAACGGATCAGATGGGGCATGCTGCACCTCACAAAGACATCAGTTGTAACTGAATTGTACCGGAGGCGCATAAGCGTCGTGGTCCCGAAGCACAAATGAATTCGCCCCTACGTGGCAAGCCACTGTAGGGGCGTTCGTGCATCCATCGCCAGCGTTGCGGCGAGGCGGAAGCGCCTTCGCCGCAACGGGAAGCTAACTCAGACCGTTTTTTCGGTGCGCTGCTCGAGGGCATCCACGACGGCCAGGGCCGTCATGTTGACCAGGCGGCGCACGGAGGCCGACGGGGTCAGGATGTGCACCGCACGGGCCGCACCGAGGAGGATCGGGCCGACCGACACGCCCTCGCCATGCGCCACCTTCAGCAGGTTGAAGGCGATGTTGGCAGCGTCCAGGTTGGGCATCACCAGCAGGTTGGCTTCACCGGTGAGGGTGGACTCCGGGTGCAGGCGGTCGCGGATCTCGGCGGACAGCGCGGAGTCACCGTGCATCTCGCCGTCGCACTGCAGTTCCGGCGCCTTGTCGCGCAGGATGTCGCGGGCCGCGCGCATCTTGAGGGACGAGGTGCTGCGGGCGCTGCCGAAGTTGGAGTGGGACAGCAGGGCGACCTTCGGCTCAATGCCGAAACGCTTCATTTCCTCGGCCGCCATCAGGGAGATCTCGGAAATGTCCTCGGCGCTCGGCAGCTCGTTCACGTAGGTGTCGGCAATCGCCAGGATGCGCTTGGGCAGCAGCAGCATGTTCATCGCCGCGAACAGCTTGGCGCCCGGCTTCAGGCCGATCAGATTTTCCACGTGGCGGTAGTGGTGGTCGTAGGAGCCGGTGGTGCCGCACACCAGTGCATCGGCATCGCCACGGCGCAGCAGCATGCAGCCGATCAGCGTGGAGTCGCTACGCAGGGCCTCGCGGGCCGAATCCGGCGTCACGCCGTCGCGGCCCATCAGGCGGTAGTACTCCTGCCACAGCTCGCGGTAGCGCGGGTCGGACTCGACGTTCACCACGTCGAAGTCACGGCCGGCCTGCAGGTTGAGGCCGAACTTCTCGATGCGCATGTCGATGACCGCCGGACGGCCGATCAGGATCGGACGGGCCAGATGCTCATCGACCACGGCACGCACGGCGCGCAGCACGCGCTCGCTCTCGCCTTCCGCGTAGAGCACGCGCTTCTGCTCGACGGGGACCGCCTTGGCGGTGGTGAACACCGGCTTCATGATGATGCCGGACTGATACACGAACTCGTTGAGGCTCTGGACGTAGGCGTCCATGTCGATCTGGCGGGTCGCCACGCCGGAATCAATGGCAGCCTGGGCGACGGCCGGCGCGATCTTGACGATCAGGCGCGGATCGAAGGGCTTCGGAATCAGGTAGTTCGGGCCGAAATTGAGATCGGCACCGCCGTAGGCCTGGGCCACCACGTCGGATTGCTCGGCCTCAGCCAGTTCAGCAATGGCCTTCACGCAGGCCAACTTCATTTCTTCATTGATCTTGGTAGCGCCGGCATCCAGCGCGCCACGGAAGATGAAGGGGAAGCACAGCACGTTGTTGACCTGGTTCGGGTAATCCGAACGGCCGGTGGCGATGATCGCGTCGGGACGCACTTCCTTGGCCAGTTCCGGCAGGATTTCCGGCGTCGGATTGGCCAGCGCGAAGATCAGCGGCTTGGCGGCCATGGTCTTGACCATGTCCTGCTTCAGCACGCCGGCAGTGGACAGGCCCAGGAAGATATCGGCGCCGACCATCGCGTCGGCCAGCGTGCGGTACTCGGTGTTCTGGGCAAAACGGGCCTTGGTCGGCTCCATCTTCTCGTCGCGACCGACGTAGATCACGCCCTTCGAGTCGCAGACGAAGACGTTTTCACGCTTGATGCCGAGGCTGCACCACAGCTCCAGGCAGGCGATGGCCGCCGCGCCGGCGCCCGACACCACGACCTTGACCTCGTCGATCTTCTTGCCGACCACCTTCAGGCCATTGAGCATGGCCGACGCGGAAATGATCGCGGTACCGTGCTGGTCGTCGTGGAAGACCGGAATGTTCATCCGCTCGCGCAGCTTCTGCTCGATGTAGAAGCACTCTGGTGCCTTGATGTCTTCCAGGTTCACACCGCCGAGGGTCGGCTCGAGGGCCGCGATCATGTCGATCAGCTTGTCCGGGTCGTTCTCGGCCAGCTCGATGTCGAATACGTCGATGTTGGCAAACTTCTTGAACAGACAGCCCTTGCCCTCCATCACCGGCTTGGCGGCCAGCGGGCCGATGTTACCGAGGCCCAGCACTGCGGTACCGTTGGTGATCACCGCCACCAGGTTGCCGCGGGAGGTGTATTCCTGCGCGTCGGCCGGGTCGGCCACGATCGCATCGCAGGCAGCCGCCACGCCGGGCGAATAAGCCAGCGCCAGGTCGCGCTGGTTGGTCAGCCCCTTGGTGGGCACCACCGCGATCTTGCCGCGGGTCGGTGCGCGGTGGTATTCGAGGGCGGCGGCAATGAAATCCTTATCCATGTTCTCTCTTCTCTCAAAACGGGTATATCGCGTCCGTATCCGGAGCCGACGTCAGGTCGGCAACGGCGGCAGCGAAAGCGATATGTGCCGGAAGTCTGAAATATGTGGATGCCCGGATCGGGCACGAGTCTTATATATGACAGCCGAACGCCGGGATCGCCGGAAGCCCGACTGGAGCTGGCATGCCGGGAGGTGGCATACCCGCTACGTCTTGTTTGCCGGGAGTTTAACCGAGCAAGCGCGATAACGCACCTTCGGTAAATACGGACTCCCCCCGATTGCGTGGCACAATCGCACCCGCCTGAAAATGCACGGACAGACAAACAGAGGAACGAAGATGCGACGCGTGGTGTTCAATCAGAAAGGTGGCGTAGGCAAGTCCACCATCACCTGCAACCTGGCGGCGATCAGTGCCCAGCAAGGCCTGCGCACGCTGGTGGTAGACCTGGACCCGCAGGGCAACTCCACCCACTACCTGCTCGGCGACGCCGCCGACAACGTGAACGACACCCTCGCCGGCCTGTTCGAACAGACCCTGTCCTTCAAGTTCAGCCCCAAGAAGACCACCGAGTTCGTCCACCCGACGCCCTTCGACAAGCTGTCCATCCTGCCGTCGCACCCGATGCTGGAAGAGCTGCAGAGCAAGCTCGAATCCCGCTACAAGATCTTCAAGCTGCGCGACGCTCTCGACGAACTGACCGACGACTTCGACGCGGTATTCATCGACACCCCACCGGCGCTCAACTTCTACACCCGCTCGGCGCTGATCGCGACGCAGCTGTGCCTGATCCCCTTCGACTGTGACGACTTCTCCCGCCGGGCGCTCTACGCGTTGATGGAGAACGTGCAGGAGATCAGGGCCGACCACAACCGCGGCCTCGAAGTGGAAGGCATCGTCGTCAACCAGTTCCAACCCCGCGCCAGCCTGCCCCAGAAGCTGGTGCAGGAACTCATCGACGAAGGCCTGCCGGTCTTCAAGACCTATCTGTCCAGTTCGATCAAGATCCGCGAAAGCCACGAGCAGGCCAAGCCGATGATCCACCTGGACCCGAAGCACAAGCTGGCCCAGGAATTCACCGCCCTCCACGCCGAACTGCGCAGTGCCTGAAGCGCCCCCGCATCAATCTGGAGGGCGAACCCCTGCAATCACGCCGGCCGGCATTCCCGGCCGGTAAGCCTGGCGCCCGATCAAGCGCCGTCGAAGCGCCACTGTGGCGCATGGGCCTGCAGCCAGAACTCCAGGACCATGACGATCCACACCATTTCGCCGTAATAGCCGGGATGCTCCGGCAGACGCTTCTCGAGCACCTCCCGCAGGAATGCCGGAGACATGACACCGCGGGCGGAGAAGGACTCCAGCGCGTCGGTGGCGAGCTTGCGCAGCCCCGGATGCTTGATCGCCCAGACGCCGAAGGGCAGGCCGAAGCCGTGCTTCTTCTTGGTGATGATCTCGTCGGGCAGGAAACCGCGCAGGGCCTCCTTGAACATCCAGCGCAGCTTGAGCCCCTTGAGCTTCCACTCCGTCGGCAAGGTCAGGGAAAAGTCGAGCAGCTCGTCACTCAGTAGCGGAAAACCTACATCCAACCCCGCCAGACGGGTCGTGCCGACGACCTTGGGCAGATCGTTGTCGGCCAGCGTGTATTTCCAGTCGAAGGCGAGCATGTGATTCACCAGACTGGCGTCCCCAACCTCGGCCCAGGTAGCGCGCTGCAACTGGCCCGGCCCATGCACATCGATCCCCTTGAGGAAACCCGGCGTAAACACCTTGTCCATGCCGAGGCGGATCAGCAGGTTGTAGATCTCGAGTCGATCGGGCATCGGAATGGACGCCTGTTCGACATAGCTCACGCCCTTGCGTACCAAGGGAATGCGCTTCATCCCCGGCAGCGCGGAAATGGGTTCGACGACAGCCGCCCGCAATAACGAGGGAATGGTGTTGTACCAACCGAAAATGCGCTGCGTCGCGTAGCGGGAATTGCCGCCGAACAGTTCGTCACCGCCATCACCGGCCAGCAGCTTGGTGACGCCATCCTCGCGGGCCCGAGTCGCGCAGATCCACGCAGGCACCGCGGAAGAATTGCCGAAGGGCTGGTCGTAGGAACACGCCACCTTCGGAATACCATCGAGCAGATCGTCGGGGGTGACGTAATACTCGTGGTGATCGGTCTTGAAATGGCGCGCCGCGATGCGCGCATATTCCATCTCATCGTAGCCCTGGGCATCGAAGCCCATGGAATAGGTCTTGGCCGGCTTGCCGCTGATGCGGCAGAGCATGCCGGAAACCGAGGAGCTGTCGGTTCCGCCAGACAGGAAGGCGCCCGTGCCATCACCCGTGTATTCCCGCTCGACGGATGCCTGCACGATGTCCAGGAAACGCCCCTTGGCCTGTTCGAGGCTCAGGCCGGGATGCTCATCGAAACGCGGAGTCCAGTAGCGCGCAAGCTGCAGCGCCCCGCCCTTCCAGTCCAGCCGTGAGGCGGGGAGAAGGCGGCGCACCTCGTTGAAGACGGTATCCGGCGACGGGATGACGTGGAAATACAGATAGTTGAAGATCGCCTGGGTGCTCACCGTACGGCTGCGGACAGGAACGCCATTGGCCCGGTCCGACAAGGCCAGGGCGCCCTTCTCCTCTGCGTAGCACCACGGTTCGGTATCGAAACGGTCGTTGAACAAGGTGACCACATTGCGGCGGGTGTCAATCAAGGCGATCGCGAAACGCCCCCTGATGTCCGCGATGGCCTCACTGCCCCGGCTGGCGAACAGGCCCAGCCAGTGCTCTGCTGAACGGGCATTCCCTCCCACGCTACGCGGACTGCCACGCACGATGCAGACCAGTCCGTCGCGCTCTGCCACGACGGCCGGACGCCGGACGCGCAAGCGCCCACCCTGCCATTCCCCCACCCACTGGTCGCCATCCTGGCGGAGCACCAGTTCGGCCGCAGGGGTGGCGGCGGTTTCAACGCGCACCTCGATCAAGGACTTGCTATCCAGTTCCGACTCCAATTCGCCGCCTCCAAATGAATTCATTCAAACAACATGCAAACAATATTGTCATTGAAATCCATTACACGGGTATCAACTTTGCCACTGCCAGCATCAACCACTTGCTGCCGGCCTCGGCAAACTTCACCTGGACACGCGCGTCGTTGCCACTCCCTTCGGCCGAAACGATGACTCCATCGCCGAAGCGCGCATGGCGCACGCTCTGGCCAATCGCCAGCCCGCCCAGGTCGCGGGACTTCTGCGGCGGGGGGGGCGGCATGCTCGGCGCGGCCGGCCGCGACGTACCCGGGTTGTAGTAGCGGGTGGACGGCTCGGACACGAAGCTGCGCCGCGGATTCGGTGGCGTCAGCCACTTCAGCAGGCCCTCGGGGATCTCCTCCAGGAAGCGCGAGCGCAGGTTGTAGCGCACCTGGCCGTGCAGCATGCGGCTCTGCGTGAAGCTCACATAGAGACGCTGGCGGGCCCGCGTCACCGCCACGTACATCAGGCGCCGCTCCTCCTCCAGCCCATCCAGTTCGAGCGCGCTGTTCTCATGGGGGAACAGACCTTCCTCCAGGCCGGACAGGAAGACCACGTCGAACTCCAGCCCCTTGGCCGCATGGACGGTCATCAGCTGCACCGCCTCCATGCCCACGTCGGCCTGGTGATCGCCGGCCTCCAGCGAGGCATGGGCGAGGAACTCGGCCAGCGTCGAGCCGTGCTCCCCCGGCACCTCGCCGGCGCCCAGCTCGGCGCTGAAGTTGGCCGCCGCATTGATCAGTTCGTCCAGGTTCTCCAGGCGCTCCTGGCCTTCCTTCTCGGCCTTGTAGTGGGCGCGCAGGCCGGACAGTTCGATGACGTGATCGACCATCTCGTGCAGGCGCAGACTGGCCGTCTCCTGGCGCAGGCGCTCGATCAGCGCTACGAACTGGGCCAGCGCCGCCCCCGGCTTGCCGCTGAGATGCGGCACCGTCTGGTACAACGGGGTGTTCCAGGTGCGCGCCGCATCGCCGAGCACCTCCAGCGAGCGGGCGCCGATGCCGCGGGTCGGGAAATTGACCACCCGCGTGAAGGCCGTGTCGTCGTCCGGATTGGCGATCAGGCGCAGATAGGCCAGCGCGTGCTTCACCTCCTGGCGCTCGAAGAAGCGCAGCCCCCCATACACGCGGTAAGGGATCCCGCTGGAGAACAGCTGGTGCTCCAGCACCCGCGACTGGGCATTGGAGCGGTACAGCAGCGCGATGTCGGCACGGCTCATGCCGTCCCGCACCAGGGACTGGATCTCCTCGACGACCCAGCGTGCCTCGTCGGTATCGGTGAAAGCCTCGTAGACGCGGATCGGCTCGCCGGCGCCGCGGTCGGTCCACAGCTGCTTGCCGAGGCGCTTGCTGTTGTTGGCGATCAGCGCGTTGGCCGCATCGAGGATGTTGCCGTGGGAGCGGTAGTTCTGCTCCAGGCGGATCACGCTACCGACCTTGAAGTCCTTTTCGAAGTCGCGCATGTTGCCGATCTCGGCACCGCGGAAGCGGTAGATCGACTGATCGTCGTCCCCCACGCAGAACAGGCTGGCGCTGCCTTCGCGCCCGCCGTCGGCGAGCAGGCTCAGCCAGCGGTACTGCAGCACGTTGGTGTCCTGGAACTCATCCACCAGGATGTGGCGGAAACGCCCCTGGTAATGGCGGCGGATCGGCTCGTTGCGCTCCAGCAATTCGTAGCTGCGCAGCAACAACTCGGGGAAATCCACAACTCCCTCGCGCTGGCACTGTGCTTCATACTCCATGTAAAGCTCGACCCGGCGTCGGGTGTAGTCGTCCCAGGCCTCGACCGCCGCGGGGCGGGTACCCGCCTCCTTCTGGCCGTTGATGAAGTGCTGCAGCTCCTTTGGCGGAAACTTCTCGTCGTCCACGTTGAGGGCCTTCAGCAGGCGTTTGATCGCTGCCAGCTGGTCACCGGAATCGAGGATCTGGAACAACTGCGGCAGGCCTGCATCGCGGTAATGGGCACGCAGCATGCGGTTGCACAGGCCATGGAAGGTGCCGATCCACATCCCGCGGGTATTGACCGGGAACATCGCCGACAGGCGGGTCAGCATCTCCTTGGCAGCCTTGTTGGTGAAGGTCACGGCCAGGATGCCCTGGGGACTGCAGTAACCATTCTGCAGCAGCCAGGCAATGCGCGTGATGAGCACCCGCGTCTTGCCCGAACCGGCGCCGGCAAGGATCAGCGCATGCTGGGGCTCGAGCGTGACGGCAGCGAGTTGTTCGGGATTGAGATTGTCGAGCAGCTGGGACATGGAGCGATACGTAAGGCAGCGAAGGCCGCCATTCTACCGCCCGCCCGAAGCTCAACCGAGGCCCAGGTTTTTTGTGACAAATTACCTCGCCGAAAATGAAAAAAAGACTGCCATACCTTGCGGTCGGAGTCGCAAGCACCTAAACTTGAGTTGTGCA
The DNA here is from genome assembly GCA_018241685.1 of Pseudomonadota bacterium. Taxonomy (GTDB): domain Bacteria; phylum Pseudomonadota; class Gammaproteobacteria; order Burkholderiales; family Rhodocyclaceae; genus Zoogloea. Next base: position 166,905 of record JAFEDJ010000013.1, read on the forward strand.
ATGCAGCAAACAAGCCGTATCGAGGGCTAACAAAGCTACACAGAATCAGGGAAACGCGCCGTAAAACACCGTTTTGCAGCGCACCACAAAGCCGCCAGCGAGCGGCTGTCAGAAGTAGCCCCGCGTTGTTTGATGCTCCCCATACCGGAGTAACAGCAAATGAAGACACCCAAAACCCTACCCTGGCACGCCCGCAAGGCCGGCGTGTCCGTTGAAAGAGCAGAAGCACTGTGGCGCAAGGCGCTGCGCGAAGCCACCGCCGATACCGGCTGGGTCGGCACGTCCGAATTCTGGGGCGCTGCCGAAGGCCGCTTCCTCGAGCTTCTGAAAGAGGAGCAGAACACCCTCTGCACCCCGCACATGGAAACCTTCATGCGCAGCCAGCACCGCATGGGCCTCTTGCCCTTGCTGGCTGCCGAGCAAATGTTTTCTGCAATGTCCGCCAACTGGCAGCGGTTTTGCGACGAGATGAGCAAGGCAGCCTGAGCGCTGTCAGACGGCCCCCCAGAGGCCGAGCCAACCGGGTTTTTCTCCCTCCTCTCCCTCGTGGAGATTGACGGCGTCTGTCGCAAGGCAGACGCCGCTTTTTTTCGTCATTCCCGCCAGCCTCCATGCCGGGCGTGGCCGGTCGAAAGCCTGCCGCAGGCTGCTGCTATAATCCGGAGCTTTGCATCTGCCCACCGGAGTTTAATGTGCTGATTTCCAACGCCTTTGCCCAGGCCGCACCGGCCGCCGGACAGGATCCCCTGTCCAGCCTCACCGGCGTCCTGCCGCTGATTTTCATGTTCGCGGTGCTGTGGTTCCTGATGATCCGCCCGCAGATGAAGCGCGCCAAGGAACATAAGGCCCTGCTCGAAGGTCTGCAGAAGAACGACGAAGTCCTGACCCAGGGCGGCATCGTCGGCAAGGTCGTCGCACTCAGCGACGCCTACGTCACCGTCGAAATCGCCGCCAACACCCAGATCGTCGTGCAGAAGGGCGCCATCAGCGCCGTACTGCCGAAGGGCACCCTGAAGTCGATCTGATCCGGCTGACGGCCGGGCCTGTCCCGGCCGTGCTGATGCGCCGCTGCGCCACCGCGCCTGTCATCTACCCTTTCCGCCCGACCATGAACCGCTACCCCCTCTGGAAAAACCTCCTCATCGGCCTCGTGCTGCTGTGGGGTCTGATCTACACCCTGCCGAACTTCTACGGCGAGGTGCCCGCTGTCCAGGTATCCAGCGGCAAGGCCACCCTCAAGCTGGACACCGCCGCCACCCTCAAGCGCGTGGAAGAAAGCCTCGCCGCAGCCGGGCTCCAGCATGACGGCCTGTTTGCCGACCTCAACAGCGTGCGCATCCGCTTCCATGACACCGACACCCAGCTGAAGGCCAAGGACGCCGTTGAAAAGGCCTTCAACCCCGATGCCAGCGACCCGTCCTACGTCGTCGCCCTCAACCTGCTGTCGGCCAGCCCCCAGTGGCTCACCAGCATCCACGCGCTGCCCATGTACCTGGGCCTCGACCTGCGCGGCGGCGTGCACTTCCTGCTGCAGGTCGACATGAAGGGCGCCGTCACCAAGCGCCTCGACGCCACCACCGGCGACCTGCGCACCCTGCTGCGCGACAAGAACGTTCGCCATATCGGCATCACCCGCGAAGGCCAGAGCGTCGTCGTGCGCTTCCGCGACACCGAGAACCAGTCCCGCGCCAAGGCCGTGATCACTGCCAACACCAACGACCTGCAACTGGTCGAAGGCCAGGACGGCGCCGACTTCAAGCTCACCGCCAACCTCACCCCGCTGGCCCAGAAGACCATCCAGGAATTCGCGATCAAGCAGAACATCAGCACCCTGCACAACCGGATCAACGAACTCGGCGTGGCCGAGCCGGTGATCCAGCAACAAGGCCTCGACCGCATCGTGGTCCAGCTGCCCGGCGTGCAGGACGTGGCCAAGGCCAAGGACATCCTCGGCCGCACCGCCACCCTCGAAATCCGCATGGTGGACGACACCCCGGGCGCCCTCGAGGCCGCCATGACCGGCGCCGTGCCGGCCGGCACCGAGCTCTACAACGAGCGCGGCGGCCGTCCGCTGCTGGTCAAGAAGCAGGTCGTGCTGACCGGCGAGCGCCTCACCGACGCCCAGCCCGGCTTCGACGGCCAGACCCACGAGCCCGCCGTGCACCTCACGCTGGACGCCGCCGGTGCACGCATCTTCAAGGATGTGACCCGCGAGAACGTCAACAAGCGCATGGCCATCCTGCTCATCGAAAAGGGCAAGGGCGAAGTCGTCACCGCCCCGGTCATCCGTGGCGAAATCGGCGGCGGCCGCGTGCAGATCTCCGGCCGCATGAGCTCCGAAGAGGCCACCGACACCGCCCTGCTGCTGCGTGCCGGCTCCCTGGCCGCCCCGATGGAGATCATCGAGGAACGCACCATCGGCCCGAGCCTCGGCGCCGACAACATCAGCAAGGGCTTCCACTCCACGCTGTGGGGTTTCATCGCCATCGCCGTCTTCATGTGCCTCTACTACATGCTGTTCGGCTTCGTGTCGGTGATCGCGCTGGCCTCCAACCTGCTGCTGCTGGTAGCCCTGCTGTCCCTGCTGCAGGCGACGCTGACGCTGCCCGGCATCGCCGCCATCGCCCTCACGCTAGGTATGGCCATCGACGCCAACGTGCTGATCAACGAGCGCATCCGCGAGGAACTGCGCAACGGCTCCAGCCCGCAGGCGGCCATCCACGCCGGCTACGACCGCGCCTTCGACACCATTCTCGACTCCAACGTCACCACGCTGATCGCCGGCATCGCGCTGCTCATCTTCGGCTCCGGCCCGGTGCGCGGCTTCGCAGTGGTGCACTGCCTGGGCATCATGACCTCCATGTTCAGCGCCATCCTGGTCTCCCGCGGCCTGGTGAATCTGATCTACGGCAAGAAGCGCAAGCTCGAGAAACTGGCCATCGGCCAGGTCTGGAAGCCGGGCGTCTGACACGTACAGAACACGAAACGGACACGCAAAATGGAATTCTTCCGGATCCACAAAGACATCCCCTTCATGAAGCACGCGCTGGTGTTCAACGTCATTTCGTTGATCACCTTCCTGCTCGCGGTGTTCTTCCTCGCCACCAAGGGGCTGCATTTCAGCGTCGAATTCACCGGCGGCACGCTGATGGAAGTCAGCTACAGCGAACCGCCGGCCCTCGAAAAGCTGCGTGACGCCCTGGCCAAGGAAGGCTACCAGGACGCCCAGGTGCAGAACTTCGGCAGCTCCCGCGACGTGCTGATCCGCCTGCCCAACCGGGACGGCATCGAAACCGGCAAGGTCAGCGAGAAGGTCATCGCCAGCCTCGGCGCCATCGAAGGCCCCAAGCCCGAGCTGCGCCGCGTCGAATTCGTCGGCCCGCAGGTCGGCAAGGAACTCGCCTCCGACGGCGCCATGGCCCTGCTGCTGGTGATCGGCGGCATCGTGCTGTACCTGGCGATGCGCTTCGAATGGCGCTTCGCCGTCTCCGCGATCATCGCCAACCTGCACGACGTCATCATCATCCTGGGCTTCTTCGCGCTGTTCCAGTGGGAATTCTCGCTGCCGGTGCTGGCCGCCACCCTCGCGGTGCTCGGCTACTCGGTCAACGAATCGGTGGTGGTCTTCGACCGGGTCCGCGAAACCTTCAAGAAGAAGCGCGGCCTCACCACCCCGCAGGTGCTTGACCACGCCATCACCAGCACCATCAGCCGGACCATCATCACCCACGGTTCGACCCAGATCATGGTGCTGTCGATGCTGGTCTTCGGCGGCGAGACCCTGTTCTACTTCTCCCTCGCGCTGACCATCGGCATCTGCTTCGGCATCTACTCCTCGGTGCTGGTCGCCAGCCCGCTGGTCATGTGGCTGGGCGTGTCCCGCGAGCAGTTCATGCAGCCCAAGAAGGAAAAGCAGGAAGCCGTCGTCTGATCCACGTGGATCGGAGCATCACCCTGTGGGTGCTGGATCTCGACAGCCCCACCAAAGACTGCGCCCGTGCCTGGTCCCTGCTCGATGCAGGGGAACAGGCACGGGCGCAGCGCTTTATGCGGGAGCGTGACCGCCGCCGCTTCATGCTGCGCCGCGCCGCCTTGCGGGAAATCCTCGCCCGGCACACCGGCCTGGCGCCCCACGCCCTGCCCTTCACCCGCAATCCGTTCGACCGCCCGTCCCTGGCCGGCATCGAACTGGACTTCAACACCTCCCACAGCGACGGCCTCGCCGTTGTCGCCGTCACCCACCACGGACGGGTTGGCATCGATGTGGAGCGCCGGCTGGACGACGCGCTGGATCCCGCCATCCTTCAGCCCCACCTCACCCCGGCCGCCTACACCGCCTTTCTCCACTATCCATCGGCCCAGCAGCGACACGCCTTCTTCGATTGGTGGGCCCGCATCGAAGCCTTCGCCAAGGCGCGCGGAACCGGCATCGTGATGTCGCCACCACCGCCCCTCGACGGCAGCGAAGCCGACACCGCCCCCCGCTTGCTCCCCGACGACCTGGGCAGGATGCAGACCTGGCATCCGCAAAGCCTGGCACTAGCCCCCACCCACTCAGCCAGCCTGGTGGTTTCCGACGTGGTACGCCCGGTCCACGTCAGGCAATGGCCTGTCGCGGAATAATCCGGCGCGAAGTCAGGCCGGCTGCGGCAGACGCGGCGGCATCAGGAAATCCCGCGGCTGGCGGCGCAGGCGCTGCCACAGGCGCCGCCGCAACTCCTTCAGATCCGACTTAGGCAGATTGTAGGCGCGCACCGCCGTCAGCAGCGACAGCGCGAAACTCACCCCCAGGTTTAGCACGAACATCACCGCCACCCCGGCAACCGCCAGGGACAGCAGGCCCGTGCTGAGCTCCACGTCCAGCGCCGACGTGGCGAGGCTGAGGATGCCGGAGTTCAGCGTCACGTGGCGCACATCCAGCGGCAGGCCAAAGAAGCGCCCCAGCACCGGCGTCATGCCGAGCATCAGGCCCAGGGAAATGTTGGTCGCCCAGCCCGACATGTTGCGCGACACGATGCCGGCCAGACGGATCATGCGCAGACGACCGAAACGGTGACCGAGGCGGTGCTCGGCAATCGCCTGCGGCAAACGGTGATAGACCGCCCAGTTGTCCACCCAGCCGCCGGCCAGCGCCGCCAGGTACAGGATGCAGCCGGTCAGCGCGGCGTAGAACACCGTGCCGCTGTCCACCGGGCTCAGCGCATGGAACACGTAACTGGCTTCGGCGCGGCTCAGGTAGGAATGGCCGGTGGCCCACTGCCAGGCCGCGTCGAAGGCGTAGGCACCGCAGGCCACCACAACCACGTTGGCGATGGTGGCCGCCAGTTGCGAGCGGCAGATGCAGGCCGCGTAATCGACGATGCGCTCCAGGCGTGCCTCGCCCTTGCTGTCGCGGATGATCGCCGCGAAGGTCGCCGCGGTCATCGCCGGCTGCTTGGTCGCCAGCATCAGGCCAAGCGCCTGCAGCAGCAGGAAGCTGAGCGCATAGTTGAGGCCGGAACCCAGCCCCTCCAGGAACAGTGCCAGACCGGCGCCAGCGATCGCCATCTTCATCGCTGCAGTCGCCACGGTGAGCAATCCGCCACCGGCTGCCGCCACCCAGATATGCCGGTAGTCCTTTGGCGTCTCGGCAATGTAGTGCTCACCGGTCTCGCCGGCGCGGTCCACGATGCGTCGCTGCAGGCGGCGCAGGTTGCTGCGCACCACGTGCCACAGGCTGGTGCTCTCGTGGGCCGCGAAGGCCAGTTGCTGCAGCAGCGCCAGCGCCGGCGCCGGGCTGCTGCGCCCGGCCTGCATCACCGCGACGATGGCCTCCAGGCGCACCAGGCAGCGCTCCAGCACATCGAGGCCATAGACGATATCGACGCTGATGCCTTCCGCTTCAAGCCGTGTGGAGATCACGTGCATCTCGTCCCGGCAGGCGGCCACGCCGGCCGACCAGGCCTCCAGCAGCGGGCCGGGCAGACTCCCGCGCTCCCACGCGCACAGCAAGTTTTCGCCGCTGTCGGCCAGGCGCCGGAACGGCGAGCGGGACACTGGCCCCGGCTCGCTGCGCGTGCGCAGCTTCTGGGACAGGCCCTGGCCCTGCAGCCGCGCCAGCAGCAGACGGAAGCCGTCGGCCATGGCCCGCTGCAGCGCCGCCGTCATCGCCGGCTCCTCGGCCGGGAACAAGATATCCACCAGGCGCTGGAAGGACGACGGCTGCAACCCGCGGACCAGCGTCAGATCCCGCGTCCGCGTGTAACTGCGGCTCATCAGGTGGCCCAGGTCGTGGTCGTCCCGCGGTGACGGAATCAGCCGCGTGGTCAGGCGATCGCCGAATTCGGAGAGAAAGCCCCGGTCACTGGGGATGCCCACTTCGCCGAACAGGTTGGCCCCGTCGGTTTCATCGAGAATCAGGCAAAGGGCGTGGCGGACAGCCTCAGCAAGCTCAGGATGGGCGGCCAGCACGTCCATCAGCACCGCAAAACGCTGGGTGGCAGAACCGTGGACATCAGCGGAATCGATATAGACGTCGTTCCACAGGGCACCGCCGGCCAGCCAGCCATTGAGCGCCCGCCAGGCGTCCATACGGTCGGGAAGATCCTCGGCGATCAGCAATGCCCGCAAGTAGATGGCCAGTTTGCGCAGGTCGCGCGGCCCCTGGCGATGATCCGGGAGCACCGCATGGACGTATGCCAGCAGCGCATCGATGGAGGGGGTCTGTGTATTCTGCATATCACGGATGGACCCGGTCCGTGATCATTGGTTCGGCAGGACGGCCTGGAAGCCGCCCTGCCCGCGGGATCAGGCGGCGGCCAGCGCCTCGCCGTAGAGCGCCGAGATCGGCGCCTCAATGATCTCGATGCCGAGACGCGCGCAGAAGCGGCGCTCCTTGGCGGTGGGCTCCTCGATCATCGCCCAGGCGGCCGGACCGGTCGCACAGTCGTAGATGATGTCGCTCATCACCATCCGCTCAGTGTCGCGGTTGAGACGCAGACCGAGGAACAGGTAGCGCTTGCCCACCCGGCGAGCCTTCAGGAAAGGCGGAATGGAGAAGCCCCCCATCAACTCGGTGATGTAATCCACGTAGTCGGCATCGGAGGCGATGAAGTCCGGCTGCGGCCACGGCGTGCCCATCGGCTTGAAGAGCACCGGCAGCGAGCTGTCCACGCCTTCGTTGCTGACCTCGGCGTACTTCTCGCCGTCGTGCTGATACAGCCGGTAGCGGAAGGCCGTGCCAGCCATGCGGGCGATGCCCACCACCAGGATGTGCGGCGTCTTCGACCACAGACGCTGCAGCTGGGTGTCCCGGTTGATGTCGATCACGTAGTCGGGGTTGAAGCCGGTCAGCCAGCCATGGAAGGCTGAATCGGTCCATTCGTCCGAGCCGTAGGTGGCGATCAGGAATTTGTTCACCGCCGCGCGGCCGCGCTTGAGCTCGACGTTCATCGCCGCCCGCGGGAATTCGTACATCAGCCGCGGCGCCATCGGCTGGCCGTTGTTCATGGCCAGGATGAGGCTGTTGCTGTCGGCCGGGATCGGCTTGCCGGAAACCTTATGGGTGACGTGCGACAGCGCGCCGGCGCCCAGGTAGGGAACGATGTCGCCGGAAGCGAGGCCTGCATGCAGGCTGGCCAGGAGATCGGCAGGAATGGTCTGACTCATGGATGACTCCGTGGGGATGGAGAAAAAGGAAGGCAAACGCGGAAATCGCGGCAAGCGCCGCACCGGCCGCTTGCCGCGGCCGGCGGACGAACGAGCCGGTGCGAACGGAAATCAGGCATGCAGGGCCATTGCGGGTGGAGCAAAGGCCGCCAGCGGCAGCCCATCCTCGGGGCCGAAGCAGGTCGGGCGGTCATTGCACACCGTGCAGCTCGGCGCCCGGCAGGCATGCACCTCGGCCCGGTCGCACAGCTGCTTGTAGAAGAACTTCTTCCACTTCATGTCGCCGCTGTTCAGACCGTGCAGGACCGGGAAGTGGCTCTGCAGCACCTCACCAAGCATGTGGCGGGACGGCAGGCCCATGTCCTGCCACAGGTGATTGGCCGACATGCAGGCGGTGGACACCGCACAGGCCAGCCACAGGCTGCGCGTGTCGTCCTCGGCCCGGTGGTCCCACAGCAGGGCCAGCAGGTCGGAAAACTCGTCGAGGGAGTTGGACGGGCGCGGCGCCGACTTCTGCATTGCACGCAGGGCCAGGTGGGCATCCCATTCCAGGTAGGGGAATTCGCTCTCCAGCAGCCACGCGAACTCCTCCACGCCCAAGCCGGCGATCGGCGCCGAATACTCGGCCGGGCGCAGCGCAGCGCCGGCGATCACGCCAGCCAGCGCGATGGTGGTCACGTCGGACGGATCGCCGGCTGCAGCGAGGAGTTGCAGGTTCAGATTGGCAGGGCTCGCCATGATGGCCTCCGAAAAGATTGACCTCGAATGCCAGTCTTTACGCAAAGCCCGTGCCATACCCGGAACAGCTTCCCATGCCCCGCCAATGCCGCGCCCGGTGCGGCCTGCCGCTTCTATGTCGGTTGCGGGGCGAGACTCTCCCCCGCGGGCTTCCTGCCAGTTGTCGCATTCACGACAAGCCGTTACTGGACGATTCCGTGCGGATTGTTCCGTCGGGCGAACCCACGCATCCCACGACCTTCCTCAAGAAGATGGAGCCCCCCGGAGGCCATCACCTAGAAGGTAGCGACCTGCACCGCGTAAAGGCCGCCGATCACCGCGAACTCGTCCTCGCCCTTCAACATGCCGGGCAGCAGGTGGTTGTAGAAGAAGATCTTGGTCAGCGGGACTTCGGCCTGCAGGATGTAGTCGCCGAACTCGCTGGCCCGCTCGCGGGACGTGGAGAAGGAATTGAGGTTGTTGAGCAGGTAGATGCTGTCGGCGCGCCCCTGCCCGGCGATCCGCTCGTGGGCGTCAAGCTTGTTCACGCCACGGTACAGCGTCAGGTGCGTGCGGTCCGGGTCAGGCCGGTGCAGCTCGTACTGCGTGTAGGCATATAAGAGATCGAGCTGTGCCTCGAGGGCGTTGGTGCCATACAGCCCGGCCGACCTCGCCTCGAGGTAGCGCCAGTAGACCTCGCTGCCGGTATCGGCCAGCGAGCCCCGGTGGTAGCGCGGCGTCAGCCCGAAGCGCGACTCCACCCAGCCCTTCAGCACCGCCGCCTCGCGGCCGTCCGCATCGAAGGCCCAGCCGCGCACCACGCGCTGGTAATTGCTGTTGCCGCGCGTCGGCGCGCGATTGCGGCACGGCGCCAGGCGCCCGAAGTCCGGACTCAACCCGGCCTCCTCCAGCGCTTCCAGGCGGAAGCTCACCACCATGTAGTCAACGAAACGCTGGGCCCGTCGGGCCACGTCGGGCAGCGCGTCGAGCATGTCGAACAGGCTGCGGTGCAGCTCCCACACCCCGTCGATGACCAGCGGCGCCGGATTCCGCTGGTAGGTCAGGCCGCCGATGATCGCTGCCGGCAGGTTGCAGCGGTTGATCGGCAGACGCGCGCCCCTCGGCAAAGCCGGCACGCTTTCCTCCCCTTTCACTCCGACGACATCCTCCAAGCTGTGAAACTCCCTACAAAGCGTGGGGTCTTGTCGCATCCCACACGCGACAACAGCACCCTACAAAAATCATTTAACAGAATAAATTCAAGAACTTGAATAAACAATCAGGACATGGCACAGCGCTTGCGATTAGGTAATCACACGAGGCATAGGGTCTCGTCGGATTGATAAACCCAAGGAGAATCGAAATGGCACTGCGTCAATGCGCCATCTACGGCAAGGGCGGTATCGGTAAGTCTACTACCACCCAGAACCTGGTAGCGGCTCTGGCCGAAATGGGCAAGAAGGTCATGATCGTCGGCTGCGACCCGAAGGCTGACTCCACCCGCCTGATCCTGCACTCGAAGGCCCAGACCTCCGTCATGGCCCTGGCTGCTGAAGCCGGCTCCGTCGAAGACCTCGAACTCGAAGACGTCCTGTCCGTCGGTTACGGCGGCGTCAAGTGCGTCGAATCCGGTGGCCCGGAACCCGGCGTCGGCTGCGCTGGCCGTGGTGTTATCACCGCCATCAACTTCCTGGAAGAAGAAGGCGCTTACGACGAAGACCTGGACTTCGTGTTCTACGACGTGCTCGGCGACGTGGTGTGTGGCGGCTTCGCCATGCCCATCCGCGAGAACAAGGCCCAGGAAATCTACATCGTCTGCTCCGGCGAAATGATGGCCATGTACGCCGCCAACAACATCGCCAAGGGCATCGTGAAGTACGCCAACTCCGGTGGCGTGCGTCTGGCCGGCCTGATCTGCAACAGCCGTAACACCGACCGCGAAGACGAACTGATCATCGCCCTGGCCGAGCGCCTGGGCACCCAGATGATCCACTTCGTGCCGCGTGACAACGCTGTGCAGCACGCTGAAATCCGTCGTATGACCGTGATCGAATACGACCCCACCCACAAGCAAGCCGACGAGTACCGCACTCTGGCTCGCAAGGTGTTCGAGAACAAGAAGTTCGTGATCCCGACCCCGATCGAAATGGAAGAGCTGGAAGAGCTGCTGATGGAATTCGGCATCATGGAGCAGGAAGACGAGTCCATCGTCGGCAAGACTGCCTCCGAACTGGCCGCCTGATCAGCGCGCTACGCCGTACCTTGGTGCCGGCTGCGCCCGGCCGGCACCTTCTCCGCCAACCTGATTTCGTCGCCGCAGATTAGCGGGACGCAAAAGGAGCAACACCATGGCTGCGCTTACGCGTGAAGAAACCGAAGCCCTCATCCAGGAGGTGCTGGAGGTTTACCCCGAAAAGGCCAAGAAGGATCGTACCAAGCACCTCGCGGTGAACGATCACGAGGCCAATGCCAAGAAGTGCATCACCTCCAACCGCAAGTCGCTGCCCGGCGTGATGACCATCCGCGGCTGTGCCTATGCCGGTTCCAAGGGCGTGGTGTGGGGTCCGATCAAGGACATGATCCACATCTCCCACGGCCCCGTCGGCTGCGGCCAGTACTCCCGTGCCGGTCGTCGCAACTACTACGTCGGTGTCACCGGGATCAACGCCTTCGGTGAAATGAACTTCACCTCCGACTTCCAGGAACGCGACATCGTCTTCGGCGGCGACAAGAAGCTGGCCAAGCTGATCGACGAAATCGAAGAGCTGTTCCCGCTGAACAAGGGCATCTCCGTACAGTCCGAGTGCCCGATCGGCCTGATCGGCGACGACATCGAAGCCGTTTCCAAGAAGGCTACCGCCAAGTTCGGCAAGACCGTCGTGCCGGTGCGCTGCGAAGGCTTCCGCGGTGTTTCCCAGTCCCTCGGCCACCACATCGCCAACGACGCGATCCGTGACTGGGTGATCGGCAACCGTGACGCCAAGGAATTCGCCTCCACCCCGTACGACGTGGCCATCATCGGCGACTACAACATCGGTGGTGACGCCTGGTCGTCCCGTATCCTCCTCGAGGAAATGGGCCTGCGCGTGGTCGCCCAGTGGTCTGGCGACGGCACCCTGGCCGAAATGGAGAACACCCCGAAGGTCAAGCTGAACCTCCTCCACTGCTACCGCTCGATGAACTACATCAGCCGTCACATGGAAGAGAAGTACGGGATTCCCTGGGTCGAGTACAACTTCTTCGGCCCGACCAAGGTCGAGGAATCCCTGCGCAAGATCGCCACCTACTTCGATGACACCATCAAAGAAGGCGCCGAGCGCGTGATCGCCAAGTACAAGGCCATGATGGACGCCGTCATCGCCAAGTACCGTCCGCGCCTCGAAGGCAAGAAGGTCATGCTGTACGTGGGCGGCCTGCGTCCCCGTCACGTGATCGGCGCGTACGAAGACCTGGGCATGGAAGTGGTCGGCACCGGCTACGAATTCGCCCACAACGACGACTACGAGCGCACCGTCAAGGAAATGGGCAACGCGACCCTGCTGTACGACGACGTGACCGGCTTCGAATTCGAAGAGTTCGTCAAGAAGGTCAAGCCCGACCTCGTCGGCTCCGGCATCAAGGAAAAGTTCATCTTCCAGAAGATGGGCATCCCCTTCCGTCAGATGCACTCCTGGGATTACTCGGGCCCCTACCACGGTTACGACGGTTTCGCGATCTTCGCCCGTGACATGGACATGACCCTGAACAACCCCTGCTGGAAGACGCAGACCCCGCCGTGGAAGAAGAACGACGACGCAGCCCCGCTGGCTGCCGCCGCCTGATTCCGTAGCAAGTCTGTTGCATCCGCCCTGCCCTCGCGGCGGGGCGACGCAAGCCCCATGCGGGTGACGACCCCTGTCGCCACCCACCTTTCCGACCTGTTGCCTGGGTCCGCAGATTGGCGGCCGGGCTGGGAGACGAGAAATGCAAGAAGTCGACGACATCAAGCCGTGCTATCCCCTGTTCCGCAACGACGAGTACAAGGACGTCCTGCAGCGGAAGAAGGATGACTACGAAGAAGGCCACGAAACCTCCAAGGTTGACGAAGCTTTCAAGTGGTCCACCACCGCCGAGTACCAGGAACTCAACTTCAAGCGCGAAGCCCTGACGGTCAACCCCGCCAAGGCCTGCCAACCCCTCGGCGCCGTGCTGTGTGCACTGGGCTTCGAAAAGACGATGCCCTACGTCCATGGTTCGCAGGGCTGCGTGGCCTACTTCCGCACCTACTTCAACCGTCATTTCCGCGAGCCGGTCTCCTGCGTGTCCGACTCCATGACGGAAGATGCAGCCGTGTTCGGTGGTCAGAAGAACATGTTCGACGGTCTCGCCAACGCCAAGGCGATCTACAAGCCGATCATGATCGCCGTGTCCACCACCTGCATGGCCGAGGTGATCGGTGACGACCTCAACGCGTTCATCAACAACGCGAAGAAGGAAGGCCACCTGGAGCAGGAATACCCGGTCCCCTACGCACACACCCCGTCCTTCGTCGGCAGCCACACCACCGGCTGGGACAACATGTTCGAAGGCATCGCGCGCTACTTCACCCTCAACGCCATGGACGACAAGGTTGTCGGTTCCAGCCAGAAGGTGAACTTCGTGCCGGGCTTCGAGACCTACCTCGGCAACTATCGTGTCATCAAGCGCATGATGGGTGAAATGGGTGTCGACGCGACGCTGCTGTCCGACCCCACCGAAGTGCTCGATACCCCGTCCGACGGCAAGTTCCGCATGTATGAAGGCGGCACCACCATCGACGAGGTCAAGACCGCGCCGAACGCCATCACCACGGTTCTGCTCCAGCCGATGCAGCTGGAAAAGACCAAGAAGTTCGTCGAGAACACCTGGAAGCACGACGTCCCCAAGCTCAACATCCCGATGGGCCTGGACTGGACCGACGAATTCCTGATGAAGATCTCGGAAGTCACCGGCAAGCCGATCCCCGCCAGCCTCGAGCTGGAGCGCGGCCGCCTGGTGGACATGATGGGCGACTCCCACACCTGGCTGCACGGCAAGAAGTTCGCGCTTTACGGCGATCCGGACTTCACCCTGGGGCTGACCAAGTTCCTGATGGAATGCGGTGCCGAGCCGACCCACATCCTGTCCAACAACGGCTCGAAGAAGTGGGCCAAGGCCATCGACAAGCTGCTCGCCAGCTCGCCGTACGGCATCCACGGCAAGGCCTACCCCGGCTGCGATCTGTGGCACATGCGCAGCTTGGTCTTCACCGACAAGCCTGACTTCCTGATCGGCAACTCCTACGCCAAGTACATCCAGCGCGACACCCTGCACAAGGGCAAGGAGTTCGAAGTTCCGGTGATCCGCCTCGGCTTCCCGATCTTCGACCGTCACCACCTGCATCGCATGACCACCCTCGGTTACGAAGGTGCCATGTACATGCTCACCACCCTGGTGAACGCGGTGATGGAGCGTCTCGACGAAGAAACCCGCGGCATGGGTACCACCGACTACAACCACGATCTGGTTCGTTAATCGGCATCCCCGCAAGCCCCCGTCCCCGGACGGGGGCTTCGGCACGAACAGAAGGAGTACACCGACATGGCGAACATCATGATCCGGCGCAGCGACAACGGCTCGTTGTCGTTCTACCTGCCCAAGAAAGACTTGGAAGACGACATCGTCTCCCTCGAATTCGACACCCCCGAGCGCTGGGGCGGCGAGCTCGTCCTGAAGGACGGCAGCCGCTGGTACTTCGACCCCCTCGAAACCCAGCCGCGCCTGCCGATCACGGTCAAGGCCAAGCGGGTGGGTGGCGAAGACGACTGATCTCGCCGCGACGGAACCTCCCCAGCACGGATCGCGCAGCCATGGCCATGGAGATCAGACAAGCCCTGTGTGTCTTCTGTGCCGACTGCGAAACCGTCTGCCCGACCCATTCGATCCAGGCGTCGGGCGGGATGGTCATGATCAACCAGGATAGCTGCACCGAGTGCGAGGGGCATTTCGACGAGCCCCAGTGCGTCTCGGTGTGTCCGACGGACGGCTGCATCGTGCCCGCGCCCTGAACACGGCCGGCACGACCTAGCCCAAGGAGCGCAACCATGAGTGAAACCGCCCCCCTCACCCGCGAGATCGCCCTGCGACTCGCCCTGGCAGTCCGCGAAATGCCCGAACTCGACCTGCGCGGCTTCATTGGCGTGGTCTCCGAACGGCTCGGCCTGCCCCTCACCGCCGACAAGCTCGGCGGCGTCACCGTTGCCGACCTGAACCTGTGGCTGGCCGGCGAAGACGGCAAGACCACCGTCGACAAGGAAGCCATCAAACGCGCCGTCCGCTTCCTGTGGGGCGAAGGCGTCGATGACGGCCTTCCCAAACCGCAGCCCTACGCCGACGGCGACCTGCCCAACAGCCTGCGCGTCGCGATGGCCTCCAACCATGGCGAACTGGCCGACGGCCACTTCGGCTCCTGCCAGCGCTTCCTGATCTACCAGGTCAGCACCACCGACAGCCGGCTGGTGGCCGTCCGCGGCACCGCCGAGGCCGACGCAGAAGAGGACAAGAACGTCGCCCGCTCGGCGCTGATCGCCGACTGTCAGCTGGTCTACGTCCAATCCATCGGCGGCCCCGCCGCGGCCAAGGTCGTGCGCGCCGGCGTCCATCCGGTCAAGTGGCCGGCCGGCGGCCCGGCGGACAACGCCCTCGCCAAGCTGCAGACCGCCATGCTCGCCCCGCCGCCCTGGCTGGCCCGCGTGATGGGCGTGGAACCGGCATCCCTGGCCCGCTTTGCCGAGGACACCGAGGTGGAGGAGGCCGAATCATGAACGCCCCCAACGCCCTGCCCCCGCGCCCGCAGATCACCCCCGAGCTGGCCCGCGAACTGGCCGGCCGGGTCAAGGCCCACAACGGCTCCACCGAAATGCTCGCCGTCATGCGCGTCGAGCACCCGGGCGTGCGCCTGCTGATCTGCAACGAGGACGACATCCCGGCCCGCATGCCGACCTGGCTCCAACACGACGGCGTCGCCATGTACCTGCTGGATGCCACCGAGCACTGCGTGTCCCTCACCACCAATGAGGATCGCGCCTGCGGCATCGTGTTCACCCTGCTGTCCGGCGACGATGACTGACAGGGGCGCCCATGGCCTGCGCGTGGTGGCGGCCGACTGTGCCGGCTGCCACCACGCCGATCTCCTCGCCGCCGGCCAATGCGCACCCGGCGACCGCTGCGTGGTGGCGATGAGCGGCCGCCAGATCGACCGCTTCTTCCGCGCCAACCCGGCCGAGGCCGAAGCCTACCTGGGTGACGGCTTCTGGGAGCGCCGCGCCATCGCGGCCCGCTACGCGCCGCTGGAAACCATCGACCACCTGATGCACGACCCCGACGAGGTCGTGCGCCGCGTCGTCGCCGGCCGCATCCCCGACGAGCGCCTGCCCGAGCTGATCCAGGACCCGGACCGGGACGTGCGTGCCATCGCCGTCCAGCGCATGCCCGCCGAGCAGCTCGAATGGGCGCTAAAGGACATCGACTACCTGGTGCGCATGTTCGCGGTCCGCAAGGTCTCCCACGGCCTGCTGCGGCCGCTGATCCACGACCCCGAGCGCGAAGTCCGCAAGGCCGTTGCCAGCCGCCTGCCGCCCTTCGCGCTGAGCTGCTACGCCGACGACAGCGAGGCGGAAGTCCGCCGCATCGCCGCCGGGCGCATGCTGCCGCCGGATGCGGCGAAAATGCTGGCCGACCCCGACTGGTCGGTACGCCTCGCCGCGGTCGCCCAGGCACCACTGGATGCCATCAGGGATCTGCTCGACAGCGAAATCGACGAGGAAGTCCTGCGCGCAAGCCAGGAACGCCTGAGCAGCGCCGAGCAACAGGTCGGCTGAAGCCGGCACAGCTGGCGGGGCAACGGACTCGCCCCCGACACGGCCCACATCCATTGCCGCCGCGAGGCCGGCCTGGGCTACCATCGCCCGATGCTGCCCATCCTCTTCCAGGACGAACACCTCGTCGCCATCCACAAGCCCGCCGGGCTGCTGGTCCACCGTAGCGAACTGGACCGCCACGAAACCCGCTTCGCCGTGCAGTTGCTGCGCGACCAGCTCGGCCGCCACGTTTATCCCGCCCACCGCCTCGACCGCGGCACCTCCGGCGTGCTGCTGTTCGCGCTGGACAGGGACACCGCCCGCGCCCTCGGCACCCAGTTCGAAAGCCAGGCGGTCCTCAAAACTTACCTGGCCGTCGTACGCGGCCATCCGCCCGTGGCCGGACGTATCGACCACCCGCTGTCGCGGCGCCGCGACGACAAGGAATGGGTCGGCGAATGCAGCTCGGACGAAGCCCAGCCGGCCGTCACCGACTTCCGCCGCCTGGCCGTCTGCGAACTGCCGCACCAGGTGGACCGCTACCCGACCAGCCGCTACGCGCTGCTCGAACTGACGCCCCACACCGGCCGCCGCCACCAGATCCGTCGCCATCTGAAGCACATCGCCCACCCCATCATCGGCGACTCGACCTTCGGCAAGGGCCGCCACAACCGGCTGTTCCAGCAGCTCTTCGCCTGCCAGCGCATGCTGCTGGCGTGCACGCGCATGCTGCTGACTCATCCCCACACCGGTCAGCTCCTCGACCTGATTGCGCCCCCCGATGGAGAATTAGCCGCGTTGCTGGACGCACTCCAGTGGTCGGAAGCCCTGCCTGCCGCACGGCACGCCACCACGTCGGCAGACACGCCTTTCTCCTGACATCACCAGCGCTATCCGCATTCCTCACCGTCGGCATATCCGCGTAAACCTTCGCTGCAGGGAGCACCGATCGAGGTGAGTCGCACCCCTGCGTCATCGCGGCGCTTTATCCCGTAACAGAGGCCAGCTAAGATTGTCGGTCTTTTGTGCGACGCACCCGATGAACCTGTCCGAACGCCTCGACCTGTCCCGCCTGCCCTGGCCGCGCGCCGCCCGCTTCGTCACACCCCTCGTCTGGGGTGTCGCGCTGGCTTTGTCCGCCTGGGTGGCGGCCGACCTGTTCTGGCGTTTCAGCGCACCGCGCGCGCCGGCCCTGCCCGTCGCCATCGTGGCCGATCCGCAGGCCGCCGCCCAGGCCATCGCCAGCCGGCACCTGATGGGCCAGTCCGGCAGCGGTCCGGCCGTGATCGCCGCTCCGGTCGGCCGCTATACGCTGCAGGCCGTCGTCACCGGCAGCGACGGCCGCCCCGGCTGGGCGGTGATCGCCATCGACGGCGGTGCCCAGCAGGGCTTCGTCGAGGGCCAGGAGATCCAGTCCGGAGTCACGCTGGCCAGCGTCGGCCGGGACAGCATCGAAGTATCCACCGGCGGCGCCCGCCAGACCATCAAGCTCGTCGAACGCGGCGCGGCCGCGCCGGGTAGCGATGCCCAAGCCACACCGCCAGCGGCAATCATGCCTCCGCCCGCGGTCTTCCAGGCCCCTACACCGGCCAATGGCACCGACGCGCCCGCGCAAACCCCATTCCCCGCCGGCTTCCCGGCGCAACCTGTCAGCAACCAATGAAACCAGCCCGCCGTCGCTCCGGGGTCACCCGGCGCGTTCTCGCCGCCTGCCTCGCCTCCACCGTCGCCACAACCCTGGCCCTGCCGGCACCGCTGGCCTTCGCGGCCGACAACGGCACCACCGCCAGCGGCGAGCCGGTGTCCCTCAACTTCGTGAATGCCGACATCGGCGCGGTGATCCAGGCCATCTCCAAGATCTCCGGGCGCAACTTCATCGTCGACCCGCGCGTCAAGGGCACCCTCAACATCGTCACCGCGCGTCCGGTGGCCCGCAACCTGACCTACTCGATCCTGCTGTCCGCGCTACGCCTGCAGGGCTATGCGGCGGTCGAAGGCCAGGGCGTCACCAAGATCGTGCCGGAAGCCGACGCCAAGCTGCACGCGGTGCCGGTCGGCAAGGGCGCGGGTGCCGGCGGTGGCGACCGCCTGACCACCCAGGTCTTCAACCTGAAGAACGAATCGGCCGCCCAGCTGGTGCCGGTGATCCGCCCGCTGGTGTCGCCGAACAACACGGTTACGGCCTATCCCGGCAACAACTCGCTGGTGGTCACCGACTACGCCGAGAACATCGGCCGCATCGCGCAGATCATCGAATCCATCGATGTACCCCAGGGTGACATGCGCGTGATGCCGCTCAAGCACGCCTCGGCCCTCGACCTGGCCCAGACCGTCACCCGCCTGCTCAACGACGGCGCCAGCGGCATTGCGGCCACCGCGCCGGGCACCGGCGGCGACGCCAGCCAGCGCGTTACGGTGATCGGCGATCCGCGCACCAACAGCCTGCTGATCCGCTCCGACAACCCATCGAAGATCAACGCCGTACGCCAGCTGGTCGCCAACCTGGACCAGCCCGGTGCCGCCGGCAACATCCACGTCGTACACCTGAAGAACGCCGAAGCCGTGAAGGTCGCCCAGACCCTGCGCGCGGTGGTGTCCGGCGAAGCCGGCTCCACCACCGGTACGGGCACCGGCAACCAGAGCAGCAGCTTCGCCCCGACCGCGAACACCACCGGCTCGACCGGCAGCTCGTCCACGAGCAGCTCCAGCACCAGCACCAGCACGATGGGCACGACGCCGTCCTTCAGCAACAGCAGCACGAACAACAGCGGCACCGGCAACGGCTTCATTCAGGCCGACCCGATGACCAACTCGCTGATCATCACTGCGCCGGACGCCATCTACAACAATATCCGCAAAGTCATCGACGAACTCGACAAGCGCCGCGCGCAGGTCTACGTGGAAGCGCTGATCACCGAAGTCAGCACCGACAAGGCCGCCGAGATCGGCATCCAGTGGCAGGCCGGCAAGGTCGGCTCCACCGGCGCATACGGCGGGACCAGCTTCAGCTCGAGCGGCAACAACCTCCTCACGCTGGCCGCCGGCCTGGCTTCCAGTTCATCGGCGACGCTGCCCGGCAACGGCCTCAACCTGGTCCTCGGCGGCGGCACAATCACCGTCGGCGGCAAGCAGATCGCCAACCTGAACATGCTGGCCCACTTCCTCGAGTCGGATACCAAGGCCAACATCCTGTCCACACCCAACCTGGTGACCCTCGACAACGAGGAAGCCAAGATCGTCGTCGGCAGCAACGTGCCCTTCGTCACTGGCTCCTACGCCACCACCGGCGGCACCACCACCAACCCGTTCACCACCGTCGAGCGCAAGGACGTTGGCCTCACGCTGAAGGTCAAGCCGCAGATCTCCGAAGGCGGCACCGTGCGCCTGCAGATCTACCAGGAAGCCTCGGCGATCATCGCCTCCACCGCGTCGGCCACCAACGGCCCGTCCACCACCAAGCGCTCCATCGAATCCACCGTGCTGGTGGACGACGGCGCGGTGATCGCCCTCGGCGGCCTGGTGGAAGACACCTACAACGGCGGTGTCGAGAAGGTGCCCGTGCTCGGCGACCTGCCCTACGTGGGCAGCCTGTTCCGCTACACCACCCGCAGCCGCGGCAAGACCAACCTGATCGTCTTCCTGCGTCCGGTGATCCTGCGTGACGCGGCCAGCATCCAGGGCATCTCGTCGGACCGCTACAACTACATCATCGGCCAGCAGCGCAACATCGACCGCAGCGACGCGCTGATGCGCGGCGAGCCGAGCGCCCCCGAGCTGCCGCCGCCGGGCAGCCCGGCACCGACCGTGCCCTTCTACCGCATCCCCGAACCGGCCGCCGCCGCCCCGGCCCAGACCGCGCCGCAAACTCCATGAGCGCCCCGTCGCTGCCCTATGCCTTCGCCAAGGCCCACGGCATCCTCGTCGCCGCCCACGGTGGCGAGCACGCCGACCTGATTCTCCGCGAAGGCGCCGACCTGGCCGCCGTCGCCGAAGTACGCCGCAGCCTCGGCGTACCGCTGCGCATCGAGACCCTGCCCCGCGCCGGCTTCGAGGCCCGCCTCGCCGAAGCCTATTCCGGCGCCGACGACAATGCCGCCGAAGTGGTCGCCGACGTGGGCCAGGAAGTGGACCTGACCCAGCTGATGACCGAGCTGCCGGCCGTCGAGGACCTGCTGGAAACCCAGGACGACGCGCCGATCATCCGCATGATCAACGCGCTGCTGACCCAGGCCGTGCGCCAGGCCGCCAGCGACATCCACATCGAACCCTACGAGCGCCACTCGGTGGTGCGCTTCCGCCGTGACGGCGTGCTCGTCGACGTGGCCCAGCCCCACCGCGCGCTGCACGCCGCGATGGCCTCGCGCATCAAGATCATGGCCAGCCTCGACATC
The DNA here is from genome assembly GCA_018241685.1 of Pseudomonadota bacterium. Lineage (GTDB taxonomy): Bacteria > Pseudomonadota > Gammaproteobacteria > Burkholderiales > Rhodocyclaceae > Zoogloea. Next base: position 187,516 of record JAFEDJ010000013.1, read on the forward strand.
GCCGAGAAACGCCTGCCCCAGGACGGCCGCATCGCCCTGCGCCTGGCCGGCCGCCAGGTGGACGTGCGGGTATCCACGCTGCCCACCACCCACGGCGAACGCATCGTGCTGCGCCTGCTCGACAAGGGCAACGGCCAGCGCAGCCTCGACAGCCTCGGCATGGCCACCGACACCGTCGATCCCTTCGCCAAGCTGCTCGCCGAACCCCACGGCATCCTGCTCGTCACCGGCCCCACCGGCTCCGGCAAGAGCACCACGCTGTACGCGGCGCTACAGAGCATGGACGCCCACAGCCTCAACATCGTCACCGTCGAGGACCCGGTCGAATACGACCTGCCCGGCGTCGGCCAGATCCAGGTCAACAGCCGTATCGATCTCAGCTTCGCGCGGGCCCTGCGGGCGATCCTCCGGCAGGACCCGGATGTCATCATGATCGGCGAGATCCGCGACCTGGAGACCGCCCAGATCGCCGTGCAGGCCAGCCTCACCGGCCACCTGGTGCTGGCCACGCTGCACACCAACGACGCCGCCTCGGCGGTCACCCGCCTGGTGGACATGGGCGTCGAACCCTTCCTGCTGGCGTCCACGCTGCGCGGCGTGCTGGCCCAGCGCCTGGTACGCAAGCTGTGCCCGGTCTGCCGCACATCGGAACCAACCGCGGCGGCCGACCGCGCCCTGCTCGGCAGCCATGCTCCGGCCCAGCTGTGGCACGCCCCCGGCTGCCCGGAGTGTTCACGCACTGGCTACTCGGGGCGCAGCGGCATCTATGAGCTGATCGTCGTGGACGACGCCTTCCAGCGCCTCATCCACACCGGCGCCGACGAAGCCGCGCTGCGCGCCCACGCCCTCGCCCACGGCACCCGCAGCCTGCGCGATGACGGCCTGCGCCTGCTCGCAGGCGGCCAGACCTCGGCCGAAGAGCTGCTCCGCGTGACCCGCGAATGACCGCTTTCCGCTACCGTGCCCTCGACGCCGCCGGCAAGGAATCCGCCGGCGTCCTCGAAGCCGACACCGGCAAGGCCGCCCGTGGCCTGCTGCGCGAGCGCGGCCTGTTTCCGCTGGAAGTCGCCTCGGTGGCCCAGGGCAGCGGTGGCGCCAAAGTCGCACGGCGCAAGCTGAAGGATGCCGACCTCACGCTGTTGACCCGCCAGTGGGCCACGCTGCTGGCCTCCGGCCTGACCGTCGAACAGGCGCTGGCGGCTCTTATCGAGCAGGCCGAAACCGAGACCACGCGCCAGCTGCTGGCCGGCGTGCGTTCCGAGATCCTCTCCGGCTACAGCCTGCGCGCCGCGCTGGACCGCTTCCCGCAGGCCTTCTCGACGCTCTATCGCGCCTCGGTGGCGGCCGGCGAGAAATCCGGCGAGCTGGCCAAGGTGATGACCGAACTGGCCGACTACCTGGACCGCAGCAACGCACTGCGCACCAAGACCCTGCAAGCCCTGCTTTACCCGGCCATCGTCGCCAGCGTGGCGCTGATGGTCATCATCGGCCTGATGACCTACGTGGTGCCGCAGGTGGTGTCCGTCTTCCAGCAAAGCAAGCAGACGCTGCCGCTGCTCACCCGCAGCCTGATCGTCGTCAGCGCCGTGCTGCGGGAATGGGGCTGGCTGATGATCCTGGCCATCATCGGCGCCATCCTCGCTGCCCGCGGCGCGCTGCGCGACACCGCCGTCAAGCGCCGCTGGGACGCCTGGCTGCTGCGCCTGCCGGTGCTCGGCCGCCATCTGCGGACCCTCGACGCGACCCGTTTCGCCAGCACCCTGTCGATCCTCGCCGGCAGCGGCGTGCCGCTGCTCGCCGCGCTGGACGCCGGCCGCCAGGTGATCAGCCGCCTGCCGCTGGCCGACGCGGTAGGCGTCGCCGCCGAACGCGTCCGCGAGGGCCAGCCCCTGTCCCGCGCGCTGGGCGCCAGCCGACAGTTTCCACCGCTCTTGATCCACATGCTGGCCAACGGTGAAGCCACCGGCCGCATCGACGAGCTCCTCGACCGCGCCGCCCGCCTGCAGCAGGCCGAGCTCGAGAACCGCACCGCCACGCTCACGGCCTTGCTGGAGCCGATCCTGCTGCTGATGATGGGTGGCTTCGTGCTGCTCATCGTGATGGCAGTGATGCAGCCGATCATCGAAATCAACACCCTGATGAAATAAGGACGTACCAATGCTCAATCGCCTCCGCCGCAGCCGCGGCTTCACCCTCATCGAAGTGATGGTCGTCATCGTCATCCTCGGCGTGCTCGCCGCGCTGGTGGTGCCGAAGGTCATGAGCCGCCCCGACGAAGCCCGCGTCGTCGCCGCCAAGCAGGACATCTCGGCGATCATGCAGGCCCTCAAGCTGTACAAGCTCGACAACCGCCGCTACCCCACCGCCGAGCAGGGCCTGCAGGCCCTCGTCGTCAAGCCGACCACTGCACCGGTGCCAGAGAACTGGAAGGCCTACCTCGACAAGCTGCCGATGGACCCCTGGGGCAAGCCCTACCAGTACGTGGTCCCCGGCCTGAAGGGCGATGTGGATGTGATGAGCTTCGGTGCCGACGGCGTGTCCGGCGGCGAAGGCTTCGACGCGGACATCGGCTCCTGGAGCCTGTGATCAAGATGCCCCCCGCGACCGTGGCCACGCCCCGGCTGGGGGGCCTGCGCGGCCACGCCGGCTTCACCCTCATCGAAGTGATGGTGGTGCTGGTCATCATGAGCGTCATGGCCACCGGCATCAGCCTGGGGCTGGACAGCCTGCGCGGGCGCGACGCCGATCAGGCCCTGCGGCGGCTGCGCCTGGTGCTGGAGGCCACCGCCGACCGGGCGGCGGTCCGCGGCCGCCCGATCGTCATCGAATTCCTGCCGGACGGCTACCGTTTCTCGGCCCTCGACCCGGACGACAACTGGCGTCCTCTCAACGACCCGCCGGTATTCACCGAGAAGACGCTACCCGACGGCCTGTACTGGTCCGGGCTGCGCATCGACGGCCAGCCGGAAGCCACCACGCCACGCCTGCAGTTCGGCACCCAGGCACCGGAATACGAACTGCGCGTCGCCACCCCGAGCGGCGAAGCCCGCCTCATCGGCAAGGCCAACGGCGACGTGATCCTGGCCCTGCCGGGTCGCAACGCATGATGCGCGCAGGTGCCCGCCGGACGGGCGGCTTCACGCTGCTCGAGACCCTTGTCGCGCTGGCCATCCTGGCCATTGCGCTGACCGCCGCCTTCCGCGCGATGGGCGTCACCGCCCAGTCCTCCGCTGAGCTGCGCGAACGCCTTGTCGGCGACTGGATCGCCGAGAACCGTCTGGCCGAACTGCGCGCCACCCAAGCCTGGCCCAACGCCGGCACCAACGAAGGCACGGCCGATCAGGCCGGGCGCAGCTACCGCTGGCGCGAAGAGGTGAAGAACACCGCCAACCCCCTGTTCCGCCGCGTGGACGTCAGCGTCTTCAGCGAGGAGTCAGACGATCACGCCATCGCCCGCCTGAGCGGCTACCTGGCGAGGCCGCTGCGATGAGCCCCATTCATGCGCGCGCCCGTCAGGCCAAGCCGCATCACCAACGCGGCCTGACCCTGATCGAGCTGATGGTGGCGCTGGCGATCTTCGCGATCCTCGGCGTACTGTCCTACCGCGCCCTGTCCGAGGTCGCCACCAGCCGCGACCGGCTGGAGGCCAATTTCGAGCGCTGGCGCGCCATCGGCCGCAGCATGCAGCGCATCGACACCGACCTGCTTCAGGCCGTCGCCCCGGGCGAGCAGCGCGGCATGCCCGGCGGTGTCCCGGCCCTGAGCAGCACCAGCACGCCGGCCATGATCCTCGGCCGCAGTGCCAACGGCGGCGGCCCGGAATTCCAGTTTCTGCGCCTCGATGACAGCCGCGGCGTGCGCCGGGTGGGCTTCCGCCTGGTGGATGGCCGCCTCGAATGGCTGCGCTGGAGCGGCCGCGAGCTCCTCGGCGAGCCGAGCGTCGAGCCCCTGCTCGACAATATCCGCGACCTGCGCTGGCGCTTTCTGTACAACAACAACCGCCTCGACGCCTGGCCGCCGGGAGACCGCCGCGCCGCGCTGCCGGACGCGGTGATCCTCGAACTCGACCTACCCGACGTGGGCACCATCACGCGCATGATCGCTCTCCGCTGATGAGCCGCCGTCCCTTTTTCCCCACTTCCGCCCCCGCTTGCCGGCCTGGCCCACAACGCGGCGCGGCAGTGATCCTCGCGCTGCTGACGGTGGCCCTCGTCGCCGGCATCGCCGCCGCCGCGGTCGGCGACCTGGGCGTCGCCATGGACCAGGTAATGGGCCGCCACGACCAGGCCCAGGCCCGCCTGCTGGCCCGCGGCGCCGTGGACTGGGCGCGCAACGTGCTGGCCGAAGACGCCCGTACGACCCAGGTGGACCACCTCGGCGAGAGCTGGGCCGTCAAGGTGCCGCCAACGCCGGTGGAGGAAGGCGAAGTCAGTGGCGAACTGCAAGACCTGTCCGGGCGCGTCAACCTCAACAACCTGGTCCAGATGGATGGCGCCAACCTGCTCGAAGTGGAGCAGTTCCGCCGCCTGCTGGCCATCGTCGGCGTCGGCGACGGGGATGCCCTCAACCTTACGTCGGCCCTGCTCGACTGGCTCGATGCCGACGACACGCCGCGCCTGCCCGGCGGCGCCGAGTCATCCTGGTACGAAGCCCAGACGCCGGCCCGCCGGCCCGCCAACGGCCCGCTGCTGGCGGTCAGCGAGCTGACCCAGGTGCGCGGCTTCACGCCCGACCTGGTGGCGCGCCTGAGCCCCTTCGTGGCGGCGCTGCCCGCCGACAGCAAGATCAACGTGAATACCGCCCCCGCCGAAGTCCTCGCCGCCGCCGTTCCCGGCCTGAGCCTCGACGCCGCCCGCCTTCTGATCGTGCAGCGCAGCCGCGCGTGGTTCAAGGACCTGCCCGACTTCAAGGCCCGCCTGCCGTCCCAGGACCTCACCCCCGACACCGCCCGGCTGGCCACCACCAGCCGGCATTTCCTTGCCACTGGCCGCGCCCGCTTCGGCGTCTCCATGGTCCGCATGGAGGTTTTGCTGGACCGCGCCCAGAACTGGCCCACCATCGTTTGGCAGAAACTGCTATGACCCGTCTCATCCTCGCCATCGACGAGCACTGGCCGACCCGGCCGGACTGCCCGTGGGCGCTCCTCGGCCCGGATGGCCAGCCGCTCTCCGAAGGCCGCAGCGAACCCCGCCACTGGCCGGCCGCCGACGAATGCGAAGTCGTGCTCACCGGCCCCCAGTGCCTGTGGCTCGAAGTGCCGCTGCCGCGCGCCACCCGACGCGACCTGCCGCGCCTGCTGGCCTACGCGCTGGAGGACCGCCTGCTGAAGGACCCGGACAGCCAGCACCTCACCGTCAGCCATCGCCGCCCCGCCGACGACGGCGAACGCGACCTGGCCGGCGTGCTGGTGGTCGCCCGCGAGCGCCTGCGCCTGGTCGTGGCGCAGCTCGCCGCCATCGGCCGGCAGCCGCAGCGCGTGCTCGCCGAACTGCAGACCGCGCCAACCGACCCGCAAGGCTGGCAGCTGAGCCTGTCCGCCGACGACGCCATCCTGCGCACCGGCCCCGACGCCGGCCTGGCCATCGACGGAGACATCCTGATGCCGCTGCTGGCCCAGCAGGCCGGCGTGGCCCGCGCCGCCAACAGCGCCCCGTCGCGCATCGACGTCCATGTGGCCGCCGGCACACCGGCCCCCGATCTGGCCGCCCTGCAGGCCGAAACCGGCCTCGAGACCGTGGCTGCAGCGCCTTACCGCTGGTGGCAGGGCGCCGACCGCAAGGCCACCAACCTGCTGCACGGCGAGTTCGCGCCCAGCGCCCGCGGCGGCGCCTGGCTCGGCCGCCTGCGCCCGGCGCTGATCCTCGGCGGCAGCGCGCTGGCCCTGTGGCTGGTGGCCGACGTGGGCGAGGTGCTGTGGATGAAACATCAGGTCGGCGACATCGACGGGCGCATCGAGCGCATCTACCGCACCAGCTTCCCGAACACCCCGGTGGTCGCCCCGGCCGCCCAGATGCGCCAGCAGCTCAACCAGGAACGGGCCCGCCACGGCCAGCTGCGGGACGACGACGCGCTGGCCCTGCTGGCCCAGGCCGCCGAAGCCCTCGGCACCGACGCGGCGGCCGGCATCGTCGCGCTGCGCTACGAGGACGGCCGCCTCGACCTGACCCTCGGCGGCTCCGCCGCCGCCCGTGCCGAAGCGGTGGTCGGCCTGCTCGCCAGCCGTGGCCTGCTCGCCGACCTGCGCCGGGACGGCAGCGCCCCCCATCTGCTGCTGCGCCGGGAGAACCTGCAATGAGCACCACCAAGCCCGTCGCCGCCATCGGCCCCATCACTCGCCTCACCACCGCCTGGCAGGGCATCAGCCCACGGGAGCGCCGCCTGGTGACGATCGCCGGCGCCGTCGTCACCATCGGCCTCACGTTGAGCCTGCTCGACTGGGCTCGCCACGAGCGCGGCCGCCTCGACCGCAGCCTGCCGCGCAGTGCCGCGCAGCTGGAACTGGTGCAGGAATCCGCCACCGAAGTCGCCCGCCTGCGCACCCAGCCGCCCCTGCAGGCCCCCGCCGGGCCGGCCCTGCTCGAAGCCGCCCAGGCCGCCGCCAAAAGCCGCGGCCTCGGCCTGACGCTGCAGACCGGCGGCGAAGGCCTGCATGTGAAGGGCCAGGCGCCCTTCGACGAACTCGTTACCTGGCTGGCCGCCGTACAGCGCGACCAGGGCCTGCGCGTAATGCGCATGGAGATCCAGCAACAAGGCCCGCAGGCCAGCATCGACGCGGTGCTGGCCGGGCCGTCCGCCCCCTGAGCCATGCTGCGCAAACTGCTCGTCTTTGCACTGCTGACGCTGGCCCTGCTGATCGCCAAGGCGCCGGCCAGCCTCATCGACCTGCTGGTGGCCCGCCTGACCCAGGACGGCCTGCACCTGCAGCAGGCCGAAGGCAGCCTGTGGCGGGGCCACGGCGTACTGGCCAGCCGGGACGCCAGCGGGCGCAGCCTGAAACCCTGGCTGCCGCTGAGCTGGAACTTCGACACCGCCGCCCTCGCCCGTGGCGCCGCCGCCTGGTCGCTGGCCAGCAGCGGCGTGCCCATCGGCCGCATCGAAGCGGGCCTGCGCGGCCTCGATGTGAGCGGCTTCAGCCTGCACGCCCCCGCCGATGCGGCGCTCAGCCCGATCCCCAATCCGGTCGCCCGCGCCGGCTGGCAGGGCGATCTGACCATCGAGGCGCCGGCCTGGCATTGCCCACCCGACGGGCGCTGCTCGGGCAAGGCGCGCCTGCTGTGGCGCGGAGCACGCAGCGCGCTGTTTCCCGGGCGCCAGTTCGGCGATTACGAGATCAGCCTGGACGCCCACGACGGCCTCATCCGCTACACCTTGCAGACCCTCGCCGGCGACGTGGTCGCCAACGGCAGCGGCGAGGCGGCGCCGGGCCACATGCCGCGCTTCGACGGCACGCTGAGCGGCGAACCGGAATTCCTCAGCCGCCTGCCCGCTATCGCCGGCGGCGCGGCCCGCCCCACTTCCCAGCCCGGGCATTTCGAGATCCACTGGCCGCCGCGCTGACTTTCCTCTGCCACGGGATTCGGCCAGAATGGCGGGATCATTCCGAACCACCGCCACGCCGAAGCCCGCATCCATGAATCCGATCCAAGCCGCCCGTGCCGCCGGCCAGCAAGTCTGGCTGGACAATCTGTCCCGCGCCCTGATCAACGAAGGCCTGCTCGCCCGCCACATCGAAAATGGCGTGGCCGGCGTGACCACCAATCCGGCGATCTTCCACAAAGCCATCGCCGACGGCCACGACTACCGCCCGGCGCTGGATGCGCTGAACGGCGAGAACCTGTCGGCCGAACAGCGCTACGAGCGCCTGGTGATCGAGGACGTGCAGCGCGCCTGCGACCTGATCCGCCCGGTCTTCGACGCCAGCCAGGGCGATGCCGGCTACGTGAGCCTGGAAGTCTCCCCGGCGCTGGCCGATGACGAGGCCGGTACCGTCGCCGCGGCCCGCCGCCTGCGCGCTGCCGTCGCCCGTGACAACCTGCTGGTCAAGATCCCGGCCACCGCGGCCGGCGTGCGCGCCATCGAAACCCTCACCGGCGAAGGCGTCAGCATCAACGTCACGCTGATGTTCTCGCTGGGCCACGTGGATGCAGTGGCCGGCGCCTACCAGCGCGGCCTCGAAAAACTGGCCGCGGCCGGCGGCGACGTATCCCGCGTGCGCTCCGTGGCCAGCGTCTTCCTGTCCCGCTGGGACAGCCTGATCGACAAGCAGCTCGAAGAGATCGGCAGCGAGGCGGCCCTCGCGCTGCGCGGTAAGGCCGGCGTAGCGCTGGCCCGCCAGGCTTACCAGCGCTACCTGACGCGCTTCCACGGCGAGGGCTTCGCCGCGCTGGCCGCCAGGGGCGCCCGCCCGCAGAGCATGCTGTGGGCCAGCACCGGCACCAAGAACGCAGCCTATTCCGACCTGATGTACGTCGAGCCGCTGATCGGCGCCGAAACCGTCAACACCCTGCCCGACGCCACACTGGCCGCCTTCGTCGACCACGGCCAGGTCCGTGCCGACACCGTCACCGAAGACGTGGATGGCGCCGCCGCCCACATCGCCGCGCTGGCCGCCCTCGGCCTGGACCTGGAAGTCCTCGGCGAGCGCCTGCAACAGGACGGCCTCGCCCAGTTCGCCACAGCCTTCGGCAAGCTGCTCGAACTGACCGCCTGAGCCCAGGCCACCGCAATGAAAAAAGGCGCCTCCCGGCGCCTTTTTTATTCGATCCGTCCCTGTCCGGGCTCATCCACGGCAGCAAGCTCATTCGCCGCCCCGCCCCTCGACAGGTCCCCAACCTCCGTCCACGCTCAGCGCGCCGCCCCGGCCAGCCGAGCCACGCCGTTGATCGTCGCCCCCGGCGCGATTCCCTTCTGCTTGAACCAACCCAGGTTCATCTCCAGCGCGAAGCGCGCCGGCCCGGCCGCGCAGTGATTGTTCTCCGTCTGCGGCTGCATGTCCTCGATGTTGAGGATGCGCCCCTGCTCGTCCATGAAGGCCACCGACAGCGGCAGCAGCGTGTTCTTCATCCACATGCAGTGGCGCTGGTTTTCGGTGAAGGCGAACAGCATGCCGTGGTTCTGCGGCATGTTCTTGCGCTGCATCAGGCCGCGCATGCGGTCCGACATGGTGACGGCCGCCTCGGCCTCGATGCGGTACATGCCGACACTCAGTTCGGTGAGCGGCATTTCGCCCTCGGCGTGAGCGACAAGGGCCGCCAGCGCGAGGGCCAGACCGGCAGTGGCGGAAGGCAGGGAACAACGGATCAGGGCCATGGCAGGGATAGAAACAAATAAGGGTGGAAGCGAATGCCTTCGCCGGTGGAAACCAATCGACACGCACGGAGCGGATGAACACGCCGCGCCAAAATTCAAGCAACGCGGGGCCGGCGGTGTGGTTGACCGGGCTTGCCAGGACGCGGCGCTGCAGCCGCCGCAGGCGCGAGGCGGCCCCGCAGGCTCGCCGGCACCGGCGCCTGCCGCCATTCTCCCGGCGTCAGCCCGGCCAGCGACCAGTCGCCGATGCGCTCGCGGATCAGGCGCAGCGTCGGAAAGCCAACCTTGGCGGTCATGCGCCGCACCTGGCGGTTCTTGCCCTCGCGCAGCACGATCTCGACCCAGCTGGTCGGAATCGACTTGCGCTCGCGGATCGGCGGATTCCGCGGCCACAGCCAGCCCGGCTCGTCCACCAGGCGTGCTTCGCAGGGCTTGGTGACGAAATCACCCAGGTCCACGCCGGCACGCAGGCGGGCCAGCGCCGCCTCGTCGGGCACGCCTTCCACCTGCACCAGATAGGTCTTGGGCAGCTTGTGCTGCGGATCGGCGATGCGCTTCTGCAGGCCGCCGTCGTCGGTCAGCACGAGCAGGCCCTCGCTGTCCGCGTCCAGACGGCCAGCCGCATAGACACCGGGCACCGGGATGAACTCGGCCAGGGTCTGCTTGCCGGCCTCGCCGGTGAACTGGCACAGCACGCCAAAGGGTTTGTTGAAGAGAATCAGGGTGGACACGGCTCGCTCGAGAAACGACAAGCCCGCCTCATGGGCGGGCTTGCAAGGGTCGGGACGGGAATCAGACAGCGTAGCGGCGCAGGCGGCGGGAGAATTCTTCCAGCTGCTGGATACCGCTCTGCTCGGCGCGGGCGATCCAGTCCTGCAGCTGCTGCAGCAGCTGTTCGCGGCTGGCCGTGGAACGCGCCCACAGGGCGGTCAGTTCCTCGCGCATCGCGACGACGGTCTGCAGCCGGGCATTGCCCTGCAGCAGGGACGCCAGGCGCTTGCTCTCGTCGGCGCACAGCTGGCCATTTTCTGCCGTCAGCCAGCGGCGCAGCTCCCTGACCTTCAGCGTGCCGCCGGACTGGGCCTTGAGGGCCGCGAACTCTTCCTGGGCGATGGCTTTCAGAGACTTCACGTAGCGGGTCATCACGTCGTAGCGGCAGGTGATGATGGCCTGCAGCGTATCGAAGTCCGCCAAGGCCTTGGCAACGCCGAAGCGCGGCGTCGGGATGGTCTTCTTGACTCGGGCCAGGCCGAGGATCTCGAGGGTCCGGATATACATCCAGCCGATGTCGAACTCGTACCAGCGGGCCGACAGCTTGGCCGACGTGGCGAAGCTGTGGTGGTTGTTGTGCAGCTCCTCACCGCCGATCAGGATGCCCCACGGGATCAGGTTGGTGGAAGCATCCGCGCAGTTGTAGTTGCGGTAGCCCCAGAAGTGGCCCAGGCCATTGACGACGCCGGCCGCCCAGAACGGGATCCAGATCATCTGCACGCCCCACATCAGCACACCGGGCCATACGCCGAACAGCGCGATGTCGATGCCCAGCATCATGAAGATGCCGGTCTTGGGGCAGGCCGAGAACAGCTTGCGCTCGATCCAGTCGTCGGGTGTCCCGTGGCCGTAGCGGGCCATGGTTTCCGGATTGCGGGACTCCTTCACGTACAGCAGCACGCCGGTCCACAACACCTTGTTGATGCCCTGGATCTGCGGGCTGTGCGGGTCCTCCGCGGTCTCGCACTTGGCGTGGTGCTTGCGGTGGATCGCCGCCCACTCCTTGGTGACCATGCCGGTGGTCAGCCACAGCCAGAAGCGGAAGAACATGGAAGGCAGCGCGTGCAGCTCAAGGGAGCGGTGCGCCTGGTGGCGATGCAAAAAGATCGTCACCGAGGCGATGGTGACGTGGGTCAGCGCCAGGGTGATGGCCACATAGCCCCACCACGGTAAATCGAACAGTCCGGAGAACATCGAGGCCTACGATCCTTCGTTGGGTAGTGCGCCGATTCTAGTCGAGTCGCCATACCAAACCAAGGTGAAAGCGGGACAAAAAGGCAAAAAAGCCCCATCAGGGGCTTTTCAGCAACAGTGAAATATGCTTGGCCACTGGCGGTTCTACTTCCTGCCAGCAAGGACGCATCCCTGCCGGCTGGCGCTCAAACGCTCGCCTGGGGCGCTACCGGGTTGAGCAGACGGACCTCCCGTTGGGGAAAGGGGATCTCGATGCCCTCCTCGCGGAAACGCCGCCACACTTCCAGGTTGATCGCCGAACGGATGCCCAAGGTGCCTTCATGGGGGTCCTTGATCCAGAAGCCCAGCTGCAGGTTGATGCCGTTGTCCGCGAAGGCCTCCACGAAGGCCCCCGGCCCCGGGTCGTCCATCACCCGCGGCTGATGCTTGGCAGCCTCGACGAGGATGGCCATCGCCTTCTCCAGATCGGTCGCGTAGCCGACCTGGATCGGCAGCGCGATGCGCACCTTCGGATCAGTGAAGGTCTCGTTCTGCACGACGGAACCGACCAGGGTCTCGTTCGGCACGATGGACTCGATGCCAGTCATGCCCTTCAGCACCGTGTAGCGGGTGGTGATCTGGCTGACCACGCCGCGCTCGTTACCGACCGAGATCAGGTTGCCAAGGCGGATCGAGCGGTCCAGCAGCAGGATGAAGCCCGACACGTAGTTGGCGGCGATCTTCTGCATACCGAAGCCGAGGCCGACACCGAGCGCCCCACCGAACACCGACAACGCAGTGAGGTCGATACCCACCAGCGGCAGGCCGATGGCCACCGCCAGCACGATCAGCACCGCCTTCACCAGCCGCGCAAAGACCAGCTTGAGGTTCGAATCCAGCCCCTCTGTGTTCATCAGCCGCGTCTCGACGACACCGCCCAGCCACAGGGCCGCCAGCACCGTCAGCAGCACCGTGAGGGCGCCCTGCAGCAGCATCCACAGGTTGAGCCTGGCCTTGCCGATCGTGAAGTCGATCTGCTCCAGCCCGTCGATGACGGTCGGCAGCACGCCGCTGATGTGCAGCGCCACGATGATCCACGCCGTGAAAGCGAAGAATTTCTCGAAGGCGGCCAGCCAGCCAGCTTGCGGGAAGGCCCGCTTGATCGCATGCACGGTCAGGCGGATCGCCGCCATTGCCAGCAGCAAGGGGACCGCTAGGCGGAAGAGGTTCACGTGCTGCCAGTTGCTGAGGATGATCCGGGCAATCAGCACCAAGCCCAGCGCGGTAACCGGAAAGATCACCCGGCGCAGGCTTTCCTCACCGGCGCCGCGCTGCAGCTGGGGATTGACCTTGAGGCGGCGATGCAGGAACACACGGATCTGCCGCGTAATCAGGCCGGCGAGCACCAGGCACAGAACCAGCACGCCCACCTGCCAGAATACGGTGGGCTGCTGGAGGTCTCCCCAAAGGTCAGTCAGTAGATGCGCGATCTGATTCTCTTCCACTCTCTCTCCTCTTCCGTTCGGGCAGATCTTCCAGGCTACGCACCACCTGGGCCTCGGCGCGCTGGCGTTGCCAGTTGTCGGCATACACGCGCACCAGCGCCGGATTGCCGCGCAGCACCAGCAGGTTCTCCGCGTTGGACAGTCTGGCCGCACGGGTAAAGTTGTAGGACCCGGTGGCCAGCGCAGCGCGCGGCGAATCCGGGTCGAAGATCATCACCTTGTTGTGGGCGATGTTGTAGCGGGTCTCCACGGCCACCGGGATGCCGGCGGCCAGCAGCGTGGGCAGCACGCTCGGCGAGGCCGGCCGGTTCATCTCGGCGTCCAGCATCACCTCGACCTTCACACCGCGCCCATGGGCGTCGATCAGCGCGCGGGCCAGCGGCTTGCTGGTGAATAGATAGGCCTGGACCAGAATGCGTTCCCTGGCTTCGCCAATCGCTTTCAGCAGCACCGCTTCGGGGTCGTTCCACGGGGAGAAGGCGATCTCCACCTTGCCCTTGGCGGCCAGCGACGTCGATGGGTCCCGCTCGAGGGCGCGGGCCTGTACTGCGCACAGCAGCATCAGGCCCGCCAGCAGCAGGCGGAGCGGCATCAGGCCTTGCGCTCCAGCACCGCGGCGAAGAAGCCGTCGGTGTCGTGGGTCTGCGGAGTCAGGTGGAGTTGCTCGCCACACTCGATGGCGACGCCCTGCTTGGCCAGCACGTCCTGCGCGTTGAGCGCCACGAAGCCTTCGTTGGCGGCCAGGAAGGCGGCGACGATGGCCTCGTTCTCCTCCGGCAGCAGGCTGCAAGTGGCATACACCAGGCGGCCGCCCGGCTTCACCAGACGTGCGGCACTGGCCAGGATGGCGGCCTGCTTGGCGGTCAGCTCGGCCAACGCCTCGGGGCTCTGGCGCCATTTCAGGTCGGGGTTGCGGCGCAGCGTGCCGAGGCCGCTGCACGGGGCATCCACCAGTACCCGGTCGATCTTGCCGGCCAGGCGCTTGACGCGCGGATCGTTCTCGCTGGCGATGACCACCGGATGGATGTTGGACAGGCCGGAGCGGGCCATTCGCGGCTTGAGCTTGGACAAGCGCTTGTCGGACACGTCGAAAGCGTACAGACGGCCGGTGTTGCGCATCAGCGCGCCGAGCAGCAGCGTCTTGCCGCCGGCGCCGGCACAGAAGTCGACGACCATCTCGCCACGCTTGGGCTGCAGCAGGAAACCGAGCAACTGGCTGCCCTCGTCCTGCACCTCGAAGCTGCCGTCGAGGAACAGCGGATGCTTCTGCAACGCCGGCTTGCCTTCCAGGCGCACCGCAGCGGGGGAGTAGCGTCCCGGCGCACAGGCGATACCGTCAGCCTTGAGGCGCTCGACCAGCGCGTCGCGCTCGATCTTCAGGGTATTGGCGCGCAGGTCCAGCGGTGCCGGGCGGTTGAGGCTCTGGGCCAGCGCCACGACCTGCTCGGGGCTGAGGGTGACGAGCAGGCGCTCGGCCAGCCAGTCGGGCAGATCGGTGGATTCGGCCAGGCTCATCTCGCCGGCGTCGCGGCCCTTGATCTCGGTGAAGTAGTCGATGTCGCGGCCGTGCAGGCCTTCGCCGAGCTGGCGCAGCGTGGTGCCTTCGACACGGGCCAGCCAGGCCAGGATCAGCTGGCGGGTGGAAGCCTCAGGACCGCACAGGCGTTCGAGGGTGCGCTTGCGGCGCAGCACGCCGTAGACCGCCTCGGCGACGAAGGCCCGGTCCCGTGCCCCCAGTTCGCGCAGGTCCTTGAAATAGCGGGACAGCACCGAATCGGCGGGGTATTCGAAGCGCAGTACGGTGCGCAAGGCCTGGCTGGCGGACTGGATCTGGGCGGGGGTGATGGTCATGGGAATTCGTTACTCTTGCTTGTGGGGGCGAGCGTGCTCGCCCAATGGAGCGGACCGGGGCCGGCAAGCCGGCCCCGAATTATTTGTTGGATTTGCCCGTGATTTTACTGCGGAGCGTGTTTGCCGAGGTCGACGCCGGTAGCGACCTGGTCGAGTACGTCACCATTCTTGTCGGTGATTTTCAGGCGCACCGGCAGGTTGGCGTAGTCGCGGGCCAGCCAGATGTCGATCTTCAGCTCGCCGCGGTGGCCGGTGCTGCCCAGATGATAGGCAGACACCTTGCCGGCGGGGATGTCGAGTTCCTCGAGGCCGAGATTCTGGATCACCGAGCGCACCGCGCTTTTGCCAGTCACCACCAGCAACTCGGCGCGCTCGAAACCCTCCGGCCGCAGCGCCAGATCGTGCATCAGGGTCAGCACGTCCTGGTCGCCTTCGGCCAGCGGAAACTCCCGCCGCCGCTCGCCGGCCGTCAACACGACCTTGCCGGCGGACCAGTCGAAGTCGGCCTTCTCCTTCAACTGGCCGTCCCGTTCGACGGTGAACTTGTCCGGCATCAGACCATTGGGACCGATGCGACCCTCGCTGTGCTGGATCATCCGGAACGGCCGTAACAAGCCGATGAGGCCGGCGGTTTCGACCACCGTCTCCATCGAATAATGGTCCTTGTCGTGGGTCCACGCATGGGTGGTGCGCCCGATGATGAAATTGCGCTCACCGCGGATCACGTTGTATTGGACCCGGCCAGACTTGAGCCAGCCATCGCCGTAGCCCGCTCCGGGCGCCTTGCCACTGGCCCCTTCCGGCACTGCGGAGGCAGGCGCCTCGGTTGCCGGCTTTTGTGCCCCAGCGGCGTCGGCGGCGGGCGGTGTTTCCTGAGCGACGTCGGAGGGCCCTTGGCCCGCTTCCGGTACCGGTACAGCCTCCATCGCAGCACCACTCTCGGCCACCGCCCGATGCGGTGCCGGTGCCCGGCGCGGAAGCGGTTTGCGGATTGCGGCGGCCGGATTCCTGTCCTCCCGCAACGTGGGCTTCGGCAACGGCGCCAGGCGGGCGTCCAAGGGCGGCAACACGCTGGCCTGATCGGACGGCAGGCGCCAGGCAGGGCCGATCAACACTATCCCATGAACCAGCAACGATACGGTGATCGCGACGGCAAGGGTCGCGCCAGCCCGGCGGGACACAGCCATTAGCGGTTCAGCCCTCGACCGGCGGCACCGTCCAGCCGGTCGGGCCGGCCAGTTCGTCACGGACGCGGACACGGCCTTCCGCATCGAAGCCCAGGCGCCCTTCGACGAACCAGCGCACCGCCTGCGGATAGATGCGGTGCTCCTGCACCAGCACGCGGGCGGCCAGAGCCACCTCGTCGTCACCCGGCAGAACCGGTACGACGGCCTGGATTACGATGGGGCCGCAGTCGAGAGTCGGCGTCACGAAATGGACCGTCGTGCCATGCACGCGCACACCGGTCTCAAGCGCACGCCGGTGGGTATGCAAGCCGGGGAAAGACGGCAGCAGGCTCGGGTGGATGTTGAGCAGGCGGCCGGCGTAGCGGCTCACAAACCCATCGGTGAGTACGCGCATGAAGCCCGCCAGCACCACCAGATCGGGCGCCAGCGCATCGATGGCTTCGGCCAGCGCGGCGTCGAAGGCTTCGCGGTCCGGGTAGGCCTTGTGATCGACGATCCGCGTCGGGATGCCGCGCCCGGCCGCAAAGTCGAGGCCGGCCGCATCCGGCCGGTTGGAAATGACGCCCGCGATGCGCGCACCGGGGATCGCGGCGGCGACGATGGCCTCCATGTTGCTGCCACGGCCGGAAATCAGGATGACGATGTTTTTCTGCATGAAGAGTCCTCAACTCGCCGCGCGCGCTGCCGAACGGCCGCGCAGCCAGCCGATGGCGACCGGCAACAGCGAGATGGCGATGATGCCGAGAATCACCGCCGACAGGTTGTTCTTGACGGCCGGCAGATTGCCGAAGCCGTAGCCAAGCCAGGTCAGCGAGAAGATCCATACCGCACCGCCCAGGAAGTCCAGGGCTACGAAGCGCGCATAAGTCATGCGCGCCACACCGGCCACGAAGGGCGCAAAGGTGCGCAGCAGCGGCAGGAAGCGGGCGATGATGATGGTCTTGCCGCCGTGGGATTCGAAGTAGGCGTGGGTCTTGTCGAAGGCCTGGCGGTTGAACAGGCGGGAATTCTCCCACCGGAACACCTTGGGTCCGATGGTATGGCCGATCCAGTAGTTGGTGTTGTCACCCAGCACCGCGGCAGCCAACAGCACGGCGCACAGCACGCCGATGTCCATGCCGCCGGTGGCGGCCAGCGCGCCAGCCACGAAAAGCAGCGAATCGCCCGGCAGGAAGGGGAAGATCACCAGGCCGGTTTCACAGAAGATGATCAGGAACAGGATCGCGTAAATCCACGTGCCATAGTTGTTCGCCAGGTCTGCCAGATGCACGTCCAGATGCAGGACAATGTCGATAAAGGTTGTGATGAGTTCCATTGCCGCGGCACAGAAAATACAATCCAATCATAATACCGGAGGGCAGCACAAACAGGGAGCAGCATGCAGCCGCGACATTACCCAAATGCAACGCCCCTCTGGATTGACGTGGCAATGCCATCCATCACACACTAGGCATACTCTGTCCCCGAAAAAAATCAATCCAATTATCCTTACCATCTAAAATGGTAAATCTTTTGAAAAGACGTGGCGAACCGTCGCGAACTACAGTTGGCGACAAAACCCGTTGATTTAGTTGGATATTCTATGGACCACCCTCGCGTTTCGGTCTGTACCCGAACTTGGTGCAGAGACGCCAGCCTGAAGATGACCATCGGGTCCTTTCTGGCTCAGTCTTTTGAAGACTTCGAACTGCTCGTGGCGGACGACTCCTCGCCCAACGACACTGCCCTCACCGTTGGACTCTGCAGTTTCGGTCCTCGCCTGCGTCATCTTCGCCTTCTCCAGACTTTGGGACCAGCGGGCAATTGGAACCGCGGCATAACCGAAGCATGTGGCAAATACATTAAGGCGCCCCGGCGCGACGACCTAATTGCAGTTGTGGACCTAAAACGGCAGGTTACCGTTTTCGACGCCCCCCCGGACGTGCTGCCGATCTTCTCCAGTCGCAACCTCATCGGAAAAAGCAATCAGCCCTTGTCTGTGAAGGGCCGCCTTTGGGAAGAAGGTCATGTAGCAACCAACGCCTCGAGACGACGCCGTATCTGCTCCGGCACCAAATTGCCATGAGTGCCCCCCATCACAGCCCCACGACCATGTCAAAATCCTCAGCCCCCAGAAAGGCCACTCCTTTACTGACCATCGCGGCCATCTTGACGTTCGCCGTAGTTCAGCGGCTCTTGCTGATGCCTGGTTTGGGCGGTACCGACGATGTCCTATATTCCTTGCGCGGCTTGGAGATCTCTCATGGGGACTGGCGATACTCGACTGATCCTGGAGATCTGCGCTTCGGCATTGTTCTGCCGATTGCGCTACTGAGTCATCTTCTAGGTAATAGCGACATCGCGCTGACAGCCTGGTCACTAATCTGCAGTTTGCTCGAGATTACCGCTATCACCATACTGGCCGGACGCTATTGGGGCCATCGAGGCGCGATATTGGCAGGCCTTTTGGTCAGCCTTACCCCCATGCATGTTGCGCTTGCGGGCCGCCCCCTGGCTGACGCGCCTTTTGCTGCTTTTATCACACTAGCCTTCACCGGACTATTCCTCGCAGAAAAAGACCACTCCAGGCCCATGGCAGTCCTGTCCGGCGTGGCTCTGGGCATGTGCTGGTGTATCAAACCCACAGCGACGATTCCACTGATCGCCATTTTTCTCGTATCTATCGCATGGTTCCGGCGCTTATTCTACGGCTGGTGGTTAATAGCGCTTGCCTTTATCTGCATTGTCAGCCTGGAGTGGCTCCTATTGTGGAACATCTATGGCGATCCATTGCATACCCTACGCGTTCTCCTTCCATTTCTGCGCACTCATCAGGAATACACAGGCGATCCATTCTGGGGCTATGGCACCCCAGCTTTTTATTTTCAAATGATGTTCCGCGACATGCGCGACCTTTGGCTGTTACCGCATATCGCGATGGCTGGCTTAGCCTTCCTGGTTATAAGACGGCAGGCTGAAAACACGCGCGGGGACTTCGGACGCTACGTGGTTTACTGGCTAGTGCTAATGATTTTAGCGTACTCATTCTTTCCGATATCAATCAATCCCATCAAATTTATTCCCAAGCAGGAGAATTACGCAATAATTTTCGTAGCTCCATTGGCTTTGGCCGGAAGCTGGGCTCTACTGAAGGCCGGGGGCGGCTTGCAAGCCCTGGTCGTGCTAATCATTGGATTTGGCAGCTTTGGGCTTACAAGCCTGGAACAACAAACCGTGCACAACAAGCAAAGCCGCCTAGACCAATCGATCGCACAAGCTCGCGCGAATAACGACTCCACGTACTTGGTATTTGATCAAGCCATCCGTGTAGCCAAGTTGCGGGAACTACAAGGGTATCCAAAGCCGGCGAACTTGCAGCCTATCACCGCTTATTACCCCGAAATTCTGCCGCCAGGGCTGGCGCCCTCCACCATTGCATCCGAGAGCATTGAGCACCGCCCCGAACATATTGTTCTGGTACTTGAGCCTTCCAATGGCTCCATGGTGCACGCTGCCGCCCCTGCATTAATTGCCAAGGTTAGCCAATGTGGCGACCGTATCGGCACAATCCAGTCCCAAAAACAAGGTGCAGGGCAATTTGCAGTTGCACTCATTGATGGCATCAAAGGGCACCTTCCAGAGAGAATTGCCAAACAACTGGCTTTTACGGAGCAAATCGTAAGACCGCCACAAGCGGACATAATCCGCCTGTCAGCAACCTGCTTGCCGACATCCACAACACCAAGCAAATCGGCGCAAGATGGCGTTCAATTCAAAGCGACACCGCGCTTATGAAATTGATTTCATCTCCTTCAGAAAATAGAAAAATCGATGCTCATTAAAGGGCACGAGCCCCGCGCTCAGACACATGATTGAACACTCATGCACGGCACTGCGTCATGCATGCCGAACCACAGCCCTGGAGCCTTGCCATGTCCATCGACCGCAATCCCGTTCCCTCCCCCAAGTCCGCTGCGGCCGATGAAGTGGCCTGCGCCCTCGCCGACACTCTCGAAGCCATCGAGTGGCTCGAACGCTTTGAACGTCCCTACCTGCTGGCCCGCTACCAGGCCAGTCTTGGCGAGCTGGAGGTCCGCCTGCTGGGCCTCAAGGTCGAACACCGGGCATACCGCTGCCGTGTCGAACTCGGTCAGGCCCGCCTACGCCGCGGCGAGCCGCTGAGCAGCCTGGCTCTGGCCACCATCGAACGGGCCGTGGCCTCCGAAGTGCTGGCTTGGCAGGCCCTGGAAGCCGACCACACCCGTGTGTTGGCCGACAGCCAGCGCCATCCGGGCGGCCGCGCCCCCCTCGATCCAGCCCGGGTCACCCGCTGCCGTTCCGCTTGGCGACGGCTAGCCCGCCACCTGCACCCGGAAATCCGTCCCGATGAACCACTGGCGGACCGTTACTGGGGCAAAGTGAGCGATGCCTACCAGGATATGGACGCCGACCTGCTCGACGCGCTTGCACCCTTCATCGAGCGGGAGGTCGCCACCGCACTGCGCCCCTTCCAGACGGGTGCGGAAGCTCGTTTGCGCAACCTCCTCGACGTCCGCCGCAAGCGCCTGTCACGCATGGGCAGCCAAGCGCCGTTCTGCTGGGCCGACGATCTCGAGGACCCGGAATGGATCGCCGAGAAGCAGGCCACCCTGGCAACGGAAATCGAGGCCGAGTCCGACGCCCTCGCCAGCCTCGTACTCGAATTTGCTGGCATGTCGGCGACGGCGGTCAAGTAGGGCACGGCAACGCGCCTTCGCAGAAACCGACGCCGCTCGCGGAGGGGGCGTAAGGCTGTTCGCTCAACGGTCGGCAATTCGATCACTTCCAACGCCAGGCGCAGACTCGTCGAACCCTGGGGCGAATGAACTCTCCCCACGGTTTCAGCCCTTCCCGATACTCACTCAGGCTAGCGCCTTGTCCACGATCTCTGCGACGTCGGGCGACAAGCCTTCCTCCTTCGCCAGCGCCTCGAAGGCCCTGCGGATGCGGCCCTGGATCTCCGGCGTGAATTTGCGCCAGCCTTCCAGCGAGCGTGCCATGCGCGCCGCGACCTGCGGGTTGCTCTTGTTCAATACCTTCACCTGCTCGACCCAGAAGGCGTAGCCGGCGCCGTCGGGCCGGTGGAACTCCGCCGCGTTGGCGCGAAAATAGCCGCCCAACAACGAATACACCTTGTTGGGGTTGGACAGGCAGAAAGCCGGGTTGCCCATCAACTCGCGCACTTGTTCGAGGGTGGCCGGCGCCGCGTCGGACCAGCGCCAGGCGCTGGCCTGCAGCAGGAACCACTTGTCGAGGACCAGCGCGTCGTCCTTGTATTGCTCATGGAAAGCCGCCAGCGCATCGAAGCGCGCCGGGGCATCGCTCTGCACCAGCGCGGCCAGCGCACCGTAGCGCTCGGTCATGTTGCCGGCGTGCTCGAACTGCTTCTTCGCCAGGTCGATGGCAGTGGCACCGCCCCAGGCAGTCAAGTAGCGCAGGCACAGGTTGCGCAGCGCGCGCTTGCCGGCATCTGCCGGGTGATAGCGGTAGGCGCCGTCCACTTCCAGGTCGAGGTAGCGATCGAGGAAGTCAGCCTGCATCGCATGGCCCAACTCGCGCATCAAGTGCATCAGCGCGGCACGCAGCGGCGCCGGATCAGCCTGTGGCATGCGCTCGAGCAGATAGGTTTCGGCCGGTAGCGCGAGGATTTCGGCGAGGAAGGCCGGATCGAGGGATTCATTGACCAGCAGCGCCCGGAAGGCATGGCCGAAGGCCTGCGGCACCTCCAGCTTGCGACCGGCGGCAGCATCCGCAGCCAAAGCCAGGATCACCCGTTCCATGTAGCGCTGGGCGGCATCCCAGCGGTTGAAGGGGTCGCTGTCGTGGGCCATGCGGAAGGCCAGGCGTGCATCGTCCTCGTCGAGCTCCAGGATCACCGGCGCCGAGAAGCCGCGCAGGATCGACGGCACCGGCGCCACGTCGATACCGGTGAAGCGCCAGCTCTGGCTGGCCTCCTTCAGTTCGAGGATGCGCGTGACGTCGCCGGCGCGGGCCTCGCCTTCCAGTTGCAACGGCAGATCCTTGCCGTCCGGACCGATCAGGCCGATGGCCACCGGGATGTGCAGCGGCAGCTTGTCCGCCTGACCCGGGGTCGGCGGCGTGCGCTGACTGAGGGTCAACGTGTAGCTGCGGTTGTCCGCATCGAAGACGCCTTCGGCTTTCAGGCGCGGCGTACCGGCCTGGCTGTACCAGCGCATGAAGAGGTCCAGGTCCGCACCATTGGCCTCCGCCATGCAGCCGACGAAGTCGTCGCAGGTCACCGCCTGGCCGTCGTGGTAGGAGAAGTACAGGTCCATGCCGTTGCGGAAGCCCTCCTTGCCGAGCAGGGTATGCTGCATGCGGATGACCTCGGAGCCCTTCTCGTACACCGTGGCGGTGTAGAAGTTGTTGATCTCCTGGTAGCTGTCCGGGCGGATCGGATGGGCCATCGGGCCGGCATCCTCCGGGAACTGGGCGCTGCGCAGCACACGCACATTGGCGATGCGCGTCACCGCACGGGCCGAGGCCGCGGCAGCGGGCGAGTCCGACGCGCTGGCCAGCATGTCGGCCGAGAACTGCTGGTCACGGAAGACGGTGAGGCCTTCCTTCAGCGTCAGCTGGAACCAGTCGCGACAGGTCACCCGGTTGCCGGTCCAGTTGTGGAAGTACTCGTGGGCGACGACACTCTCGACGTTCTCGTAATCCACGTCAGTGCCACTCTGCGGGTTGGCCAGCACGTACTTGGTGTTGAAGATGTTGAGGCCCTTGTTCTCCATCGCGCCCATGTTGAAGTCGGACACGGCGACGATCATGAAGCGGTCCAGATCGAGCTCCAGCCCGAAGGTCTCCTCGTCCCAACGCATCGAATGAACCAGCGACTCCATCGCGTGATCGACGCGGTCCAGGTCGCGCGCCTCGACCCACACCTGCAGCAGCACTTCGCGGCCGGACATCGTCTTGACCCGGCGCTCCAGCGCCTTCAGGTCGGCGGCCACCAGCGCGAACAGGTAGGACGGCTTGAGAAACGGATCTTCCCAGCGGGCGAAGTGGCGGCCGTTGGGAAGGCTGCCGGTCTCCAGCAGGTTGCCGTTGGACAGCAGCACCGGGCACAGGGCCGCGTCGGCCTCCAGGCGCACGGTGTAGCGCGCCATCACGTCCGGACGGTCGGGAAAATAGGTGATGCGGCGGAAGCCCTCGGCCTCGCACTGGGTGTAGTAACCGCCCCGCGACTGGTACAGGCCCGACAGGGTCAGGTTGGCCGACGGATCGATGCGCGTGACGATCTCCAGTTCGACGGCTTCCGCCGTCACGTCGATCTCCAGACCGGACTCGGTCTCGCGCAGTTGGCCGGGCGCCGGCTCGGCACCGTCGATGCGCACGGACACCAGGCTCAGGCCGTCGCCGAGCAGCACGATGGGGCCGGCGGCCGCATCCGGATTGCGCACGCAGCGCATGCGATTGGTGACGAGGGTGGCCTGAGCTTCGAGGACGAAATCCAGGTCGACGGTTTCAACGCCGTAGGCGAGCGGCTGGTAAGCCTCGCGACGGATGGGCGAGCCGTTGGGGGTACGCATTGGATGTCCTTAGTGTTGTCTTCGCGAAAGCAGGGATTCTAGCCCGGCGGCCGCGACGGCCGGCGTATCAATCGATGAATCGGAACAAGGCGCGCAGCGGCGCTCGGGCGGCTTCCCTCTTGAGACGCACCTGTCGGCGAAAGATTCGACAGCAGGCGGGAACGGTGCCAAAGTTCCGCCCCAGTTCGCCTTCCGCCTTGCTGCCGCAAGCCAACGCTTCATGTACTCGCCGCTGATCCCCGCCACCCTCGTCCGCGCCGCCGATGGCACGCCCTACTCGCCTGCCTTCGACGACGTCTATCACACCACCGCCGGTGGCCTAGGCCAGGCCCGGCACGTCTTCCTGGCCGGCAACGACCTGCCGGCACGCTGGCAGGGGCTGGAACGCTTCACCATCGTCGAGACCGGCTTCGGCCTCGGGCTCAGCTTCCTGGCCACGTGGGCCGCCTGGCGGGACGACCCGGCCCGCTGCGCGCGCCTGCATTTCGTCTCCACCGAGAAGCACCCCTTCCAGGCCGACGACCTGGCCGAACTGCACGCCGCCTGGTCCGAGCTGGCACCGCTCGCCGACGAGCTGCGCCGCCACTGGCCGCCGCTGGTGCCCGGCTTCCACCGCATCCATCTGGACGCCGGGCGCGTCACGCTGACACTGATCTTCGGCGACGCCCTGGACACGTTGCCGCAACTCGAGGCCAGGGCCGACGCTTTCTACCTGGACGGCTTCTCGCCAGTCAACAACCCGGACCTGTGGTCGCCGGCGGTCTATGCGCAGCTCGCCCGCCTGGCAGCCCCCGGCGCCACGCTGGCCACTTGGTCTGTAACCGGCCATGTGCGCCGCGGGCTGCAGGAGGCCGGCTTCACGCTGGAGCGGCGCGCCGGCTTCGGCGGCAAGCGGGAGATGCTCAGCGGGCACTTCGCCGACGCCCCATCCGTAGCGGAGCCGGTCCAGCCACGCCGGGCGCTGGTGATCGGCGCCGGCGTGGCCGGCACCTCCATTACGGAGCGGCTGGCCGCCCGCGGCTGGCGCATCACCGTCATCGACGAAGCCGCCGGCCCCGGCCACGGCGCCTCCGGCAACAAGGCCGGCGTGTTCCGCCCGCTGCCGAGCCTGGACGACAACCGCCTGGCCCGCATCACCCGCGCCGGCTTCCTGTACGGACGCCACCATCTGGAGGCCTTGGCCGAAGCCGGTCACGCTGCGCGCTGGTCGCCCTGCGGCGTGCTGCACCTGGCCCGCGACGCCAAGCAGGAGAGCAAGCAGAAGGCCGTCGTGGATACTCAGACCCCGCCCACCGACTACCTGCGCTTCGTGAACAAGGACGAGGCCGCTCGAATCGTCGGCTGGCCGGTGGAACTGGGCGGCTGGTGGTTCCCCAGCGGCGGCTGGATCCAGCCGCCGACCCTGTGCGCTGCCAACCTCGCGGCCGCCGGAGCCACCGTCGAAACCCGCTTCGGGCAGCTAGTGGCCCGCCTGGAGCACCGGGACGACATGTGGATCGCCTTCGATCAGGCCGGCACGGAGATCGCCCGCGCGCCGGTGGCGATCCTCGCCAACGGCGTCGGCATCCGCGCCCTCCCCCAGGCCGCCACGCTGCCGGTGCGCCCGGCCCGCGGCCAGGTCTCCCACCTGCCCGCCGCGGCCGGCAGCCCGCCAAACGTGGTGGTGTGCCGCCTCGGCTACGTGAGCCCGGAAGTGGACGGCCTGCGCTGTGCCGGCGCCACCTTCCTGGCCGACGACGACGGTACCGAGCTGCGCGAGGCCGAGCACCGGGAAAACCTCACCAAGCTGGACTTCATCCTGCCCGGTTACGCGGCACCCTACGACCCGACCCAGCTCGATGGCCGCGTCGGCTTCCGCCCGGCCTCGCCGGACCGCCTGCCGATGGTCGGCGCCATCCCTGCCGTCGAACGCGCCGAGCGCACCACGCCCCTCACCGACATTCCGCGCCAGCCGGGCCTGTTCGCCGTGTCCGGCTTCGGTGCCCGTGGCCTGGTGTGGGCCAGCCTCATCGGCGAACTGCTGGCCAGTCAGCTCGACGGGGATCCGCTACCGCTGGAACGCGAACTGGTGGACGCCCTCGACCCGGCCCGCTACCTGCTCAAGCCCACCCGCCCCAACACGGGCGGCGAAGAGTAAGGGAGCCCATGACTTTTGTAAGCGGCGGTTGCAGATGTCACCCCCAGCGAGCCTGCGGCGTTAATCTCCTCATTCATTGAGGAGAACACCATGAGCACCAGTCCTTCACGCACGCCGCTGCACCCGATGATGTGGGTGGCAGCCGCCTCCGTCACCGTGCTGAGCCTCGCCGGCGTCGCCAAACTGACCGGCCTGCTGCCCGACACCTCCCACGCGCCGGTTGCCCCCGCGGAAACCACCGCCAGCGCACCCGCCACCCCACCGGAACCAATCACCGCGCCGACTGCAGCCCCGAACCCGGCCACCGAACCAGCCCCAGTCGCCAGTGCGCAGCCACAGACCGTCGAACCCGCTCCGGCGGTCAAGACCGAGCGCCACGAAGCCCCGCGTGTCGCCTCCAAGCCTGCCAGGGAACACACCAAACACCAGGTCGCCTCGACGACGCCGGCCACCGTCGGCAATCCGCCGCCGGCCGACGCAGTGCCGGCGCCCCCGCCGACGGGCGCCAGCAGCGGCCCGGCCCGCAAGGTCATCGAAACCCCGCCGCCGGCCATCTGCCGTGAATGCGGCGTGATCGAGAACGTCGAGGCGATCCAGCAGAAGGGTGAAGGCTCAGGTATTGGCGCCGTCGGCGGCGCGATCCTCGGCGGCGTGCTCGGCAACCAGGTCGGCGAAGGCTCGGGCAAGAAGCTCGCGCGTATCGGCGGCGCCGTACTCGGCGGCTTCGCCGGTAATGAAGTCGAACGTCGCGCCCGCACCGTCAGCCACTATCAGGTCACCGTGCGCATGGACGACGGCACCCGCCGCGTGATCACCGAACAAAGCACCCCGAGCTGGCGCGTCGGCGACGCGGTACGCGTCCGCAACGGCGAGATCATCGGTGCGGGCCAAGCTTCCGCATCGGGCCGCAGCAGCGACTTCTGAGACGGCGACGGCAGGAGCGAAGCGGCCCTGTCGTCGATCTGACAAACCAAAGTGCAACGGCCCCGGCGAAGTATTCGCCGGGGCCGTTGTATTTATGGGGTGCGAAAGCGGCCCGGCGGGATCACAGCACCCGGTCGAGGCGCGCCAGCACCAGCTCGCGGCCCATGGTTTCCAGCACCGCGTCGATGGACGGGGTCTGCGGCTGGCCGAGCAGCACCACGCGCAGCGGGATCGCCACATGGGGCATCTTCATGCCGTGCTCGGTGCAGGTCTCCTTGATCGCGGCGCTCAGCGCGGCCTTTTCCCAGGTTGCCCCAGCCAGCTTGCCGCGCAGCGTTGCCAGCGCCGTACGCGCGGCATCGGTGAGGTGCTGGGCCAGCAGTTCCGGCGCCACGTGCAGATCGATGTAGAACGGTTCCGCGGCGTCGGCCAGCTCGTTGAGCGTGCTCACGCGATCCTTGTACAGCGCAATGATCGCCTCCAGCGCCGGACCGGCTTCCGGATTCACTTCGCGGCGGGCCAGGCGGCGGGACACGTCGGCGGCCAGCACAGCGTTGTCGGCCTGCTTGATGTAGTGGGCGTTCAGCCAGTTCAGCTTCTCGGTGTTGAACTGGGCGGCGGACGGGGTGATGTGGTCGAGGTCGAACCATTCCACCAGCTGCGCGCGGGAGAAGATCTCGTCGTCGCCGTGGCTCCAGCCCAGGCGGGCCAGGTAGTTGATGACCGCATCCGGCAGGTAGCCGTCGTCGTCGTACTGGGTGACGCTGACCGCGCCGTGGCGCTTGGACAGCTTCTGGCCGTCGTCGCCGAGGATCATCGACAGGTGGGCGTATTGCGGCACTTCGGCGCCCAGCGCCTTGAGGATGTTGATCTGGCGCGGCGTGTTGTTCACGTGGTCGTCACCGCGGATGACCTGGGTGATGCCCATGTCCCAGTCGTCCACCACCACGCAGAAATTGTAGGTCGGCGTGCCGTCGGGACGGGCGATGATGAGGTCGTCCATCTCGGCGTTGGCGATCTCGATGCGGCCCTTGACCAGGTCGTCCCAGGCCACGACGCCTTCAGTGGGGTTCTTGAAACGGATCACCGGCTCTACGCCGGCCGGCGGCTGGGGCAGCACCTTGCCCGCTTCGGGACGCCAGCGGCCGTCGTAGCGCGGCTTCTCGCCGCGGGCCCGCTGGGCCTCGCGCAGTGCGTCGAGCTCTTCGGACGACATGTAGCACGGATAGGCCGTGCCGGCAGCCAGCATCTCCTGGACGACCGCCTTGTAGCGCTCCATGCGCTGCATCTGGTAGAACGGGCCTTCGTCCCATTCGAGGCCGAGCCAGTTCATGCCGTCGAGGATCGCCTGCACCGCCTCGGGGGTGGAACGGGCCACGTCGGTATCCTCGATGCGCAGCACGAAGGTGCCGCCATGGCGGCGGGCGAAGGCCCACGAGAACAGCGCCGTGCGCGCCCCTCCGATATGCAGGAAGCCGGTGGGGCTGGGGGCGAAACGGGTACGGACGGTAGAAGCCATGACGTCAATCCGGGAAAGCTGAAAACCCGGCATTTTACGCACAGCACACGGTCGGGACCAAAGTTCCCGACCGTCTGGCGGGGATCAGATCGCCGCTTCGTTGGTCTCGCCGGTACGGATGCGCACGACCTGCTCGACGGGCATCACGAAAATCTTGCCGTCGCCGATCTTGCCGGTGCGGGCAGCCTTGATGATGGCATCCACGGCCTGGTCGAGCACGTCGGTGGCGACGACCACCTCGATCTTGATCTTCGGCAGGAAGTCCACCACGTACTCGGCGCCGCGGTACAGTTCGGTGTGGCCCTTCTGGCGACCGAAACCCTTCACCTCGGTAACGGTCAGCCCGGTGATACCCACTTCGGACAGGGCCTCGCGCACTTCGTCGAGCTTGAAGGGCTTGATGACGGCTTCGATCTTCTTCATATACGGTCTCCTTGGAACGGTCCGGCATTCTAGCCGGAATATCCGGCCCTACGCGGGCCGGTCTCTGTCAGGCATCCCGGTATCGGGACGTGATGGGGTAACGCCAGTCCTTGCCGAAGCCGCGCTGGGTCACGCGGATGCCGATCGGTGCCTGGCGGCGCTTGTATTCATTGCGCCGTAGCATGGCCACCGCACGATACACCTCGGCCTCGGCATAGCCACGGGCGACGATCTCATGGGGTGACAGGTCCTCTTCCATGTAGGCGGCGATGATCGCGTCCAGCACTTCGTAGGGCGGCAGGGAGTCCTGGTCGCACTGGTCGGGTTTCAGCTCTGCCGAAGGCGGCCGGGTCAGGATGTTGTCGGGGATCACCGGGCCACCAGGCTGGGCGTTGCGCCAGGCGCACAGGCGATAGACGAAGGTCTTGTAGATGTCCTTGATGACCGCAAAACCGCCGGCCATGTCGCCGTACAGCGTGGCGTAGCCGGTGGCCATCTCGCTCTTGTTGCCGGTGGTCAGCACGATGGAGCCGGTCTTGTTGGACAGGGCCATCAGGATCATGCCGCGGATCCGCGCCTGCAGGTTCTCCTCGGTGGTATCCGCCGCCAGGCCGGCAAACTGCGGCGCCAGCAGCGTTGCGAAGGTCTGCATCGCCGGCTCGATGGCGATCTCGTCGTAGCGCACGCCGATACGGCGGATCATCTCGCGGGAATCGTCGAGGCTCATCTGCGCCGTGTAGGGCGATGGCATCATCACCGCGCGGACGCGCTCGGCGCCCAGCGCATCGACGGCGATCGCCAGCGTCAGCGCCGAATCGACACCGCCGGACAGGCCGATGATGGCGCCGGGGAAACCGTTCTTGCCCAGGTAGTCGCGCACGCCGAGGACCAGCGCCTCATAGACGTCGGCCTCGACGGGACGCACCGCTGGCACGCTGCCGCCCTGCCAGGCGCCGTCGGCGAACGGCAGCAGGTGGAGTTCCTCGGCGAAGACCTTGCCCTGCCAGGCCAGTGTGCCGTCCCGGTCGAGGGCGAAGGAGCCGCCGTCGAAGACCAGTTCGTCCTGTCCGCCGACCAGGTTGCAATACACCACCGGCAGGCCGGTGTCGGCGATGCGCTCGCGCAGCACCTCGTAGCGCAGCGCCTGCTTGTTCATGTGGAAGGGCGACGCGTTGAGGACCAGCAGCACCTCCGCCCCCGCCCCGCGGGCCACGTCGGCGGCGCCGGACTCCCACACGTCGGCGCAGATATTGACGCCGACCTTCACGCCCTTCAGCTCGAAGACGCAGGCCTCGGTGCCGGCCTCGAAGTAGCGCTCCTCGTCGAACACCTCGTAGTTGGGCAGGCGGTGCTTGAAATACGTGGCGACGATGCGGCCGTCCTGGATCACCGCTGCCGCGTTATAGCGCTTGCCGTCGGCAAATGCCGGGTAGCCGACCAGCGCGGTGATGCCGCGCACCTCGACGGCCAGTTCGGCCAGCGTGTCGGCGCAAGCCTCGAGGAAGGCCGGCCGCAGCAGCAGGTCTTCGGCCGGATAGCCGCACAGGGCCAGCTCGGGGGTCAGCACCACGTCGGCGCCCGCAGCCTTGGCCCGGGTCACCGCATCCAGGATCCGGCGCGCATTGCCGGAGAGGTCGCCCACGACACTATTGAGCTGGGCGACAGCGACGGTAAGAGGGGTTTTCATGGGCGACACTATAACCCCGAAGCCGCCTGCCACGAAGCCGCCGCCCGCCGCACGGGCGGCCACAGGCCCGCTCCGTGCTTGTATGCTGCCGCCACGCGCTCCGGAGCCTTTCATGCCGACTTTCCGCCTGCATCCAGCCCTCACCGAAATCCCCGCCGACCAATGGGACGCCCTGGCCGGCGATCAACCCAGTCTGTCCCATGCCTTCCTGTCCGCACTGGAAGACAGCGCCTGCGTGGCGCCCCGGGCAGGCTGGGGGCCACGCCACGCGGCCCTGTGGGAAGGCGACCGACTGCTCGCCGCGATGCCGCTGTACCTGAAGAGCCATTCCTACGGCGAATACGTGTTCGACTGGGCCTGGGCCGACGCCTACCAGCGCCACGGCCTCGACTACTACCCCAAGTGGCTGGCCGCCGTGCCCTTCACGCCGGTGCCGGGCCGGCGCATCCTCGGCCACGACGAAGCCGCCCGCCGCCTGCTGCTGGCCTTGCTTCTCGACGAGGTCCGCGCATCCGGCGCGTCGTCCCTGCATGTGCTGTTCCCCACCGACGAGGAAAGCGCGTGGCTGGCGGAAGCCGGGCTGGAAATCCGCCATGGCGTGCAGTTCCACTGGCGCAATGCCGGCTACCGGGACTTCGACGATTTCCTGGCCCAGTTGGCCCAGCCCAAGCGCAAGAAGATCCGCCAGGAGCGGCGCAAG
This sequence comes from Pseudomonadota bacterium, assembly GCA_018241685.1. Classification (GTDB taxonomy): domain Bacteria; phylum Pseudomonadota; class Gammaproteobacteria; order Burkholderiales; family Rhodocyclaceae; genus Zoogloea. Next base: position 218,273 of record JAFEDJ010000013.1, read on the forward strand.
GTGATGGATGCCGGCATCGACTTCCGCATCCTGCGCGGCCAGGAGATCGGTGCCGAGGAGTGGGCCTTCTTCCACGCCTGCTACCGCCGCACCTACGCCGAACACGCCTCCACGCCCTACCTGAACCTGGCCTTCTTCACCGCCCTCGGGCTGCGCAATGCCAACGCCTGTGTGCTGATGATCGCCGAACGGGCCGGCACGCCCATCGCGGCGAGCTTCTTCCTGCACGACACGGACGCGCTCTACGGCCGCTACTGGGGCGCCGTCGAGTTCGTGCCCTGCCTGCATTTCGAGGCCTGCTACTACCAGGCCATCGACTATGCGATCCGTGAAGGCCTGGCCCGCTTCGAAGGCGGTGCCCAGGGCGAGCACAAGCTGTCCCGCGGGCTGGAGCCGGTGCGCACCACATCCGCCCACTGGATCGCCGACCCGCGCTTCCGCGACGCGGTGGCGCGCTTCCTGGCCCAGGAACGGGGCGGCATGGACGCCTACCTGGACGAGCTGTCGGAACGCCTGCCCTTCCGCGACCGGAGCTGAACCCCGGCCGATGGAATCAGGAAGGGCTCAAGACTCGGCGCGCGCCTTCCGGGCCCGTGGCGCCCTCCCGGCACGCGGCTCCTTGCGCGCCTCGACGGCCGCCTCCAGCTGGCGCTCCACATCGAAAGCCAGCGCCAGCGTGCCTTCGCGGGCATAGGCTTGGTGGTTGCCCTCGATGTCCTTCAACTTGTAGAGATAGTTCACCATCAAGCCGCAGGACTGACGCAAGCCCCGCGCCGACACGTCGCCCAGCCAGTTGATGCGGCCGAGGCTGGCGCCGTTGGAGAAATGGAAACGCCCGACCGGGTCGAGCGGGTGCTTGCCGCTCTTTTCCCGAGCCAGGTAATACGCACACTCGCCCTTGAGCCAGGCCTGCAGCGACGCCGACGGCGACTGGCTGCCGGCGATCTCGGCACCGACACAGTCGAGCACCGCGGCAACACCGCTCTTGCCGGTAGCATCCAGCAGCTTGCGGACATCAGCCGGGATGCGCGCCACATAGGCCGGCTCGGCCAGGCGCTTGTCCAGCCAGCGGTTGAAGCCCGGCACCGGCGACAGCGTCGCAAAAGTGCGCAGGCGCGGAAACTCCTGCAACAGCTGCTGCACGACCCGCTTGATCAGGAACTCGCCCATGCTCACGCCACGCAGGCCGCTCTGGGCATTGGAGATGGAATAGAAGATCGCGGTGGTCGCTGCTTCCGGGTCGAGGGTCGGCTGGCTCTCGTCGAGCAGGGTCTGCACCTTGTCGGCGATGTCGCGCACCAGCGCCACCTCGACGAAGATCAGCGGCTCGCCCGGCATGCGGCCGTGGAAGAAGGCGTAGCAGCGGCGGTCGGAATCCAGCCGGTTGCGCAGGTCGCTCCACGACTTGATCTCATGCACCGCCTCGTAGCGGATCAGCTTCTCGAGCAGCGAGGCCGGCGACTCCCAGCCGACCCGCTGCAGTTCCAGAAAACCTGCATCGAACCAATTGACGAACAGATGCAGGAGATCCTGGTCGAGCCCCGGACAGGCATCCACACCAAGGCGCAACAGGTCGGCGCGCAGGTCCACCAGCGCATGCACGCCGTGGGGCAGCAGGTTGAACTGGCGCAGGATGCGCAGCCGCGGCGACTCCAGGCTGGCGCTCAGGCGCCCTTCGGCGCGGGCCCGCTCCGAAGGGCCGGCGGCCGTCATGTAGGCCTCGATGGCACGCCGGACGTCCACTTCCACCGGACCGTAATCGGCCTCCAGACGCCCCAGGAAAGCGCGCCGGTCCTCGTCGCCGGCGGCCAGGTAGAAGGCCAGCAGGTGCGCCATGCGCTCCCGGGCGCGGGCCTCGCCGTCGTAGTCGCCGGCCGCGGCCGTCAGGAGGTCCTCGACACGCCGCCAGCTGCGGGCCGGCACGGCCTCAGCCCGCGGGACTGGTGCCTGCGCCTCTTCCCTGCCCCGCACCAGGCGACGCCACAGCCCCGCCATGGAGGCACCCAGCCCGCGGCCGCTGTCCGTCACAGTGTTGTCCGGTGATCCCATTGCCCTCTCCTTCCTCGAACGAATCCCTGCCTCCGGGCCTTGCCTGCCCACGCCAGCGGGCCAGCCGGTCCGGATCTTCCTTTCAAGGATGACCGGCGCCGACGGCCGTCAGTTCCGTGCCGACGGCATCAGCGATGCGCCGGCACCGGTTCACGGATCGGCAGATTGACCAGCGCGGCCAGCAGCGCCAGCACGATGTCGGCATACCACATCCAGTCGTAATTGCCGAAATGCACCAGCGCCAGCCCACCCAGCCAGGCCCCGAAGAACGCACCGATCTGGTGGGACAGCAGGGTCAGGCCGAACAGCGTGGCCAGGTAGCGCAGCCCGAACAGCTTGCCGACCAGCCCGGCGGTGGGCGGCACCGTGGCCAGCCAGGTCAGGCCGAGGCCGATGGAGAAGGCGTAGAAGGTCATCGGCGTCTTTGGCGCCAGCAAGTAGAGCCCGACCAGCACGGCGCGCGACGCGTACATGACGGTCAGGATCCACTTCATGCGGTAATGCTGGCCGAGGGCGCCCGCCCCCAGGCTGCCGGCGATGTTGGCGAGGCCGATCAGGGCCAGCGACAGCGCCGACACATTGGCCGGCAGGCCGCACAGGTCCACCGCGCCGGGCAGATGGGTGACCAGGAAGGCGATATGGAAACCGCAGGTCAGGAAGCCCGCGTGCAGGCACCAGTAGCTGCGGTCACCGAGCGCCACCTTGAGTTGCTGGCGCAGGCCCAGGTCGGGCGCCGACGACGGTGGATGTTCGACCTTGTGGCGCAGCGGCCAGGACAGCGGAATCGTCAGCAGGCAGATCGCCGCCAGCCCGTAGAGGGCCGTGACCCAACCGAAACCGGTGATCAGGAACTGGGACAGGGGCGCGAAGACGAACTGGCCGAAGGAGCCGCCGGCATTGATGAAGCCCGACGCGAAGGCGCGCCGCGGCGGCGGCAGGCGCTGGGCCAGCGCACCGATCAGGATCGAGAAGCTGCCCGCCCCGGCGCCTGCCGACACCAGCAGCCCAAGGGTCACGGCCAGGCCGAATTCGGTGCTGACGAAGGGCGTCAGCACCAGCCCGAGGATCAGCATGACAGCCCCGGTGAACAACGAGCTGCCTGGACCGTAGCGGTCGGCCAAGGCGCCGAAAACCGGCTGCGAGGCGCCCCACATGAACTGCCCGATCGCCATCGCGAAGCTGATCGCGGCGATGCCCATGCCGGTGGAGGTATTGATCGGCGACACGTAGAGGCCGAGGGACAGGCGCACGCCCATCGTGATCATCAGCACCGCCGAGGCGGTGAGCACCAGCGGCCAGAAGGCGCCGGCAGGCGAAGAGGCGGAGAGGGAAGATGACGTCATGACGGGAGCACGGCCGCGGGCCGCTTTTCATCGGCCGCCGAGCATCCCCCAGACGCCCGCTGCCGGTCAATCAGGATTTACGCGCGCGCAGCGTGACCAGTGCCGCCGGGAAATCGTAGGATGCCACCTCCCGCTCGAAGCGCGGCCACAGGCTGCCGAGCACCGGCCGCAGGCATTCCGCCGATTCCCGCGCGACGCGCACCGCCGCCACGTTGTCTTCGGCCAGCAGCGCGTCGAGGCGGGCCAGCGCCTCCTGCACTGTGGAACGATCCTCCGTACAGGTTTCCACCGCCACGGCTTCCGGGTCGGGCAAGGCCCGGATCGCCGTGACCGCAGCCGTCTGCGCCGCATCCAGCTCGGTCAGCAAGGCATCGATGTCCCCCCCTTCGTCGCCGCGCAGCGCCGCATCCAGACGAGTCGCCAGGATCTGCACCTGGCGCATGCCGATCATGCCAGCCACCCCCTTCAGGGAGTGGGCCAGGCGTGCCGCCTCGGTCTGGCTGCCCGCCTCCCACTGGACGCGGATCTTGGCGCCGTCGGCCTCATGTCCGGCCGCATACTTGTGCAACAAGCGCAGGTAGTTGGGAATCCGCCCACGCAGGTTCTTCAGACCGTAGCCCACATCCAGCCCGGGCACCGCCTCCAAGGCCACCTCCAGCGTGGGCGGCGACGCGGAAACAGCCTCTTCCAGCGGCGGAGCGAAAGGCAACCGGGCTTCCGCCGGATGTCGGCTGGATGCCGGCAGCCACTGCAACAGCTTGGCGTAGAGCACTGCTGGATCGACAGGTTTCGAGAGGTGATCGTTCATGCCGGCCTGCAGGCAGCGTTTCCGATCCTCACCGAAGGCATTGGCGGTCATCGCCAGGATCGGCAGCGTCAGCCCGTGGGCGCGGATCGCTTCCGTCGCCTCAATACCGTCCATGACCGGCATCTGCATGTCCATCAGGATGAGGTCGAAATCGGCGGTCGCGGCCTTGTCCACCGCCACCGCGCCGTTCTCCGCCAGCTCGGCATTCAGGCCGACGCTGTGCAGCAGGGACACCGCCACCTCCTGGTTGATGTGACTGTCCTCCACGACAAGGACACGGGCGCCGCCGTACTCGCGGCTCAGCCGGGCCTCGTCCTGGTGCGCCTCGTCGGCCGGAGCCCGCGGATGGCCGCGTTCGATCAGGCCGGCGAGCATCCGCTGCAGGTTGGACAGCAGGACCGGCTTGGCCAATGTGGCGGCAACGCCCGGATGCCCTCCCCCCCCGACGGCCGACGGCTCGTCCTCCTGGGTCAGCACGATGCAGCGCGGCGGGGACGCCAGTTCGAGTCCCGCCACCGCACGTGCGGTATCGAAGCCGTCCATCTCAGGCATCATCCCATCGACGAACAGCAGGTCCATGGCTCTCCCGGCCTTTTCGGCCTGCTGCAGGCGCTCGAGGGCCGCGAGTCCCGAATTGCAGCATTCGACACTGGCCCCCTGCATGCCGAGCATATCGGCCAAGGTTTCGCCTGCCTCGGCCAAGTCGTCGGCAATCAGCACCCGCACCCCACCCAAAGGCAAGGGTGCGGGCACCTCGCGGCGAACCCGCCCGAAACGCGCAGTGAACCAGAAGCGGCTGCCCTGCCCCGGCTGGCTGTCCGCACCGGTCGCGCCCCCCATCATGCGGGCCAGGTGGCCGACGATCGCCAGGCCCAGCCCGGTACCGCCAAAACGCCGGGTCGTCGAGCCGTCAGCCTGTTCGAACGGTTTGAAGAGACGGGCCAGCACCTCGGGCTGGATGCCGATACCGCTGTCGACGACCTCGAAGCGCAACAGCACCGCATCGTCGGAGTCCGTTTCGCAGCAAGCCCGCAGCATGACCCGGCCGGCGTCGGTGAACTTGACCGCGTTGCCCAGGTAGTTGACCAGCATCTGCCCCAGGCGGGTTGCGTCCCCGCGCAGCAGCGCAGGCACCGCGTGGGTATCCACGACCAGCTCCAACCCCTTCTGGATGGCCTTGTCGGCCACCAGCGCGCAGGCGTTGCGCACCACGTCCTCAAGGCTGAACTCGGCATCGTCGAGAGTCAGCTTGCCGGCTTCGATCTTCGAGATGTCGAGGATGTCGTTGATGATGGACAGCAGATGGTCGGCCGCATCGCTGATCTTCTGCAGTCGCATGCGCGCCTCGTCGTTTTCCGCATTCCGGCGCATCAGGTGGGTCAGGCCGATGATGGCGTTCATCGGAGTGCGGATCTCGTGGCTCATGTTGGCCAGGAAGGCGCTCTTGGCCCGGTTGGCCGCATCGGACGCCTGGCGTGCCGCCTCCAGCTCGGCGGAACGCTCGGACAGTGTGTGGTTGGTTTCCTCGAGCTGATGGGTGCGCTCGGCCACCAGTTGTTCGAGATGATTCCGATGACGGGCCAGCTCTTCCTCGACCCGCTTGCGCTCGGTGATGTCCTCCTGGATACCCAGGTAATGGGTGGTCCGCCCATCCGGCTGCACGATCGGCGAGATACGTGCGAACTCGACGCAGACCTCACCGTTGCGCCTCCGGTTGATGAACTCGCCTTCCCACGGCCGGCCGGCGCGCAGGGTCCGCCACAGATCGGCAAAGGTCTCTGGCGGTGTCAGCCCCGATTTGAGGAAGCCTGCCCGCTGGCCGATGACCTCGTGCAACTCGTAGCCAGCTCCACCGAGGAAGGCCTTGTTCACATACTCGATACGGCCATCCAGATCGACGATGATCACGCTGGCCAGGCTCTGCTCCACCGCCAGCGACAGCTTGAGGAGCTGTTCGGCGGCCTTGCGCTTTTCGGTGACATCCCGCCAGATGCCGGCCAGGTAGCTGCGGCCGTTGATCTCCAGCCCCGTGTAGCTCAACTCCACGTCGCGCACGCTGCCGTCGGCACGCTTCTGGCGGCTGTCGAACATCACGGGCTCGTTGCGTGCCCGGATGTCCTGCACCCGTCTGGCAACCTCCTCCGGCGACAGGCTGACCTGGATGTCGGACAGGCGGATCGCCGCAAACGCTTCCCGCGTGTAACCCAGCCCCCGACAGGCAGAGTCATTGAACTCCACGAAACGCAGGGTCTCCACATCGAGCAGCACGATGCCGTCCACGGCCTGCCCGACGATCGCGTCGAGCACCTGCAGCGCCCGCAGTTGCCGCCCCTGGGCCTCTTCCCGCTGGCGGGTGAGCTGGAGCTCCCGATACTGGAACAGCAGCAGCGCCGCCCCTGCAGTAGCAAACAGAGCGAAGCCCATCGCCAACGCGATCCACCAGACCTGGCGGCGCGAGCCCTCGTATATCTCGTCCTCGTCCACCTTGACGACCATCGTCCAGTCGGTACCCGGCACAGACCGCCCGACTCCGACCACCCGCACGCCGCGGTAATCCAGCGCCCCCATGATGGCCGGACGGTGCTCGGGATTCCTGACCGCCTGAACGGCGAGAACGGACTCGCTGCCGAGTGGCAGATGCAGGCCAAGCGCCGGAATGTCCTGATGGCGCAGGGGATTGAGGTTGACCACCCTATCCCCGTCCTGGCGCAACAGCAGGGTTTCCGCGGTCCGGCTGGGCACAGGCCAGCCCTGCAGGTAGGCAAACAGGAAGGCGTGGGGATCCACCTCGAGGACCACCGCCCAGCGCGGCGCCCCCGGCCCCCCCTTCAGCGGGGCCACGAAATCCAGTCGGACCTGGGCCTTGTCGCCACTGCCATCCCGATAGAAATTGGTGTCCACCGCCCGCCCCTCCGCCAGCGCCTTGCGCACCGCGGTGCGCAACACGTCCGGCACCTCGAAGGGCGGGCCGGAGGAGATGACAGGACGGCCATCAGCGTCGAAGACGGCAACCCGGCCATAGCGATAGGCCCGACGCACCATTTCGAGATGTTCGCGCAGACTCTCCTGGGCCTCCGGACGCGCCCATTGCGCATGCAGCAGCTCGAAGCTCGGATCGCCGGCCAACGCCAGCGCATCGGCACGACGCTCGTCGAGCCAGGACGATATCTGCCCCAGCTTCAAATCGGCCACCGCCTCCATGCGGCGGAGCTCCTGGGTTTCCCGGTCGTGCGTCGTGAACATCGCACTTCCGACACCAAGCGCCACCACCACCAACGCGAACATCGAGAAAGGCACCAGCAGACGCAACGCCGCGCGTTCCTGCCGCAACCAGGCCCAAAGTCTGGGGCGCGGCGTCTCGGCCGCCGGACCACCGCTGAAACGGTGCAGCACGGCCCACAGGGCCCAGGACGTCGCGCCGACGAAGATCCAGCCCTTCAGGGTGCTGGCCAGCAGCAGGTCCTCCGGTTGAGGCAGTAACAGGCTCGCCAGGCTGTCGGAGAACAGCACCCAGCCGGTAGCCAGCAGCCCATAGACCAGCACCACGCGGGCAATGCGGCCGTTCATCGGCTCTCCTCGTCCCGGTAGTGGGTCGCGATGTCGGCGAAACGCTCGAACTCGGCCACGAAGGCCTCCACCACGGCGGGGTCGAAATGACGGGCATCTTCGGCACAGATCATGTCGCGGGCGGTCTCCAGCGCCACCGCGGCCTTATAGACCCGACGCGACACCAGCGCATCGAACACGTCGGCCAGCGCCATCAAGCGCGCCGACAAGGGGATCGCCTCACCAGCCAGCCCTTCGGGATAACCGGAGCCGTCCCAGCGCTCGTGATGATAGAGGGCTATCTCCTTGGCGTAGGCCAGGAAGGGCACCGGACGCTCGGCATCCTCCTCGGCATTGTGGATCGCTTCGCAGCCCAGGCGCGAATGGGATTTCATGATGACCCATTCGTCGCCCGTCAGCTTGCCTTCCTTCAACAGGATGTGGTCGGGAATGCCGACCTTGCCGATGTCGTGCAGCGGCGCGGACTTGACGATCAGGCCGATATGTTCCGGCGTCAATGTCTCAGCATGGCGTGGATCGGCAGCCAGGCGGCGGGCGAGTACCGCAACGTAGGCCTGGGTACGCCGCACATGGTTACCCGTTTCCGGATCGCGGATCTCCGCCAGCCGCGCCAGCGCACGGATGCTGACGTCCTGGATCAACAGATTCTCGCTCATCCGGCGGGCGATCTCGGCCTCCAGAACGAGGTTCTGATCGCGCAGGCGATCCCGCGCGCGCTTCAACTCCAGCTGGTTGTGCACCCTCGCCAACACGATGCTGGGCCGGATCGGCTTGGTGATGTAGTCCACCGCCCCCAGCTCCAAGCCACGCTCCTCGGCCTCGATGCCATCGAGGGCGGTCACGAAGATCACCGGGATGTCGCGGGTCAGCGGATCGGCACGCAATGCGTCGAACACCGCATAACCGTCCATGCCCGGCATCATCACATCGAGCAGGATCAGGTCGGGCACTGGATGGCTGCTCGCCACGGCCAGCGCCCGCGCACCGCTATGGGCGCCGCGCACCCGGTACAGCGGCTGCAGCAATTCGCCGAGCACCTCGAGGTTCTCGGGCAGATCGTCGACGATCAGCACCGTCGCCGGCTGGAGTGACGGATTGTCGTCGGGCTTGGGAGAAGACAGGGGCGGCGTCATCGTGGAAGTGGATTGACCTGGAAACCGACCCCTTGGGGAAAACGCCAACGCGTGCCCTCGCTCCAGGAGCCGGACGAACCGCAGGACCGGTTCATTCTGAATCAGTATTATCCATTGCTTATCGTCTCTTCCATGCAGCTTCTTGACCCTGGTCTAACAGCAATTGTGAAATGTGCCGCAGGCGGGGCTGCAAGCTAAACTCTCGGTCCTTCCACGCCCTCGGCCCATGTCTCCAATGCTTGCCCGCCTGCTGCCCTTTCTCGCCTGGCGCCGCCAGCTGGATGCCACCGGCCTGCGGGCCGACCTGCAGGCCGGCTTCACGGTGGCCCTGGTGGCGATCCCGCAAGCCCTGGCCTATGCCCAGCTGGCCGGCCTGCCGCCTTACGTGGGGCTCTACGCATCGCTCTTGCCGAGCATCGTCGGCGCGCTGTTCGGATCGTCGGGCCAGCTCAGCACCGGGCCGGTAGCCCTTACCAGCCTGCTCACCGCGACCTCACTGGCACCACTGGCCCTGCCCGGCTCGGAGACCTATCTGGTGTTGGCAGTGCAACTCGCGCTGCTGGCCGGGCTTCTGCAGCTGGCCTTCGGCGCGCTGCGCCTGGCCCACTTTGCCGACCTGCTGTCGCACCCGGTGCTGCACGGCTTCATCAACGCCTGCTCGCTGCTGATCTGCGTGGCCCAGGTGCCGACCCTGCTCGGCCTGCGCAGCGCCGGCCAGCGCCCCTTCTTCGAGGCCCTGGTGGACCTGGGCAGCGCACTGCCCGACGCCCACCTCCATTCCGCCGCCCTAGGCCTCTTGGCCGCCGTGTTGCTGATCGCCCTCAAGCGCCTGCTGCCGCGCTGGCCGGGAGTCTTGATCGTGGTCGCTGGCCTGAGCACGGTGGCCTGGCTGACCGGCTTCGAGGACAACGGCGGGCGCACTGTCGGCCTGCTGCCCGACGAAACCCTGGCCTTCGCGCTGCCACGTGCGGACTGGGCACAGATCACCGACCTGCTGCCATCGGCCTTCGTCCTGGCGCTGGTCAGCTTCCTGGAAGCCATGTCGAGCTGCAAGGTTGCCTCGGCACGCACCGGGGAGCGCTGGGACGGCAACCAGGAGCTGATCGGCCAGGGCCTCGCCAAAATCACCGCGTCGGTGTGCCAGGCCTACCCGGTCAGCGGCTCCTTCGGCCGCTCTGCCTTCCTGCTCGCCCATGGCGCGCGCACCGGGCTGGCCTCGGTGATCGGCGCCTTGATGGTATTGGCTGCGCTGTTCAGCATGCCCGGCCTGATCGCCCACATCCCGCTGCCGGTGCTGGCAGCGGTAATCCTCGTAACCCTCGCCGCACTGCTGTCGCCAACCCAACTCAAGGAAGCGTGGCGGGCCAACCGGGACGACGGCCTGGCCGGCACGGTGTGCTTCGTCGCCACACTGGCCTTCGCGCCGCATATCGAGATCGGCATCCTGTCGGGGCTGATCCTGTCTCTTGCACTGCTCATCTACCGCAGCATGAAGCCCCGCGTCGCGGTGCTCGGCCGCCATCCGGACGGCACCTGGCGCGACGCGGCGCGCTTCGGCCTGCCACCGGCCCATCCCCAGCTGAGCATCCTGCGCTTCGACGGTCCGCTGCATTTCGTCAATGCCGCGACCTTCGAGGACGCGGTGCTGGCCGTCGAACGCGACCATCCGGGCCTCAAGGTGCTGTTGCTGTCCTGCGGCGGCATCAACGACATGGACGCCAGCGGCGTCGAGGCCCTGCGCCGGGTCCACCGCCAACTGGCCGAAGCCGGCCGTACGCTGGCCTGCTGTGGCCTGAAACAGCAGGTTCTCGAGGTGATGGAGCGCACCGGGCTGCGCAGCCTCCTCGCCGAACACGCGAGCTACCGCACCGAGGATCACGCGCTGCAGCACCTGCTGCCGGGCCTCGACGGCATCCGGCCGGCCGACGTGCGCCGCGGATTCGAGTGGTGAGTACGCCGGACTTTGTTGACCGGAGTCGTTGTGGTGCCCCTTGCAGAAGCAGATACTGATACCCAATCAGGCATTCAAGCTTTCGGACAGACAACAAGGGAGCGCCTCATGACACCGACCTCGGTACGCGATATCCGTAACCTAAGCCTGCTCGGCCAGTCCGGGAGCGGAAAGACCACCCTGCTCGAGAAGCTGCTGGCCACCGCCGGCGCCATCGGCAGCCCCGGAACGGTCGAGCGGGGCGATACCGTCAGCGACTACGACCCCCAGGAAAAGGCCCTCGGCCATTCCCTCAACAGCACCGTTGCCCACCTCGAATGGGCCGAACACTGGATCAACGCCATCGACACACCGGGCCTGCCGGACTTCCTCGGCCGTGCGCTGGCCACCCTGCCGGCGGTGGAAACCGCCGTCGTCGTGATCAACGCCGCCGCCGGCGTCGAGACAGTGACCCGCAAGGTCATGGAAGCCGCCGCCGGCCAGTGCCGGATGATCGTCGTCAATCGCGTCGACGCACCGGGCGTAGACTTCGGTGCGCTGCTGGAACGCATCGGCGCCAGCTTCGGCAAGGAATGCCTGCCGATCAACCTGCCGGCACCCGGCGGCGAGGCGGTCATCGACTGCTTCTTCGCGCCGGACTACGCCGCGGCTACCGCCTTCTCCAGCGTTCGCGAAGCCCACGACCGCATCGTCGACCAGGTCGTCGAGGTGGATGAAGAGCTGATGGCCCTGTACCTGGAACAAGGTGAGTCCCTGCAACCCGAACAGCTCCACGACCCGTTCGAGCAGGCCTTGCGCGAAGGTCACCTGATCCCGGTGTGCTTCACATCAGCGCGCAGCGGCGCTGGCGTGAAGGAACTGCTCGACATCATGGGCCGCCTGCTGCCCGACCCCACAGAAGGCAACCCGCCGCGCTTCCTCAAGGGCGAGGGGCCGGCCGCCGCGCCGGTATCCGTGAGCACCGACGCGGGCAAACACGTCATCGCCCATGTCTTCCAGGTCAGCAACGACCCCTTCCGCGGCAAGCTCGGCCTGTTCCGCATCCATCAAGGCACCGTCACGCCGAACACCCAGCTCTTCATCGGCGACGCCCGCAAGCCCTTCAAAGTCGGCCACCTGCTGCGCGTACAGGGCAAGAACCAGGTCGAGATCGAGGCGGGCATTCCCGGCGACATCTGCGCAGTGGCACGCATCGACGAGATCCACCGGGACGCGGTACTCCACGACGCCCACGACGAGGACCACTACCACCTCGCCCCGCCGGCCTACCCGCAACCGGTATTCGGCCTGGCCCTGGCCGCCGAAAAGCACGGCGACGAGCAGAAGCTGTCCGAAGCCTTGCACCGCCTCCTCGACGAAGACCCCTGCCTGACCGTCGAGCATGACCTGCAGGCCAAGGAAACGGTGATCCGCGGCCTCGGCGAAGTGCATCTCAAGTCGCTGCTGGAAACCCTCAAGGCACGCTGGAACCTCAACCTCACCACCAAGCCACCGGCCATCCCCTACCGGGAAACCGTCGCCGGCACGGCGGAAGCCCGCTACCGCCACAAGAAACAGAGTGGTGGCGCCGGCCAGTTCGGTGAAGTCGCTCTGCGCGTGGAGGCGCTGGAGCGTGGCGCCGGGGTGCAGTTCGCCGACGAGGTGAAGGGCGGCACCATTCCCGGCAACTTCATGCCGGCAGTGGAGAAAGGCGTCCGCCAGGCCATCATCGAGGGCGTGTTGAGCGGCTTTCCGCTGCAGGACATCCGCGTGGTGGTCTTCGACGGCAAGCACCACACGGTGGACTCCAACGAAGTCTCCTTCGTCACCGCCGCCCGCCACGCGGTGCAGGAAGCCGTGCAGGGCGCCCGCCCGGTGGTGCTGGAGCCGCTGGTGACGCTCACCGTGCGGGTTGCCGATGAGCACTTCGGCGGCATCAGCGCCGAGCTGTCCGGCCGCCGCGGCCGCGTCACCGGCACCGACAGCCCGCAGCCGGGCTGGACCGAGATCACCAGCGTGGTACCAATGGCCGAGATGGAGGGCTTCGAATCCCGCCTCAAGTCGATCAGCGGCGGCGACGGCAGCTGCAGCGTGGCCTTCAGCCACTACGAAGCGGCCCCGGCCGAAGTGCAGCAACGCCTCGCCCGCGAACACGCCGGCAAGCGCGGCGGCGAGCAATAAAAGAAAAGAAGGCATCAGCGAGGGCGGCCTTTAGCAGGGTCGCCCTCGTGCCATTGAGCGTCGGGGGCCTCAGTTCAGGTACATCGACAGCTGCCGGCGGGCATTCATCACCGCCTTGAGATCCGGGCACAGCGGGAACCACTCCACCAGGCGGCCACGTGCCTGGCTGCGGGCCTCGCCCCGGTCGCGCAGCACGATCTCCAGCAATTGTTCGAAGGCCGCCGGCCAGGCTTCCTGCTGGGCCAGCACGGTGGCCAGCACGAAGCGGGCTTCGAAGTCCTTCGCGTCGGCGGCGATGCGTGCCCGCAGTTCGGCCTCGCTGGTGGCGCCGACGCCTTGCGCCAGATCCAGCCGGGCCTTGAGCTTGAGCCATTGCTCGTCCCGCCCCCGCGGCTCGACTGCTTCCAGGGCGGCCAGCGCCTCCTCGGGCAGACCGGCGTCTATCAGCGCCTGCACCAGATCGAAAACGATGGCCTGGCGGCCATCCGACAACGCCACCGCACGCCTCAACAGTTCGGCCCGCTCGCATGGATCTGTCAGCCCACCCGCGGCACGACGCAGTTTCTCCGCCTCGTCCGGCAGATGACCGTCCAGGAAGGCCCTCACCTGCCCTTCCGGCAAGGCACCCATGAATTCATCCACCATCTCGCCGTCGACGAACAGCTTCACCGCCGGAATGCTGCGCACCGCGTAGCGCGCCGACACGGAGGGTGCCTCGTCGGAATTGAGCTTGGCCAGCACGAAGCGGCCACCGTATTCGCCGGCCAGCTTTTCGAGCAAGGGCTTGAGGGTGCGGCACGGGCCGCACCACGGCGCCCAGAAGTCCACCAGCACCGGCACCTCGCGAGAGCGGGCGAGGACGGCGGTTTCGAAATCGGCTTCGGTGATGTCGATGGAGAAATCGGTCATGGGGCTTCCTGGCAATGGTTTGTTGGTTTGGCAAAACCTGCATATGGGGAATGTCCAGCCGCCTTCAAGACAGCGCAGCCGGCACGGCCCCTCAGCGCGGCCGACTGTCCCAGATCTTCTGCAGGCGCTTCACCGATACCGGCATCGGCGTCTTCAGTTCCTGCGCGAACAGACCGACGCGCAACTCCTCCAGCAACCAGCGGAACTCCTCCAGCTGTGGGTCGGTGACGCCCGCCTTGGCCTTGGCCAGCCACTCCCGCTCGAAGGGCTGGGCCAGACTCCTCCAGTCGGCCATCAGCTGGCCGTCACGAGGCGCGTTGCTGCGCAGCTTGTCGATGCGCACGGTGGCCCCCTTCAGGTAGCGCGGAATCTGCGCGATGCGCTCGTAGGGCAAGGCCACCAGGAAGTTCTTCGGCATCAGCTTGGCGACCTGGGCATTGATGTCGGCGACCACGTCCGGGAAGGTCTTCAGGCCGGCGAGGCGCTTGGTCAGCGTGGCGTGTTCGACGATCAGCTGGCCGGTCAGGCGCATCAGCTCCTGGGCCACCAGCGTGATGCGCGGCTTGGCTTCCTGGCAGCGCTTGGCAAAGCTGTCAGCGTCCGCCGGCAGGGGTTCGAGCAGGCAGCAGCGCTCCAGCGTCGCGGTCACCAGCTGGGCTTTCAGCTCCGCCTCGGTGCCGTAGTTGATGAACTGCAGGGCCAGCTCACGGATGCCCGGCAGCTTCTCGATGGCCTTCACCTGGGCCGACAGCTCGAGCGCGAACAGCCGCGCGAGGCCGCCGCGATGGATCTTGGCCGCCTCCTCCGGGGTGTCGTAGGGACGCAGGGACACGCTGTTGCCGTCGTCGTGCAGGGCGGGAAAACCGACGATCTCGCGGCCAGCGACCTTCACTTCGAGCAATTCCGGCAACGCGCCGAAAGTCCAGCCGGTAAAGCCGGACAAGGTCTTTTCGGCAACGGTGGCCAGCGCCGCGGTAGATGCCACTGCGGCCTTGCCGCCAGCGGGCGGAACAGCCTTCTTCTGCTGCGGCGCGTCCGGCGCCGCCGGCACGATGCGCGCGCTCTGGAAGCGCGCCGCCACCTGGTCGCGGAACTTGGCGCGTAGCTCGGCCAGGTTGCGGGACTGGCCGAGGATGCGGCCGTGCTCGTCCTGCACGCGGAAGTTCATGAAGCAGTGGGGATTGAGGTTCTCCGGGCGGAAGCTCTCCATCGGCAGCTTGAGGGACACCCGCTCCTCGACGAAGCGCTGCAGCATCTTGATCAGCGGCTCGTCCGTGTCGAACTCGCTGGCGTCGTAACGCTCCATGAAGGCCGCCGCGCTGTCGGCCATCGGCTGCAGGCGGTGGCGGTGCTTCTGCGGCACGGTGCGCAGCAGCGCATTCACCTTCTCTTCGAGCAGGCCCGGCACCAGCCATTCGCAGCGGTTGGCGGGGATCTGGTTGAGCATCGCCAGCGGCACCGTCAGCGTTACCCCGTCGTCGGCCTCGCCCGGCTCGTGCAGGTAGGCAAGCTTGAGCTTCTGGCCGAGCACTTCCAGGCTCGACGGGAAGCGGTCGGTGGTGATGCCTTCGGCGTCGTGGCGCATCAGCTGGTCGCGGGACAGCTGCAGCAGCTTGGGCGCCTTCTTCTCGGCGGCCTTGCGCCAGGCCTCGAAGCTGGCCATGTCGAGCACTTCCGGCGGCAGCTTGGCATCGTAGAAAGCGTAGATCAGCTCTTCGTCCACCAGCACGTCGGGGCGGCGGGACTTGTGCTCCAAGCGCTCGATCTCCGCCACCAGGCGCCGGTTGTGGGCCAGGAAGGCCATGCCACGGGCCGGCCCCTCGGCGATCTCGCCCTGCACCAGCCCTTCGCGGATGAACAGCTCGCGGCACAAGGCCGGGTCGATCTCCCGGTAGCTCACGCCGCGGCGCGGATAGACGGTCAGCCCGTACAGGGTGCCGCGCTCCCAGGCGCGCACCGCGCCGCTGGCCTTCGACCAGTGGGGTTCCGAGATATTGCGCTTGAGCAGATGCCCGCCGACTTCCTCCAGCCATTCCGGCTCGATGCGCGCCAGGCAGCGGCCGAACAGGCGTGACGTATCCACCAGTTCGGCGCACACGATCCACTTGCCGGCCTTCTTGGCGATGGCGGAGCCCGGATGCGGCCAGAATTTGATGCCGCGGGCGCCCAGGTAGCTGCCGGCAGCGGGGCCGGAGGCATCCTCGATCTTGCAGCCCACGTGGCCCATCAAGCCGGTGAGCAAGGCCTTGTGGATCGCCTCGTAGCTGGCCGGCTCCTTGTTCTCCTTCCAGCTGTGCTCGGTGCACAGGGTATGCAGCTGGGTGAACACGTCGCGCCATTCGCGCAGGCGCAGCCAGGACAGGAAGTTCTGCTTGCACCAGGCCTTCTGCTTGCTGGAGCTCTCGTGGCGCTGGACTTCGTCCCAGGCCTTCCACAGGTTCCAGTACCACAGGAACTCGGACTTCTGGCTTTCCTCCGGGCCGCGGAAGCGGGCGTGGGCCTGGTCGGCGGCGGCCTGCCGCTCGGGCGGACGCTCGCGCACGTCCTGCGTCGACAAGGCGGCGGCGATCACCAGCACTTCGGAAAGGCTGGCCCGGTCGCGGGCGGCCAGGATCATGCGGCCGATCTTCGGGTCGAGGGGCAGCTTGGCCAGCTCGCGCCCGATCGGCGTGAGGTTCATCGTCGCCGCGCCCTCGACCTCCTCCACCGCGCCCAGCTCGGCCAGCAGCTGGTAGCCGTCCGCAACCATGCGCGGCAGCGGCGCGTCGATGAACGGAAACTCGGCCACTTCGCCGAGCTTCAGGGACTTCATGCGCAGGATCACCCCGGCCAGGGACGAGCGCAGGATTTCCGGATCGGTGTGGGCCGGACGCTTGTTGAAGTCGTCCTCGTCGTAGAGGCGGAAGCAGATGCCGTCGCTGACGCGGCCGCAACGGCCAGCCCGCTGACGGGCGGCGGACTGGGCGACCTTCTCAATCTGCAGCTGCTCGACCTTGTTGCGATGGCTGTAGCGCTTGACCCGCGCCAGGCCGGTATCCACGACGTAGCGAATGCCCGGCACGGTCAGCGAGGTTTCCGCCACGTTGGTGGCCAGCACGACGCGACGCCCCTTCGACGGCGCAAAAACCCGTGCCTGCTCCTGCGCCGACTGGCGCGCGAACAAGGGCAGGATCTCGGTGCCGGCGGCGTGATGGGCCTTGCGCAGCGCTTCGGCAGCTTCGCGGATCTCCCGCTCGCCGGGCAGGAAGACCAGCACGTCGCCGGGGCCGCTGCGGTGGGCTTCGTCGACGGCGTCCACCAGCGCGTCGTAGAGGTCGCGGTCCGGGCCGCGGTTGTCCTGGCGCGGTGGCGCTTCGCCCGGCCGCGCCGGCTTGGGCTCGTCGCGCTCTACCGGCCGGTAGCGCATCTCGATGGGGAACAGGCGGCCGGACACTTCGATGACCGGCGCCGGTTTGTCCTCGCTGCCGAAATGGCGGGCGAAGCGCTCCGCGTCCAGCGTCGCCGACGTGACGATCAGCTTCAGGTCCGGCCGCTTGGTCAGCAGCTGGCGCAGGTAGCCGAGCAGGAAGTCGATATTCAGGCTGCGCTCATGGGCCTCGTCTATGATCAAGGTGTCATAGGCCGAGAGCAGCGGGTCACCCTGGGTTTCAGCAAGCAGGATGCCGTCCGTCATCAGCTTGATGTAGCTCTGCGGGCCGATGCGGTCGGTGAAGCGGATCTTGTAGCCGACGGTGCTGCCCAGCTCGCTCTTCAGCTCTTGCGCGATGCGGCTGGCGGTGGCGCGGGCGGCGATCCGTCGCGGCTGGGTGTGGCCGATCAGGCCCGACACACCACGGCCGAGCTCCAGACAAATCTTGGGCAGCTGGGTGGTCTTGCCGGAGCCGGTCTCGCCACAGACGATGACCACCTGGTGCTCGCGGATCGCCGCGGCGATCTCGTCCTTGCGCTGATTGACCGGCAGATCGGGCGGAAAGTCCGGCTTGGGCAGCGCGTTGGCACGGGCAATGCGCTTGGCCGCCGAACCGGCGATGCGCAGGCGCAGCGCCTCCGGCAACTCGTCGAGGCTGCGCGGGCGCTTGGGCAGACGGCGCAGATCGCGGCGCAGGCCGGGCCGGTCGGCCGACAGGCATTCTTCGAGCAGGGAATAAGGATCGTTGCGGTCGGGCCGGGGTTGCGGTGATGCCATGTGGGAATACAGCGAAAAACGATTGATGGAGGCCCGCGCGCCAATCGGCAGCGAACCGCAGGCGACGGGTTCGAACTCTCAGCTACGCCAGCTATGCACGGTCATGCTCAGGGAGCCGCCCAGATGCAATGGGGCAGCACCGAACACCCACCCATAGCGGCCGGTGTTGATCAGCGGCACGACCTCCGCCGAGACGGACGAAAAGGTGGTCAGGCCACCGAGAAAGCCGGTAATGACGAACAGCCGCGCCTCCGGCGGAATCTCCGGCCGAAGGGCGAAAAAAAGCTATCGCCACGCCCACCAAGTAGCCACCGAGCAGGTTGGCGCCGAGGGCCGCACCGATGCCGATGGCGACGAGTGCCAGGGTCGGAAAGTGTTGGGCATGATCGGACATGGCTGCGGATTTTACCCCGGCGACGCCGACGCCGCCGGCAAATGCCTCAAGAACCGGCGTGATGCCGCCGATAGCGGTCATATCCACACAAATGTGCGCCCCGCAGGAAGCTGCTGCGGCAAGGCGCAGACAGGCGGCGGCTCGGCGATGCCGAAAGACCGCTGCATACATGGAGACACGATGAACATCCCCGACAGCCCGCCCGCGGCATCCACTCCCTTGCTCTATCAGGCGCGCTTCGATTGCCATCGCGGTGAGCTGACCGGCGTGCAGGCTCTGCGGCAAGGCCCGCAGCACCCGGCCCCGGAGTTGCTTGTCGCCGGCACCCCGGCCGAGCTCGATGCATTGCGCATGGCCTGCCTGCAGGTTGCGCTCTGGCAGGGCAGCGCCGGCCGGCCACTGGGCCTGACGGTTGGCGCCCGCCTCGATACCTTGTGCGAACAGGGCTTTGCCCACACCCTTGGCGCCATCCTGCGGGAGACGCGACTGGAGCCCCACAGCCTGGAAATCAGCATCATCACACCCCGCGACGAAGTACCGGACGACATGCTCGGTGCGCTGGCACAACTGCACCGACTCGGCATCCGCTTTGCGCTCTGCGCCACCAGCCCGGCCAGCACCCGGGTAGCGTGGACCGCCCAGCTACCGATCGACAGCATCGAGGTACCGGCCCGTCTCGTCGAGAACGTGGCGGCCGCACCGGAAGGCGTGGCCATCGTGCGCGCCCTGCTCACCCGCGCCCATCGCATGGGGCGCCAAGTGTGTGCGATGGATATTGCCAGTGCCCAGGCTGCAGCAGTGATGACGGCGGCCGGCGCCGACACGCTGCAAGGCCCCCTGGCCGCGGCCCCGCTGGCGGCGGAAGGCCTCACGGCCCTGCTGGCCAGCGGCTACCGGCTCGATGCGGCGCTGCTGCGCGGCCCCGCCACCGAGCGGACGCTGCTGCTGGTGGATGACGAGGACAACATCCTCTCGGCCCTGCGCCGCCTGCTGCGCCGTGACGGCTACACGATCCTCACCGCGAACGACGGCAAGCAAGGACTCGAAGTGCTCGCCGCCAACCGGGTGGATGTGATCGTCTCCGACCAGCGCATGCCCGGCATGACTGGCGTGGAATTCCTGCGCAAGGCCAAGGACATGTGCCCGGACAGCGTGCGCCTGGTGCTGTCGGGCTACACCGACCTGCAATCGGTCACCGACGCGATTAACGAAGGCGCGATCTACAAGTTCCTCACCAAGCCGTGGGACGACGCGATGCTGCGCGCCAACATCGAGGAAGCCTTCCGGCGCAAGGCCCTGACCGACGAGAACCAGCGTCTCGCCAGCGAACTGCAGCACGCCAACCAGGAGTTGGCACGCATCAACGCCCGCCTTGAAGGCCTGCTGGCCGACCAGCAGCACCGCCTCGGCGTGGACGAAGCCGCGCTGACGCTGGCCCAGGAAGCCCTCGCGGTGATGCCACTGCCGCTGCTGGGCATCGCCCCGGACGGGATGATCGCCTTTGCCAACCAGGCCGCCGAAAGCCTGTTCACCGGGCAGGCACCGCTGATGGGCCTGAACGCCGACGAAGTCCTGCCCCCACCGCTCGCCGCGCTCGCCAGCAGTGGCGGGGGCGACTGCAACAGCCTGGTCGGCGGCGTGCAGTTCCACATCGAGGCCCACCCCCTTGGCGGCAACGGCCGCCATCGCGGTACCCTACTGTGCTTCACCTGCCAACACCCAGCCTGACCCATGAGCGATATCCAACGCCTGCCCCTCGACGCAATCCAGCCCGGCGCAGTACTGGCCGAAGCCGTCGCCGACGCCCGCGGCACGGTGCTGCTGCCGGCCGGCCTGAGGCTTACCGAGGCACACCTCGCCAGCCTGCACCGCCGCAATATTGCCGCGCTCAACGTCACGGCACCCCCCGATCCGGCGGAACTGGCGCGCCGCCGCGAAAAGGTCCGAGAACGGATCCTGTACCTGTTTCGCCACACCGACAACGACCCGGCCGCCCAGGCCTTGCTGCAGGCCGTGCTGGCCTTCCGCCAGGAGCAAGTGCGATGACCGACACACCGACCCTCGCCGACGTGGCTGGACGCATCCGCAGCCTGCCGGCCATGCCGACGGTGGCGCTCGAACTGCTGCACACGCTCGCCGAAAGCGACGCCTCGTCGGCCGATCTGGCAGATCTGGCCCGCCGCATCGCGCAGGATCAAGCCATCACGGCCCGCGTTCTGCGCGTCGCAAACTCGCCGTTCTACGGCCTTCAGTCGCGGGTCGCCTCCATCCATGACGCCATCGTCGTGCTCGGCTTCTCGGCGGTACGCTCGCTGGTGCTGGCCGCCGCAGTGATGGCCAGCCTGCCGGGCGGCCCCTGCACGGGCTTCAACCAGGAACGCTTCTGGCGCCATGTGCTGGGCACCGCAGCGGCTGCGCAGGCCATCGGCAAGCGCCTGGGCCGTCCGTCCGAAGCCCTTTTCATCGCCGGCCTGCTGCACGACATCGGACGCCTTGCACTGGTGGTCCTCTATCCAGCCCGCTACGCGACCACGCTGGCCGCAGCCCGCGAGCAGGACCGCAGGCTGCAGGAGATGGAACTGGAACACTTCGGCTTCGACCACACGGCAGTCGGCGCCAGCCTCGCCGAACACTGGCATTTTCCGGCGGAAATCGCGGACGCCCTCGCCTGGCACCATCAACCGGAGCGGGGCAAGGCGGACGGGTTGACCGCCATCGTCCATTACGCCGACGCCATCGCCCAGGCTCTCGACTTGGATGACGCGGAAGACAGCCAGGTCGCCCGCCTGCAGGAAGACGCTGTGGTCAAGCTCGGCCTGGACTGGAATACCCTGCTGGCTGTCCTCGCCGAGACGCAGAGCCGCTTCGACAGCTATCGGCTGATGCTGGGCTAAGCCATGCGGGACAATGACACCTATCCGCTGCCCGCCGACCTGTTTCCCCTCGCGGAATCCCTCAGTGCAGGCATCATGCTGCACCGGGGCGGCAAGATCCTGTTCGCCAATCGCACCATGTCGCGCCTCACCGGCTACTCACCGGCCGAACTGATGGCGCTCGACTACTGGGCGTTATTCCAGCCCGGCGTACAGCAGCGCATTCGCGAGCGGACCGGGGCGCATCTCGCGCACGCACGGGCACCAACCTCCCGCTGCGAGACGGCCATCGTGACGCAGACCGGCGAACTGCGCTGGATCGAGCTGTCGATCTCCCACCGGGAGATCCTCGGCGAGCGCACAGTGATCGGCTGCTTCATCGACATCACCATCCGCAAGCAGGCCGAAGCCGCCCAGCTCCAGGCCCAGCAACTACTTACCCAGATCATCGACAGCGATCCGGTACCGACGCTGGTCATCGATGCCCGCCATACGGTCACCCACTGGAACCGCGCCTGCGAGCAGGTCATCGGCATCCCCGCCGGTGAGATGGTCGGCACCACCCGCCAATGGGCCGCCTTCTACCCGAGCGAGCGGCCGATCATGGCCGACCTGATCATGAGCGGTGAAATCGACGGCCTGCTGAATCTGTACGGCAGCAAGAAGCTGCGTCGCTCGCCGGTGATCGACGGCGCCTACGAGGCCGAGGACTTCTTTCCCCGCATGGGCGCACACGGGCGCTGGCTGTACTTCAGCGCCGCACCACTGCGCAATGCCGCCGGCAAGATCATCGGCGCCATCGAAACCCTGCAGGACATCACCGAGCGCAAAAACGCCGAAATGGAACTGCGCGCCATGCAGGCCGACCTGGAGGCAAAGGTCACCGAACGCACGGCCGAGCTCCAGCAGGCCAAATCCTCCCTGGAGCAGGACATCGAGCGACGGGAAACGGCCGAAACGGAACTCCTAAAACGCTACGCCGAACTCACCGAACTCAACTGCCGCCTGCAGGAAACCCAACAGCAACTGGTCCAGTCCGAAAAGCTGGCGTCCATCGGCCAACTCGCCGCCGGCGTCGCCCACGAAATCAACAACCCGATCGGCTACGTCAACTCCAACCTCCGTAGCCTCAAGGGCTACATGGCGCAGATGCTGGAGGTAATCGATGTCTACGAGTCCTGCGAGGCGGCATTGCCGGCCGCCGAACGCCAGCGCATCCAGGCAGCCAGGAAAGCCGCGGATTTCGACTTCCTGCGCGACGACATCAGCCAATTGATCAGCGAATCGCAGGAGGGCACCGAACGGGTCAGCAAGATCGTCCACGATCTGCGCGACTTCTCCCGCACCGACACCAGCCAGGAATGGCAGGCCGCCGACCTGCACCACGGACTCGACAGTACCCTCAACATCGCCAGCAACGAGATCAAGTACAAGGCCGACGTGGTACGCGAATATGGCACCCTGCCCCTCGTCGAATGCCTGCTGCCTCAGCTCAACCAAGTCTTCATGAACCTCTTCGTGAATGCGGCCCAGGCGATGCCCGACGGCCGCCGCGGCACCATCACCGTGCGCACCGGCACAGCAGGCGAGGACGCATGGATCGAGGTGGCCGACAACGGCAAGGGCATGCCGCCGGACGTGCGCGACCGGATCTTCGATCCCTTCTTCACCACCAAGCCGGTCGGCAAGGGTACCGGGCTCGGCTTGTCCCTGTCCTACGGCATCATCCAGAAGCACCAAGGCCAGATCGCCGTCAGCAGCACGCCCGGCACCGGCACCACTTTCCGCATCACGTTGCCCATCCATCGCAAGGCCTCCGCCGGAACGCCCCAATGACCCTAACCCCGACAAGCGACAACACCAGTTTCACAATTCTCTGCGTGGATGACGAAGCCAACATCCTGTCAGCGCTGCGCCGCCTGTTCCGCCCTCACGGCTACACCGTGCTGGTGGCCGGCGGCGGCGCCGAGGGCCTTGAAATGCTGGCCAAGGAGCGTGTGGACCTGATCATCTCCGACATGCGCATGCCCGAGATGGACGGCGCCACCTTTCTCGCCGAGGCGCGCAAGCGGTACCCCGATACGGTGCGCCTGCTGCTCACTGGCTACGCCGACATGGAATCGACCATCGCCGCGATCAACGCGGGCCAGATCGCCCGCTACATTGCCAAGCCGTGGAACGACCAGGACGTGATCCTGACGGTACGGGAGGCTCTCGAACGCAAGGCGCTGGAGCGGGAGAAGGCCCGCCTCGAAGCGCTGACGCGCGCCCAGAACGAAGAACTGAAGAACCTCAACGCCAGCCTCGAACAGAAGGTCGAGGTCCGCACCGCCGAGCTGAAGACCGCCCACGAGAAGCTCAAGCAGAACTTCCTGACGTCGATCCGGGTGTTCTCCAACCTCATCGAACTACGCGAAGGCCTGATCTCGGGCCACTCCCGCAGGGTTGCCGATCTAGGCCGCAAGCTCGCCAACCGGCTGGGTTTCGCCCCTGCCGAAGCCCAGGACGTGATGGTCGCCGGCCTGCTGCACGACATCGGCAAGATCGGACTGCCTGACGAACTGCTCGCCAAGCCGGTGTCGCACATGAGCGGCGACGAACTCGGCGTGCTGCGCAAGCATCCGGTAACCGGCCAGGCGGCCTTGATGGGCCTGGAAAACCTGCGCCGCGCCGGCACCTTCATCCGCGGCCACCACGAACGCTGGGACGGCCAAGGTTACCCCGACCGCCTGTCCGGCCTGGCGATTCCCTACGGAGCACGGGTACTGGCGGTGGCCAACGACTTCGACGGCCTGCAGATCGGCGCCCTGTCGGCGCGCAAGCTGAAGGCCGAAGAGGCCGTCACCTTCATCCAGCAGAACCGCGGCAAGCGTTATTGCCCGCAGGTGGTGGATGCGCTGATCGCCGAGCTGGGCGCAGCCGACGCCGCAGCGGCCATTGGCAACGAGCACTCTCCTTCGTCCCTCAAGCCCGGCATGGTGCTAGCCCGCGACCTGGTGACCCGCGACGGCGTAATGCTGCTGGCCGCAGATTTCGTGCTCGACGAGAATCTGATCCGCCAACTACGCGAGCTGGAAGCCTCGGAGGGCATCCGGCTGGCGATCGCCATCCGTCCAGAACGCAAATAGCCCGCAGCGCCTCAGGCCTCCTCCGGCGGCGGCAGAAGTTGCAGCACTTCCTCGGGAATGAAGAAGGGGCTGCCAAGCATGTCCGCCAGCGCCTCACTACTCATTGGCATTGCAAACAGATAGCCCTGGATCAGGTGGCACCCCCGACGGCACAGGGCATCCAGCTGGGCTACCGTCTCCACGCCCTCGGCCACCACCTCCAGCCCCAGGCTGTGGGCCAGGCCGATCACCGCCTCGACGATCGCCACGCCCTGCCCGTCCTCCAGTTCGCTGACGAAGGAACGGTCGATCTTCAGCGCATCCACCGCCAGCCGGCGCAGATAGGCCAGCGACGAATAACCGGTGCCGAAGTCGTCCACCGCAACGCGCACGCCCATGTCACGCAACTGGGCGAGAATGGCCGTGGCATGGTCGAGGTCGCGCATCAGAACGGTCTCGGTCAACTCGAATTCCAGCCGGGACGCCGCCACGCCGGTGATTGCCAGCACCTCCCGCACAGTGGGGATCAGCTGGGTATCCATGAAGTTAACGCCGGACAGGTTGATGCTGATGCGGAAATCAGGTGCCAGCCGGTGCTCCAGGCGTAGCAGGTCGGCGCATACCTTCTCCAGCACGCTGCGGGTCAGCGGTACGATCAGCCCGGTTTCTTCAGCCAGGGAGATGAACTCCGGCGGCGGTACCGCCCCCCTGCTGGCGTGGGGCCAGCGCAGCAGTGCCTCGGCCTTGACGACCGCGCGCCGCCTGATGTCGACGATCGGCTGGTAACGCATGCGCATCTCGTCCTCGCCGATGGCGCGGCGCAGGTCGGTTTCCAGCGTGAAACGCAGGAAAGCCGCGACCTTCATGTCTTCGGAGAACAACGCCAGTGGGTCGCCGCGGCTGCGCTTGGCATGGTTGAGCGCCGTCTCGGCCGCCTTCAGCAAGGCGTCGGCATCCGTTGCATGATCCGGCATCACCGCCATGCCGATGCGCGCCGACAAAGTGATCTCCTGCCCCGGCACGCGGATCGGCGCCCGCACGACCTCCAGCAGGCGTTCAGCCGTATCGAGCAGATCGGCCGCCGAGCCCACGTCGTTCACCAGCACGCCGAATTCGTCGGCGGCCAGGCGAGCTACCCTGAAACGGGTCGAATAGCCTCCTCCCGCGGCCTCCGCCGGCTGGCGGTCCCCCATGTCCTCCCGCAGGCGATGGGCGATCAGCTGCAGCACTTGGTCGCCCCGGTCCGGCCCCAGGCTGTCGTTGATGCGCGCAAAGCGGTCGATATCCACCACCATTACCGCGCAACGGCTGCCGTAGCGCAGACCACGGGCGGTGGCGCCGAGCAGGCTCTCGCGGAAATACTCCCGGTTGGGCAGGCCGGTGAGGTGATCGAAGTAAGCCAGCTGACGGATGCGCCGCTGGGCATCGACCTGCTCGGTGATGTCCTGCACGCTACCCTCCATGATCAGCCCCCCGGTGCCGCGCCCATCGCCACGACGCACCGGCTCGACGGTTTCCTGCACCGTGCGTACGCTGCCGTCGGGCCACACGACCCGGTAAGTCAGCTGGTAGCCGATCCCATCCCGGGCGCCGGCCAGGGCGAGTTGCATGGCGGCGCGGTCGGGACCATAAACATGTGCAAGGATCGCCTCCATGTCATCGCCGAAGTCGCCCCTTTCGCAGCCAAACAGCCGGTAGAACTGAGCCGAACGCCGGACCCGCCCGCTTCTCACCACCCACTCCCAGCTGCCCAGGCGGGCGATGCGCTGGGCATTCGACAGGCTCTCCTGGCTGAGGCTCAATTCCTGCGTCACTTCGGCAGAGCGGAGCACGTAGCGGATGCGGAAACGCAACAGGGTCCAGTTGATCGGCTTGGAGATGAAATCGGTCGCACCGGCATCGAAGGCCCGCTCGATCGATTCGCTGTCGTCCAGGCCTGTCAGCATGATCACCGGCACCAAGCGCCCCGCCGGCAACTGGCGCAGACGCCGGCACACGTCGAAACCGCTCAGGCCCGGCATCATCACGTCGAGCAGTACCAGATCGGGCTGGACCTCATCGAAGAGGGCCAGCGCCTGCGCCCCATCCTCGGCCTCCGACACCGTAAAGCCCCCTTCCCGCAGGGCTTCCGTTGCCATCATGCGGGTCAGCGGATCGTCATCCACCACAAAGATGCGCGCGCGTTCGCTTTCAGTCATCGTCCCTACCGGCCCTCTTCCGGATCATGTTCATCGGGGTGCATCCTCGTCGACCAACCCCTCGTTGCGCAGCGCTAACCAGCAGGCCTCCCAAGCTTCGGCAATACTTTCCACATCCTCCGGCCGCGGCACTTGCCCAGCCTTGATACGTTCGTCCAGACGCCGGGCGCAGGCCGCCAGACGCAAGGCGCCCATCGCATGGCAACCGGACTTCATCTTGTGCACCAGCGCACGCACGGCCTCCGCATCGCCGGCAGCCAGGCTCGCCCACAGGCCCTGCACATGACGCTCGGTCTCGCCGACGAACAGCGGCAGCAGACGCTTCAACATCGGCGCAGACCGATTGCCGTTCACCCCAGGTAGCGCCATCAGCATAGCGAGGTCCAACGCCGGCTCGCCGCGCGTCAGTGCCTTCGACCTGCGGCCTGCGACCGGACGCCACAGGAAGCAACTCCGGACGACGGGCCGGAAGAAGGATTTGGCGGGGATTCGATGCATCGAGGTGCTCACCGGTGACAAGGTCTGCGACAGCTGCGGGGCCCAACGCCCCGCCAACGGCCACCGTTTTACCCAAACATCGTCCCGCCTGATGCCTAACAATACGCACCCGACAGCCAACTCCCGGCGCTTCGGCAGCGGCCCGTGCCAAAATTCACAAACGGGCAGCCTGTCCGCCGCCCGGCGCCCATCGGCTACAATTGCAACATTTTTCTCCCGGCATTCCGGCGGCACACAGCCCGCCCGTCAAGGTAAGACCAGATGACTGCACCCACTTCTCCGGCCGACGAAGCCGCCACACCCAGCAATTTCATCCGCAGCCTCATCGACGAGGACCGCCGCCTCGGCAAATGGGACGGACGGGTCGAGACCCGCTTCCCGCCGGAGCCCAACGGCTACCTGCACTATGGCCACGCCAAGAGCATCTGCCTGAACTTCGGCATCGCCGAAGCCTACGGCGGCGCCTGTCACATGCGCTTCGACGACACCAACCCGACCAAGGAAGAACAGGAATACGTCGACGCGATCATCGAGGCCGTGCAGTGGCTGGGCTTCAGCTGGGGCGAGCACCTGTATTTCGCGTCGGACTACTTCGACAAGATGTACGCGATGGCCGAGCACCTGATCACCGTCGGCAAGGCCTACGTGGACTCTCTGTCCGCGGAGGAAATGCGCGCCTATCGCGGCACGCTGTCTGCGCCCGGCAAGGACAGCCCCTACCGCAACCGCAGCGTCACCGAGAACCTTGAGCTGTTCCAGCGCATGAAGGCCGGCGAGTTCCCCGACGGCACGCATATCCTGCGCGCCAAGATCGACATGGCCTCGCCCAACATCAACCTGCGCGACCCGGCCATCTACCGCATCCGCCATGCTACGCACCACCGCACCGGCGACCGCTGGTGCGTCTATCCGATGTACACCTTCGCCCATCCGATCGAGGATGCGCTTGAGGACGTGACCCACTCCATCTGCACCCTCGAGTTCGAGGACCAGCGCCCGTTCTACGACTGGCTGCTGGACAACCTCGCCGAAGGTGGCTTCTTCCCGCGCCCGGTGCCGCGCCAGATTGAGTTCGCGCGCCTCAACCTGACCTACGTGGTGCTCTCCAAGCGCAAGCTGATCCAGCTGGTTGACGAGAAGCACGTCGCCGGCTGGGACGACCCGCGCCTGCCGACCCTCGTCGGCGCACGCCGCCGCGGCTTCACGCCAGAGGGTTTCCGCATGTTCGCCGAGCGCATCGGCGTCTCCAAGTCCGACTCGTGGATCGACATGAGCGTGCTCGAAGACTGCATGCGCGAGCACCTCAACGAAGCCGCCGAACGCCGCGTCGCAGTGCTCGACCCGCTCAAGCTGATCATCACCAACTATCCGGAAGGGCAGACCGAGCGCTGCCACGCACCAAACCACCCGCTGCACCCGGAGCTCGGCAAGCGTGAAATGCCGTTTAGCCGCGAGCTGTGGATCGAGCGCGAAGACTTCATGGAAACCCCGATCAAGGGCTACCACCGCCTCTACCCGGGCAACATGGCACGCCTGCGCTACGGCTTCGTGGTGAAATGCACCGGTTGCGAGAAGGATGCGGACGGCAACGTGATCGCAGTGCTGTGCGAATACATGCCCGACTCCAAGTCCGGCACGCCGGGCGCCGACAACTATAAGGTGAAGGGCAATCTGCACTGGGTGTCGGTGGCCCATGCCTATACGGCTGAAGTGCGCCTCTACGACCGCCTGTTCGCCCATGCCTATCCAGGCGCCCGTCGGGAAGGCGATGCGGAAGACCTCGAACGCAACTTCCTCGACGACATCAACCCGAGCAGCCTGAAAGTCATCACCGCCCAGCTCGAACCGGCGCTGCGCGCCGCCAAACCGGAAGCTCGCTTCCAGTTCGAGCGCCACGGCTATTTCGTGGCCGATCGCATGGACTCCCGCGACGGTGCGCCGATCTTCAACCGCACCGTCACCCTCAGGGATACCTGGAAGAAGTAACGGTAATTGCCCGGGTCGGCCGCCCGGCCCTCTCCGGGCACCTTCTTCCCGCGGTGCGGCGCAAGCCGGCCACGAGGAGAAGGTGCAGGTGCAGCGCTCCCCAAATCAGCCCAGAGCAATGCGTGCGGAATTATCCGCAACGGACATGCAGCCGAGGATGCACTCGTGTCAAGCAATGGGCACAATAGCCGAGTACAAGTGAATAGCGCTGCAGGTATCCTGAACAAATTCACCGCTGCAGTCGCACCTCAACCGGCAGCGCACATCCCAAGCCTCCAAGGCCCGACACGATGCTGAGCAAGCTCTCGATCCGCGTCCGTCTGCTGCTGGTCAGTACCGTGGTCCAAGTGGTCATGCTGACCTTGCTGTTGACCAACAGCGGACGACTGATCAACGAGGCGACAACCGCCAGCCTGAGCACCCTCGTCACCCAGAACGCCGCCATCCTCAATGTGGTCACTGCAGCCTACGTACCCCAGGGGCGCTACCAGGATCTTCAGGATGCCCTTGGCGAACTGCTCGGCAACAACCACGAAGGCTTGGTCTATGTCCGCATCGTCGATAGCGCCGGACAACTGCGGGTCCGCGCCGGAATGCCTGAGATGGACGCGCTGCCGCCCCCCAATGAAGACAGCGCCGAGAGCCTCGGCAACTATGTCGGACAGACACTGATCCACGTGCACCGCCCGGTGCTGCTGGAGCACAACCAGGTCGGCTTCGTGCAGTTCGGCGTGTCCATTGCTCCGCTGGTGCTGGCCAAGCAGCGCATCCTCAACCAGGGCATTGCCATCGCCAGTGCCGAGGTGCTACTCACCCTGCTGCTGCTCGGCGCCATCGGCTATCTGCTGACCCGCAACCTGGGGCGTCTGCTGCGCGGCAGCCAGGCCATCGCAGCCGGACGCCTGTCCCACCGCCTGCCAGAGCAGGGCAACGACGAACTGGCGCAACTATGTCGTCACTTCAACCGCATGGCCGCCGCACTGCAGTCGCGCATCCAGGAACTGGAGAGCACCGCCCGCCAACTGGCCCTCAGCGAGGAACGCTACGCGCTGGCCACGCGGGCCGCCAATGACGGCCTGTGGGACTGGGACATCGCCAACGATCAGACTTACTTTGCCCCGCGCTTCGCCGAGATCCTCGGTCTGTCGTTCAACGCCTTCACCGAGGAAAAGCGCTCGATCATCGATTACCTCCATCCGGACGACCGGGAGCCCTTTCGTCTGCGCGTGATCGCCCACCTGAAGCGGGAGTCCGCTCAGCTGATGGCCGAGCACCGCATCCGCCATGCAGATGGCGACTACCGCTGGATCCTCATCTGCGGCATGGCGGTCTACGACCCAACCAGCGGACGGGCGATCCGCATGGCGGGTTCGATCAGCGACATCAATCTACGCAAGCGGGCCGAAGACCAACTCATCCACGACGCCCTGCATGATGGACTCACGGGGCTCGCCAACCGGGCGCTCTTCGTCGAGCACCTGCAGAACACCCTTCTCCACGCGGACCGGGCCACCGGCAACCTGTTCGCAGTCCTGCACATCAACATCGAGCGCTTCCACGTGGTCAATGACAGTCTGGGGTATTCGGCCGGCGACGACCTGCTGCGCCTCGTTGCATCCCGGATCTGCACACTGGCCCGTCCCGGCGACGTGGTCGGGCGGGTGGCCGGCGATCAGTTCGCAGTGCTGCTCAACGACATCCCGGACGCCGGCGAGGCGATCCGCTTCTCGGAAAACCTGCAGACCCAACTGGCCGAGAGCGCCGAACTCAACGGCCATCAGCTCTACCCCAAGACACGCATCGGCGTTGTACTCGGCAGCGGCGGCTTCCACAGCGCGGAAGACCTGATGCGCGATGCCGACAATGCGATGCACCGCTCCCGCAGTAGCGCGGAAGCCTCCATCACGGTTTTCCAGTCGGCCATGCATCAACAGGTCCTCCGCGACCTGCAGATCGAGTCCCAACTACGGGCAGCCCTGAGCAATCACCAACTGGTCGCTCACTTCCAGCCCATCGTCGATCTGCGCGACGGCCGCACGACAGGCTTTGAAGCCCTCGTCCGCTGGCCTCAGGCCAGCGCCAGGCGCATTGGCCCGGACGTCTTCATCCCCGTCGCCGAATCCCTCGGCCTGGTCCACGAACTCGGCATGCAGATGCTCGACCAGAGCTGCATCTGCCTGAAGGCCTGGCGCGAGCAGGGGCTGGCCGACGAGAAGCTGTCGATCAGTGTCAACCTCTCGGCCCGTCAGCTCAGCCAGGCTGACCTGGCCGACCAGATCGTCGCATGCATCGAGGGCCACGGCCTGCCGCCGGCCGCCCTCAAGCTGGAGATCACCGAGGGCACCCTGGTCACGCGCAAGGAACTGGCCATGCACCAACTCGGCAAGTTGCGGGCCAAGGGCCTGCGCATCCTCATCGACGACTTTGGCACCGGCTATTCTTCCCTGAGCTATCTTCATTCGATTCCCTGCGACACGATCAAGCTGGACGGCTCCTTCGTCCGCGAAATCGAGACCATTCCCCGCCTGCGCACCATCGTCGAGGGCAGCATCCGCCTGGCCCACGAACTGGGCATGAGCGTCGTCGCCGAGTGCATCGAAACCCCCAGCCAGGCCGACATGCTCCGGGATCTTGGCTGTGACTACGGCCAAGGCTACCTGTTTGCCGCCGCCGAGCCCGCCGACAAGATCCGACAGCGCCTTGAAGCCCAGAGAGGTGGCACATGAAGCGCCTGAATGCACTGCTGCTGTCGCTTGCAACGCTGATTGCACAGGTGGCTCAAGCGGACACTCCATCCCCGCTGAGCGTATCCGGTTTCGGCACCGTGGGCGCTGCACGTACTGACAACGCCGACCGGGCTTTCCGCGCCAACAGCGTCAGCGACTCCGGTGCCGGTGCCGCCTTCGACCTGTCCGTCGACTCCGTGCTCGGCGTACAAGGGTCCCTGCAACTCGGCAATCGCCTCGACCTGACCGTGCAATCCGTGGTCCGCAAGAGCCCCACGGGCAGCTACGACCCTCGCATCACCTGGGCCTTCGCGAGCTACCAGGCGACCCCGGAACTACTGTTGCGGATCGGCCGCACGCGGCTGCCCTTCTTCATGTATTCCGATTCGCTGAACCTCAACTATGCGAATCCGTGGATCCGGCCACCCGTCGAGGTCTACAGCCTGAACCCACTCTCCGACATCGACGGTGCCGATGCGCTGTACCGTCGGCAGTTCGCCGACACTGACATCGAACTGCATGCCTATACCGGGAGCAGCGCGATGAACATCCGTGGCGGCTCGGCCAATCTCGACAAGATCCGGGGCCTGAAAGCCTCCTTCAGCCGCGGCGGCCTCACGGCCCAGATCAGCTACGCCCGGGCGGACATGTCCCTGCGCTGGTCGGACGCCTATTTCCTCAGCTTGAGGCAGGCCCTCATTGCGACCGGCCACGACGCCATCGTGCCAGAGCTCTCCGGCACCGACGGCAAGACCAGCTTCATGTCGGCCGCTCTGCAATACGACCAGGACCGCCTGCTGCTGATAGCCGAAATCGCCCGCCGCAATGTGGACCGTTACATTGACACCGCACTCGGCTGGTATGTCACTGCCGGCTACAGGACGGGAGCCTTCACGCCTTACCTGACCCTGGCCCGCCAGCGGGAAATCTCTCCGGTCAGCACTGCGGCCACCGGGGTCGCCGTACTCGATAACGGTCTGGCAGCCTTCAACGCCGGACGCAACAAGGCCCAGCGCAGCATCGGCGCCGGCCTGCGTTGGGACGCCGGACGCAATGTCGCAGTGAAAGCCCAGTTCGAGCGCATCCAGCCCGGCCCCGGCGGGCTCGGAATCCTCCTCCCCACCCAACTCGCCGACTACCTGAGGCCGGATGGGCCGACCCACGTCCTGAGTCTTGCCGTGGACTTCGTGTTTTGAGCCCCATGCGTTCGGCCAGACCCCTCCTCCTGCTTTTTTCCGGGCTGCTTGCGCCGACCTTCAGCCACGCGGAACTCGTGCTGGTTGCCAGCGTGCGCAACCCGGCCATGGAACTCAGCCATGAGCGCGCCGAAAACCTCTACCTGGGCTCCACCACCACGTTGGCTGACGGCACCCCCGTCAAGCTCATGGACCTGCCCAACGGAGCCTCGCGCGACGACTTCTATCTGAAGCTGACCGGCAAGAATCCGGCGCAGATCCGCGCTTACTGGTCCCGCCTGGTATTCACGGGTCGCGCCCTGCCTCCCCGGGAAGCCAACTCGATCGCCGAAGCACGCCAATGGCTGATTGATACGCCCAACCTGGTCGGCTACATGGAACGTACTGACGTTCCACCCGGTGCCCGCATCCTGTTGCGCCTTCCCTGAAGGGAAAGCAAGGTCGGTTTGACGACCCGCTCATCCTCACATATACTTGCGCGTTTCCTGCAAACTCTTTACTCGGAGTACATCCATGTACGCGGTCATAAAAACCGGCGGCAAGCAGTATCGTGTCGTCGTCGGCGAAAAACTCAAAGTAGAACAGATACCGGCTGACGTGGACTCGCAAATCACTCTCGACCAAGTCTTCATGGTCGGCGAAGGCGAGTCGGTCAAGATCGGCACCCCCGTTGTGGCTGGCGCCACCGTCACGGCCACCGTGGTTTCCCACGGTCGCCACGACAAGATCAAGATCTTCAAGATGCGTCGTCGCAAGCACTACCAGAAGCATCAGGGTCACCGTCAGAACTACACCGAGCTGCGCATCGACGCGATCTCGGCTTAAGGAGAATCCGACATGGCACACAAAAAGGCTGGCGGCAGTTCACGTAACGGCCGCGACTCAGAAAGCAAACGCCTTGGCGTCAAGCGCTACGGCGGTCAATTCGTTCTCGCCGGCAACATCATCGTTCGCCAGCGCGGCACCGAATACCACCCGGGCGAAAACGTCGGCATCGGCAAGGATCACACCCTGTTCGCGCTGACCGAAGGCACCGTTCAGTTCACCGTCAAGGGCGCCACCAAGCGTCGCACCGTGAACATCGTGCCCGCCGCAGCTGAATAACTTCAGCTCGCGCACGCTCAAAGCCCTATCTGTGGATAGGGCTTTTTTCTTTCAGGGCATCACCAAACGCCCCAACCGGAAGCTCCCATGAAGTTTTTCGACGAAGCCCGTATTGAAGTCATCGCCGGCGACGGCGGAAACGGCGCCGCCACTTTTCGCCGCGAAAAATACATTCCCATGGGCGGCCCGGATGGCGGTGACGGCGGCAAGGGCGGCGACGTTTACGCCGTCGCCGACCGCAACCTCAACACCCTGATCGATTACCGCTACAAGCGCACCTTCCTCGCCGAACGCGGCGAGAACGGCCGCGGCGCCGACTGCTACGGCAAGGGCGGCGACGACATCGAGCTGCACATGCCAGTCGGCACCATCATCACGCTACAGGAAACCGGCGAAGTCATCGCTGACCTGGACCTTGACGGCAAACGCGTGATGATCGCCAAGGGCGGTCGCGGCGGCCTAGGCAACCTGCACTTCAAGACCAGCACCAACCGCGCCCCGCGCAAGAAGACGATGGGCCAGGAAGGTGAGCGCAAGAGCCTCAACCTGGAGCTCAAGGTGCTGGCCGACGTCGGCCTGCTCGGCATGCCCAACGCTGGCAAATCCACCTTCATCCGCGCGGTATCGTCCGCCAAGCCGAAGGTTGCCGACTACCCCTTCACGACCCTCGCCCCCAATCTGGGTGTGGTGCGTACCTCCGAGAACCGCAGCTTCGTCATCGCCGACATTCCCGGCCTGATCGAAGGCGCCGCCGATGGCGCCGGCCTCGGCCACCAGTTTCTGCGCCACCTCCAGCGCACGCACATCCTGCTGCACATCGTGGACATCGCCCCCTTCGACCCGGAGGCCGACCCGGTTCGCGACGCTCACGCGATCGTCGAGGAGCTGCGCAAGTACGATGAGGAGCTGGTCAGCAAGCGCCGCTGGCTGGTCCTGAACAAGCTCGACCTGATCCCCGACGACGACGAACGCCAGGAGCGCATCGCCGCCTTCCTCGAAGCCTACGGCCCGGTGGAGCGTCACTTCGAAGTTTCCGCGATCAGCCGAGCTGGCTGCCAAGAGGTTGTCTTCGCGATCCAGGACATCCTCGACGAAGAAAAGGCCGCCGCCCAGGCAGCCGCCGATGCTGCAGCCGCAGCGCGCGCCGCAGCCGGCATCGATGACGAGGAAGAGGAGGCGGACGACGCCGAGCACATCGACGACGACGAAACCGACTACGAAGACGAAGAGGGCAACGATGAGATCCGAAATTCGTAACGCCCGCCGACTGGTCGTCAAGGTTGGCAGCGCCCTCGTCACCAACAACGGCGAAGGACTGGCTGTCGAAGCTCTGGCCGACTGGGCCCGGCAGATCGCCAGCCTCGCCGCCTCTGGCAAGGAAATCGTCCTCGTCTCCTCCGGCGCCATTGCAGCCGGCATGCAGCGCCTCGGCTGGACCAGCCGCCCGCAGGAAATGCACCAGCTGCAGGCGGCAGCCGCCGTCGGCCAGATGGGCTTGGCCCAGGCCTATGAGAGCGTCTTCTCGCAGAACGGCCTGCACACCGCCCAGATCCTGCTGACCCACGAGGATCTGGCCGACCGCACGCGCTATCTCAACGCCCGCTCGACCCTCGTCACGCTACTCGAACTGGGCGTCGTGCCGATCATCAACGAGAACGACACCGTCGTCACCGACGAAATCAAATTCGGCGACAACGATACGCTGGGCGCCCTGGTCGCCAACCTGATCGACGCAGATGCGCTGATCATCCTCACGGATCAGCAAGGCCTATACACCGCCGATCCGCGCAAGGATCCGGCCGCCACGCTGATCTCCGAGGACCGCGCCGAAAACACCGCCCTCGAAGCCATGGCCGGCGGCGCCGGCACCGGCATCAGCAAAGGCGGCATGATCACCAAGGTGCGCGCCGCCCAGCGCGCAGCCCGCAGCGGCGCCCACACCTGCATCGCCAGCGGCCGCGAAACCGACGCGCTGCTACGCGTTGCCGCCGGCGACAGCATCGGAACCCTGCTCTACGCCACCAGCACACCACTGGCCGCGCGCAAGCAGTGGCTCGCCGACCACCTGCAACTGGCTGGCAGCCTGACCCTCGATGCTGGCGCCGTAAAAGCCCTGAAAGACGGCAAGAGTCTGCTGCCGATCGGCGTGATCGCCGTAGACGGCGAGTTCTTCCGTGGCTCTGTCGTCGCTTGCCGTAGCGAAAGCGGCGAGGAAGTCGCCCGCGGCCTGATCAATTATGCGAGCAACGACACCCGCCGCATCGCCCGCCACGCATCCAGCGAAATCGAGGAGTTGCTCGGCTTCTCCGAAGAGCCAGAACTGATCCATCGCGACAATCTGGTGAAGATCGGCTGACACGTATCGCCCTACCATCAAAAGCAAATGGCCACCGTTCGGTGGCCATTTGCTTTTGGACTCATCCTTCACCACACCGAACGACAACCCCATGAAAAACGGGCACCCGAAGGTGCCCGTCAATTTCCGATTCAGACGAGTCTGAATTAGAAGGAGTGACGCAGGCCCAGCTGGATGCCCTGAACGGTAGCGCCAGCCACTTGAGCAGCGGTAGCGCCGTTGGCGGAGCCGTTCAGACCAACAGCGTTCACGCCGAAGTCGTAGGAAGCGTTGTTGTCGTTGTTCAGGTGAGCGTACACAGCCTTCAGCATGGTGCGCTTGGACAGGCTGTACTCGTAGCCAACTTCAAACAGCTTGGCGCCAGTGCTGTTCTGGCTGCTGCCGTTGACCTTCAGGTCACGAGCGAAATAGGCCTGAGCCAGGATCTTGCCAGCCGGGGTCACGTTGAAGGTACCACCAAGGCCCCAGACGTTTTGGCTAACACCGTTGCCACCGAAGTGGTCGGCACGGGCATGGTCGAACACGGCACGCACAGTGGCGATACCGAAGTCGTACATGCCGCCAAGGCGGAGGTCGGAGATGTTGGTGCCAGCGTCGTTGCCGAGGCTAACAGCGTTGTAGGTCAGACCAGCCAGGATCGGACCATTGGCGTACTTCAGGCCCAGGTCATAGCCGGTGGTGTTGACACCGGTGGAGACCACATTGTGGAAAGCCTTGTTCTCGTTAGCCACGTAAGCAGCGGTGGCATTCAAACCGTAGTAGGTCGGAGAAACATAGGCAATGGCGTTCTTCCAACGGGTATCGAAGATGGAAGAGCAGCCAGCGGAGCGGGCGCAGTTGCCGCCACCAGCGTAGTCGCCGGTGCTGCTGGTGGTGCCGACCAGGTTGTTACCCAGCTTGCCCAGCAGAGCGGAGTTGGCACCAATGCCGGTAGCGCCGGCATTGACGTCAAGAGACACGCCCAGAGCGCGGGTCGGGCCGGTCAGGTTACCCAGAACCACGGTACCCAGATTGGCGCTGGACAGGCCAACGAAGCTGTCACGGCTGGTGGACAGGCCGCCGTTGTTGTCGAAGGAAACACCGCTTTCGTACTGGAACACGGCGGTCAGGCCGTTGCCCAAGGCTTCCGCGCCCTTGAAACCGATGTAGGAAGAGTTGGTGGAAACACGGTTGGTGTTGCCCAGGTCGGTGTTGCCGTTGGTGTTGGAAACACGGACCACGTCGAAGGAGCCGTCAGCAATACCGTAGACGGTAACGTTAGCTTGAGCGAAGGCGCCGGTGGAGGCCAGGCCGGCAACGGCCAGAGCGATCAGTTTCTTTTGCATATGTTTCTCCTCTTGATTGAAGACTGGCACGCACTGCTTGCGCAGGGCCGACCAATTTCACCTCTCTAACGAGAAGTTGGCCTGCATTGTCAGCGCTTGGCAAAGCCGAGGGCAAGGACAGCGTTGTTTTTTGGATGCGAAGCCGCATCGGAGTGTTGCAAGTTCGCAACACGAAAGACGGGGACCAAGCGCGCCACACAGGAGCCGCATTGCAAGGCTTGCAGATGTACGGGTTTTACACAGTGTGCGGCACAGCATTAATATAGGAAGCTTGCTATATATTATTGATCGTCGCCATTGCCGGACCCGTTTCCATCATGGACAAGAACCGAATTCTTCGTGAGGCCGCCGTCACCAGTAATCTGGTGCGCCTGTCGCGCATCTACCGACGCGCCGTCAACGACGCAGCCCTCGCCCACGGCCTGTCCGACGCGCGGGTGCTGCCCATCATCCACCTGGGCCGTCTCGGTGACGGCGTGCGGCATGGCGTACTGGCCGAAGACATGGGAATCGAAGGCCCGTCGCTGGGCCGCCTGCTCGACCAGTTGTGCCTGGCCGGCCTGATCGAGCGCCGTGGCGACGCGGCCGATAAGCGGGCCAGGTTGCTGTACCTCACCGAGCAAGGCCACGCGATGGCCGCCACCGTCGAGAAGCTGATCGAAGACCTGCGCAGCAAGCTGCTCGCCCGCGTGGCAAACGAAGACCTCGAGGCCGCCCTGCGGGTCTTCGCCGCCTTCGATGCCGCACTGCATCCCGAGAGCGGCAATGAGTAAGCTACTGACGGCCCTGCGCTTCGAGCGGAGTGCACTGCTGTTCTCCTTCAACAGCTTCGCGGCGGCCATGCTTGCGCTGTACGTGGGCTTCAGCATCGGCCTGCCGCGGCCTTACTGGGCGATGATGACGGCCTACATCGTCAGCCATCCGCTGGCCGGCGCCGTGCGCTCCAAGGCGATCTTCCGGCTGGGCGGCACGCTGGTCGGCTCGACGGTCGCCTTGCTCCTGGTGCCGCCGCTGGTCGATTCGCCGGTGCTGCTGTGCCTGGTGATCGCGCTGTGGATCGGCGTCTGCCTGTTCGTCTCCCTGCTCGACCGCACCCCTCGCAGCTACGTGCTGATGCTGGCCGGCTATACGGCGGCGATCATCGCCTTCCCGAGCGTCAATGCACCGGACCTGATCTTCGACGTGGCTGTCGCGCGCTTCGAGGAGATCTCGATCGGCATCGTATGCGCCACAGTCGTCCATAGCCTCATCTTTCCGCGCCCGGTCGGCGGCCCGCTAGTCGGCCGTCTCACCAGCTGGCTGGGCAGCGCCGACCAGTGGGCCCTCGACGTGCTCCACGGGCGCAGCGCCGCCGAAACGGACCGCGAACGCCGCCAGCTCGCCGCCGCGGAGACGGAGATCCACCTGCTCTCCAAGCACCTGCCCTTCGACACGTCCAACTTGCGCGAGATCACCAACGTCGTCCACGCGCTGCACAGCCGCACGCTGGTCCTGATCCCGATCATCGATGGTCTGAACGACCGCCTCAGCGCGCTGCGGGCCGATGGCCACATGCTCTCACCCGAGGTCGCCCGCCTGATCGAAGGCGTCGCCACATGGATCTCGGACGGAGCAGAGCGCGATCGCGCCGACCCCTTGCTCACCGAGCTGAAAACCGTCGCAGCCGCCACACCCCACGACGCCGACTGGGCCACGTTGCTCTCCGCGAGCCTGCTGACCCGTCTGGTCGATCTGGTCGAGACGCTGGGCGACAGCCACACCCTGCTCGATCACGTGCGCCGCAACAAACCACTGTCGGCGGAGCTGGCAGAGCAGGTTGGCACCCACGAACACCGCTCGCTGCACAAGGACTACGGCATGGCTTTTCTGTCCGCCGCCGCCGCCAGCCTTGCAGTGCTGCTGTGCTGCGCGCTGTGGATCATGAGCGGCTGGCGGGACGGCGCCGCGGCCGCCATGATCGCCGCGGTGGTGTGCTGCTTCTTCGCGACGATGGACGACCCCAAGCCGACCATCGCCAGCTTCGGCCTCTTCAATCTGGTCGCGCTGCCAATCGCTGCGGTCTTCCAGTTCACCGTACTGCCCCGCGTCAATGACTTCCCGATGCTGGTCCTGACCCTGGCCCCGATCTTCATTCCGATGGGCATCTACATGGCTGCGCCGCGCACCCTGGTGCCCGCCATGGCGATGATCACCGGGGTCTGCAATGCGCTGGCCCTGCAGGAAACCCTGAACCACCAGGACTTCGCCGATTTCATGAACGTGAACACCGCCATGTTCGTCGGCGTCCTCATCGCCCTGTGGGTCACCGGCTTCATGCGCACGATCAGCGTCGAGACCAGCGCGCGCCGCCTGCTGCGCCACAACTGGCGGGATCTCGCCCACCACGCCCGGGCCGGCGCGGCAGCCGACCCCATTGCGCTGGCCGGCCGCCTGCTCGACCGCCTGACCCTGCTCACGCCCAAGCTCGCCGCCGTCTCCCAGAGCGGCGAACTCCGCGGCGTCGACGTGCTGCACGATCTACGCATCGGCATGAATCTGGTCACGCTACAGAAAGCCAGCCCGAGCTTCGACGCCATCACCCGCGATCTCGCCGAGAGGGCACTCGCCGGTGTGGGCGAGCATTATTCGCAGCGCTCCGCCGGGCGGCTGACAGACGCTCCTGCCAGCCTGCTGGCCGACATCGACCAGGCACTGCACGTCATCGCCGAACAGCCGCCGTCAACAGCCAAGCTCGCCGGTTTGTCGGCAATGGTCGGCCTGCGCGGCAATCTGTTTCCCAAAGCCGCGGCCTACCAAGCCACCGCCCCGCTCTCGATGAAAGGACCTTCAACATGATCGGGGAACTTAACCTCGACGGCGTCCTGGTTTCGTCGATCCTCGTGTCGACACCCCTCGCCTTCGTCTTCTCCTTCCTACTGCGCCGGGTCTTCTCTCTGGTCGGGCTGTACCGCATCGTGTGGCACCCCGCCCTGTTCGACGCCGCAGTGTTCATGATCGTCTGGTCCCTCGTCATCCGCCTGCCCATGCCCTCCCTTTGATTGAAGGTAATGCTCCCGTGAAACCGCTTTATCTCAAGCTCCTCCGCATCGCTGTGACCCTCGCGGCGGTCGTCCTTGCCCTCTTCGCCTCCCAGCGCCTGTGGGATCACTACCAGGTCGAACCGTGGACCCGCGATGGCCGCGTGCGCGCCGACATCGTGCCGGTCACGCCCGATGTCTCCGGCCTCGTCACCCACGTGGCGATCCACGACAACCAGTTCGTGAAGCAGGGGCAGGAACTCTTCCAGATCGACACCGAGCGCTACCGCCTGGCCGTCAAGCAGGCCGACGCGGCGGTCGCCACCGTGCGCGCCAACCTCGAACAAGCCCGCCGCGAAGCCCGCCGCAATTCGCAGCTGTCCAGCCTGGTAGCCCAGGAGACCGTCGAGCAGAGCCGCGAGAAAGTCGAACTCGGCGAAGCCCAACTCGCCCAGGCCATCGCCAATCGCGACCTCGCCGCCCTCAACCTGGCCCGCACCAAGATCGTCGCGCCGGTGGATGGCTACCTCAGCGACCTGTCCCTGCGCTCGGGCAACTACGTGACCGCCGGCAAGCAGGTACTCGCCGTGCTCGACACCCATTCCTTCCATGTCGACGGCTATTTCGAGGAAACCAAGCTGCAGGGCGTGAAGATCGGCCAAGGTGCCAAGATCCGCATCATGGGCCGCGAGCAGGAACTGCGCGGCCACGTGGAGAGCATCGCCGCCGGTATCGAGGATCGCGACCGCGCCAACGGCAACAACCTGCTGCCCAACGTGAACCCCGTATTCACATGGGTGCGCCTGGCCCAACGGATTCCGGTGCGCATCGCCCTCGACGAAGTGCCGAAGGACCTCCAGCTGGTTGCCGGCCTGACCGCCACCGTAGCCATCGTCGACAAGGACGGCAAGGTCGAGGGTGCGTCCCCCGCAAACAAGGGCGGAGCCGTCAAATGAAAGCCCTGCACACCCTCGGCGTGGTCGGGCTCGCCCTTGGTCTGGGCGCCTGCACCACGGTCGGCCCCGACTACCACCTGCCGGAAAAGGCCACCATCAACCTGCCGGCAGCACAAGGCGCCTTCGTCGGCAGCAGCAACACCAGCGTCCGCAGCGAACCGCTGCCCGCCAACTGGTGGAAGCTCTACGACGACGCCACGCTCAACGGCCTCATCGAGACCGCCTTCAGCGCCAACACCCAGCTGCGCGTGGCCTCGGCCAACCTGGCGCGGGCCCATGCCATCGTCGCCGAGGCCGAATCGGCCAGCGAGCCGGGCGCACGCCTCAGCGGCGGCGTCGCCCGTGAAAAGGTTGCCGGCCAAGCCTACCTGCTGAAGGAGAGCATTCCGCCGATGAACCTTGGCATCGGCGGTCTCGCCGCCTCCTACCAGCTCGACCTGTTCGGCCAGTTGCGGCGCCTCACCGAAGCGGCCGAAGCCGACGCCGAAGCCAGCCAGGCCGCCGTCGACCTGGTGCGCGTCAATATCGCTGCCGACGTGGCCCGGGCCTACGTCGAAGCCTGCTCGGCCGGTTACCAGAAGCAAGTCATCGAACGCGCCCTGCAGCAGCAGGAAGACAACCTCGGCGTGGCCCGCAAGCTGGCCGACGCTGGCCGCGGCACGGTCACCGACGTGATCCGCGCCAGGGCCCAGGTCGAACAGATCCGCGCCTCGCTACCGGCTTACGAGGCTCGCCGCAGCACCGCGCTGTACACACTGGCCGTACTCACCGGCCGGCCGCCGGCGGAGTTTCCGAAGGTCGTCGCAAGCTGCACGCAGCTTCCCAAGCTGAACGCGCCGATCCCTGTCGGCGACGGCACCGCGCTGCTCAAGCGCCGCCCCGACATCCGCCAGGCCGAACGGGCGCTGGCCGGCGCGACGGCGCGCATCGGCGTGGCGACGGCGGCCCTCTACCCCACGGTATCCATCGGCCTGAGCGCGGGTCTCACCGGCCTTCTCCGCGACCTCGGTCAGCCCGACACCCAACGCTGGGGCGTTGGTCCGCTGATCAGCTGGACAATTCCCGGCGGCCTCGAATACGCCCGCATAGAGATCGCCAAGGCCGGCGCCGAAGCCGCCCTGGCCCACTTCGACGGTGCAGTGCTCGGTGCGCTGCGCGACACGGAGACAGCCCTGGCGGTGTATGCCCGCGAGCTCGACAGCAATGCCGCGCTGCGCACCGCCCGCAAGGACGCCGCCGAGGCAGCGCGCCAGGTGGAAACCCTGTACCGCGGCGGACGCGCACCCTACATCAACGATCTGGACGCCCGGCGCAACCTCACCAGCGCCGATGCAGCCCTCGCCGTGTCGGACAGTCAGCTGGCCCTGGACCAGGTCAACCTGTTCCTGGCCCTCGGCGGTGGCTGGGAACAGGCATCAAACGACAAGCAAGACCATCCCGCAAAGACCGCCGGGCATCACTGAGCGACAGACGCCAGAAATAAAAAAACCAGCCCGAAGGCTGGTTTTTTTATGCGACGGCAAAGCCGGCGACTTACTTCTGGCTGAGCACCCAGGACACGAGGGTCTTGGCTTCGGCCGGGGTGACCTGCGGGTTGGGAGGCATCGGGACCTGGCCCCAGACGCCGGAGCCACCCTTCTGGACCTTCTCGACCAGCTTGGCCTCGGCGGTCTTGTCGCCCTTGTACTTGGCAGCCACGTCCTTGTAGGCGGGGCCGACAACCTTCTTGTCCACGGCGTGGCAAGCCAGACAGTTCTTGGCCTTGGCCAGATCCAGACCGGCGTCGGCGAAGGCGGCGGAAGTGCCCATCAGACCGGCGATGGCGGCGACAGCAACGAGTTTCTTCATTGTGATCCTCTCGAGTTGTGTGGCGGAAAAAAGCTGCGCGGAGTCTACGCCCCGCCTTCGGGTTTGCCAATTGCCGCGAGTGCAGCATCAAGCGCCGACCGGGCAGCAAACGGTGGCAGACAAGTAACGCCCGAGCACAACCAGGCGTTGACGGTATCCCCAGCCGGCTTGTCAAGCACCGGCGGCAGGTCAGGCACGCCCGGCGGCAACCCCACGCACAGCAGGCCGGGTCGATAGCTTTCCATCACCCAGCTCAACCACTCGGGCAAAGCCGTAGGAGCCCCGCGCAAGACCAGCAAGGACGGCGGCTGCAGGTGTTCGGCCAACGCGACGGCCAGGCTCGCAAACCCCATCGGACTACCCACCATAGCGGCATGGAAGGCCTGCAGCGTCCGCTCGGCGGCCGCCAGATAACGCGTCTCGCCGGTCAGGTGGCCGAGCCGCCCGAAGACCTGTGCAGCAATGCCGTTGCCAGACGGCATCGCGTTGTCGTGGCCGCTCTTCGGGCGGTGGATCAGCGCTTCATGATCGTGGCGGGTGAAGAAGAAGCCGCCACCCGCCCGGTCCTCGAAGGCGTCGAGCACCCCGTCGGCCAGGTCTTCGGCAAATTCCAGATCCTCCGGCCGGTAGGCCGCCTGCAGGCTCTCGATCAATGCGGCGATCAACAGCGCATGATCGTCCAGGTAGGCGTTCAGATGGGCCCGCCCGTCCTTGTAGGTTGCCAGCAGGCGACCGTCCTGCCAGAGGGTCCGACGGATGAAATCGATGGCCTGGGTCGCCGCCGCCAGCCAGTCGTCGCGGCCAAAGATGCGGGCCGCGTGGGCCAGGCCGTGGATCATCAATGCGTTCCAGCTGACCAGCAGCTTGTCGTCACGACCGGGGCGCACGCGCCCCTCCCGGCGGGCGAACAGCTTGGCACGGGCGCGCTCCAGCGCGGCCTCCGCGTCGGGGAGCGTCATGCCGAGCTTGTCGGCCACGCCAGCCAGCGGCTTCGCCACGTAGAAGTGCCAGTGCTTCTCCTCGAAATTGGGCGGCCGCGCCACGCCGTAGTGCTGGGACAGTACGCGGTACTCAAGATCGTCGAGGCATTCGCGCACCTCGGCTTTGTCCCACACGTAGAACTTGCCCTCCTCGTGTTCAGAGTCGGCGTCCAGCGAGGAGGCGAAACCACCCTCCGGCAGACGCATCTCGCGCAACGCCCATTCGGCCGTGCGCTCGGCAACCTGGGCGAACAGCGGGTCGCCGGTGAGCGCCCAGGCATCGGCATACAGCGCGAGCAAGGGCCCGTTGTC
The DNA here is from genome assembly GCA_018241685.1 of Pseudomonadota bacterium. Taxonomy (GTDB): domain Bacteria; phylum Pseudomonadota; class Gammaproteobacteria; order Burkholderiales; family Rhodocyclaceae; genus Zoogloea. Next base: position 263,255 of record JAFEDJ010000013.1, read on the forward strand.
GTAGAGCATCTTCTCGAAGTGGGGAATGTTCCACCAGCCATCCACGCTGTAGCGGGCGAAACCACCGCCCAGTTGGTCGAAGATGCCGCCTTCGGCCATGCCGCGCAGGGTCTTCAACGCCATATCGCGGGCTGTGACGTCGCCGGTCGCGGCAAAGCGGCGCAGCAGAAAATCCAGATCGGCCGGGTGCGGAAACTTGGGAGAGCCGCCAAAGCCGCCGTGCTCCTCGTCGAAGGTGGACGCCAGCCCATCCTGCAGCGCACGCAGGGGCGCACCGCTGAAATCGGACGGATGGGTGCTGCCGGTCACGTCGCTGCGGGCCAACGCGGCACGCAGCCCCTGGTTCTGTTCGTCGATGGTCTTGCGCTGGGTCGTGAAGGCCTCATGGACCCGCTGCAGCAGATCCGGGAAGCCCGGCAGGTTGTAGCGCGGCGCCTTCGGGAAGTAGGTGCCGCTGAAGAAGGGGCTGCCGTCCGGCGTCAGGAACACTGTCAACGGCCACCCCCCGCCCCGCCGCGCCAGCATCTGGTGGGCGGCCTGGTAGATCTGGTCCAGATCCGGGCGCTCTTCCCTATCCACCTTGATATTGACGAACAGGCGGTTCATCAGCGCGGCCACCTCGGGATCCTCGAAGGACTCGTGGGCCATCACATGGCACCAGTGGCAGGCCGAGTAGCCGATGGACAGCAGGATCGGCCGGTCTTCCCGGCGGGCCAGGTCGAGGGCCTCCTGGCTCCACGGCCACCAGTCCACCGGGTTGTCGGCATGCTGCTGGAGATAGGGTGAGGTTTCGTGCTGCAGTCGGTTGGGCATTGGGGGGCTCCCGCTGGGTTTTGTCGGCTTTGTAGGGCGTCGTGCGTTGGAGCCCCGGTCCAAGCAAAAGTTGTGCAGTGTCAGAAAGCGATCGCCACCGCGAACTGCAGGCGTACCCGGTGGTCCCGCTGGCCGTAGGCGAGATCCAGCGCGATGGGGCCTGCCGGGCTCTTCCAGCGAGGACCGAAGCCGTAGCCGAAGTTCATCTTGAACAGCTTGCGTTCGTCATTGGCATTGCCAGCATCGACGAAGGTGGCCACCCCCCAATCGCCGGAATACCAGTGCACATACTCGGCGCTGGTCACTGCCAGGTAACGCCCGCCGACCGTTGCCGTGCCATCACGCACACCCAGGCTCTGGTAAGCATAGCCGCGCACGCTCTGGGCGCCGCCAGTACGGAACAGGAAATCCTGTGGCACCCCATCGCGGGACGGCGCCACGGTGACGCCGCCCTCCGCCCGCAGGATCAGCACATCGCGCTTGGTCACCGGCACGAAGAGCTGGTAGCGCCCGTAGAAGCGCGCGAAGTTGCGGTCGGACAATAGCATCTGGGCCGCGCCGCCGACCTGCAGGTTGAGCACTTGGCCATCCCGCGGGTCGAGGATGTTGTCCACCGCCCGCCGGGTCCACGACCAATTGGCGGCCAGAGCCTTCCGGCTGGACGGCAGGCTGCCGTCTGGGGTCAGGGTTTCGTGCTGAAAATTGAGGGACAGGCGGTTCTCGATGTTGCCACGCGGAATGGTACGCACCACGCCGATGGACTGGCGCTGGGTCTGCAGCCCGGAGATGTCTGTGTGCTCGATCAGCGCGCCGACGCTGTCCAGGTAGCCCGTCGGGGACGGCGGCAGGAACACATCTGCGTAGCCGAGCTGGCGGCGCTGTTCGAGGCGGATGCCGCTGACCAGGTTGTAGGCCCGATCGAAGAAATGGGCATCCCGATAGGTGGTCTCGACCCGGTAGCCGGTATTGCTGCTGGCACCGACGCCGAACCCCAGGCGGCGCGGCAAGGCCTCGGAGAGCTGGACGCGCACCGGCACCGCGTCCGGCGTGGCCGACTCGCGGTCCACATCGACCACCACAGAGGCGAAATACGGCGTGTTCTGCAGCGCAGTCTGGAAGCGCAGCAGGCGGTCAAGGCTGTAAGGCTCGCCCTCCTTCGGTGGCTGATAGCGTTCGATCAGCGACGGGTCGTAACTGCTCAGCCCGGTGATGTCGATCCGGCCAAAACGGAAGACGGGCCCGGAATCCACATCGACGCTCAGCGTCGCGGTGGCCGTCTCCGGGTCGATCAGTGCATGGCTGGCGGTCATGCTCGCCGCAGCGTAATCGCGGGCACCCAGCGCATCCATCAGTTGCTGCTTGGCCGTGTCCCAGTCAGCCTGCCGGAAGGGGCGGCCAACGGGCAGGCCCCAGGCCGCCTTCAAGGCCTCGATCCGCGCCGGACGCTCGCCTTCGGCGCGGATCACATCGCCACTGAAATGCAGGTTCACCTGGCTGATCATGGTCCGCCGCCCAGGCGTCACGACGATGCGGAAGACCTCGCCCGCCTCGGCGCTCTCGATGGACGGGGAGAAATAGCCTTCGGTCGCCAGGATCTCGCCGATCTCCTTGCGCGCGCGCCGCAGGATGGCCACCCGCCCGCCCTCGTCCAGCCCGCCTTCCGGCCGCTGGTCGAGAAAATCCACATGCTTCTCGAGCAGGGTCCGCAAGTCATCCGGCGCCACCAGCTCGACGCGGGTATCGGCGGCCTGCACCCAGGCCGCCGCCCCAAAGACGAGGCAAGCGAACGACAGGCGAAGGGCGGATGAGCGGCGCAGCACGGGGCGGATTCTAGCAGCCCCTATTCCATCCACGCGCCCATCCACGTGCTGCCGCAAGCCCCATGCACTACCCCTCCCCCAGCCGCAGCAGGCCGGTGTTGCCGCCTGTCGCCGAGGTGTTCACGGTGATGCAACGCTCATGGACGAGGCGCTCCAATGCATAGTCTGGCGCAGGGACCAGGAAGGGCAGGATCGCACCGTCCCTGTCCGCGAATGCTTTCCGCCAGCGGGCCGTGTCCTCCGGCGGCAGATCCGCCAGCACAGCGACCCACATGCAGGTGAGCACGTCCGCGCACGGTTCGATCCAGCGACGGAGCGCCTCTGGCAGAGAAGACAACCAAGCTGCCGCAGCCTCATCCTCCGCCGGCAGCAGCAGGCGGTTGCCGGTGGCCAACGCAGCGACAAGCTGGTGTAACCACGCCACCGGATGATCTGCCAACCCCAGGACGGCGCCACGGGAATGGAAATAGAGAGTATTGCGCTCCCCCGTCGGCCCCTGCAGCGGGAGACTCAGGCCCGCCAGTGACGCTCGACGATAGGCGGCAATCCGTTCGCACAGTCCGGCCTTGATCGACTCGTCGGGCAGGGACAACACCGGCCCCGCCAGCCAGGCCTCCAGCACATCGAGCCCGGCTCTTGCCGGACGCTCCAGATCCGGCAAAGGCGGCGGCGCGCCGCGTACCAGACGGCGCAGGCTCAGAGGCCCGCCAGCCTTCGGCCCGGTGCCCGACAAGCCCTCTCCGCCGAAGGGCTGCACACCGACCACCGCACCGATCATATTGCGGTTCACATACACGTTGCCGACCGGCATGCGCCGCACGACGTGCTCGACAAAGGCATCCACCCGCGATTGGATACCCAGCGTCAGCCCGTAGCCGCTCGCCGCCAACGTATTCAGCAAGGCATCCAGTTCCCCCGCCGCATACCGCACCACGTGCAGCACGGGACCGAAGACTTCCCGTTGCAGTTCGTCCGGCGCATTCAGCTCGATCACCGTCGGCACCACGAAATGCCCTTTCAGGCAGCCATCCGGCAGGCTGCGCGCCACCACCGGGTAGCGGTTAGCACGCATGGCATCCACGTAGGCATCGATCTGTACGCGGGCCGCGGCATCGATCAGCGGCCCCACGTCGGTGGCGAAGTCGTCAGGACGGCCGACACTCAGCTCGGCCATCGCCCCGTCGAGCAGGTCGAGCACGTGCTCGGCGATGTCCTCTTGTACGCACAGCAGGCGCAGTGCCGAGCAGCGCTGGCCAGCGGAGTCGAAGGCTGAGCTCAGCACGTCGGCGACGAGCTGCTCGGGCAAGGCCGTCGAATCGACGATCATCGCGTTGAGGCCGCCGGTCTCGGCGATCAGCGGCACATCGCCCCGGGCTGCCAGCACTCGATGGATGGCCGCGGCGACCGCCGTCGAGCCGGTGAACATCACCCCGCAGACACGCGGGTCGGCCACCAAGCGCGCACCGACAGTTTCGCCCGGCCCAGGCAGGCATTGCAGCATCGGACGCGGCACGCCCGCTTCATGCAGTAACGCCACGGCCCGGTCGGCGATGAGGGGCGTCTGCTCGGCGGGCTTGGCCAGCACCGGGTTGCCGGCGGCCAGCGCGGCAGCGATCTGCCCGACAAAGATCGCCAGCGGAAAATTCCACGGACTGATCGCCACCACCGGCCCCAAGGGACGGCTGCCGGCCAGATCGCCGGCGTGCAGACGGCTGGCGTAGTAGCGGCAGAAATCCGCCGCCTCTCGGACCTCGCCCTGGGCGGCAGCGAAAGTCTTGCCGGCCTCCCGCACGATAAGCGCCACAAGCGCGTGGCTGTGTGCCTCGAGCGCCAGGGCCGCCCGCTCTAGGCACAGAGCGCGCTGCTCCGGCGCTTCGACAGCCCAGCCCGATGCGTGCGCGGCGGCTGTCTGCAACGCCCCCTCCACGTCCGCCGGGACGGCCCAGCGCACCAGGCCGACGACTTCATCGAGCTGCGCCGGGTTTTGAATCGCTCGCTCGGCCGCTGCCTCCCCCCCTCCCGACGCAATGCACGGCCCGGCATGCGGGGTTTCTTCCCGGCTGCGCTCTAAGGCACTGAGGAAAGCTCTGCGCACTCCGGCCGCAGCCAGGTCGAAGCCCCGGCTGTTGCGCCGATCCGCATACAGGTCGGCGGGCAGCGGGATCTGCGGATGAGGGTTGCCGCCACTGGCCAGCACGCCGCACGACGGGTCGGCCACCAGTTCCGCCAAGGGCACCGACTCGTCCACGACCCGGTTCACGAAACTGCTGTTGGCGCCGTTTTCAAGCAGGCGGCGCACCAGGTAGGCGAGCAAGGTGGCATGGCTGCCCACCGGCGCATAGATGCGCACCGGACGACGCAGTACCGGATCTTCGGCCTGGACAAATTGTTCGAACAGGGTCTCGCCCATGCCATGCAAGCACTGGAATTCATAATCGCCGAGGCGGAAGGCGCCCCCCATTTCGAGCACAGCGGCAACCGTATGGGCGTTGTGGGTCGCGAACAGCGGGAACAGCGCATCCGGCGCCGCCAGCAGCGCACGGGCACAGGCCAGGTAGGCCAGGTCGGTATGGGCCTTGCGCGTATACACCGGATAGTCGCTCAGGCCGTCCTGCTGGGCCCGCTTGATCTCGGTGTCCCAATAGGCGCCCTTCACCAGGCGCACCATCAGGCGTCGGCGCTTGCTGCGCGCCAACGCCATCAGCCAGTCGATGACGGCCGGCGCGCGCTTCTGATAGGCCTGCACAACAAAGCCCAACCCCTGCCAGCCGCTCAGCGCAGGGTCGGCGGCGAGCGCGGCCAGGACGTCGAGGGACAGTTCGAGACGATCGGACTCCTCCGCATCGATGGTCAGGCCGATGTCCTGGGCTTTGGCCAGCAGGCACAGCTGACGCACCCGCGGCACCAGCTCGCGCATCACGCGGCGGTGCTGGGCCCAGCCGTAGCGGGGATGCAGGGCCGACAGCTTGATCGAAATGCCGTTGCGCTGCTGTACGCCGTGCCAGCGTCCATGCTCGCCCACCGCATGGATGGCCTGGGCGTAAGCGGTGGCATAACGGGCCGCGTCGTCGGCGGTGACGGCCGCCTCGCCGAGCATGTCGAAGGAGTACAGATAACTCGCGGCTGCGCCACTGGTAGTGCGTGTCAGGGCGTCCTGGATGGTTTCCCCAACGACGAACTGCTGGCCGACCAGGCGCATCGCCCGCTCCATCGCCTCGCGGAGCAAGGCCCCGCCGCTCCGTTGCAACAAGCCGAGCAAGGCACCGGGCATACGCCGCTCGTCGTCGGGCGTCAGCAGGCGGCCGGTCAGCGCGAGACTCCAGGCTGCCGCGTTCACGAACAGGGAAGGACTGTGCCCGATATGCCCCCACCAGTCCCGGTGGCACAGCTTGTCGCGGATCAGTGCGTCGCGCCCCGCAGCATCGGGAATGCGCAGCAGCGCTTCGGCGAGGCACATCAACGCCACCCCTTCGCTACTGCCGAGGGAGAACTCGTTCATCAGCGCATCGACGCCGGTCGCCCGGCAACGCGTACTGCGCACGCTGGCGGCGAGGGACGCGGCCAGCGCCGAGATGCGGGCAGTCTGCTGTTCGGAAAAGCGGGCGCCATCGATTAGCGCCTCCAGCACTTCCGCCTCGGGTCGTCGGGCAGCATCTTCGATGCGACGGCGCAAGGCGGCCAAGTCGGCATCGGAAGACAAGCATGAGGGGTCGAATGGCGCGGTCATGTCATCACCAGGCGAAAGCTGCGTACGCCCGGTTCGACCACAGCCAGAGAAAACGATTCAACCGGGCCCGCATGCAGGCCCGGTTTTCAATCAGGAAAGGCGCTCAGCCTTCCAGGTGGTAGCGGGTCACCAGCTCGACTTCGTTCTTGGAGCCGAGCACCACCGGCACGCGCTGGTGCAGCTTGGTCGGCAGGATGTCGAGGATGCGCTCGCGCCCGGTAGTAGCCGCACCGCCGGCGGCTTCGACAATCATCGCCATCGGGTTTGCTTCGTACATCAGGCGCAGCTTGCCGCCCTTGTCCTTCATCTTGCTGTCGAGGGGATACATGAAGATGCCACCGCGGGTCAGGATGCGGTGCACATCGGCCACCATCGACGCCACCCAGCGGGTATTGAAGTCCTTGCCGCGCGGGCCTTCCGTGCCTTCGCGCAATTCGCGCACGTAGCGCTGCACCGGAGCCTCCCAGAAGCGCTCGTTGGAGCCATTGATGGCATATTCCTTGGTGTCCTCAGGGATCGTCATGTACGGGTGGGTATAGATGAAGCTGCCCATCTCCCGGTCGAGGGTGAAACCATGCACGCCATCACCAACGGTCAGCACCAGTTGAGTGGACGGGCCGTATACCGAGTAGCCGGCCGCCACCTGAGCGGTGCCAGGCTGCATGAAGTCGGCTTCAGTCGGTGCGCTGACGCTCTCCGGACAGCGCAGCACCGAGAAGATCGTACCGACCGAGATATTGACGTCGATGTTGGATGAGCCGTCGAGCGGATCGAACAACAGCAGGTAAGCGCCCTTCGGGTAGTCGCCGGTGATCGGACGGATCTCCTCGACTTCTTCCGAGGCCATTGCCGCCAGGTGGCCGCCCCATTCGTTGGCCTGGATCAGGATGTCGTTGGCGATCACGTCCAGCTTCTTCTGGGCCTCGCCCTGCACGTTGTCGCTGCCGGCCTCGCCGAGCACGCCGGCCAAGGCACCCTTGGACACATTGACAGCGATGGCCTTGACGGCACGCGCGACGACTTCGATCAGCAGGCGCAGGTCGGCGCCCATCAGGCCCTTGCGCTGCTGTTCGATCAAAAACTGGGTAAGCGTGACTCGACGCATGACTCGATTCTCCGGAATTGCCTGTGAAAGTACGGATTATCGCCCGGATCGATGCCCTCCGTCGTTTATGATTAGCAGCTGGATTGCCCGGGACGGTCGCCCGCCCCTTCCGAAAACTATAAACAAGGCATCATGGAAGTCCTCGTCATCGGCGCCGGCCTAGCTGGCGTCACGAGCGCCTGGTATCTCAGCCAGGCCGGTTGCAAAGTCACTGTCGTGGAGCGCCAGCCCGGTCCGGGCCTGGAAACCAGCTATGCCAACGGCGGGCAGATCTCGGTCAGTCATCCCGAACCCTGGGCCAATCCCGGCGCACCGGCCACGGTGCTGCGCTGGCTTGGCCGCAAGGATGCCCCATTGCTGTTCCATCCTCGCGCCGATGCGGCCCAATGGCGCTGGGCCCTGGCCTTCCTGCGCGAATGCCTGCCGGCACGCACGGCCCGCAACACCGCAGCCATCGCCCATCTGGCCGACTATAGCCGCGACCAGTTACGGGCCCTGCGCGCGTCCACCGGCATCGAATACGAAGCCGGCACCGGCGGCATCCTGCACCTGTTCATGGACGCCAGGGACTTTGAACACGTCCCGGCCAAACTGCAGATCCTGCTGGACCTCGGCATCCGGGCCCGGATCCTCGACCCGGATCAGGCCACGGCACTGGAGCCCGGACTCGCCGCCATGCGTAACCGACTTGTCGGCGTACTGCATGGCATCGATGACGAATGCGGCAATGCCCACCTGTTCTGCCGCGCATTGGCTGCGAAGGCCCAGGAAGCCGGCGTCCGCTTCCTCTTCAACACCACGCTGAACGCCTTCGAGGCCCTTGGGCAAACCATCAGCGGCCTTCGCGTGGAGGATGCGGACGGCCGCAGCGGCATGCTGCGGGCCGATGCCTATGTGCTCGCGGCAGGCAGCTACAGCCCCTTGCTGACACATTCGCTCGGCGAACGGCTACCGATCTATCCGGTCAAGGGCTATTCCATCACGGCCCCCATCATCGATCCCGAACGGGCACCACATCTGAGCCTGACCGACGAGGCGCGACGCGTGGTCTGCTCGCGGCTGGGCAATTTTCTGCGTGTCGCCGGTACCGCCGAACTCAATGGCTACAACCTGGAGCCCGACCCGGCACGCAGCGCCGCGATCACGCAATGGCTGAACGAACATTTGCCAGGTGTCGCCGATGCCAGCCAAGCCGAACACTGGTGCGGCCTGCGCCCGACAACACCGGGCAACGTCCCGTTGATCGGCCCGGCCCGCACCGGCAAACTGTTCTTCAACACTGGGCACGGTACGCTGGGATGGACACTGGCTTGCGGGTCCGGCCGAGCACTCGCCGATATTGTGACCGGTCAAAAACCGGAACCGGACTTCCCCTTCCTCCGCTCCCGCTGACGCCGGTAAATCAGGCGTCGGCCGACTCTTCGAACAGGATGCGATAAACGAAGGCCGACAACACGACCTGCTCGGCGTGCGGCATCTCTTCGAACTGGACGCCATGGTGAACCTGGGGTTTTTCCCCCTCCGCCACGGCAGTAGAAGTGGCATGCACCGAGCGAAGCACGGCTGGGATCGTCAGATATTCCTCGATATCATTGATCACAACCCGGAACTTGATCGCGATCCGGTCTTCCCTGACCCCCATCGGCGCTTTGGCGACCAGCATCGCGCCTCCAGTGCTCAGATCGAGAATTGTTGCCGCATGGGAACGCCCGTCCGTGCCGCTTACCGCAGCAATCAGGTTGACCCGCGCCCGTGCCCCGCGACGGACGACTAGGCCACGAACCTGGCCGGGGTAAGTCAGGTGCAGGTGGGGAAACGGGACGTTCGCGACCTTGAAGATCGTCGTACCGAAGGCATACACGCTCTTGCCGGAGAACATGCGGACCACGAAGGTCTGCCCCTCCCGCATCAGCAGCACCTTGCCGTCCTGGCTCGGCGTGGTCACCAGGACGCTCTTGCCCTTCAGGAAACCAATCAACTTCACGTAATAACGCTGCGGTCCAGCGTCATTCTGTACCTGCAGTTGCAAGGTATCGCCGATGTCGAGCTTGATGTCTTCAAAGGCGCACAGATCATCCGTCGGGCGTTCGCCGCTATCCGTGTTCAGCCGCGTCTCTCGAATATTGAGCTTACGGAACAGGCCGCGCTCCATCAGCGCTTGCTTCTGGCTCTCCGTTTCGACCACGACACCGCGAGCCAGCAGTAGTTGCTTCTTCTCATCGTAGAGTGGCCATTCGACCGGCTTGCCGACCTCGATGTCACCGGCCCTGATTCGCATGTAAGACATAAGCCACCCACTGTCTGCCCAATGTGAGGCAGATATCGACACGCCACATGACGACTTTAGAAATAGCCGGTCCCGAAGTCTGCCCGCAACACTATTTTGCGTCCGAAGATGCTGCAACACGCCGCAGCAAGGCAGCTGACACATGGGCCAGCCCGGCCGCCTCGATTCGCGTCAACAGCGCGGTGATCCGCTGGACACGCCGCCGATTGGCCGACCGGTCATCCGATGACGAATTCTGAGCACACAGCCGGCGCAATTCCTGCAGATCCGCCACAGCCGGCGGCACATAACCGGCATTGCGTAAGATCCGGTTGCTCATCCGCACTTCGACAGGAACCAGGAGGTCATCATCCAGCACGAGAGGCTGTCCTTCTCCAGGCAATCCGGACAACTGGCCCTGAGCGATCGCATCTCGGATCCGCTCTTCCGCCAGGCAATCGAAGATATTCACGGATCGCCCCGCGGATTCCGCCTCAGGCTGCCTCGGACTCAGCCTCGGTCTTGGCAGGCGGCGTGCAGCAGGCGGAAGAACCGTCGGCACAGCCCTCATCCTTCGGGGGATTACGGATTTCGCCGGTTTCCGTATCGAAATCGATGGACTCGAGATAAGCGGCGAGCGCCGCATCCATCGACGCCACGTGATTGTCGAACCACAGCGGCAATTCCTGAATCAACTGCCGGCCGAGAGCCGCATCTCCCCGCTCCAGGCGCTTGCGGACATCACGGCAAACTGCCAGCACGCGATCATGCTCGGCCTTGTGGCAGCCAGGAAAACCAACGATTTCCATCCAACGGTTTTCCTGGTCGAAATGCTCGACCGTGTGCTCGATGAAGGCATCCATCGCCGCCAACAGGGCTTCGCCAGACACATCCAGCATGGCGTTGTAGGCCTCGACGAATTCCTGGTGGGTCTGATCCATCGGCCCCAGGCCGAGGGCGAGTTTGTCAGTCCATTCCATGGCAGCCATGACGGGAAACCTCGAAGAGTGAAACAGGGCGCAACTCTAACCCGAACGGCACCGCCTGACCCTGAGCCAGATCAAGCACCACCCGGGCCCCGGCGCAGTTTTATTTGACGAGCTTGAGGTGACTGCGGAGGCCACCCTTGGGCGGCTCAGGCGTGTCGTCCGGCTCCGCCGATGCCAACTCGGAAACCTCGGAGTCCAGATCGGCCTCGCCATCGGGCAATCCGGAAACCTCGAAGGCCATCCCGTGCCCGTTCTCGCGAGCATAGATCGCCGTCACATTCTCGACAGGAATCGAGATGTTCTGGGCGACGCCGCCGAAACGTGCCTGGAAGGCGATCAGCTCGTTTCCCATGACCAAGCTCTGCGTCGCAGTGGGACTGACGTTGAGCACGATCTGGCCATCCTGCACGAAGTTGTGCGGCACGATGGTGTGCCTGTCGACGGCGACCGCAAGATAGGGCGTCAGGCCCTGATCGGTACACCACTGGAAAATCGCCCGGATCAGGTAAGGCTTGGTGGAGATTTCGCTCATGACGAAGACTTTCCGGTGAGTGCCAAGATGAAGAGTCGCAGCGGGGCCGCCACTCGGCGGCCCCCGTTGGCAATCAGCGCCGCATGACCTTTTCGGACGGGGTCATCGCATCGATGAAGCCCTGGCGGCTGAAGATACGTTCGGCGTACTTCATGAGCGGCGCCGCGGAACGCGGCAGCTCGATACCGTAGTGGTCCAGGCGCCACAGCAGCGGAGCGATGGCCACGTCGAGCATGGAGAACTCTTCACCAAGAAGGAACTTCTGCTTCGTGAACATCGGCGCAAGCTGGGTCAGCTGGTCGCGCACGTGAGCCCGCTCCTTGTCGGCGCCCTTGGGATTCTTTTCCAGCGCATCGATATGCGAGAACAGCTCGAGTTCGAAGGTGTGCAGCAGCTGACGAGCGCGGGCGCGCATGATCGGATCGGGCGGCATCAACTGGGGATGCGGAAAACGCTCGTCGATGTATTCGTTGATGATGTTGGACTCATAGAGCACAAGATCGCGATCCACCAGCACCGGAACCCGGTTGTACGGATTGATGACCGCGATGTCTTCCGGCTTGTTGAAGAGATCAACGTCAATCACCTGGAAATCCATGCCCTTTTCAAAGAGCACGATACGGCACCGGTGACTGAAAGGATCTGTCGTTCCGGAATACAAATTCATCATCGTTGTGTTACCCCACGGATACAAAAAATCATGCACCACGCGCCAAGCGCGTGGTGCGTCTTGCTAAAAGACAGCAAGGGACAGCATCGACCGGAACGCGCAGATTAGTGCACGTCTCTCCAGTAGTTCTTCTTCAGAAGATAGGAAAGAACGAAGAGAAGGCCAAGGAAAGCGATCACGGCAGTACCGATGGACTTGCGCGTCTCCGCCATCGGCTCGCCCATCCAGACCAGGTAGGAGACGAGGTCGGCCACGGCGTGGTCGTACTCTTCGGCAGTCATCTTGCCCGGCTTGGCCGGCGCCTCGATCTCGATTTCCTTCGACTTGCCGCCATGGCCGTCGTCGTGCTCGTTGATCTTGGCGGTCGGCTCACCCTGCAGTTCGTACAGCACATGCGGCATGCCGACGTTTTCGAAGACCTTGTTGTTCCAGCCGGTCGGACGGGCGTCGTCACGGTAGAAACTGCGCAGGTAGGTGTACAGCCAGTCTGCACCGCTGCCGAACTCGGACGCGCGCGAACGGGAGATCACGGTGAGGTCCGGAGGCGCGGCACCAAACCACGCCTTGGCTTCGTCACGCTGCATCGCGATGCGCATCGGCTCGCCGATCTTGTCGGCCGTGAACATCAGGTTGTCCTTGATCATCTGCTCGGACAAACCGATCTGCTGCAGGCGGTTGTAGCGCATGTAGCTGGCGCCGTGGCAGTTCAGGCAGTAATTGACGAACAGCTTGGCGCCGTTCTGCAGGGCAGCCGGCTCGGTGGAGATCGGAGCCTTGTCCAGGTGCAGTTCAGGGCCGTTGGCCAGAGCCATCAGCGGCGTGAACAGAAGAGCTGTCAAAAGTTTTTTCATGGCTTTCATTCTCATTAACCGGTCACGCGTTCGGGCTCGGGCTTGCACTTGTCCATCTTCGACCACCACGGCATGGTGATGAAGAACAGGAAGTAGTACAGGCTGAACAGCTGGGCCACGGGAGCGCCCGGAATCACGCCGAAGAAAGCATAGGAAGGCGGCTTGGTACCGAGGAAGCCAAGGATCGCGAAGGCGACGACGAACAGAGCCAGCAGGGACTTGTAGATCGGGCCACGGTAACGGATCGACTTCACAGGGCTACGGTCGAGCCACGGCAGGAAGGCCAGGATCACCACGCCAGCACCCATCGCAACCACGCCCCAGAACTTGGCGTCGAGGCCGAACAGCGGCCACACCATCGCACGCAGCAGGGAGTAGAACGGAGTGAAGTACCACACCGGCGCAATGTGCGGCGGGGTCTTCAGCGGATCGGCCGGGATGAAGTTGTTGTACTCGAGGAAGTAGCCGCCGCCTTCAGGTGCGAAGAACACGATGAAGGAGAAGACGATCAGGAAACCAACCACGCCCACGATGTCCTTGACGGTGTAGTAGGGGTGGAAGGGAATGCCGTCCAGCGGGTGGCCATCAGCGCCCTTCTTCTTCTTGATCTCGACACCATCAGGGTTGTTGGAGCCAACTTCGTGCAGAGCGACGATGTGGGCAACGACCAGGCCGATGAGGATCAGCGGCACGGCGATGACGTGGAAGGAGAAGAAGCGATTCAGGGTCGCGTCGGACACCACAAAGTCACCACGGATCACGATGGAGAGATCGGGACCGATGACGGGAATCGCGGAGAACAGGTTCACGATGACCTGAGCGCCCCAGAAGGACATCTGGCCCCAGGGCAGCAGGTAGCCCATGAAGGCCTCGGCCATCAGGGCCAGGAAGATCAGGGTGCCGAAAACCCAGATCAGCTCACGGGGCTTGCGGTAGGAACCGTAGAGCAGGCCGCGGAACATGTGCAGGTACACCACCACGAAGAACGCGGAGGCGCCGGTGGAGTGCAGGTAGCGGATGATCCAGCCGCCCGGCACATCGCGCATGATGTATTCGACGGACGCGAAGGCCGCCGGGATGCCGGAAGCGTTGAGGGCGGCATCCGGCTTGTAGTGCATGACCAGGAAGATGCCGGTCACGATCTGGATCACCAGCACCAGCAGGGCCAGCGAACCGAAGAAGTACCAGAAGTTGAAGTTCTTGGGTGCGTAGTACTCGGTGAGGTGCCCCTTGATGGACGACGTCAGCGGGAAGCGCGCGTCAACCCAATCCAGTACCGCTTGAGCTTTGGTGGTCATCGTTTATGCCTTTCCGTCTTCGCCGATCAGAATCTTGGTATCGGCCAGGTACTTGTGCGGCGGAACCTCGAGGTTGTCCGGCGCCGGCTTGTTCTTGTAGACGCGACCAGCCAGATCGAAGGTCGAACCGTGACAGGGGCACAGGAAGCCGCCTGCCCAGTCGGCGCTCACGCCGCTCTCGGCACCGGTCTTGAACTTGTCGGAAGGAGAACAGCCCAGGTGAGTACAAATGCCGACCGCAACCATGATCTCCGGCTTGATGGAGCGGGTTTCGTTCTTGGCATACTCAGGCTGCTGCGGCTTGTCGGACTTCGGGTCGCTGACAAGCTCATCCGTCTTTTTCAGGGAATCCAGCATGTCCTTGGTGCGGTTGATGATCCACACCGGCTTGCCGCGCCACTCGACGGTCATCATCTGACCCGGCTGCAGCTTGCTGATATCCACTTCAACCGGAGCACCGGCTGCCTTAGCTCGTTCGGACGGAGTCAGGCTACCGACGAACGGAACGGCGACGGCCACTGCGGCCACGCCCCCCGCAGCCGACGTTGCCAGCAACAACTGGCGTCGCCCACCGTCCATTTTTTGATCCACGCTCATGGCCCACTAACCTCAATAAAAGAGACTTCGAAGATCGCAATACGGAAAACTTGCGGAGTATAGCGAAAACCCTTATCCAAAAAAAGTCCCAATAAGCTAAACCCGCGCCAGCATTGGAGAATATGGAATTTGAGGGCTCTTTATCGAGGCATGAAAGATCCTTTTCGCGCCTATCGAAAGTGCGCTTTTATTGCAGTGCGACAGACAATTGGGACACAGCGACGGCATAATCCGGAACCGCCGTCGACCACTCCTGTCTTCTCCAACACCTTGAAACGGATTACATCCCGCCTTGCCCGCAGGCTTGTCCTGCTGCTGCCGCTCGTCCTCACCGGCCATGCCCATGGAGAGGAGCTGCCTGCGGCACTCGATGCCAGCCTCACCCGTGCGGGCATCCCGCGCACCGCGGTTGCCGTGCTCGTGCAGGATGTGGACGGCGGCCCCGCGCTGCTGGAACACCGCAGCACCCAGGCCATGAACCCTGCATCGGTCATGAAGCTGGTCACCGCCTTTGCCGCACTGGACCAGCTTGGCCCCGCATTCAGCTGGACCACCCGCATATCGAGTGCCACGGACGCAAGTCCCCGGCGAGAAGTACTGCCCGGGGACCTGTTCATCACCGGCGGCGGCGACCCTCGCCTGTCGCGGGAACGGCTGTGGCTGCTGCTGCGCGATCTACGAGCCCAGGGCATCCGGCGTATCGCCGGCGACGTGATTACCGACCGCTCGTTCTTCAGGCTTCCCCCCCATGACCCGGGCGCCTTCGACCGGCGCCCACTCCGCCCCTACAACGTAGGTCCGGACGCGCTGAATGTGGATTACGGCGCGGTGAGCGTGCGTTTCAGGCCTTCCTCAGACGGCGTCGGCGCCGTCATCGACCCTCTTCCCACCGGTTTATCACTGAACAGCCATATCCGCAGGGTGGGCAACGGTAGTTGCGGTGATCCAACCGCCCAACTCAGCGCAACGACCTCCGTGGCCGGCAACGGAGACACTAACCTGAGCATCGAGGGCAATCTGCCCCTCGCCTGTACCGAAGCCTTCGACTGGAACTTCGCCCCGTTGCCGCCGGAGCAGCTCTTTGAAGGCCTGTTCCGCAGTCTGTGGCGCGAACTGGGCGGCGAACTGGATGGTCGCTTCCGGGACGGTCGGACGCCACCCGATGCGCGCCTGCTCGCCGAAAGCCGTTCCTCCAGCCTTCCCGAGGTGCTGCGGGACATGAACAAGTGGTCGAACAACGTGATCGCGCGCACCCTCCTCGCCACACTGGGCGCGACGGCAGAACCCGGGGAGGACTCGCCCACAGCCGGCGCCCGACGGGTTGTCCGCAGCCTCTCCGCAAACGGGATCGACACGGAACAATTGGTCATCGAGAACGGTGCCGGGCTGTCGCGCATCGAACGCATCACAGCGCGCAGCCTTGGACAATTGCTAGTGGCCGCCTGGCGCAGCCGCACGATGCCGGAACTCATCGCGTCGCTACCGATCGCCGGCATCGACGGTACGGCCAGCAAGCGCCTGACGGACAGCCCGGCGCGGGGCTCGGCCCACGTCAAGACAGGCACGCTGGATGGCGTACGCAGCCTGGCCGGCTACGTGCTCGCACGCAACGGGCACCGCTACGCCGTGGTGCTGCTGATCAACCACCCCAATGCCAGCGCCGGCCGGGACAGCCAGGACGCTGTGCTGGAATGGGTGGCAAACCGCTGAAAAGCCTACGCCACGTCGATCAGCCTTTATAGGCGTGCTCGCGGAGGGCTTCAAGGGGGATCACTTCGAGGGCAGCGATGTGCGTCGCAGCCAGCACCACGGGGGGCGCGTAACCAGCCTCCCAAGCCTCTCGCCAGCGCATTGCACACAGGCACCAGCGATCGCCGGGCTTCAAGCCGGCAAAGCGAAACTCGGGGCGCGCTGTGCTCAAGTCGTTGCCGCGCATTGCACTGAAACGCAGGAACTCGGCCGACACCCTGACGCAGACGTGGTGGCGACCGAGATCGTCCGGACTGGCATCGCAACAGCCAGTCCGCTCCCAGCCGGTCAGCGGAGCGTAGCTGCAGGCCAGCAGCGGCCCTCCCAGCACATTCAGGGCATTGCTGACAGGAAGATCTTCAGTGCTCAATCGGGATACCCCTGCGGATTGGAACGCTGCCAGCGCCACGCGTCGGCACACATTTGCTCGATGCCGCGGGTCGCCCGCCAGCCAAGCTCACGCTCGGCGAGACCTGGTTCCGCATAGCACTGGGCCACATCTCCGGGGCGTCGCGCGACGATCTCATAAGCCACCTTGCGACCGCTGGCGTTTTCGAATGCCTTCACGACTTCGAGCACGCTGTAGCCCCGCCCCGTACCCAGATTGACCGTCAGAACGCCGGGACGTTCAGTGAGGCGTCGCACTGCCGCCACGTGACCGACCGCCAAGTCCACGACGTGGATGTAATCCCGCACGCCGGTTCCGTCCGGGGTCGGATAATCGCCACCAAAAACCCGCAGCTGCGGCAAACGCCCCACAGCCACCTGGCTGACATAGGGCATCAGGTTGTTGGGCAAGCCGTTCGGATCCTCACCGATGCGCCCTGACGGATGAGCGCCGACCGGATTGAAGTAACGCAACAGTGCCACCCGCCATTCGGGATCAGCAGCCGCCAGATCGGACAGCACGAACTCCATCATCCACTTGGTACGGCCATAGGGATTGGTCGGACCGGTGGGGAAATCCTCGCGGATCGGCACGCTGGCCGGATCGCCATAAACCGTGGCCGACGAACTGAAGACCAGGGATTTGACGCCAGCCTCGGCCATCACCTCGGCCAGCGCCACCGTCCCGGCGATGTTGTTCTCGTAGTACATCAACGGCTTGGCCACCGACTCACCGACCGCCTTGAGGGCCGCAAAGTGGATCACCGCATCAATGGTGTGAGCACGGAAGATTTCGCGCATCGCCGCCTTGTCTCGGATGTCCACGCGATGCACGGCCGCCGGCGCACGCCCGGCGATCTCTTCGACGCGGCGCAAGGCTTCCGGCTTGCTGTTGCAGAAGTTGTCCACGACGACGACATCGTAGCCGGCGGCCAACAGTTCGACGCAGGTGTGGGACCCGATGTAACCGGCGCCGCCGGTGACGAGGATGGTGGGCATGCGAATTTCCGGGTGGCAGATAATGCCAGGATGATACCGCGAGATACCCTCCCTCCCGCATGGACGGAGTTCAGATCGCGCCCTGCTTCCTCAAATCGGCGATGGCATCATCCGCGTAGCCCAGGCCGCGCAAGATCTCATTGGTGTGCTCGCCAAGGCCGGGGCCAAGCCATTCCGTCGAGCCGGGCGTGCCGGTCAGGCGTGGCACGACGCCTGGAATGCGCATCGGCGTGCCATCCGGCAAGCGCACCGACTCGAACATGCCGCGGGCGATGAACTGCGGATCACGGAACATGTCCGCTACCGAGAACACCGAACTGGCCGGCACCGCGGCGGCCTCCATCGCCGCCAGCACGGCGTCGCCGTCGCGCTCCGCCACCCAGGCATCGATCACCGCGTAGATCTCGGCGGCACGACGGTCGCGGCCGGCGTTGTCGGCGAGGTCCGGCGCTTCCGCCAGATCCTGCCGGCCGATGGCCAGCATCAGACGCTTGAAGATCGCATCGCCATTGCCACCGATGATGATGTGGCGCCCGTCGCGCGTGGTGTGGGTGTTCGACGGTGTGATGCCCGGCATGATGTTGCCGGTGCGCTCGCGCACGAAACCGGCGACATCGAACTCCGGCACCATACTCTCCATCATTGCGAAGACGGCTTCGTACAGCGCCACATCCACCACCTGACCAGCGCCGCCGTTCACCTCCCGGTGGCGCAGCGCCATCAACGCGCCGATGGCCGCCCACAGCGCAGCGATGGAATCGCCGATGGAGATACCGGTACGTACCGGCGGACGATCCGGAAAGCCGCTGACGTAGCGCAGCCCCCCCATCGACTCACCGATCGCCCCGAAACCCGGGCGATCCTTGTAGGGCCCGGTCTGGCCGAAGCCGGACAGCCGCACCATCACCAGACCGGGATTGGCCGCCGACAGCACATCCCAGCCGAGCCCGAGTTTCTCGAGCACGCCGGGGCGAAAATTCTCGACAACGATGTCGGCCTCCGCCGCCAGCCGGCGCACGATGGCCAGGCCTTCCGGATGCTTCAGGTTCGCGGTCAGCGATTTCTTGTTGCGAGCCTGCACCGACCACCACAGGGACGTACCCTCGTGGAGCTTGCGCCATTTGCGCAACGGGTCGCCACCGTCCGGCGCTTCGACCTTGACGACCTCGGCGCCGAATTCGGCAAGGATGCGGGTACAGAAAGGCCCGGCGATCAGGGTGCCGAGTTCCAGCACCTTGACCCCGGCAAGGGGTTTGACTTCCTGGCTCATGAACAGCCTCGCGGCGAAAAGACGGAGAAAGGCTAAAGGGAACGGCGTTCGACCAGCGCCTGGGCGATGGTGCCAGTATCCGTATGCTCCAGCTCACCGCCGACCGGGATGCCGCGCGCGATGCGGCTGACCCTGATGCCGCGGCTACGCAGGAGTTCGGAGATCATGTGGGCGGTCGCCTCACCCTCGTTGGTGAAGTTGGTGGCGAGGATGACCTCCTGCACCAGGCCGTCGCAGGCGCGATGCAGGAATTTTTCGAGCCCCAGCTCCCGCGGCCCGATGCCGTCGAGGGGCGACAGGCGCCCCATCAGCACGTAATACAGACCATGGTAGCTGTGCGTCTGCTCCAACATGGCCAGATCGGCCGGCATCTCGACGACGCACAACTGGGTCGCATCCCGTTGGGGATTGGCGCAGCGGCTGCAGATCTCTTCTTCACAGAAGGTATTGCAGCGGGAGCAATGGCGCAGCACCTCGAGCGCGTGGCCAAGGGCCGTCGCG
The DNA here is from genome assembly GCA_018241685.1 of Pseudomonadota bacterium. Classification (GTDB taxonomy): domain Bacteria; phylum Pseudomonadota; class Gammaproteobacteria; order Burkholderiales; family Rhodocyclaceae; genus Zoogloea. Next base: position 282,829 of record JAFEDJ010000013.1, read on the forward strand.
AGCCGCGCTGCGCCGCGCTGGTCGCGCTGCAGCAGATGGAAGGCCATCCGCTGGGCGGACTTCGGCCCCACGCCCGGCAGACAGCGCAGGGCTTCGATCAGAACGTCGAGACTGGACGGCGAACTCATCGAAGGCCCGGCATGCTGAAAGCGGTCATGCGACCAATCAGAACGGCAGCTTGAAGCCGGGGGGCAGGTTCAACCCGGCAGTGAAGCCTGACATCTTCTCCTGGGTCGTCGTCTCGACACGGCGCACGGCGTCATTCACCGCCGCGGCGATCAGGTCTTCCAGCATTTCCTTGTCGTCCAGCACGGACGGGTCGATGTTCACACGACGCACGTCGTACTTGCAGGTCATCGTGACCTTGACCATGCCGGCGCCGGACTGGCCTTCAACCTCAATACCGCCGAGGCTGTCCTGCATTTTCTTCATGTTGTCCTGCATTTGCTGGGCCTGTTTCATCAGGCCGGCGATGCCGCCTTTCATCATGGTGATGTACTCCAGATAGGTTCAAAGGGGTTTGACCGAGGCTTCTTCAAGCCTCGCATCGAAACGTTGGATAAGTTCGCGGACGAAGGGGTCCTGCTCGAGAGACGCAACCGCCGCGGCATGACGCTCGGCCTTTTCGGCCTGATTGCGCTGGGCCGGCGTTTCGGTTGCGATGGTACCGACCTCGATGCCGACACGGACCGGTCTGCCGAGATGGGCTGTCAGCGCCTCCTGCAGGCGCTCGGCGCCGCTGCGGTTGATCTGCAGCAGATGTTGGTGGGACTCGGACAGGCGCAGCCTGAAGCTGTCACCCTCGACACCCAGCAATTCACAGTTCTGGGCCAGTTGCAGATTCAGCGCGCCCAGCCCCAGCTGGTTCAGCAATCCATGCCAGTCGTCACCGGACGCCGGCAATGCGCCAAGCATGCGGGCGGGTTCGCTGGCCCTGACCGGCATCGGCTCGACGGGACGAATCGGTTCAACCCGCTCAGCCTGGGCTGGGCGCTGCTCGGAATGGCGGACGGGAGCAAGTTCATGAGCCTCGGGCGGCAGATCCTCCCACGGTGGAACGCTGCTGCCGTAATCCGATGACGTTTCCCGCGGCGTCGCGGCTGCGGGTGCTACACGCGGCGGCTCCATTGGAGGCGGAGTCTCGACGGGTTTCGGCTGGGTGCGCAGCTCATCGGGGCGGCGCCCCGACGGCTCCGGCATGGTCACAGGAGGCCGCGCGGTTTGAATGGGCGCAGCAGCAGCCGAAGGCGCAACACCCGCAACGGCACGCGGCGCGACAGGACGCGGAGCAGCCTCCGGCAACGTGCGCCCCTGCCCTGCTCCACCACCTCCTGCCAGCACACCACCGAGCGCAGCCGGCTGCTCCGGCCGGAACGCGAACAGGCGCAGCAGCGTCATCGAGAAGCCGGTGACCTCGTCCGGCGCCAGCGGCAATTCATCCCGCCCGTGCACCGCGATCTGGTAAGCCAGCTGCAGGAATTCCGCGTCGAAGGCCTCGATGTAAGGCGCCAACCGGCTGGCTTCACTCTCGTCGGCCAGCGCCGTCGGCGCCAACTGGCCCAGCGCGATGCGATGGACGAGGCCGGCCAGCGACTGCAGCGCCGACTCGAAGGACAGGCTGCGCGCCTCCATGACCTCGACAGTGGCCATCAGGGCCTGCACGTCGTTGCGGCGCAGCGCATCGAGGACCGCGTACAGGTGATCGTCGCCCACCGTGCCAAGCATGTCCTGCACGGCCAGTTCTTCCACCTTGCCGGCACCGTGGGCGATGGCTTGGTCGAGCAAGGACAGGGAGTCCCGCATCGAGCCGTTGGCCGCCTTGGCGATATGACGCAGCGCGCCCGGCTCGAAAGGTACGCCCTCGGCCTCCAGCAAGCGCGTCAAGTGGCCGATGATGTGCCCCGGCGGCATCTGCTTGAGGTTGAACTGCAGGCAGCGGGACAGCACGGTAACCGGGATCTTTTGTGGATCGGTGGTTGCGATGATGAACTTGACGTGCTCGGGCGGCTCTTCCAAGGTCTTCAGCATCGCATTGAAGGCATGCCCGGTGAGCATGTGTACTTCGTCGATCATGTAGACCTTGTAGCGCCCCTGCACCGGCGCATAGACCGCTTGATCGAGCAGTGCTGCCATGTCGTCCACCCCCCGGTTGGAGGCAGCATCCATTTCCACGTAGTCGGGGAAGCGGTCGGCGTCGATGGCAGTACAGGCCGAACACTGGTTGCACGGCGTCGCCGTCACACCCGTCTCGCAGTTGAGCGCCTTGGCCAGGATCCGCGAGATGGTCGTCTTGCCGACCCCCCGCGTACCGGTGAACAAGTAGGCGTGATGCAGACGTCCGGTGGACAGCGCATGGGTCAGCGCGCGCACGACATGTTCCTGCCCGACGAGCGTCTCGAAACTGCGCGGGCGCCACTTGCGGGCAAGTACTTGGTAAGCCATGGCGGAATTCTAGCAGGCCGGCCGCCGGTCAGTCCGGCGGATACGGGCAAGGGGATGCAGAAACACAAAAACAAAAAGGGCGTCCCGCCGGGACGCCCTTTTCTGAATTCGGGGTGGCGAGCCTGACCCCCGGCACTTGCAGGAAACGGCTGTGGCTGCTGCCTTCCGGCCCTGACCAGGTTCACCGCGCTGCAATGCGGGGAGACCCGCCACGACGCATTCTAACAGCTTGCCCCCACCGCGCCTAATCCTTTCGGAAATTCAGCGGCAGTCGGATATCGACCACCAGCCCTCCGCCGTCCCGGTTGCGGGCGCGGATATCTCCGCCATGCGCCGTCACCGCCCGCCGGGCGATAGCCAGACCAAGCCCGAAGCCGCCTGCGGAACTCCCGTTCGCGGCCCGGTAAAAGGGCTCGAAGATCGCCTCCAGATCGCTTTCCGGCACACCCGGCCCACGATCGGCCACCCGCAGCACGAACTGCCCCTGCTCCACCCAGGCCTCAACATCCACGCCAGAGCCTTCACCGGTATATTTCACCGCGTTGCGGATCACGTTCTCGAAAGCACGCTGGATCAGCTCACCGCGGACCCGCAGTTCCGCCTCACCTCGCCCGGCAAAATGCAGCTCACGGCCTTTCGACTGGGCTTCGAAACGGGCATCATCGGCAATCACCGCGGCGAAGTCCACCAGCTCGAGCACGTCCTCCCGGCTATCGCGGGTGCCCGCATCCAGCCGCGCGATGGTCAACAACTGGCCGACCATTTCATCCAGCCGCACAGCCTCGCGTTCGATACGGTCCAGCGTCACATCGAGCTTGGCGGGATCCTGCCGCGCCAGCCCGATGGCCACCTGCAAGCGCGCCAGAGGCGAGCGCAGCTCATGAGAGACATCGTGCAGCAGACGGCGCTGGGCGCCGATCAGAGACTGCAACTGCTGGGCCATACGGTCGAAGTCCTGGCCGAGGTCGGCAATTTCGTCGCGCCGCGCACCCATCAATGGCTTGACGCGGGTCTCCAGCCGGCCTTCGGCAACGGCCCCCAGCGCCCAACGCAGGTTTCTGATCGGCTTGGACAGATACCATGCCAACAGCGCACTGAACGCCACACTGGTTACCAGGCCGATTCCCACCGGCATCCACGGGCTAGGCTCGGCTGGCCGACCGAAGCCCGGACGAAACTCCCGCGGCGGCTCACCCGGCTGTCCTGCAAGACGAGACAGGGGGGGAAGCGGAGGACGCAACTCCGGCCCGCCAGCAGGCACAAACAACAACCAGCTACCACCACCGGCCGGCAGCTCGACCAGACGCGCGGCCCGATGCGCCTCGCTCAGCGCAGCCTGCTGTCTGGCGGCCGCCACCGACGCCGGGGACGTCGGCCGTCCGAGCAAGTCGTCGCCCTTCGCGTCCACCACCAGCAGCTGGGGCCAGCGCTCGTGCGACAGCTCGGTCAGCATGGACCGCAAGGCGGCCGACCCACCGTGCCGCAATACGGACGCAGCCACGGCCACCGCCGTTGTCGCCCGCCCTCCCCCTGCGACGAACGGATCCCGCTCCCGCCCGAGGCGCTCGATCTCACTCTGATGATGGAACCACACCGCGGTCCCGACGCCGGCACCAGCCAGCAGCAGCGCCAACCAGAACGCAAAGAAGAACTTCCAGAACAGCCGGCCCAGTCTCATTCGCGCACCAGCTGATAACCCAGGCCACGCACCGTCTCGATCCACGACCGCCCGTCAGGACGCATGCCCAACTTGTGGCGAATGCTGGAAAGGTGCACATCGATGCTGCGATCGAAGCGCGCCAGCGGTCGGCCCAGGCCCTGCTCGGACAGCTCCGCCTTGCTCACCACCCGGCCGGCGTTGCGGGCGAGTACCTCCAGCAGATTGTATTCGGTGCTGGTCAGCTCCAGCGGCGCCCCCTGCCACTGTGCGCGGCGCATCTGCGGCCACATGCACAGCGTGCCGGCGAGCAGCGGCCCCCCATTGGCAGCCTCGGTGGACGCCGCCGCATGGGTCCGCCGCAGGATTGCCCGCAGGCGCGCTACGAGTTCCCGCGGCGTGCATGGTTTCGGTACGTAATCGTCGGCACCCAGTTCCAGACCGACGATGCGGTCGACGTCGTCACCCTTGGCGGTCAGCATCAGTACTGGCACCTTGCTCTGGGCGCGGATACGGCGCAGCGCCTCGATCCCGCCCACCCGCGGCATCATCACATCGAGCACGACGATATCGTAACCGCCGGCCAGCGCCGCGGCGACGCCAGCCTCCCCATCATGCACGCAATCCGCGTCAAACCCTTCCTGCGCGATGTATTCGCTCAACATGGAAGACAGTTCCACGTCGTCGTCCACCAGCAAAACCTTGCTCATTTCGTATCTACCTTCATGACCTCAGCGGAAATGATACGTGCGGGCGCGGCCCGGGCCACGCGCGACGGCAGGTGTTTTTACCCGCATTTACATCCCTTTACACGTCGCAAACCGGGATTAACAGCCCGCTCCGCGAAGATTTCACTCAACTTCCGCGGCATCTCCATCTTTGTCATGAATAAGTGCTTTCTCCTGACGAGCCTTGCCACTGCCCTACTTTTCAGCGCAAGTGCCGGTGCCGCACCGTTGCCAGATCTGGGCGAAGCATCGGCGGCTGTCGTCAGTCCGCAGATGGAACAGACCCTCGGTGCCCAGAGCATGCAGAGCCTACACGCCAGCGGCGCCTGGCTCGATGACCCGGAAGTCAATGCCTACCTGGAAAACCTGGGGCGGCGCCTGCTGCAGGGCGACCCCGAGACGGCCCGCGAGCCCTTCGAGTTCTTCGCCGTGGCATCCAATGAACTCAACGCCTTCGCGCTGCCCGGCGGACATGTGGGCATCAATACTGCCCTGATCCTTGCCACGCAAAGCGAGAGCGAACTGGCATCGGTAATGGCCCACGAAATCAGCCACGTTTCGCAACACCACATCGCGCGTCAGATCGCCGGCCAAGCGGGCAACCAGGCCCTCTCCATCGCCGCGATGCTTGGTGCCCTTATCGCGGCGGGCACCGGCAACGGCCAGGCTGCGATGGCCGCAATGACGGGCGTCAGCGCTGCCCAGATCCAGAGCCAAATCAACTACACGCGCGAACACGAACAGGAAGCCGACCGCATCGGCTTTCAACTGCTTACCAACTCCGGCTTCGACCCGCGCGCCATGGCCAGCTTCTTCGAGCGCCTCCAGCAAGCCACCCGCCTGGCCGACTCTGCCAGCGTCCCCCCCTACCTGCGGACCCACCCGCTGACCCACGAACGTATCGCTGAGGCCCAAGACCGGGCATTCGCCAGCACCTATAAGCAGGTGCCGGACAGCCAGGAATACAACCTTGTCCGCGCCCTGCTGCGCAGCTATGAAGGCCAGCCGCAGGAAGCCGTGGCCCGCTTCACCACCGACCTGCAGGAAGGCCGCTACCAAGATCGCAACGCCGTCCGCTACGGCCTCGCCGCCGCCTATCTGCGTGCGCAGGATTTTGCCGCAGCCGAGAAGGAGCTCTCCGGGCTGGAGCGGGACAAGGTCCATCACCCGATGATCGAGGCGCTCGCCGGCCAGGTGCTCACCCAGTCTGGGCAAGACGGCGCCGCCCGACTGCGCTACGAAGCCGCGCTGAAACGCTATCCCGGCCATCTGCAACTGGTCTACGACTACCCCCGCCTGCTGATCAAGACCCGTGACTTCGGGCCTGCGCTCCAGTTTGCCGAGGCGCATCTCGTGCAGCGCCCGCAGGACCCCGATCTGCACCAGATTTCAGCGGAAGCCGCTGCGGCCCAGGGCCTCAACCAGAAGTCGCATTTCCACCAAGGGGAGTACTACGCCGCCATCGGCAACATCCGCAGCGCCCTCGAACAGTTCGAACTGGCATTGAAGAGCGCGGATGGCGACCAGCGCGACCAGCTCATCGTGGAAAGCCGGCTCGACGCTCTCCGCGCCAGACAGAAGGAAGAGCAGCAAACCAGGGGGATGTCCGCCAAACACGCGGAAAAATTCTCTTTACCGGCATTTACAGGCAGATGACCGCCCTTTACCCGGTTCACCGCGAGAATTTCAGTCATCAGGTTGATCCCCCTGATGTACCCAATCAATGTTTGGAGACTGCAATGAAACTGCCTCGAAATCTTCTTTCCGCTCTGGTGGTAAGCGTCGGCATCGCCGCCATTCCCTTCGCCGTCCATGCAGGCGGAACCGGCGGCCACTGCCATGGACCGGCCCAGCATGGTTTTGGGCCGGGGATGGAATTCGGAATGCATAGTGACGGCATTCCCCCGCTCCCCTTCCTGCGCGATCTGAATCTGACCGAAGGCCAGCGAGACCAGATCTTCATGGTCTTCCACGAACAGGCCCCAGCGGTCCGAGAGAAGGCCAAGGAGATCCGCAAGAGCCATGAGGAGCTTCGCGCCCTCACCTTCTCGGCCCAGTACGACGAAGCCAAGGTCAAGGCACTTGCCGAGCAAGGCGCCAAGGCCGCAGCCGAAATGGCCGAACTCCGCGCCGCGAATCTAAACAAGGTCTATCAGATCCTGACCCCGGAACAGCGCAAGAAGGCGGACGAGCGCAAGGCCGAATTCGAAGCCCGCGGCTTCCGCCATCCGCAGCTCCCGCCCCCCGCTGACGGCCGCGCTCCGGCACGGCGTGGCTGAGCGATCCGTTCCCACGCAGGTGCTCAGGTTCCGGCAAGCATATCGTCCGTGAGTTGTCCAGATCGCCGATGAGCGATCTGGACAACTCCTTTTCAGCGGCCCCCAGCTCGATGCTGAAACCCACTCTCTTCAACTCATAAGGAATGCACCCGATGCGCGACCTCGACCCGATCGACCGAAACATCCTCGACCACCTGCAACAGGATGGTCGTATCACCATGACCGATCTGGCCACGCGCATCGGTCTGTCAGCCACGCCCTGTACCGAACGGGTCCGCCGGCTGGAGCGCGAAGGCTTCATCACCGGCTATCACGCCCACCTGAACCCCCATGCGCTAGGCCTGAAACTGCTTGTCTTTGTCGAAATCCGCCTCAGCGCGAAATGCGAGGAGATCTTCGACAAGGTCAAACAAGAACTGCTGAAGATTCCATCGGTCATGGAGTGCCACATGGTCTCCGGAGACTTCGATTATCTCGTCAAGGCCCGGCTCGCCGAAATGCACGACTATCGCAAGCTGTTGAGCAGCATCCTCCACCAACTGCCGCCCCACGCTGACTCCCGCAGCTATGTGGTGATGGAGGAACTGAAGGAAAGCCTTTACGTGGCCCCCTGACGGCCTGGCCGCGCCAGGAAAGCTGCACGTAGACACGGGGCCGCCGTCAATCCGCAGCCGGAGCAGCCACGCCCTCCACCCCCAGCAACTCTTCCATCCGGTACAGGACGGCCTCATCCTTCACCACGCTGCGCAGCCATTCATGCAGGGGCATGCGTCCCCATCGGACAGCCTTGTCGGCCAGGTAGGCCACCGGACTATGGGGCTCGGTCTGCCGGAAATACGCGGCGATCAGTTCGAGCTGGTGAATGGCCTGGACACGCGAATGGATAGCCTGCACGTGGAACTCCACGCCAGGCCCCCATTCCTGAGCGGAGACATGAAGGAAGCCAGACTTGACGCCGTCGGGCTCCTCCACTGCACCGCTTTCTCCGTCTGCTCTCAGATACGGCCTGATACTTCTGGATAGATCATCGAGAACATCAAGGCTGGCAGCGAATGACGGGCCAGACTCGCCCATCCGCGCCTCGAGCAAGCTACGCAGCCCCCGCATGCAGACCGTGAGGCGCTCAATCTCGCCGAGACTATCGACGAGGTGCTGCCGCGGCGTGTCACGCATCGCAGCATCGAGGGTTGCCAGCAAATCGCCGGGACGACCGATCTCGGACTCATGCCCCGACTGTTCCGCGCCTGCAGCATGGCTCCGCGCCTGCTCCCTGGCCAGCAGGCTGACGACGCCCTTGGGTGAGTGTGACAAGGGAAGCTCCCGCAGCAAGCGCGTCGTCTGCACCAGCCACCAGTCGAACACACCGGCCCGGGACTCCTGGTTTCCATCCTCCTCCGGCAGGGGATGCAGCCCGTCCCAGAAGCGCTCGCACAGGCCGAGCAGGAGTTCGTAGCCATCAGCAAGGCCAGCCAGGCCGTCACGCTTGCAACGGGCTTCGGCAAACCAAGCGGCAACGCGCAGATCCTTGGTTCGGTGGGCCAGCAGCTCCGCACTCAGGCGTACGACAGCGGCCCAATCCGCCTCCTTGATCTCCGCTACCCACTCGCCCTGGGCGAGAGTCGGATCGTCGAAGCGCCGCGCCTCCTGGAGCGCATCGAACTCCGCCGAGAACGACAAGTCCTCGCCACACGGGCCATCTAGATTTTCAAGCGGGGACAGCAGTTCTGGAAGATTCATCGAGGCCTCCTGCAAGGGATCTTGGAAGGCCAAAATAATGCACAACAAATACCCCTATGTCATCAATCAAACCATCTCCGATCGATCCTGCAATCGCACAGCGCCGGCTCGATGCCCCCGAGCAAAGACAGCAGCCCGTACGACTCGAAAAAAAAGGGCGCTGCACGCGCCCCTTTTGTTTTCACTCCGCTGCGGCCTCTATGCGCCCCTTACTGACGAAGCGGGCCAGGAATATACCGAGCTCGTACAGCAGGCACATCGGGATGGCCAGCATGAGTTGGGAAACGACATCCGGCGGCGTGACGACGGCGGCAACCACGAAGGCCCCAACGATCACATAGGGACGCGCCTCCTTGAGCTTGGCCACGTCCACCACCCCCATCTTGGTCAGGATGATGACGAAGACCGGCACCTCGAAAGTGATGCCGAAAGCCAGGAACATGGACATCACGAAGGAAAGGTACTGCTCGATATCCGGCGCCGGCGTGATGCTCTTGGGCGCAAATGTGGCAATGAACTTGAAGACCGTACCGAAGACGAAGAAATAACAGAATGCCATCCCTGCCACGAACAGCACCGTACTGCCAATCACCAGCGGCAGGGCCAGACGCTTTTCGTGAGCATACAGCCCCGGCGCGATGAAAGCCCAGGCCTGATAGAGCAGAAAGGGCAAGGCAATGACAAAGGCCACCATGAGGGTGACCTTCATCGGCACAAAGAACGGCGTGACCACGCCGGTGGCAATCATGCGGGTGCCTTCGGGCAGGGCCTGCATCATCGGATGGGCGAGAACGTCGTAGATATCGCCGGCCCAGGGCATCAGGCAAGCGAAGACGACCAGCAGCGCAACCACGCAGCGCAGCAGGCGGTCGCGCAGTTCGATGAGGTGGGAGATAAAACTGTCTTCCTGAACGCTCATGTTGTCTTGGAACTCTTGGATGCAGGCTCAGGACGGTCGATATCGAGAGCCAACTGGCGCTCGTCCAGTTCCGGATCGGGCATCAACATCGTATCGGGCATGGTTTCTGCATCCAGTGGCCTCGTGGCAGACGCAGACACCGCCGACTCTCCAACGGGATCCGCCGAAGCCTTGAAGCTGCTTTCCAGATCGGCAACAGCCGACGACGCGGACCGCAGAGACGACGCAACGCCGCTTTCAATGCCGGCGACCTCGCTCCGGACCGTGGATTCGAATTCCATCGCCGACTTACGGGCTTCTTCCTGCAGGCGCTTAAGCTCGTCGAGCTGCATCTCGCGGTTGATGTCCGATTTGACGTCGGCCACATAGCGCTGCAGACGCCCCAGGAGGTGCCCAGTCGTTCGCGCCACCTTGGGCAGACGCTCGGGCCCAAGTACCAACAGAGCTACGATACCGATGACTACGAGTTCAGAAAAACCGATGTCGAACATTCCATCTGCCTAAGGAGAGTGAGCGCTGATCGCGGGCGCAACGCGCCAGAAACGAAAAAGGGGCGTGATGCGCCCCTACTCCGCGACTGACGCGGGAACGGGATCAGGACTTGTTCTTTTCCCGCGCTTCCGCGTCGATGGTTTGACCGCCGCCAGAGGCGATCTTCTGGTTCGCGTCGCCGGCGCCCTGGTCGGCATCACGCATGCCTTCCTTGAAGCCCTTGACCGCCCCACCGAGATCCTGCCCGATGTTGCGCAGCTTCTTGGTGCCGAACACGAGCATCACGATCACCAGAACGATCAGCCAGTGCCAAATGCTGAATGAACCCATTCAAAAATCTCCTTGAAACTACCGTTTAAGCATCGGCCCGACCGGCTCTTGCCCACCAACGATGTGCATGTGCACATGCATGACTTCCTGCCCGCCGACGCGACCGGTATTGATGATGGACCGGAAGCCATCGGGACTTCCTTGATCGGCGGCAATCTGGTTGGCCAGGACCAGCATCTTGCCGAAGACGGGGATGTCTTCCGGCGTGGCGTGTGCCAGCGACGTGACATGCTTCTTCGGGATGACCAGCACGTGGACCGGACGCTGAGGCTGGATGTCCTTGAAAGCCAGCACCTCGTCGTCCTCATACACCTTTGCCGCCGGGATCTCGCCCCGGACGATACGGCAGAACAGACAGTCTTGCATCGCGAAAATTCCCTTACTTGGCGCTGCGGGACTTCTTCTCATCGATGCCCGACACGCCTTCGCGGCGGCGGAATTCAGCGAGCACGTCGTCCACCGACAGCCCATAGTGGGCCAGCAGGACCATGGTGTGGAACCACAGGTCGGTGACTTCCCACACCACGTGCAGCAAATCCTTGTCCTTGGCCGCCATTATGGTCTCAGCGGCTTCCTCGGCAACTTTCTTGCAGATGGCGTCGGTGCCCTTGTGGAACAGGCTGGAAACATAAGAGGAATCGGGACTGGCTTCCTTGCGCTCCGCAAGGGTTTGCGCCACCCGGTGCAGCACTTCGATATCGATCATTTGTATATGTCCTTCGGGTCTTTGAGAACCGGTTCGACAGTCTCCCAGCGGCCGTCAGCGAAGTACTTCTGGAAGAAGCAGCTGCGCCGCCCGGTGTGACAGGCAATGCCACCGACCTGCTCGATCTTCAGGAGCACCACGTCGTTGTCGCAATCGACGCGGATCTCACGGATCTTCTGCGTGTGGCCGGACTCCTCCCCCTTGTGCCACAGACGCCCACGGGAACGCGAGAAATACACGGCTTCGCCGAGTTCTGCAGTCTTGGCCAAGGCCTCGCGGTTCATCCACGCGAACATCAGCACATCACCGGTTTCGGCATCCTGGGCGATGGCCGGGATCAGGCCGTCCTTGTCCCAGGCCAGTTCGTCGAGCCATGCAGAATTGCTCACAGGCGCACCTCGATACCGCGGGCGCGCATCAGCTCCTTGGCTTCGCGCACAGTGTGATCACCGAAATGGAAGATACTGGCGGCAAGCACCGCATCCGCCCGCCCTTTGGTGACACCATCGGCCAGATGGTCGAGGCTGCCGACGCCGCCACTGGCGATGACCGGGATGGACACCGCATCGGATACCGCGCGGGTCAGCTCCAGGTCGAAGCCGTTCTTGGTGCCGTCCCGGTCCATGCTGGTGAGCAGGATCTCGCCAGCACCGAGGGACTCGATGCGTCGCGCCCACTCGATGGCATCGAGGCCGGTGCGGTTGCGCCCACCGTGGGTGAACACCTCCCACTTGCCCGGCGCCACCTGCTTGGCATCGATGGCCACCACAATGCACTGGCTACCGACCTTGCCTGAGGCATCGGCCACCACCTGCGGGTTATTCACCGCGGCGGTGTTGATGCTGACCTTGTCGGCACCGGCATTGAGCAAGCGGCGCACGTCATCGACGGTCCGCACACCGCCACCGACGGTGAGCGGAATGAAGACCTGTTCGGCGACCTGCTCGACCACGTGCAGGATGATGTTGCGGTCGTCGGAGCTGGCGGTGATGTCGAGGAAGGTGATCTCGTCGGCACCCTGCTCGTCATAGCGGCGGGCGACCTCGACCGGGTCGCCAGCATCGCGCAGCTCGACGAAATTGACGCCCTTGACGACACGACCAGCGCTGACGTCGAGGCAGGGAATGATGCGTTTGGCCAGCATGAATCAGTCCGCAGGGCTCAGCTCGTCGGCACGAGCCTGAGCGGCAGCGAAGTCCAGCGTGCCTTCATAGATCGCGCGACCGGTGATGGCGCCGGTGATGCCTTCGGATTCGACGGCGCACAGAGCCTCCACATCGGCCAGCGCGGCGATGCCGCCGCTGGCGATGACCGGGATGCGCAGGGCCTGGGCCAGCTTGACGGTGGCCTCGATGTTCACGCCGGACAGCATGCCGTCGCGGCCGATGTCCGTGTAGATGACACCTTCGACTCCGTAATCCTCGAACTTCTTGGCGAGGTCCACGACATCATGGCCGGTCAGCTTGGACCAGCCGTCCACGGCCACCTTGCCGTCCTTGGCATCCAGGCCGACGATGATGTGGCCCGGGAAAGCGCTGCACGCGTCGTGCAGGAAGCCCGGATTCTTCACCGCAGCGGTGCCGATGATCACATAGCTGAGGCCGGCATCGAGATAACGCTCGATGGTGTCCAGGTCGCGGATGCCGCCACCCAACTGGACCGGGATCTCGTCACCGACTTCCTGCAGGATGGATTTGATCGCGGCTTCATTCTTCGGCTTGCCGGCGAAGGCGCCGTTGAGGTCCACCAGATGGAGGCGCCGGGCACCTTGGTCGGCCCAGTGGCGAGCCATCGACCGTGGATCTTCGGAGAAGACCGTGGCAGCGTCCATTTCGCCTTGTTTCAGGCGCACGCAGTGACCGTCCTTGAGGTCAATAGCGGGAATCAGCAGCATAAGAGGAAAGACGGTAAGGAGTTGAAACGGAATGCGGGATGACGAAAAGCCGCGCTTCAGGAATCTCAGGGATTCCAGGTAACGAAGTTGGACAGCAGTTGCAGGCCCGCGTGCGCGCTCTTTTCCGGGTGGAATTGAATGGCGAAGATATTAGCCTGCGCTACCGCGCCGGTAAAGGGGATGCCGTAGTCCGTGGTAGCCGCCACAATGGCAGGATCTGCCGGATCGACGTAATAACTGTGTACGTAATAAAAACGGGCGCCGTCCTCGATGTTGGCCCACAGGGGATGCGCCTGCTTCTGCCACACCTCGTTCCAGCCCATGTGCGGAACCTTCAGGCGCGAACCGTCGGCCGCCACCATCTTGTCGGCGGGGAAGCGACGCACCTCGCCGCGGAAGATGCCAAGCCCCGGCACATTGCCTTCCTCGCTGTGCTCGAAGAGCATCTGCTGGCCGATGCAAATCCCCAGGAACGGCTTGCTGCGGGCTGCCTCGAGCACCGCCGGACGCAGGCCACGGGCATCCAGCTCGCGCATGCAGTCAGGCATCGCGCCCTGTCCCGGGAAAACCACCCGCTCCGCCGACAGCACTTCGGCCGGATCGGCGGTGACAACGACCTCAACCCCGTCGGAGACATGTTCGATGGCCTTGGCCACCGAACGCAGGTTGCCCATGCCGTAATCGATGATTGCGATCTTGCTCACAGTGCCCCCTTCGTGGAAGGCACCACGCCGGCCTGACGGGGATCCGGCGTAACCGCCATGCGCAGCGCACGGCCAAAGGCCTTGAACACCGTTTCGCACTGGTGGTGGGCATTGCGGCCCTTCAGGTTGTCGATGTGCAGGCTGACACCGGCGTGATTCACGAAGCCCTGGAAGAACTCGTACACCAGCTGGGTGTCCAGCGCGCCGATTGCACCGGCGGTGAAGGGTACGTCGAACTCCAAGCCCGGACGGCCGGACAGATCGACGACGACCCGCGACAGGGCTTCATCGAGGGGCACGTAGGCATGACCGTAGCGGGTCAGCCCCTTCTTGTCGCCCAGCGCCTTGGCGAAGGCCTGGCCAACGGTGATGCCGACATCCTCGACGGTGTGGTGGCCATCGATGTGCAGGTCCCCGCTGGCTTCGATGTCCAGATCGAAGCAGCCATGGCGGGCGATCTGATCGAGCATGTGATCGAAGAAACCGATACCGGTATTGAGCTGGCTCTTGCCCGAGCCGTCCAGGTCGACCCTGACCCGGATCTGCGTCTCAAGGGTATTGCGGGATATTTCGGCTTGCCGCATTGCGCTTATTTCCAGAAAAACGGTGATGGACTTGGAACGAATGGGGCCATGATAGCATCTAGCGTTTTTACAGTCCCTTGCGGCACTTAGCCGTGCCGCACCGACCTGCCATGAGCCGTTTCTGGAGCCCCGTCGTCCACGGCCTGACCCCGTATGTTCCCGGCGAGCAGCCCAAGCTCGCCAACCTGGTCAAGCTCAACACCAACGAGAACCCCTATCCGCCGAGCCCGCGCGTGCTCGAGGCCATCCGCGCCGAGCTCGGTGACGACGCAGACCGCCTGAAGCTCTACCCGGATCCGACCGGCGCACAGCTGAAGGCTGCCGTCGCCCGCCATTTCGACGTGGCGCCAGAATGGGTCTTCGTCGGCAACAGCTCGGACGAAGTCCTCGCCCACACCTTCCATGCCTTGCTCAAGCACGACGCGCCGCTGCTGTTCCCGGACATCAGCTACAGCTTCTATCCGGTGTATTGCGGGCTGTACGGCATCAATTTTGAAGCCGTGCCCCTCGACGAACACTTTGCGATCCGTGTGGACGACTACCTGTCACGCGGTGCCGATCAGGTCGGAGGTGTGATCTTCCCGAACCCGAACGCCCCCACCGGTCGCCTGCTGGAACTCGACGAGATCGCCCGCCTGGCGGAGGGCCTGCCGGACAGCCCGATCGTCATCGACGAGGCCTACGTGGATTTCGGCGGACTCGACACGATCCCCACCGCCGTGGCGCTGGTCAAGCGCTACCCCAACGTGCTGGTCACCCAGACCCTATCCAAGTCGCGCTCCCTCGCCGGCCTGCGCACCGGCTTCGCGATCGGCCAGCCGGAGCTCATCGAAGCCCTGACCCGCGTGAAGGACAGCTTCAACTCCTATCCTCTCGACCGCCTGGCCCTAGTCGGCGCCAGCGCCGCGCTGGATGACGAAGCCTACTTCGAGCAGACCCGCCGGCAGGTCATCGCCAGCCGCGACACCCTGTCCGAAGATCTCGCCACGCTGGGCTTCGAGGTGCTGCCGTCCGCGGCCAACTTCGTGTTCGCCCGCCATCCGGCCCACGACGCCGCCGCCCTGGCCGCCGCGCTGCGCGAACGCAGCATCATCGTGCGCCACTTCAAGGCACCCCGCATCGACCAGTTCCTGCGCATCACCGTGGGCACCGATGCCCAGTGCGCACTGCTCATTCAGGCGCTGAAGGCGATCCTGGCCTGATTCTTCGAGTACTGACGTACACAAAAAAGCCGCACCCTCGGGTGCGGCTTTTTCACATCCAGCCGGAGAAGCGAATCACCCCTTCAGACGCATCTCCGCCGAGCGGGCGTGGGCCTGCAGGCCTTCGCCATGGGCCAGCACCGAGGCGATCCTGCCGAGGGTCTGGGCGCCCTGCTCCGAAATGTCGATGAGGCTGGTGCGCTTCTGGAAGTCGTACACCCCCAGCGGACTGGAGAAGCGTGCGCTGCGCATCGTCGGCAGCACGTGGTTGGGGCCGGCGCAGTAGTCACCGAGGGCCTCGACCGAATAGTGGCCGATGAAGATCGCACCAGCATGGCGGATCTGGTCGATCCACTGGTACGGGTCGGCCAGCGACAACTCCAGGTGCTCAGGTGCGATACGGTTGGCAACCTCACAGGCTTCCGCCAGGTCACGCACCAGCACCAAGGCACCACGATTGGCCAACGACGTGGCGATCGTGTCACGGCGCGGCATTTCCGGCAGCAGGCGGGCAATGCTCGTCTCCACCCGGGCGATGAAGTCCTCGTCGGTACACAGCAGGATCGACTGGGCCAGCTCATCGTGCTCGGCCTGCGCAAACAGGTCCATCGCCACCCAGTCCGGATTGCCGGTGCCATCGGAGATGATCAGCACTTCGGACGGCCCGGCCACCATGTCGATGCCGACAGTGCCGAAGACGCGCCGCTTGGCGCTCGCCACATAGGCATTGCCCGGCCCGACGATCTTGTCCACCTGCGGGATGGTCTGCGTGCCATAAGCCAGCGCGGCAACGGCTTGGGCGCCGCCGATGGTGAACACACGGTCCACTCCGGTGATCGCCGCAGCGGCCAGCACCAGCTGGCTGCGCTCGCCACGAGGCGTCGGCACCACCATGATCAGCTCACCGACGCCAGCCACCTTGGCGGGAATCGCATTCATCAGCACCGAGCTGGGGTAGGACGCACGGCCGCCCGGCACATACAGGCCGACGCGGTCCAGCGGCGTGACCTTCTGGCCCAGGCGAGTGCCGGCCATGCCTGCGGACTCGTCGTTGTAACGCCAGGATTCGAGCACCTGACGTTCGTGATAGGTGCGCACGCGCGCGGCGGCGGCTTCCAGCGCCTGGCGCTGCTCGTCGCTGAGGCCCGCCAGCGCGGCCTCGAGATCAGCCCGCGGCAGCTCCAGCGCCGCCATGTCGCTGACGTCCAGATGATCGAAGCGGCGGGTGTACTCGACAACGGCGGCGTCACCGTTCTTGCGCACATTCGTCAGGATATCGCCGACCGCCTGCTCGATGGCCGCATCGGTGCTGCCTTCGAAGGCCAGCAGCGCATCCAGCGTGGCGATGAAGTCGGGTTCGGCGGAGGACAGGCGACGGATCTGGGCGCTCATTTCTTGATGGCTCCTGCAAAGGCCTCCAGCACCGGCTGGATCAGCTCGCGCTTGAGCTTGAGGGAGGCCTGATTGACGACGAGGCGGGAGCTGATCGGCATGATGTCCTCCACTTCCACCAGGTTGTTGGCCTTCAGCGTGCTGCCGGTGGACACCAGATCGACGATCGCGTCGGCCAGGCCGACCAGCGGCGCGAGCTCCATGGAGCCGTAGAGCTTGATCAGGTCCACGTGCATGCCCTTGGCCGCGAAGTGCGCCTTGGCCGCCTTCACGTACTTGGTCGCTACGCGGATGCGCGCACCGCGCTGGACGGCGGCGGCGTAGTCGAACTCCTTCGGCACGGCCACACACAGGCGGCACTTGGCGATATTGAGGTCTAGCGGCTGGTACAGGCCGGCGCCACCGTGCTCCAGCAGCACGTCCTTGCCGGCGATACCCATGTCCGCCGCACCGTACTGCACGTAGGTCGGCGTATCGGTGGCGCGCACGATGACCAGCCGCACATCCGGCCGGTTGGTGCCGATGATGAGCTTGCGCGACGTCTCCGGGTTATCGGTCGGCGTGATCCCCGCGGCGGCGAGCAGCGGCAGGGTTTCCTCGAAGATTCGGCCCTTCGAGAGGGCAAGCGTAATGCCGTTCAAGATGATGCTCTGTGTGCGTAAAGCGCGATTCTATCCGATTCGGGGAGCCCTTCGCGCCCGATGCGGCGGGACGTTTGCGCAGCGCCCCCTTTCTGCTAGCCTTGGCTCGTGGCTGAACCGCCGTCCGGCGGGATCGGCCATTTTCTTTTGATCGAACCTAAGGAGTACCCAGTGAAACCCGAAATCATCGTGTCCACGCGCGACCTCGAACGCCTCGAAGCCCTTCTCTCCAAGCCGCCCACCCGCAACCGCAGCGATCTCGACGGCCTCCGCGGCGAGCTCGAACGGGCCACCGTAGTCGACGACGACGAGATGCCTGCAGACGTGATCAGCATGAACAGCCGCGCCCGCTTCCGCGAGGAGATGTCCGGACGCGAGTACGATCTGACCCTCGCCTGGCCCCACGATGCGGGCAGCGGCGACGGCAAGGTATCGATCTTTTCCCCGGCCGGCAGCGCCCTGCTGGGATTGTCGGTGGGCCAGATCATCGACTGGCACACCCCTGACGGCCACGCCATCCAGCTGAAGGTGCTGGCCGTGACACCGGGCCGCTAGCCCCGCGTCAACCATGGGCCGCCGAGGCGGCCCACCCGTCATGCGCTATTCAGCGAATCCGCCGGACGCGGGCACCGAGCGCAGACAACTTCTCTTCCAGTCGCTCGTAGCCACGATCCAGGTGGTAAATGCGATCCACCGTGGTTTCGCCTTCGGCCACCAGCGCCGCAATGATCAGGCTCGCCGACGCACGCAGATCGGTCGCCATCACCGTCGCCCCTTGCAGACGCTCGACGCCCTTCACGAAGGCCGTGTTGCCGTCGATGCGGAGGTCAGCCCCGAGACGCTGCAGTTCGACCGCGTGCATGAAGCGGTTCTCGAAGATGGTCTCGCGAATCACTGCCGTGCCATTGGCCACCGCATTGATCGCCATGAACTGGGCCTGCATGTCGGTCGGGAAAGCCGGGTAAGGCGCGGTACGCAGACTCACCGACGTGAGCCGCGCCGGCGCCTTCAGACGGATCGCGTCGCGCTCGCCGATCACTTCACAGCCGGCATCCATTAACTTGTCGACGACGGCGTCCAGGTAGCAGGTCGACGTGCCGGTCACGCGGACATCGCCGCCGGTGATCGCTGCCGCACACAGGTAGGTCCCGGTCTCGATGCGATCCGGCATGATGCGGTGGGTTGCGCCATGCAGGGCCGGCACACCCTTGATGCGGATCACGTCACCGCCAGCACCGGAGATCTGCGCGCCCATCGCCACCAGACAGTTGGCCAGATCGACCACCTCCGGCTCGCGGGCCGCGTTCTCGATGACGGTCTCGCCGTCGGCCAGACAGGCCGCCATCATCAGGTTCTCGGTGCCGGTCACGGTGACCATGTCGGTGAACAGGCGGGCGCCCTTCAGCTTGGGCACCTTGGCGTGCACATAGCCATGCTCGACCTTGACCTCGGCACCCATCGCCTGCAGGCCCTTGATGTGCTGGTCCACCGGGCGAGCGCCGATCGCGCAGCCGCCGGGCAGGCTCACCTGCGCCTCACCGAAGCGGGCGACGAGCGGGCCAAGCACCAGGATGGAAGCGCGCATGGTCTTGACCATCTCGTAGGACGCGACCGGGTTGTTCACCCCGCCGGCATCCAGCGTGACAGTGTCGCCATCACGGCTCACCTTGACGCCCATCTGTTCGAGCAGGCGTAGCAGCGTGCCGATGTCGTTAAGACGCGGCACATTGGTGAAGGTCACCGGTTCGCTGGTCAGCAGCGCCGCACACAGGATGGGCAGCGCGGCGTTCTTGGCACCGGAAATGGCGATCTCGCCGGACAGGCGGACGCCGCCTTCAATCAGCAGTTTATCCATGCATCAAAGGGCGATCAGCCCAGTTCCTTCTGCAATTCGGCCCACTGGGTGGGCGTAAAGGTCGACAACTGAAGGGCGTGGATCTCGTTGCCCATCAGCTTGCCCAGGGTGGCATACACCGCCTGGTGCTGACGCACCCGCGGCTTGCCTTCAAATGCCGGGCTGACGACGATGCCCGTGAAATGGGTGCCGTCATCCCCTTCGATCTGCAGGAAATCACACTCGAGACCTGCAGCAATCAACCGCTCGATTTCGCTAGCCGGAAACATAATCACTCCTCAGGCCCGCAGCTTGTAGCCCCTGGCAAGCATTTGCAGGGTAAGCACCGCGAGCACGACAAAACAGACAGTCACGACCCCAAGGCTCGCCCACGGCGACACATCGGAGACTCCGAAAAAGCCATACCTAAACCCGTCAATCATGAAGAAAAACGGGTTGAAATGCGACACCCCCTGCCAGAAGCCGGGCAGCGAGTGGATCGAATAGAACACGCCGGAGAGCATCGTCAGCGGCATGATCAGGAAGTTCTGGAAGGCTGCCAACTGGTCGAACTTGTCAGCCCAGATCCCCGCGATCACGCCGAGGCTCGCAAGAAACGCGCCTCCGACCAGTGCAAAGGCTACGATCCACAACGGCTCGGCGAAAGGCAGGTGTGCAAAGGGCAAGGCCGCCAGCAGCACGCCGATCCCGCACAGGCTGCCGCGCAGCACCGCCGCCAGCACGTAGGCGGAATAGAACTCCCGGTAGGAAATTGGCGGCAACAGCACAAACACGATGTTGCCGGTGATCTTGCTCTGGATCAGCGACGACGAGCTGTTGGCGAAGGCGTTCTGCAGCACCGTCATCATCACCAGGCCCGGCACCAGGAAGGCCGTGTAGTTGACGCCCGGGAAAGGCTGAACGTGATCCTCAAGCACATGGCCGAAGATCAATAGATAGAGCACCGCATTGAGCACCGGCGACAACACCGTCTGGAAACCCACCTTCCAGAAGCGCAGGCACTCCTTGTACAACAGGGTCTTGAAACCTTCCATGCTGCCTCAGTTCTGGTTCATCACGCCAACGAAGACCTGTTCCAGGTCAGGCTTGCCGAGGGCCATGTCGACGATCTCGGCACCGGCGGACTTGAGGCCGGCAAGCAGGTGCCCGACCTCGTCGAAATTATCGAAACCCAGCGTCCATTGCAGGCCATCCCGGGAAAGCACGCGCCCCTCCAGTTCCGGCGATACGACAACGGGTTTCGCCAGCCGCAGTTGCAGCGTATGGCTGGCGAAACGCTGCAGCAGATTGGCCGTCGTGTCCAGCGCCACAATGCGCCCCGCCTTCAGCATGGCGATGCGCCCGCACAGGGACTCGGCCTCTTCAAGGTAATGGGTGGTCAGCACGATGGTGTGACCATCCTGATTCAGCTTGCGGATGAACTGCCACAAGCCGTGACGCAACTCCACATCCACGCCGGCTGTCGGCTCGTCAAGGACGATGACAGGCGGACGATGGACCAGCGCCTGGGCCACCAGCGCCCGACGCTTCATGCCGCCCGACAGCATGCGCATGTTGGAGCTGGCCTTTTCGGTGAGATCCAGATGATGCAGGATCTCGTCGATCCAGTCGTCGTTGTTGCGGATCCCGAAATAGCCCGACTGGATGCGCAGCATCTCGCGCACGTTGAAGAACGGATCAAAGACCAGTTCCTGCGGCACCACACCAAGAGCCAGGCGCGCGGCGCGGTAATCGCGGACCACGTCATGACCCATGACCTCCAGCGTGCCGGAGTCAGGCCGCGCCAGCCCCGCCAGGGATGAAATCAGGGTGGTCTTGCCGGCCCCGTTGGGACCGAGCAGGCCGAAGAACTCGCCCTGGGCCACCTCGAGGTCGACGCCGGCCAGGGCCTGCAGGGAACGGAAACGCTTGGTGACACCGGCAATACGGATCGCTGGACTCATGAGACGGACGACAGGCTCAGCGAGCCAGAGAAAGAATGGAATCGACGTCGTAGAGGGACGCGAGACTGACCAGCGCCACCGGCGCCCGGTCGATGGAAAGCTGCCGTCCGGCAGCCCGGGCGCTGCGCTGCCAGCTCAGCAACAGGGCCAGCGCCGCGGAATCCACTTGCGTCACGCCGGACAGATCGACGACACGGTCACCACCGGCAACGTGCTCGCGCCCGGCCTCCACCAGCGCCGCAACGGTGGCGATGGTCAGGGGGCCGCTGAGGCTCAGGCGAGTGCCTTCAGCCTGGATCATTTCTTGGCAGCCACAGCAGGATCGATCTGCTTGTTCTTGTCCTTCAGGGACTTGATCAACCCATCGATACCGCCGGCGCGCACTTCCTGACCAAACTCGTCACGGTAGTTGGTGACGAGGCTTACGCCCGCTACCAGCACGTCGTAGACCTTCCAGTTGTCGCCCTGCTTCTCGAGGTTGTAATCGATCTGCACCGCCTTGGCGCCCGCCTGACGCACCTTGGTACGTACGATCACGTCGGTGTCCTCGGGCTTGGCCTTCAGTGGCTCGAAATCGATTTGCTGATCGCGGTACTTGGTCAGCGCATTGGAATAGGTGCGCACCAGCAGCGTCTTGAACTCCTGGGTCAGCGTGCCCTTCTGGTCGGCGGAGGCCTGCTTCCAGTCCTTGCCGACGGCCAGACGGGTCATGTGGGCGAAGTCGAAGTAAGGCAGCACCTTGGTTTCGACCAAGCTGACGGCCTTGCGGGTGTCGCCGGACTGGATCGCCTTGTCCTGGCGGACGATGGAAATCACGTCATCGCTGACGCTCTTGACCAGGGCATCGGGCGCCACGGTATTGGCTGCGGCGCTGAACTGGATGCCAAGGCCCAGCACCAGCGCGGCAAACAGGGAGGTGAAGCGTTTCATTGGCTTTCCTTCTTGTCGGGGGAGGGAGATTTATCAGCAGCGCCACCGGCCGCATTCGCGTCGGTCGCTGCCTTATCGTTGTCGCTGTCGGAGGAGTCGTCCTCGTCCGGATCCTTTTCGCGCGGAGGCTGGCCGTCGAAGATCTGGTTGCGGCGGTACTGCATGTAGAAACTGCGCATGTAGCCGTACTTGTCCAGGGCTGCCTCTTCTGCAGCCGTATCGGCCCCCAGCAGCGCAGCTCGCTTGCTGACGAAGCGCAGGCCGGTCAGGCTGTTGCGGGCACCGACATCCTCGAGCTGCATGAGCGGATCGAAATGGAAGTCGCCGATCAGCGACACGCCATCCCGGACATTGCTCGGCCCCAGCAAGGGCAGCACAAGGTAGGGACCATCGCCAACGCCCCAATAGCCCAGCGTCTGCCCCAGATCCTCGTCGTGCTTCTCCAGACCGATTTCGCTCGCAACGTCGAAGACACCCAGCAAACCCACCGTGGAGTTGAGCAGGAAGCGTCCGCCGTCGGAGAGGCCGTCGACGAACTTGCCCTGCAGCAGGTTATTGACGCCGATCCAGACGTCCGCAATGTTGCCGAAGAAGTTCGCGACACCAGTCTTCAGCGGCAGCGGCGCCTGATCATAGACCTCGGCCACCGGACGCATCACGTACTTGTCCGCCTTTTCATTGAACTGGAAAGTGGCGCGGTTCATCGGCTCAAGGGGATCCTTGGGATGCCCGCCGGGCCCTGCACAGCCCGCCACGGCGAACGCCAGCCCAATGGCCAGCGTGCTCCGTCGCAGCAAGGTCGATTCAGGTTTGCTGTTCTTGTTCATTGTCATTCCGGCCCGCACTCGGCGCGGCGCTCTCTGTATTGATCCGCCCCCGCAGCCTTCCTTACTTTGCGGGCGCCTGCTCTCCGTCAGCCGCCTTGTTGAACATGAACTGACTGATCAGCTTTTCGAGAACAACGGCGGATTGGGTCTTTTTGATGACATCACCGGGTGCGAGGGCCTTTTCCTCTCCACCGGGATCGAGACCGAGGTACTGCTCGCCGAGCAAACCGGAGGTCAGGATGTTGGCGAACGTATCAGTCGGGAACTTGTAACGCCCGTCCACCGAGAAGACAACTTCAGCCTGAAAGTGTTCATTGTCGTAGCGAATTTCGGTGACCCGCCCCACCAGCACGCCAGCACTCTTGACCGGCGCACGCACCTTGAGGCCACCGATGTTGTCGAAACGGGCGCTGAGGGTATAGGGCGACCGGATGTCCGACCCGGAAATGCTGGCGACCTTGAGGGCCAGGAACAACAACGCGGCGATACCCATTGCCACGAAAACACCGACCCACAGGTCGAGCGTCGTGCGACTCATCATAGACCTCGGAACATGAAAGACGTCATTACAAAATCAAGCGCCAGAATGGCCAGCGCAGAGCTCACGACGGTACGCGTGATCGCCCGGGACACCCCCTCAGCGGTCGGCACGCAGTCGTAGCCTTCGAACACGGCGATCAACGCGACGGCAACGCCGAACACGGCGCTCTTGAACACCCCGTTGAGCACGTCGTAACGGAAATCGACGGCCGCTCGCATCTGCGACCAGAAGGCACCATCATCGACACCGATGAACACCACTCCGATCAGCCAGCCACCAAAAATCCCCATCGTCGAGAACAGCGCAGCCAGCAGCGGCATGGACACCACGCCGCCCCAGAAACGCGGCGCCACTACACGAGCAATCGGATTGACCGCCATCATGTCCATCGCCTTGAGCTGCTCGGTGACCTTCATCAGGCCGATTTCCGCCGTCACCGCCGAGCCGGCCCGACTGGCGAACAGCAGACCAGCCACCACCGGACCGAGTTCCCGCAACAGTGACAACGCCACCATCGTGCCCATCGCCTCGCTGGAACCATAGCGCTGCAGGATTTCATAGCCCTGCAGCCCCAGCACCAGGCCGACAAACAGGCCAGACACCAAGATGATCAGCAGCGACAGCACACCGCTGAAGTACAGCTCGCGGATCGTCAGGTGCAGCCGCATGAAGGACTGCCCCGAGTAACGCAGTATCAATACGAAGAAACGGGCGATGAAGCCCAGCTGCCAGACCCCACTGATCGCCAGGGAGCCCAACTTGCGAAACACATCCCCCATCAGCCGGCCCCTCCGACCAGTGCCGTCGCGTAGTCGCCGGCGGGATAGTGAAAAGGCACCGGCCCGTCGGCCTCGGCATGGACGAACTGATGCACGAAGGGATCGGAGGTATTGCGGATCTCGTCCGGCGTTCCCTCAGCCACGACCCGCCCTTCGGAAATGAAATAGATGTAGTCCACGATCTGGAGGGACTCCTGAATGTCGTGGGTGACGATCAGCGAGCTGGCGCCGAGCGCATTGTTCAGGCGGCGGATCAGCTGTCCGATCACGCCGAGGGAAATCGGGTCGAGACCCGTGAAGGGCTCGTCGTACATCAGCAGCATCGGATCAAGGGCGATCGTCCGCGCCAGCGCGACGCGCCGCGCCATGCCCCCGGAAAGCTCCCCCGGCCGCAGCTGGGCTGCACCGCGCAGGCCGACGGCATGCAGCTTCATCAGCACCAGGTCGTTGATCAGCTCTGGCGACAGGTCGGTGTGCTCACGCAACGGGAAAGCCACGTTGTCGAACACCGTCATGTCGGTGAACAAGGCGCCGAACTGGAACAACATGCCCATACGCCGGCGCAGCGTGTACAGATCCTCACGATCCAGCCCCCCGACATCCTGACCATCAACCAGCACGCGGCCACCGACGGCACGCTCCTGCCCGCCGATCAGGCGCAGCAGCGTGGTCTTGCCGCAACCGCTCCCCCCCATGATGGCAACCACCTGGCCACGCGGAATGGACAGTGAAATGTCGCGCAGGATCATCCGCTCGCCATAGGCGAAGCGCACATTCTCAAGACGGACAAGGGGCTCGGACATAGGAAAATGCTGCGTTGCGGGAGCGCGATTGTAGCAGACGCATTTGGCCATGACATGCACCAAACCCAAACATGAAGGGGAAATATCTCATGACATCAATGTCTTGAGAGCGCTCCAGCGGGCTTCACCGGACCGGTTTATAATGCGCGGTTTCGTTCCATCCGCGACTTTTCCGCCCATGCAGGACAAATACCTTCCCGCCGATATCGAACGCGCCGCCCAGCAGCACTGGGACAGCACCGAAGCCTTCCGCGTCATCGCCGACGCGTCGAAGCCCAAGTACTACTGCCTGTCCATGTTCCCGTATCCGTCGGGCAAGCTGCACATGGGCCACGTGCGCAACTACACGATCGGCGACGTGCTGTCCCGCTTCCACAAGATGAAGGGCTACAACGTCCTGCAGCCGATGGGCTGGGACGCTTTCGGCCTGCCCGCCGAAAACGCCGCGATAAAGAACCAGGTTCCGCCGGCCAAGTGGACCTACGACAACATCGCCTACATGAAGCAGCAGCTCAAGTCGCTGGGTTTCGCCATCGACTGGAGCCGCGAGCTGGCCACCTGCACCCCCGAGTACTACAAGTGGAACCAGTGGCTGTTCCTGCGCATGCTCGAAAAGGGCATTGCCGAGCGCAAGACCCAGGTCGTCAACTGGGACCCGGTCGACCAGACCGTGCTCGCCAACGAGCAGGTCATCGACGGCCGCGGCTGGCGCACCGGCGCCCTCGTCGAGAAGCGCGAGATCCCCGGCTACTACCTGAAGATCACCGACTACGCCGACGAGCTGCTGTCCGACCTGGACACCCTGGAAGGCTGGCCCGAACGGGTCAAGCTGATGCAGGCCAACTGGATCGGCAAGAGCACCGGCGTGCGCTTTGCCTTCAGCCACGACATCACGGGCGACGACGGCCAGCTCATCAACAATGGCGAACTGTGGGTATTCACCACCCGCGCCGACACCGTCATGGGTGTCACCTTCTGCGCCGTGGCCGCCGAACATCCGCTGGCCCTGCATGCTGCCAAGGACAATCCGGCGCTGGCTGCCTTCATCGAAAAGTGCAAGCACGGCTCGGTGATGGAAGCAGACATGGCCACGATGGAGAAGGAAGGCCTGCCCACCGGTCTGTTCGTGACCCATCCGCTGACCGGCAAACAGGTCGAGGTGTGGGTCGGCAACTACGTGCTGATGAGCTACGGCGACGGCGCCGTAATGGGCGTGCCCGCCCACGACGAGCGCGACTTCGCCTTCGCCAAGAAGTACAACCTGCCGATTGAGCAGGTCGTCGCCCTCGGTGACAAGCCCTACTCCACCGACGCCTGGGAAGAGTGGTACGGCAGCAAGGATGGCGTCTGCGTCAATTCGGGCAAGTACGACGGCCTCAGCTACGAAGCCGCCGTTGACGCGATCGCCGCGGACCTGGCTGCCAAGAGCGTCGGCGAGAAGAAGATCCAGTGGCGCCTGCGCGACTGGGGCGTCTCCCGCCAGCGCTACTGGGGCTGCCCGATCCCCATCATCCACTGCGACGACTGCGGCCCGGTGCCGGTGCCCGACGACCAACTGCCGGTGGTGCTGCCCGAAGACTGCGTGCCGGACGGCTCCGGCAACCCGCTGCACAAGCGCGCGGACTTCCTGAATACCCCCTGCCCGTGCTGCGGCAAGCCCGCCAAGCGCGAGACGGACACCATGGACACCTTCGTGGATTCGTCCTGGTACTACGCCCGCTACGCCACCAAATTCGGCGCCGACAAGATGGTCGACGACGAAACCGGCTACTGGATGACCGTCGATCAGTACATCGGCGGCATCGAACACGCCATCCTGCACCTGCTCTACTCGCGCTTCTGGACCAAGGTGATGCGCGACATTGGCCTGGTCACCTACCGCGAGCCCTTCGCCCACCTGCTGACCCAGGGCATGGTTCTCAACAACGCCTTCTTCCACAAGCCCGAAGGCGGCGGCAAGAACTACTTCTGGGAAAGCGAGATCGACGTTCAGAAGGATGCCAAGGGCCAGATCACCGGCGCGACGCTGAAGAAGGACGGCACAGTGCTCGAGCACGAGCTGACCACCATGTCCAAGTCGAAGAACAACGGCGTGGACCCGCAGGCACTCATCGAGCAATATGGCGCCGATACCGCGCGCTTCTTCATGATGTTCGCCGCGCCGCCAGAACAGACCCTCGAGTGGTCCGACGCCGGCGTCGAAGGCGCCTACCGCTTCCTGCGCCGGGTGTGGAGCTTCGGCCACCTGCTCGCCAGCGAGATCCGCCCGCAGATCGGCGCCGAGCGCAGCCTGAACGGCGCTAAGCTGCCCGAGGCGCTGGCCAGCTTCCGCCGCGAGATCCACCTGCTCCTCAAGCAAGCCAACTACGACCTGGGCAAGCAGCAGTTCAACACCGTGGCCTCCGCCACCATGAAGATGCTCAATGCTCTGGAAAAAGCCCCGCGTGAAGGCACACTGGCTGCCGAGGTGATCGAGGAGTGCTTCGGCATCCTGCTGCGCGTGCTGTCGCCGCTCACTCCGCACATCAGCCACGCCCTGTGGGCCGAGCTCGGCTACGGCGAGGACATCCTCAAGGCCGCCTGGCCGGAGCCCCTCGACGCCGCGCTGGTGCAGGACGAGATCGAACTGATGCTGCAGGTCAATGGCAAGCTGCGCGGCGCGCTGCGCGTGCCGGCCGATGCGGCCAAGGACGCAATCGAAGCGGCCGCGCTGGCCAACGAGGCCGCGGTCAAGTTCATGGAAGGCAAGCCGGCCAAGAAGGTCGTGGTCGTCCCGGGCCGCCTCGTCAATATCGTCTGCTAAACCGGAAGGGGCCCCGCGTCATGCGTACCGTCGCCTGCCTCACGTTCCTCGCCCTCCTCTCAGGCTGCGGCACAGCCACGGAAAGAGCGGTGTACGAAAGTATCCGGCAGGAGAACGCCCGGCAGCAAGGCCAGCCGGGCCGCGACACCTCTCCTGACCCTGCGGGCCCCGACTTCGACGCCTACTCCAAGGAACGCCAGCGCCTGCAAAAGGAATCGCGCCCATGAGCCAGACCCCGTCACCCGCCCGCCGCCGGGCCCTCGCCGCCATCGGCGCCGTGCCGCTGTTGCTCGCCGGCTGTGGCTTCCAGCTGCGAGGGCCGCGCCCGCTGCCCTTCGAGTCGATCTATCTGGGGATGTACCAGTACTCTGATCTGGCTGCAGCCATCCGCCGGCAGATCCGTGCCGGCAGTGAGACGCGCATCGTTGAGACGCCCGAGGAAGCCCAGGTCCGCCTGGAGGTGCTCGCCGATGCCAAGGAGAAGGCAATCCTGGCCCTCAACGCCCAAGGCCGCGTGCGCGAATATCAACTGCGCCAGCGTTTCTATTTCCGTGTCGTTGACAAGGCAGGCCGGGAAGTCCTCGCCCCCAACGAAATCTACTTGAAGCGCGACCTCGCCTTCGACGACTCCCAGCTGCTCGCCAAGGAACAGGAAGAGCTCCTGCTCTACCGGGACATGCAGGGTGATCTGGTGCAGCAGCTGATGCGCCGCCTGGCTGCGGCGAAAATGCCGGAAGCCGAGCCCAAGCCGTGAATCTGCGTCCGGAGCAGCTCGCCGCCCAACTCGACAAGCCCCTCTCCCCGCTCTACCTGTTGCACGGCAACGAACCCCTGCTGGTGCTCGAAGCGGGCGACGCGATTCGCGCTGCCGCCCGCAAACAGGGCTACGAGGAGCGGGAGGTGCTGGTCGCCGGCCAGGGCTTCCGCTGGGAGTCCCTGCAGGCCGCAGCCGGCAACCTGTCACTGTTCGGCGCCAGCAAGCTGGTGGACCTGCGCATCCCCAACGGCAAACCCGGCCGCGAAGGCGGCGAGGCGCTGCAGCGCTACGCCCGCAATCTCGACGACGGTGTCGTCACCCTCGTCACGCTGCCCGAAATCGACTGGGCAACCCGCAAGTCCGCCTGGTTCGTCGCGCTTGCCGAAGCCGGCGTAGCCGTCGAACTCAATGCCCCAGAACGGGAACGCCTCCCCGAATGGATCGCACTGCGCCTCAACCGCCAGCAGCAAAAAGCGGATGCGGACGCGCTGAACTTCATCGCCGATCACGTAGAGGGCAACCTGCTCGCCGCCCACCAGGAGATCCTCAAGCTGGGCCTGCTCCACCCACCCGGACAATTGAATCTGGCCACGGTGCGCGACGCGGTGCTCAACGTGGCCCGCTACGACGTGGACAAACTGCGCCAGGCCCTGCTGGAAGGCGACGCCGGCCGGTGTGCCCGCCTGCTGGAGGGCCTCAAGGGCGAAGGCGAAGCACCCCCGCTGGTGCTGTGGACGCTCGCCAATGAGATCCGTACCCTCGCCAATCTCCGCCTCGGCGTGGACGAAGGCCAGCCCCTGTCGAACCTTCTGAAGGCCGAGCGCGTCTACGATGAACGCCGCAAGCAGGCTATTCAGCGTGCATTGCCGCGCCTGAACTCCGCGGTCCTGCGCACATCGATCTTGCACGCTGCAAAGATTGACAGGATGATCAAGGGTCTGGCCAGCGGTGATGTATGGGATGAATTCCTCCAACTGTGCCTGCGCCTCACCCGCGCCACAGCCGCCCAGCAAGCCCCGGCCCGGCGCTGAGCCCCGCGCCACCAACCGAGACGAGACGACGAAGATGGACATCAAGACCTACATGCAGACCGTCGGTCGCCAGGCACGCGCTGCATCGCGCGGCGTGGCCGCAGCCTCCACCGACGCCAAGAACAAGGCCCTCCTCGCGATGGCCGCCGAGATCCGCGCACGCAAGGCCGAACTGGCCGCCGCCAACCGCCAGGATCTGGAAGAAGCCCGTGCCAACGGCCTCGAGCCGGCCATGATCGACCGCCTGACCCTCTCCGAGAAGGGCATCGAGGCGATGGCCGTCGGCCTGGAGCAGGTTGCCGCGCTACCTGATCCGGTCGGCGAGATGACCGACCTCAAGCGTCGTCCGTCCGGCATCACCGTCGGCAAGATGCGCGTACCGCTGGGCGTCATCGGCATCATCTACGAAGCCCGCCCCAACGTCACCGCTGACGCCGCCGCCCTGTGCCTGAAGTCCGGCAACGCGGCGATCCTGCGTGGCGGCAAGGAGGCCCTGCACTCCAACCAGGCGATCGCCGCCTGCGTGCGGGCCGGCCTCGCCGCCGCCGGCCTGCCGGAAGCGGCCATCCAGGTCGTCGAAACCACCGACCGCACCGCCGTCGGCGAGCTCATCACCATGCCTGAGTTCGTGGACGTCATCGTGCCCCGCGGCGGCAAGGGCCTCATCGAGCGCATCTCCAACGAAGCCCGGGTGCCGGTGATCAAGCACCTGGACGGCAACTGCCACGTGTACGTGGATGCGTTTGCCGATCCCGCCAAGGCCCTCGCCATCGTCGAGAACGCCAAGACCCAGCGCTACGGCACCTGCAACACCACCGAATCCCTGCTGGTGGACGCCAGCGTGGCCCGCGCCCAATTGCCCACGATTGGCACCATGCTGGCCAGCAAGGGCGTCGAACTACGCGCCTGTCCGACCGCCCTCGCCATCCTGCGCGAAGCCGGCATTGCCGACGCCCAGCTGAAGGCGGCGTCGGAATCGGACTGGAGCGAGGAATTCCTCGCTCCGATCATTGCCATCAAGATCGTTGACGGACTCGACGAAGCGATTGCCCACATCAACACCTATTCTTCCCAACACACCGAAGCCATCGTCACCGAGAACCACACCCGAGCAATGCGCTTCCTGCGGGAAGTGGATTCCTCCTCGGTGATGATCAACGCGTCGACACGGTTTGCCGATGGTTTCGAGTACGGCCTCGGAGCGGAGATCGGCATCTCCACCGACAAGATCCACGCCCGCGGCCCGGTGGGCCTCGAAGGCCTGACCAGCCAGAAATGGATTGTCTTCGGCGAAGGCCAGGTCCGCGTCTGACTCGGATAACCGGATAGCCGGATAACGCCACAGGCGTTATCGCACCCGGGCCCCTACGCCCGCTCAAAGTGCAGAGATGCACGACGAGCGGGCGTTTTCATTGCCCGGCAAGCGAACAAAGCCTATTCGACGAATAGGAAACGGAGCAGCCCTCACCGGCCCTTTAAAGGCATCCCCTTACACACAACTCTCCAGCCTGTATGCTTCATGCCAAATAACTGAAGAGGCTGGCTGATGAGTTGGGCGAGAGACGAGTTCGGGACGATACAGCTGGGCGATCGGCGGTTGAACAAGC
>JAFEDJ010000014.1 GCA_018241685.1 Pseudomonadota bacterium
ACAACATCTCCATGACCGTCAAGCTGATCGCTCCGATCGCCATGGAAGAAGGTCTGCGTTTCGCCATCCGTGAAGGCGGTCGTACCGTCGGCGCCGGTGTGGTTGCCAAGGTTATCGAGTAATACCTTTCCGGGTGCGGCGCATGGTGTGCCGCACCGTCTGCTCTTTGGGAAATAACATGCAAAACCAAAAGATCCGTATCCGCCTCAAGGCTTTCGACTACAAGCTCATTGATCAGTCCGCTCTTGAGATCGTGGATACCGCGAAGCGCACCGGCGCAGTCGTCCGTGGCCCTGTGCCTCTGCCGACCCGCATCGAGCGCTTCGACCTGCTGCGCTCCCCGCACGTCAACAAGACTTCCCGTGACCAGTTCGAGATTCGTACTCATCTGCGTCTGATGGATATCGTTGATCCCACCGACAAGACCGTCGACGCGCTGATGAAGCTCGATCTGCCGGCCGGTGTTGACGTCGAAATCAAGCTGCAGTAATCGAATCTATTGCGCTCATGGCGCAAGGGCCGGTATAATCCGGCCCTTGCGCTTTTTGGCGCAGTTTGTGATGACAATCGGTCCTGGTCAATCGCAACCAGGGTAAGGAGAATAAAATGAGTCTAGGCCTTGTCGGGCGCAAGGTGGGCATGACTCGCATTTTTGCCGAGGATGGTCAATCCATTCCGGTGACTGTGCTGGATGTGTCCAATAACCGTGTGACCCAGATCAAAACGGCTGAAACGGACGGCTATTCCGCCGTTCAGGTGACCTTTGGCGTTCGGCGTGCTAGCCGCGTCAATAAGGCGGCTGCCGGGCATCTTGCCAAGGCAGGTGTCGAAGCTGGTCATGTTTTTAAGGAATTCCGTGTCGATACCGATCGCTTGGCTTCTCTGAAGGCTGGCGATGTAGTTGGTGTCGATATTTTTGCGGTCGGTCAGAAGGTCGATGTGAGCGGCGTTTCGATTGGTAAGGGCTATGCCGGTACCATCAAGCGTCACAATTTCGCCTCCGGTCGTGCGACCCACGGTAACTCTCGTAGCCACAACGTTCCGGGCTCCATCGGTATGGCGCAGGATCCGGGCCGTGTGTTCCCCGGTAAGCGTATGACCGGTCACCTCGGTGCCGCGAATACCACGGTGCAGAACCTCGAAGTGGTTCGCGTCGATGTTGAGCGCGGTCTGCTGTTGGTTAAGGGCGGCGTGCCCGGTCATGACGGTGCCGACGTGGTTGTTCGTCCGGCTGTCAAGGCTGGCAACTGAGGGGAAGCGCGATGGAACTGAAGCTGTTGAATGAACAGGGCCAGCCGTCTGCAACCCTGCAGGCGTCCGACGCACTGTTCGGCCGTGAATACAACGAAGCCCTGATTCATCAGGTCGTCGTTGCCTATATGGCCAATGCCCGTTCTGGCAATCGTGCCCAGAAGGGTCGTGACGAAGTTGCTCATACCACCCACAAGCCGTGGCGTCAGAAGGGTACCGGTCGTGCCCGTTCCGGTATGAGCTCCAGCCCGATTTGGCGTGGGGGCGGTCGTGCCTTCCCGAACAAGCCGGACGAGAACTTCTCCCATAAGGTTAACCGCAAGATGTACCGTGCCGGTGTGGCTGCCATTCTGTCGCAGCTCGCTCGTGATGGTCGTCTGTCGGTTGTTGAAGGCTTTGCCGTCGAGGCTCCGAAAACCAAGCTTCTGGCTCAGAAGCTGAAGAATCTCGGCCTGGAATCTGTGCTCGTGATCACGGATTCCTTCGACGAGAATCTTTACCTGTCGTCCCGGAATCTGCCGAACGTGCTCGTGCTGGAAGTTAGCGAGACCGATCCGGTGTCCCTGGTGCGCTTCCCGAACGTGCTGGTCACGAAGGGTGCCGTCGCCAAGATGGAGGAAATTTGGCAATGAGCGCATTCAAGGAAGAGCGTCTGCTGCAGGTGTTGCTCGCCCCGCAGATCTCTGAGAAGGCGACCCTGATCGCCGACAAGAACGAGCAGGTCGTTTTTCGCGTTGCCAGTGACGCCACCAAGCCTGAAGTCAAGGCTGCAGTCGAGCTTCTGTTCAAGGTGGAAGTGAAGGCTGTCCAGGTTGCGAACGTCAAGGGCAAGCAAAAGCGTTTCGGCAAGGTTTTTGGTCGTCGTAAAGACTGGAAGAAGGCTTACGTCAGCCTCAAGCCGGGCCAAGAAATCAACTTCGCGGCCGGGGAGTAAGCAAGATGGCACTCGTTAAAGTCAAACCGACTTCCGCTGGCCGCCGTGCCGTGGTCAAGGTGGTTAACGCTGGCCTTCATAAGGGCGCGCCTGTCGCGTCTCTGGTGGAGAAGCAGTCGAAGACCGCTGGTCGTAACAACAACGGCCACATCACCACGCGTCACAAGGGTGGTGGTCACAAGCAGCACTACCGCGTCGTCGACTTCCGTCGCAACAAGGATGGCATCGTCGCCAAGGTCGAGCGTCTCGAGTATGACCCGAACCGCTCCGCCAACATCGCTCTGCTGTGCTACGCCGATGGTGAGCGTCGTTACATCATCGCGCCGAAGGGGCTGGTTGTCGGTCAAACCGTGGTGAGCGGTTCCGAGGCTCCGATCAAGGCTGGTAACGCGCTGCCGATCCGGAATATCCCGGTTGGTACGACGCTGCACTGCGTTGAAATGATCCCGGGTAAGGGCGCTCAGCTCGCGCGCGCTGCTGGTACTTCCGTCCAGTTGCTGGCTCGTGAGGGTATCTACGCTCAGGTTCGTCTGCGTTCCGGTGAAATCCGCCGCGTGCACATCGAGTGCCGCGCGACCATCGGTGAAGTGGGTAACGAAGAGCACAGCCTGCGCAAGATCGGCAAGGCCGGTGCGAATCGTTGGCGTGGTATCCGCCCGACCGTTCGCGGTACGGCTATGAACCCGGTTGATCACCCGCATGGTGGTGGTGAAGGCCGTACCGGCGAGGGCCGCGTGCCTGTCAGTCCGTGGGGTCAGCCGACCAAGGGTTATCGTACCCGTAGCGTCAAGCGTACCGACTCCATGATTGTTCAGCGTCGGCACAAGCGATAAGAGGTAAGACATGGCACGTTCTATTAAGAAGGGCCCGTTCATCGACGCTCACCTCCTGAAGAAGGTGGATGCGGCTCGGGCCTCGAATGACAAGCGCCCGATCAAGACCTGGTCGCGTCGCTCCACTGTGCTTCCGGATTTTGTAGGTCTGACCATTGCCGTGCATAACGGTCGTCAGCATATTCCGGTGTACGTTTCCGAAAACATGGTTGGTCACAAGCTCGGCGAATTTGCGCTGACCCGTACGTTCAAGGGTCACGCGGCGAGCAAGAAGGCCAAGCGCTAAGGGGTAATGACAATGGAAACCAAAGCCATTCTCCGCGGCGTTCGACTGTCGGAACAAAAGGGCCGCTTGGTGGCGGACCTGGTGCGCGGCAAGACTGTTGAGCAAGCGCTGAATATCCTGACCTTCTCGCCCAAAAAAGGCGCGAAGATCATCAAGAAGGTTGTCGAGTCTGCCATCGCCAACGCCGAGCATAACGACGGCGCCGATATCGACTCGCTGCGTGTCAAGACGATCTACGTCGAGCAGGGCATGACGTTGAAGCGTTTTACTGCACGTGCGAAGGGTCGTGGCAACCGGATCAGCAAGCCGACCTGCCATATTTACGTGACGGTCGGAGAGTAAGGAGAACCCATGGGACAGAAAATCCATCCGACTGGCTTTCGCCTGGCGGTAACGCGTAACTGGGGCTCTCGTTGGTTTGCTGCTGGTAGCGACTTCTCCACGATGCTCAACGAGGACCTGAAGGTTCGCGCGCATCTGAAGAAGAAGCTTGCCCACGCTTCCGTGAGCCGTGTTGTTATCGAGCGTCCTGCCAAGAACGCCCGTATCACCGTTTTCAGCGCCCGCCCGGGCGTTGTAATCGGCAAGAAGGGTGAGGACATCGAGAAGCTGAAGGCTGATCTGCAGGGCATCATCGGTGTGCCGGTGCACGTCAACATCGAGGAAGTGCGCAAGCCCGAGACTGATGCTCAGCTGATCGCTGATTCCATCGCTCAGCAGTTGGTCAAGCGGATCATGTTCCGTCGCGCGATGAAGCGTGCGATGCAGAACGCCATGCGTCTGGGTGCCCAGGGCATCAAGATCATGAGCTCTGGCCGCCTGAACGGCGCGGAAATCGCCCGTACCGAGTGGTATCGTGAAGGTCGTGTGCCCCTGCACACCCTGCGTGCCGACATCGATTACGGTGTTTCCGAGGCTCACACGACCTATGGTGTCATTGGCATCAAGGTTTGGGTTTACAAGGGCGAGGCGCTCGCCCGCAACGAGCAGCCTGCTGCGACGGAGAACGAGGGCGAAGCCCGTCGTGGCCGTCGTCGCAATGAGGGTGCCGACAGCAAGCCGGGTGCCAAGCGGCCCGCGCGCCGCACTGGCGGCGATCAGGCTGATGGCGCAAAACGGACCAAGAAAGAAGCGGGAGTGAATGATGCTGCAGCCGTCGAGAAGGAAGTATCGTAAGGAGCAAAAGGGCCGCAATAAGGGTCTCGCCACCCGCGGTGCCAAGGTTAGCTTTGGCGAGTACGGTCTGAAGGCGGTTGGGCGTGGTCGTCTCACTGCTCGTCAGATTGAGTCTGCCCGTCGTGCGATGACCCGTCACATCAAGCGTGGTGGTCGCATTTGGATTCGTGTGTTCCCGGACAAGCCGATTTCTCAGAAACCGGCAGAAGTGCGGATGGGTAACGGTAAGGGTAGCCCGGAGTATTGGGTTGCTGAGATTCAGCCCGGCAAGGTTCTCTACGAGATGGATGGTGTTGATGAGGCCCTGGCTCGTGAGGCGTTCCGTCTTGCTGCCGCCAAGCTTCCGATCGAAACCGTCTTTGTTGTCCGGATGGTGGGGTAAATCATGAAAGCTTCGGAATTGCAGGCGAAAGACGCCGGCCAGCTCAACGCTGAACTGCTCGAGTTGCTGAAGGCTCAATTCAGCCTTCGCATGCAGCTTGCTACGCAGCAGCTGGGCAACACTTCGCAGCTGGGCAAGGTTCGCAAGGATATTGCTCGGGTCAAGACCATTCTTCGTCAGAAGGCGGGTGCGAAATGACTGAACAAGTGAAAAACAAGCGCGTCGAAGTCGGCCGCGTTGTCAGCGACAAGATGATGAACACTGTGACCGTTCTGGTCGAGCGTCGTGTGAAGCATCCGCTGTACGGCAAGGTGATCAAGCGCACTGCCAAGTACCATGCCCACGTCGAGGCTGGTGTTGCGAAAGAAGGCGATCTCGTCGAAATCGAGGAAACCCGCCCGATCTCCAAGACCAAGACCTGGCGAGTGACGAAGGTTCTCGAGCAGGTTGTGGCGGTTTAAGTAGTTGATGTTGTAGAAATGGCTTGCCAAGTGATTGGCAAGCCATTATTATTGCTGTCTTTGCTCTTGCACGGTTCCGTGTAAGTCCAATCAACCCGAACGGGATCCAAAACTGGTCGCGTCTTGCGAGCCAAGTTGGAGAGTGTAAATGATCCAAATGCAAACGATGCTTGACGTCGCCGATAATACCGGCGCGCGTCACGTGATGTGCATCAAGGTGCTGGGCGGCTCCAAGCGTCGCTACGCCGGTGTTGGTGACATCATCAAGGTGAGTATTAAAGATGCGGCCCCTCGTGGTCGTGTCAAGAAGGGCGATGTTTACAGCGCCGTGGTGGTTCGTACCGCCAAGGGTGTGCGTCGCCCGGATGGCTCGCTCATCAAGTTTGATCGCAATGCTGCGGTCCTGCTTAACAACAAGGGCGAGCCGATTGGTACGCGTATCTTCGGGCCGGTTACGCGCGAGCTGCGTACCGAAAAGTTCATGAAGATCGTCTCCCTGGCGCCTGAAGTTCTCTAAGGGGTTATTGTGAATAAGATTCGCAAAGGCGACGAAGTCGCCGTCCTTACGGGCAAGGACAAGGGTAAGCGCGGTACCGTTCTGCGTGTTCTGGAAGGTGCTGTTGTCGTTGAAGGCATCAACCGCGTCAAGAAGCACGTGCGCCCGAACCCGATGAAGGGTCAAGTTGGCGGTATCGTCGAAAAAGAAATGCCGATCGACACCTCCAATGTGGCGCTGTTCAATGCGGCCACCCAGAAGGCTGATCGCGTTGGCTTCAAGGTGCTTGAGGATGGTCGCAAAGTGCGCGTCTTCAAGTCCAATGGCGAAGTAGTGGATGCGTAAGGGGTAGTCATGGCGCGCCTGCAAGAATTCTATAAAGAGACCGTTGCGCCTGAACTTCTCACGAAGTTCGGCTACAAGTCGGTCATG
Source organism: Pseudomonadota bacterium (assembly GCA_018241685.1). Lineage (GTDB taxonomy): Bacteria > Pseudomonadota > Gammaproteobacteria > Burkholderiales > Rhodocyclaceae > Zoogloea. Next base: position 6,252 of record JAFEDJ010000014.1, read on the forward strand.
GAAGTACCCCGTATCACCAAGATCACCCTGAATATGGGTGTTGGTGAGGCGGTGGGTGATAAGAAGGTTCTCGACTACGCCGTTGGCGATCTGCAGAAGATCGCTGGCCAGAAGCCGGTGACGACCAAGGCGAAGAAGTCCATCGCGGGCTTCAAGATTCGCGATGGTTACCCGATCGGTTGCATGGTCACCCTGCGTGGCCCCCGTATGTTCGAGTTCCTCGATCGTCTGGTTACGATTGCCATGCCGCGTATTCGCGACTTCCGTGGTATCGCTGGCAAGGGTTTTGACGGTCGTGGCAATTACAACCTGGGCGTCAAAGAGCAGATCATTTTCCCGGAAATTGAGTACGACAAGATCGATGCTCTGCGCGGGATGAATATCAGCATCACGACGACGGCCAAGACGGACGACGAAGCGCGCGCTCTGCTCGCCGCGTTCAAGTTCCCTTTCAAGAACTGAGGGTGATATGGCGAAACTGTCTCTGATCCAGCGCGAAGAGAAGCGCGCAAAGACGGTTGCGAAGTATGCAGCCAAGCGCGCTGCTCTGTTTGAGCAGATCAATAACGCCAAGCTGTCCGACGAAGAGCGCATGGTCGCCCGTCTGCAGCTGCAGCAGTTGCCGCGCAACTCCAGTCCGAGCCGTCAGCGTAATCGCTGTGAGCAAACTGGTCGCCCGCGTGGTGTTTTCCGTAAATTCGGTCTGTGCCGTAACAAGCTGCGTGAAGTTGCCTTCCGCGGTGAAGTTCCTGGTATGACCAAGGCAAGCTGGTAAGGGGTCGATAGATATGAGCATGTCTGATCCGATCGCCGATATGCTGACGCGTATTCGTAACGCTCAGCAGGCGCAAAAGAGCTCTGTCGCGATGCCTTCCTCCAAGCTGAAGGTTGCAATCGCGAAGGTTCTGCAGAGCGAAGGTTACATCGATGATTTCGCTGTGACTGAAGCTTCCGGCAAGGCCGAACTGGCCCTGTCCCTGAAGTACTATGCCGGTCGTCCGGTTATCGAGCGCATCGAGCGCGTGAGCCGTCCCGGTCTCCGCGTTTACAAGGGCAGTGATGATTTGCCCCGCGTGATGAATGGCCTTGGTGTGGCAATCGTGTCCACTCCCAAGGGTGTGATGACTGATCGTGCTGCGCGCGCTGGCCGTCTCGGCGGCGAAGTGCTGTGCCTCGTGGCTTAAGGGGAGAGTGCAATGTCCCGTGTAGCCAAGAATCCTGTTGCCGTTCCGGCTGGTGTGGATGTCACTGTCGGTGGCGGCCAGATCGTTGTGAAGGGCCCTCTGGGTACGTTGACCCAGGCTCTGCATCCTTCGGTTAAGGTCGAGCGTCAGGGTGATGCCCTGCAGTGCTCCGCTATCGAAGGCGCTGTTAATGCCAAGGCGATGTCCGGCACTGTTCGTGCGCTGGTCAACAACATGGTGACCGGTGTTTCCAAGGGCTTTGAGCGCAAGCTCAACCTGGTGGGCGTGGGCTATCGTGCTCAGGCTCAGGGCGACAAGCTGAATCTGAGTCTCGGCTTTTCGCACCCCGTGGTGCACCAGATGCCTGCCGGTATCAAGGTTGAGACCCCGTCTCAGACCGAGATCCTCATCAAGGGTGTCGACAAGCAGGTCGTCGGCAAGGTCGCCGCTGAAGTGCGTGCGTATCGTGCTCCTGAGCCTTATAAGGGCAAGGGTGTTCGTTACTCCGACGAAGTGGTCACCTTGAAAGAAACCAAGAAGAAGTAAGGGCGGATCATGATCACCAAGAAGGAAACGCGTTTGCGCCGTGCACGGAAAACCCGTGCCAAGATCGCGGAAATGAAGGCAGTCCGTCTGTCCGTGTTCCGCTCCAATTCTCACATCTACGCGCAAATTATCGCGGGTTGTGGTTCCAAGGTTCTGGCGGCTGCTTCGACCGTAGAGGCCGATGTGCGTGCCCAGGTTTCTAACGGTGGCAACAAGGCCGCTGCTGTGGTGGTCGGCAAGCTGATCGCCGAGCGTGCCAAGGCTGCTGGTGTTGAGGCTGTTGCGTTTGATCGCGCTGGCTTTCAATACCATGGCCGCGTGAAGGCGCTTGCCGATGCCGCCCGCGAAGGCGGATTGAAGTTCTAAGCGAGGTTTAGCATGGCTAAGCAGCAAGGTAATAAAAAAGTGCAGGCCTCCGAGGAGCGCGACGACGGCCTGCGCGAAAAGATGGTATCCATCAACCGAGTGACCAAGGTTGTAAAGGGCGGCCGGATTCTCGGTTTCGCTGCACTGACCGTGGTCGGTGATGGTGATGGCGGCATTGGCATGGGCAAGGGCAAGTCCCGCGAGGTCCCGGTTGCCGTGCAGAAAGCAATGGAAGAGGCTCGTCGCAAGATGGCCAAGGTCTCCCTGAAGAACGGCACGCTGCATCACTCCGTGATCGGCAAGCATGGTGCTTCGTCTGTGTTGATGCAGCCGGCCCCGCAGGGTACCGGTATCATCGCTGGCGGCGCTATGCGCGCTGTGTTCGAAGTGATGGGTGTGACGGACATCATCGCCAAGTCCATCGGGTCCACCAACCCGTACAACGTGGTGCGTGCGACGCTGAATGGCCTCCTGGCCACCAACGCTCCTTCCGTCATCGCTGCCAAGCGTGGCAAGACGGTCGAAGAGATTCAGGGGTAAGTCATGTCCGACAAGAAACTGAAGGTGACGCTGGTTAAGAGCGTTATCGGCACGAAACAGTCCCATCGTGCAACCGTGCGCGGTCTTGGGCTCCGTCGTCTCCACCATACGGTGGAACTGCAGGATACTCCTGCAATTCGGGGCATGATTACCAAGGTCGCTTACCTCGTTAAGTTGGAGGCTTAAATGCGCCTGAATGCGATTAAACCTGCGGCTGGTGCTAAGCACGCTGCAAAGCGCGTTGGTCGTGGTATCGGTAGTGGCCTGGGTAAGACTGCTGGTCGCGGTCACAAGGGTCAAAAGTCCCGTACCGGTGGTTTTCACAAGGTGGGCTTCGAAGGCGGTCAAATGCCTATGCAGCGTCGGCTGCCGAAGCGTGGCTTTGTGTCGTTGACTCGTGCTCGTATCGGTGAAGTTCGCCTTTCCGAGCTTGAGGCTCTGCCGGTTGAGGATGTTGATCTGCTGGTGCTTCAGCAAGCGGGTATTGTTGCTGCTGATGCGCTCGCTGCCAAGGTTGTGCTGTCCGGCGCCATTACTCGCAAGGTGAACCTGCGTGGCGTGGCTGCGACCAAGGGTGCCAAGGCAGCTATCGAAGCTGCTGGTGGTTCCGTCGAGTCTGCCGAGTAAGAAGGTTCAGCGTGGCGAACCAACAGTCCGCACTGGCGGCGCCTGGTAAGTTCGGGGACCTCAAGCGACGTTTGATGTTCTTGTTGGGCGCGCTGATCGTTTATCGCATCGGCGCGCACATCCCGGTTCCCGGGATTGATCCAGTTGCCTTGGGTGATCTGTTCAAGAGTCAGAAGGGGGGCATCCTCGGAGTTTTCAATTTGTTCTCCGGGGGGGCGCTTTCTCGTTTCACTATCTTTGCGCTTGGGATCATGCCGTACATTTCGGCGTCGATCATCATGCAGTTGCTGACAGTTGCGTCTCCGCAGCTGGAGGCTTTGAAGAAGGAAGGTGAGGCAGGACGACGGAAGATCACTCAGTTCACTCGCTACGGTACGCTGGCGTTGGCTCTGTTTCAGGGCCTGGGTATAGCGGTGGCTTTGGAGTCGCAGCAAGGCTTGGTCATTGAGCCTGGATTTACGTTCCGTTTCGTGACTGTGTCCACGCTGGTTACCGGGACAATGTTCCTGATGTGGCTTGGAGAGCAGATCACCGAACGTGGCCTGGGTAACGGCATTTCGATCATCATTTTTGCCGGCATTGCAGCAGGTCTTCCCAATTCCTTGGGCGGATTGTTTGAGTTGGTGCGGACTGGAGCAATGCATCCTTTTACCGCATTGGTGATCTGCGTACTGGTCGTGGTGGTGACGGGGGTCGTGGTCTTTGTTGAACGCGGTCAGCGGAAGATTCTGGTCAATTATGCTAAACGGCAGGTGGGGAACAAGATCTATGGTGGTCAGAGTTCTCATCTGCCTCTGAAGCTCAATATGGCTGGTGTCATTCCTCCGATTTTTGCGTCCAGCATCATTTTGTTCCCGGCGACCCTTGCTCAGTGGTTTGGTTCGTCCGAAAAGATGGCGTGGTTGAAGGATCTCGGCTCGACACTGGCTCCTGGGCAGCCCATCTATGTGATCTTGTATGCGACGGCTATCGTGTTCTTCTGCTTCTTCTACACGGCGTTGGTCTTTAGTTCCAAGGAGACCGCGGATAACTTGAAGAAGAGCGGGGCATTCGTTCCGGGGATTCGTCCGGGCGAGCAGACTGCACGTTACATCGACAAGATCCTGATGCGACTGACCTTGGCGGGCGCTGTTTACATCACGCTTGTTTGTTTGTTGCCCGAGTTTCTGATCCTGAAGTGGAATGTTCCTTTCTATTTCGGTGGGACTTCCTTGTTGATCATCGTGGTGGTGACGATGGACTTCATGTCCCAGGTTCAGGCGTACGTGATGTCCCACCAGTATGAGAGCCTTTTGAAGAAGGCTAACTTCAAGGGTTCGCGGGTTCCGCTCAAATAGTCTTATGTCGAAGGAAGATTACATCGAAATGCAAGGTGAGGTTCTCGAGAATCTCCCTAACGCAACCTTCAGAGTCAAGCTTGAAAACGGCCATGTCGTTCTGGGCCATATCTCCGGGAAGATGCGTATGCATTACATTCGTATTCTTCCCGGTGACAAGGTTACCGTGCAGTTGACCCCGTACGATTTGAGTAGAGCCCGGATCGTTTTCCGCGCGAAATAACAGAAAGAGTAGTTAGGAGCTAGAAATGAGAGTTCAAGCATCTGTCAAGCGGCTTTGCAGAAATTGCAAGATCGTCCGCCGCAAAGGTGTGGTTCGCGTGATCTGTACGGATCCGCGTCACAAGCAGCGCCAAGGTTGATGCGGTCACCCGCATTCTTTATAATTTAATGTTTAGTATTTTGGGGTGAACGCATGGCCCGCATCGCAGGGGTAAACATTCCCAACCACAAGCACGCTGAGATCGCACTGACCGCGATTTACGGTATCGGCCGCACCCGCGCGCAGCAGATTTGTGACGCTGCTGATGTCGGGCGGGCAGTCAAGATTAAAGAGCTTACCGAGTCCGACATGGAACGGCTGCGCGACGAGGTCGCGAAGTTCACCGTTGAAGGTGATCTGCGCCGTGAAGTTACGATGAGTATTAAGCGCCTCATGGATTTGGGGTGCTATCGCGGGGTGCGCCATCGTCGTGGTTTGCCCCTTCGTGGCCAGCGCACTCGCACGAACGCTCGTACCCGCAAGGGACCGCGTAAGGCGATCGCCGGCAAGAAGTAATAGGGATTAGACATGGCTAAGACTGCTGCGAAGGTTCGCAAGAAGATCAAAAAGAACGTGGCTGAGGGTATCGCCCACGTTCACGCGTCTTTCAATAACACGATTATCACCATCACCGATCGGCAAGGTAATGCTCTCTCTTGGGCGACCTCCGGCGGTGCCGGCTTCAAGGGCTCTCGTAAGAGCACCCCGTTTGCCGCTCAGGTTGCTGCCGAAGCTGCTGGCAAGGTCGCCATTGAGTGCGGCATCAAGAACCTGGAAGTACGTGTGAAGGGCCCCGGCCCTGGCCGTGAGTCCAGCGTGCGTGCGCTCAACGCGCTGGGTATCAAGATCACCACGATTACTGATATCACGCCGATCCCGCACAACGGCTGCCGTCCGCCGAAGAAGCGTCGTATCTGACAAGGAGTTGAACAGTGGCTCGTAATCTTGACCCCAAGTGCCGTCAGTGCCGTCGTGAGGGTGAGAAGCTCTTCCTGAAGGGCGAAAAATGTTTTACCGACAAGTGCGCTATTGAGCGTCGTTCCTACGCACCTGGCCAGCACGGTCAAAAATCTGGTCAGCGTTTGTCCGGGTTTGGTGTGCAACTGCGTGAAAAGCAAAAGATCCGTCGTGTGTACGGCGTGCTTGAGCGTCAGTTCCGTAAGACCTATGCCGAGGCTGATCGTCGCAAGGGGCAGACTGGTGAAAACCTGCTGCAGCTCTTGGAAGGTCGTCTGGACGCAGTGGCTTACCGCATGGGTTTTGGCGCTTCTCGCGCAGAAGCTCGTCAGGTTGTCCGCCACAACGGTGTGTTGGTGAATGGCAAGCGGGTTAACATCCCGTCCTATACCGTTCGCCCGGGCGATGAAATCCAGTTGACCGACAGCACGCGCAATCAGCTGCGTGTCAAGGCGGCGCTGGAAGCGGCAGAGTCGCGAGGCTTTCCGGAATGGCTGGCTGTGGACATCAAGGCCGGCAAGGGTACCTTTAAGGCTTACCCGCAACGTTCCGAGCTGTCGGCGACCTTGAATGAAGGTCTGGTTGTCGAACTGTATTCGCGTTAATGGTGGTCGCGCCTAAGGCGCGACTCTATAGAAGGATTGTCGATGCAAAGTAATGCTCTGCTGAAACCGCGCATCATTGAGGTGCAGAACGTTTCGCCGGTGCACGCTCGTGTGACGATGGAGCCGTTTGAACGCGGCTTTGGTCATACGTTGGGTAATGCCCTGCGGCGTATCCTGCTGTCCTCTTTGCCGGGCTACGCACCGACCGAAGTGTCGATCGAGGGCGTACTGCACGAGTACTCTACGCTCGATGGTGTGCGGGAAGATGTGGTCGATCTTCTTCTCAACCTGAAGGGTGTTGTCCTCAAGTTGCACGGCCGTGCTGAAGCGACGTTGTCTTTGGCTAAGTCTGGTGAAGGCGTGGTGACGGCGGCTGATATTGAAGTCTCCCACGACGTTGAGGTGATCAATCCGGATCACGTGCTGGCTCACCTTGCTCCTGGCGGTAAGCTGGATCTGCAGATCAAGGTTGAACAAGGGCGCGGTTACGTGCCTGGTAACCAGCGTCCGGCTGCCAACGAATCGAAGACGATTGGGCGCATCGTTCTTGATGCGTCTTTCAGTCCGGTTCGTCGTGTTAGTTATGCGGTCGAGAGTGCGCGGGTTGAGCAGCGTACCGATCTGGACCGTCTGGTTCTCGATATTGAAACCAACGGTGCGGTGGACCCCGAGGAGGCAGTGCGTTTTGCTGCTCGTGTTCTGATGGATCAGTTGTCTGTGTTTGCTGATCTGGAAGGGACTCCGACGGCGGTGGAGGCTCCGAAGGCTCCGGCCATCGATCCTATCCTTTTGCGTCCGGTAGATGATCTCGAATTGACGGTTCGCTCTGCGAATTGTCTGAAGGCTGAGAACATTTATTACATCGGTGATCTGATTCAGCGCACCGAAACCGAATTGCTCAAGACCCCGAATCTGGGGCGCAAGTCGTTGAATGAGATCAAGGAAGTCCTTGCCTCGCGCGGTTTGACGCTGGGCATGAAACTAGAAAACTGGCCGCCGGCCGGGCTGGAAAAGCTCGGTTGAGCGTAACGAAGAAGAGGTAATTTCAAATGCGTCACCGTAACGGTCTTCGCAAGCTCAACCGCACCAGCAGCCACCGTCAGGCTATGCTGCGCAACATGGCAAACTCCCTGCTGCGTCACGAAGTCATCAAGACGACCGTGCCGAAGGCAAAGGAACTGCGGAAGGTTGTTGAGCCGCTGATCACGCTCGGCAAGAAGTCGAGCTTGGCTAATCGTCGTCTGGCGTTTGACCGCCTGCGCGATCGTGAAATCGTCGTTAAGATTTTTGACGAACTGGGTCCGCGGTTTGCCGCCCGCAATGGTGGTTATCTGCGCATCCTGAAGTGCGGTTTCCGCGATGGCGATAATGCTCCCATGGCGTTCGTTGAGCTGCTGGATCGTCCGGAGGGCGAAGTTGAAGCTCTGGAAGCTGAGCAGGCTGCTGCGTAAGCTAGGAGTCAGAAGGTAGGTTGTAAAGAGGGTCAGCATTTGCTGGCCCTTTTTGCTTTTTGCGCCGTGTGAATCAGTGCAGGGAGTGAGAGTGTGGGACGGTGTGTATATGTCGTATTCGCAGCATCCCTCTTTCTGCATCTCATCCTATTTTGGCCAACTGCATTCAGGCCTACTGAGCCTACCGTTACGCCCTTGGTCGTGCGCTTTGTACAAACGCCCGTGGTCGGTTCGGAGACTGCCGTAGCGCAAAGATCTGAGGGAGAGGCGTTGCCTCGACGGACTGTAGTGCCGAATGGTGCAGGGATGGAAGCGCCGCGAGGAATGTCATCCCGGGATGTGGCGGGGCTGAATCAGGTGGCGTCTAGAAAAAGGCACCCTAATGATGGCGTCAAGGCTGATGGGCCGGATGTCTCTCCAGCCGATAGTGCGGTCTTGAGTCAGTCGGTTGGTTCGATAGCTGAAGATGGGGCGGCGTATGAACTTCGTATCGGGCGTTATCGTTTTGCTTTGGCTAGTGCCGCTATTCGTCTGCAGCAAGCGTCGTCAACCCAGCCTGTGGGAGGGCATAAGGGGCGATCCGTCGTGATCGTGCATGTCATGCCGGGGGTTGCGTTTCCGGATGTCCGTATCGCGGAGTCCAGTGGAGCTCATGCTCTGGATGAGCGCGCGTTGCTCTTGGTGCGGCATGCTCTGTCGGAAGTGCCGGTGCCGGTTCAAGATCGGCAGTTTTCAATCGTGCTGCCCGTCTTGTTTGAAGAGATGTAGTTGTTTTTACACGCAGAGTGAACCCCTATCGAAACGTTCCTGGGATAGGGATGGCCAGCGTAGTTGTGTGCAGATCAAAGCGGCCGCGGCGGCGGTCTTCAAAATAGCACTTCAGCGTGTAGTCGATGGAGCGGAAAGCGATTTCATCCCAGGGGATTTCAGCTTCCGTGATCAGGGATGCTTCAAGGGACTCTTCACCTGGTGAGAAGTCAGGGTTAATCAATTGCGCGCGATAGATGATGTGGATCTGGCTGATGTGAGGCAGGTCTACAAAAGTGAACATTTCTGCCAGCGCGATCTTCGCGCCTGCTTCTTCAAGGGTTTCGCGCAATGCGGCTTCGCCTGTGGTTTCGTTGTTTTCCATGAAGCCAGCGGGTAAAGTCCAGCAACCGTAGCGTGGTTCGATTGCTCGTCGGCACATGAGGATCTTGTCTTCCCATTCGGCGATGGCGCCAACGACGACTTTCGGGTTCTGGTAATGGATCGTTCCGCACTGGTCGCATACGTGGCGGGGAAGGTTGTCACCAGGTGGGATCTTGAGGCTGACGGGGGCGCCACAATGGGAACAGAAATTCATGGTCGGCAGATGGGCTTGGACATTCCGGTCATTCTAATTCAATGCTCGTCGGGTTTACGTGCGGCTTGTACCCAAGAGGTGGCGGCTGGATCATGGCTCAATTGAGCGCGCGGGATCTTCCGAGACTGACCGACTAGACTGGAAACGCTGACGAGAGTCAGGCGAGGATATGGCAGCGTCGATTGACATCAAGAAGTTCGAGCAGCTCAAAGTGTCCGGGGAGTTGCCCTCTCCCAAGGGGGTGGCTTTGGCCATCATCAAGTTGATCCAGCGGGAGAGTAGCTCGATCGACGATCTCACTCGGGTTGTGAAGACGGATCCGGCATTTGTGGGGCGTTTGATCAAGGCTGCAAATTCCAGAGCTGCTCACGGTCGTCGTGCTGTGGCGTCCGTGCACGAGGCTCTGATGGTGCTGGGGTTGCCTGCGGTTCGTACGCTTGCGCTTGGCTTTTCCCTGCTGTCGAATTATCGGGGAGGGGCATGTAAGGGTTTTGATTACGAGCGCTACTGGAGCGGGTGTCTGGTGTATGGCATTGCGATGCAGGCCATAACGCAGAGAACGCGGATTGCCGCTGCTGAAGAAACGTTTTGTCTGGGGTTGCTGGCTAGGGTGGGGGAGTTGGCGCTCGCTACGCTTTATCCGGAAGACTACGGGAGAGTCTTGGGACGCATGGTGGAGTTTCGCGATCTGAGTCTGCTCCAACTCGAGCAGAAGGCGTTTGCGATGGATCATCGGCAATTGACGTCTGCAATGCTCTCGGACTGGGGGATGCCACGTATCTTTTATGAGACTGCCTATTTTGCGGAGCTTCCGGAGGAGTCCGATTATCCGGATGGATCTCGTGAGAGGGTGGTTGTGCAGTCGCTCCACTTGGCTGGTTACATAGCCGAGGTGTGTATTGCCGCGGCGCCGGAGCGACCAAATCTGATGAGGCGACTTTTCGAGATAGGGGGGCATCTTGCCTTCGATCGTGCTACGGTAACCGAGCTTTGTGATCACGTGGTCAGCGAGTGGCATGCTTGGGGGCAGCTACTGGCTTTGCAGGCTGAAGATGTTCCCTCCTTTGACGAATTGGCCGTTCGTGGTGAGGAGCTCGCTGCGCAGAGAGTGGATTTGTCGGACGAGGTACAGATGTCCGATAGGCATGGTGCAGAGGCTGCCGGACCAGTTCTCAGCACGGATACCCCTGGTTTCGGAAGCGCCGCGATGCGGGTGCTTCTCGTCGACGATGATGCTTCTATGCGGGGCATCGTGCGTAAGGTTCTAGAGACGGTCGGGCACCGGGTGATGGAGGCTGGGGATGGCCGGATAGGCATGGAGATGGCGCTCGAATTCCAGCCTCAGTTGATGATCGTGGATTGGGTCATGCCCGAGATGAGTGGGCTTGAGCTGACGCGTGCGTTACGTCAGACGAAAATCGGACGCGCCATTTATATCCTCATCATGACTAGTCTCGATGACGATGATCGGTTGATCGAGGCGTTTGAGAATGGTGTTGACGATTTCATGAACAAGCCGATCAACCCACGCGTTCTTGCGGCACGGTTGCGCGCCGGGCAGCGGGTCATTCGCCTACAGCAGGAGGTGGATCGTGATCGTGAGGAGATTCGTCGTTTCGCCGCGGAATTGGCCGTCTCCAACCGACGGCTCCAGGAGGTGGCGCTGACCGATGCTCTGACTGGTTTTCCGAATCGGCGCTATGCGATGGATCGCATTCAGCAGGAATGGCAGGTGTCGTCTCGTACGCGTCGTGCCTTGTCAGTGATGGTCGTCGACGTGGACCATTTCAAGCATTACAACGATTCTCATGGCCATGATGTTGGAGATGCGGTTCTGAAGCGCGTCGCTACGGTAGTCAAGGGGGCGTTGCGTGCTCAGGACGTTGTGGCCAGGACGGGGGGGGATGAATTTCTGGTCATCTGCCCGGATACGAATCTGGATGCGGCGTTTGCTTGCGCGGAGCGTGTGCGCTTTGCTGTCGAGAATGCACGAATGCCGATCAACGGCGTATCTCTCAGAATTTCTCTCAGTATTGGAGTGGCAAGCCGCGATGGGCAAATGTCGGAGCCGGATGCCCTGATCAAGCGTGCTGACCAAGCCCTCTACTTGGCGAAGGAGCAGGGGCGCAACAGGATTATGAGCGCACAGGTTTCGCGCGCAGGGCCTGTGATCCCACCGAACTGAAGACTATGGAGTCATCTCGTCCTGATCTTGTAACTGACAATAGTGGTTGCGTATCAATGAGTCTGAATGGGTATGCGGGGCGCCGCGCAGAGGCAGTTGACGGCGATATCGCAATTCTGGTGGTTGACGATAGCGAGGATGATGTCTTTCTGTTGGGGCGGGAACTCGCGAAATGGGGGATGAAAGTCCGCTGCGAGCGTGTTGACTGCGCACGTGCCATGCAGGACGCGCTGCGTTCGTCGGGATGGGATATCGTCATTTCAGATCACCGCATGCCGGGGTTTGATTCCACGGCGGCCCTGCAGGTTCTGAAGGACAGCGGCTGCGACCTGCCCTTTGTAATATATTCTGGCGTCATTAGTGATCAACAGGCATTTTCGTCCATGTTGGATGGGGTCAGCGATTATGTGCCGAAGGGGAGCTATGCGCGGCTTGTGCCGGTCATAACGCGGGAGTTGCGGGGGGCTGCAGCCCGAAGGTTGGCCCGGGATGCAGGTAGCCAGATTCAGGCCTTGGCCTATTTCGATTCTCTGTCCCGCCTGCCGAACCGGCAACTCATGTGCGCGCGCCTGGCTGAGTGGGCACGCGAGGCGGATGCCATGCGGATGAGGTTGAGAGCGGCAGTCTTCCACGTTGATCTGGATCGCTTTCAGCGCATCAATTCGAGTTTCGGCTACGAGGCCGGTAACGTCCTGTTGCGTCAGGTGGCCAAGCGTTTGCTGGAAAGTTCAGAATCCCATGGACTGGTGGCGCGCCTGGGAGGGGACGCTTTCGGTATTCTGGTGCCCGGCGTCTGTGAGCGTGGAGCGGCAGATGTGTTCGCGAGATGGTTGTTGCGTGCTTTCGAGCTCCCGTTTGCGCTGGACAGGATCGAGTTATTCCTGTCGGTCAGTGTCGGTGTAGCTTGGGTGTGTGAGGAGGAGGAGGATGTTTTTTCCTTGCTGACGAATGCTGAAGCAGCCATGAGCGTTGTCAAGCAGAGAGGGGGAAATGGCTTCCACTTTTTTGAGTCGGACATGCTGATCGGTTCGGCTGAGCGAATTGCCTTGGAGAGTGATCTCCGTTTCGCCATTGAGCGAAATGAATTGTGGGTTGCATATCAGCCTTGCGTGGAAGGCAGTGATGGCCGTGTGGTCAGTGCAGAGGCCTTGCTGCGGTGGCGTCATCCCCGCTTGGGGCCGATTGGGCCGGATCGTTTCATCCCAATTGCGGACGAAAACGGGATGATCGTCGAACTTGGTGAGTGGGTCTTGCAGGAGGCCTGCAGAGAGTGCCGCCAATGGCGCGATATGGGACGACGCGACATGTTCGTGTCGGTTAATGTGTCTGCCGTTCAGTTTGCTCAGCCCCGTCTCATCGAATCGGTACGGCTGGCGCTGGAGGATGCAGGGCTGCCGCCGGCCGGTCTGCAACTCGAGATCACCGAATCATCCTTGATGCAGGATGCCGAAACGGCAGTGGCGATGCTGAGGGCATTCAAGAACATGGGTGTTAGGGTGGCTATCGACGATTTCGGTACCGGTTATTCGTCGCTGGCCTACCTCAAGCGGTTCCCGGTTGATGTGATCAAGGTCGATCAGTCCTTTGTGAGGGATTTGTGCGACGATGAAGAAAACGCCGCGATTGTCCGCGCGATCATCGTGTTGGCACGTAGCATGCGACTGCATGTGATCGCGGAGGGGGTAGAGTCATCGAGTCAAGTGGATGCCCTGCTCACCGATGGATGTGATTGCTTCCAAGGTTATTTGTTCGGAAGGCCTGTAGCCGCAAGGGATTTTCGGGCCGCGCTGACTGGGGTTGTGAATGGTGGGCTTGATGGCGCATCATTGGATGCACATTACGGCTCGAGTTGATATTGGCGATGTAAGGAATTTTCTTACTATATTGTATAGTTTTTTTCTTACTTCATAATCCGTAGCCGTCGGATGGTGAGTATTGCCGGGTAACGGCAGAATTTGCCGCATACGATGGACGAATGCCGAGGAGGAAACCATGCGCATCAATGGTATGCAAGATGAAATCAGGGAGTTGAATCTGGCTTACCTCATGCTGGCTCAGCAGATGCTGCGAGAGGATCGTGCTGCCGCCATCTATCGCCTGGGGGTCGGGGAGGATGTCGCTGGGATCCTTGAGGGCTTGAGTGCCGCGCAGGTCCTCCGAATGGCCAGTTCAAACATGCTGCTGTGCCAGTTCCGCTTTAACGACACGATGCTCGTCGATCTGCTGTCGGCGCATGGGCGGGAGCGTGGTACTGCACATCTGCATGCAGCCATTCTTGCCGCAGGCCGGCCTGTTGAGGATCTGGCCTGAGCTGCATAATGGCTCAAAGGCCCTGCCATGCGTAACAAGAGTGTCTTGCTTGAGGCGCAGGACATCCAGAAGGCCGTGGAGTTGATCCGCCTTGGGGCGCGAATGCAGATGCTTGAGGCGGAAACCTCGCTGAGTCGCGAGCGATTGCTCAAGCTTTACAAAGAGGTTAAGGGGGTTTCTCCACCCAAGGGAATGTTGCCCTTCTCCACGGACTGGTTTATGTCGTGGCAGCCCAACATCCATGCCTCCCTCTTCATGGCACTGTACCGTTTTGTGCGCAAGCATGCCAAGCTGGAAGGGTTGGATGCGATTGTGAAGGCTTATCGCCTGTACAACGAACACATCGAATCCTTTGAGATGGAGCAGGTACTTAGTCTGACGCGTGCATGGACACTGATCCGGTTCTTTGATGCGAACATGCTGCAATCAGCCCGTTGTACATGCTGTGGTGGGGAATTTGTGGCGCATGCCTTTGATCCCACCCACGAGTATGTGTGCGGGTTGTGCCATGTGCCTTCCCGGGCAGGAAAGACCCGACGAGTTGTGCCGGGTGCGGAGGCTGCTTCACCCTGAAAGAGTTGGATCGTTTGATCGAAAATGCCGCCATTCTTGTGGCGGCATTTTTTTGTGTTTTTGTGTCGCAGGGGACGATAGGCTTGCTCGGAGCGCTCAAGTTTCTGGGGCAAGGGCCGATATCGCCGGAGAAGAATAACAATCCGGATGCACTGCCGTAGGGACGCATCCGCTGATAGAGGTTTCAGCGATGTTTTTGATCATCGGCTACGTGATTATCCTGGCGGCTTCGCTAGGCACTTACGCGGTGCACGGCAGTTTGGCTGCACTGTGGGTACCTACCGAATACATCGCTATTGTCGGCCTGACAATTGGTGGTTTCGTGGCAGGCAACGGTCCCAAGGCCATCAAAGGGACGATTGCCGCGCTGCCGACCATCTTCAAGGGGTCGCCATACAACAAAGCATTTTATGTCGATGTGCTGTGTATGCTGTACGAAATCCTTGCCAAGGTGCGTAAGGAAGGGTTGATGTCGATCGAGGGTGATGTCGAGAATCCTGACGGCAGTCCCATCCTATCCAAGTATCCAGCTTTTACGGCAGACCATCACGCAGTCGATTTTCTTTGCGATTATCTGCGGATGATGGTCGGCGGTAACTTGAACGCATTTGAAATCGAGAACCTGATGGATGTGGAGATGGAAACCCATCATCAGGAAGCCCACGGTCCGGCTCATGTGGTGTCCAAGGTTGCTGACGGGGTACCGGCCTTTGGTATCGTCGTGGCGGTGATGGGCGTGGTGAACGTGATGGGGTCGGTCGGCCAGCCTCCGGCAGTGCTTGGCAAGATGATTGGCGGTGCGCTGGTCGGGACCTTCCTGGGCATTCTGGTTTCCTACGGTTTCGTTGCGCCAGTTGCCGGCCAGCTTGAGCAGAAGGTGGATGAAGGGGGCAAGATCTACCAGTGCATCAAGGCCGTGTTGCTGGCCAGCATGAACGGTTATGCGCCTCAGGTGGCCGTGGAGTTCGGCCGGAAAGTGTTGTTCTCCTCGGATCGACCCAGCTTTGCCGAGTTGGAAGAAGCCATCAAGAGCCGCAAGTGAGATCGGCCATCATGAATCCCCATGAAGCGGGAGGGGACGCCGGATGAGCGACGATACCCAGCAACCAATTGTCGTCAAGAAGATCAAGAAGGGCGGTGGTGGAGCCCACGGCGGCGCCTGGAAGATTGCTTATGCCGACTTCGTGACGGCCATGATGGCGTTTTTTCTGTTGATGTGGCTTCTGGGCTCGACTGCACAGGGGGATTTGAAAGGGATTGCTGATTTCTTCAGTTCTCCGCTCAAGGTGGCCATGAATGGCGGTTCCGGGGCGGGTGATGCGCTCAGCCCGATTGCTGGGGGGGGGCAGGATTTGACGCGCTCGGTCGGGCAGGTCAAGCGAGGTGATGTCGATGGCAAGCGATCCATCAATATCGAGGCCGCAAAGGGCGCGACCAAGCCAGAGGGGGATGACGGCAAGAATATCCAGAGCAAGAGCGAAGAACGCAAGGAGCGGGCCCGGCTGGAGGACTTGAAAGGTCAGATTGAGGCCATCATTGAAGCCAGTCCTAGTCTAAGAGCTTTCAAGAACCAGCTCTTGCTGGATATTACGTCGGAAGGCCTGCGTATCCAGATTGTGGATGAGCAGAATCGACCCATGTTCGATTCGGCGAGTGCCACGCTAAAGCCTTACACTCAAGAGTTGTTGCGTGCCATCGGCGCGACGCTCAATGGCGTGGAGAACAGTGTCAGTCTTTCCGGGCATACGGATTCGACGCGTTATGCGGGGGGGGAGCGGGGATTCTCGAACTGGGAGCTTTCCGCAAACCGGGCCAATGCATCCAGGCGGGAACTGGTGCTAGGGGGGCTCGCCGAAGGGAAGATGGTACGGGTTGTCGGGCTTGCCGATACCGTGCCGCTCGATGCGGCAAATCCGAATGCAGCAATCAATCGAAGGATCAGCATCATCGTTCTTAATCGGAGCGCCGAGGCAGCACTGAAGGCGAATACTAATCGGACGCTGGAGGTCGGTAGCGGAGACGACGTGGACGCGAAGGATATTCGCCGCAGCATGATAAAAGGGGCGCGCCCGGCACAGTGAAGCTCTGCGCAGAGAGGCGATGTGGTGAATGGCGATAAGTGGAGGCTGGTGATCCGATTGGCCGGGTGCTGGAAAATGTCACGATCAAGTGCGGTATTGGCGGGTGTGGTGTGGTCTGTATTGGTCACCGGCGCAGCCGTTCTCCTGTTCGAAGCGAGTGCTTGGCAGATACTGGCCTATGCATTGCTCGCCATTGGTTGGTGCTGTGTGCTGATGATGTCGGGGCCGGACTCGTTACGGCCTGCGCCACGTGAGCTGGTACCGTCCAATGTGGCGGGTCTGGCGGCGGTGGAAAATACCCTGCGTGACAGCATTCAGGGTTTCCGGCGTCAGCATGAAGCCGTGCTGCGTGAGATCCGAAGCGTTGAGGAAAGACTGTCTGGCGCCATCGTGACGTTGACGCAAAGCTTTCAGGGCATTTTGTCCTCCACCAACGAACAACAGACCATCGCTCTCGGGCTTGCTCAGGAGGGTGACTCCATGGACGGCGGCGCAGGCCGTGTCGACGACTTTGTCGCCCATACCTCCGGCGTTATGCAACGGGTGGTGGATAGCGTGATCATGAACAGCAAGCTGGGCATGGAACTCGTGGAGCTCACTGATCGCATTTCCAAGCGTGCAAGTGATGTCGAGACGATTCTCGGCGAGATCGGCGCGATTGCCAAACAGACCAATCTGCTGGCGCTCAACGCTGCAATCGAGGCCGCACGTGCCGGGGAGGCTGGCCGCGGATTTGCCGTGGTGGCCGACGAAGTGAGGGATTTGTCGACGCGTACGACCCAGTTCAGCCAGCAGATTGCTGTGGTGATGAAGTCAATGCGGGAGGGGGTCAAGGGCACGGAGGACGCGATCGCCAAGCTTGCGTCCACGGACATGAACTTCGCATTGGAGTCGAAGCAACAGGTTGAGCGGGTGTTGATGTCGATGAAGGAGATCAACAAGGCGCGCACCGAGGCCATCCACGAGTTGGGGGAGCATACCCATGCAATGGATGCGGAAGTGAGCCGAGCGGTGATCGCGTTGCAGTTTCAGGATCTCGT
This sequence comes from Pseudomonadota bacterium, assembly GCA_018241685.1. GTDB lineage: Bacteria > Pseudomonadota > Gammaproteobacteria > Burkholderiales > Rhodocyclaceae > Zoogloea. The sequence goes on from JAFEDJ010000014.1 coordinate 23,661, forward strand.
GTCGCAACTGATTGGCCGTATGCAGAGGCGGATCGAAGGGCTCTGTCTTGTCGAGCAGGCACTGGACGCCCTGATTGGAGAAATTCGGTCAGCTGGTGCGGGTGATGTTCGTTCCTTGCAGAATGCGGCAGATTCGGTCCAGAAGCGGCTTGCGGAACTTGTCGTTGTCGAAGAGTGCGCCGCCGGGCGCGCTCAGGAAGTCTCGCATGGCGAGATCGATTTGTTTTAGTTTTCAAGAACCCTAGGAAAGAGACGATGGCCAAGATCGTACTGACTGTTGATGATTCTGCTTCCATTCGGCAGATGGTTTCATTCACCCTGAAAAGCGCTGGCTACGAGGTTGTCGAGGCTGTAGATGGCATGGATGGTCTCGACAAAGCCAAGGCCAAGGCCTGCAACTTGGTCTTGACTGACCAGAATATGCCGCGCATGGATGGTCTGTCGCTGATCAAATCGCTGCGGGCCATGCCTCAGTATCGTTCGGTGCCCATCCTGATGTTGACCACCGAATCCTCTGACACCATGAAATCTCAAGGACGCGCGGCGGGGGCTACCGGTTGGTTGGTGAAGCCTTTTGATCCGCAGAAGCTCATCGAAGTGGTCAAGAAGGTAATCGGCTAATTACGCAGGTGCAGGGCGGGCATCACGGGAGGCAGTTATGGCCATAGATATGAGCCAGTTCTATCAGGTCTTCTTCGAGGAAGCCGCCGAACATCTGGCGAGCATGGAAGCACTGTTGCTCGCCATCGATCCAGGGGCACCCGATCCGGAAGATGTGAATGCCCTTTTCCGGGCTGCGCATTCCATCAAGGGATCAAGTGGGACGTTCGGCTTCCAGGACATGATGGAGGTCACCCACATCCTCGAGACCATGCTCGATCGCGTGCGCAAGGGCGAAGCGCCCTTGACGGATGAGATGGTCGATGCCTCGTTGGTTGCCGGTGATGTGCTGAAGAACCTGCTGGCGGCCCACCGTGGGGAGGACGAGGCAGATCGGGCGGCAGCTGAAGCCATTTGCCATCGACTCGAAGGTCTGTGTCGGGCGCTCGACGGGCCACGGAAGACGGAGCCTCATGCGTCGGTTGTTGTGCCGTTGCCCAATCCGCAGCCTGAGGCGCCGCTGTCGCCCGCAGGGTTTGATCTGCTGTTTGCATTGACTGGTGACGTGGGGGGCGAGCGGGATGTGTTAGCGGATCTGCTTGCCGAACTCGGACGGATCGGAACGGTGGATGTGCTGGAGGCGCCGACGTCGGGCGATCGCCATTGCCACCTGCGCATCGTGACCGATGCGAATGCTGATGTCCTGATGGGGGTCCTCGACTTCGTGGCCGACGCTGCATCCTTGCGCATCGAGCCTCTCGTTACCGCCGAGGGAGGGGAAGAGGAGGCCTACGGCTTCTTCGACGACTTGCCAGAGGGGAGGGCGGGGGCCGGTGAGTGGCGCAGCAGCGACGATGCATACGGTTTCTTCGAGCCGCTTTCGTCCTCCGTGGCCGACAAGGTGACGACCGAGGAGGCCTACGGATTCTTTGACGAGCAGGAAGTGGCCGATCTGCTGGCGAGGCAGCAGGTGGCGGAGCCCTACGGGTTCTTCACCGAGTTGCCGGCGCCGGAGGTCGAGGCACCGGCCCAGTTGACGCAGGAAACGGCTTACGGGCTGTTCGAGCCCCTGCCGGCGGTCGTTGAGGTTGCGTTGCCCGCTCCGGTCGAAGTGCAGGTGACCGAGGAGGCGCCGACGGCAGCCGCGGCTGCACCTGCAGCCCGCAAGTCCTCGGCGCGTACGGCGGGGGTGGGCGATAGCGGTTCTATTCGGGTCAGTGTTGAAAAAGTGGACCAGATGATCAATCTGGTCGGTGAGCTCGTGATTACTCAGGCCATGCTCACCCAGGCTGCCGTCAATGTGGATCCGGTCATCTGTGAGCGTCTGATCAACGGTCTGGCGCAATTGGAGCGCAATACCCGCGACCTGCAGGAGTCCGTGATGTCAATCCGGATGATGCCGATCTCGGTAGTGTTCAGCCGTTTTCCACGGGTCGTGCGCGATCTGTCCCATAAGCTGGGCAAGCAGGTGGAGCTGAAGACCATCGGAGAGAGTACCGAGATGGACAAGAGCCTGGTCGAGCGAATCACCGATCCGCTGACTCACCTCGTTCGCAACAGTCTCGACCATGGTCTCGAAACGCCCGAGAAGCGGCGTGCGGCAGGTAAATCGGAGACGGGGACAATCACCCTCAGTGCGTATCATCAAAGCGGCAATATCGTCATCGAAGTCGGCGACGATGGTGCGGGCCTCAATCGTGCCCGGATCCTGGCCAAGGCCAGGGAGAGGGGGATGTCCGTCAGCGATTCCATGAGCGATCAGGACGTCTGGCAACTTATCATGGAGCCAGGGTTCTCCACTGCCGATCAGGTGACTGAAGTGTCGGGGCGCGGCGTCGGCATGGATGTCGTCAAGAAGAACATCTCGGCGATGGGAGGGCGAATCGAGCTCGACTCGATGGCTGGTATCGGAACCCGCATCACCGTGCGTCTGCCGCTGACGCTGGCCATCCTTGATGGCATGAGTGTCGGTGTCGGGCCCGAAACCTACATAATCCCGCTCAGTTATGTGATGGAGTCCATGCAGCCAGAGCGGGGCATGATGAAGAGCGTGTCCGGCGTGGAGCGCCTGATCCAGGTGCGCGGTGAATACCTGCCGGTGGTCTGTTTGCACGAGGTGTTTCGTATTCCTGGTGCGATCACCGATTGGTCGAAAGGAATCATGGTCGTGCTCGAGGCCGACGGTCAGAGCGCCGCCCTGTTCATTGACCAGCTCATTGGTCAGCATCAGGTTGTGATCAAGAGTCTGGAGGCCAATTACCGTCGGGTCCAGGGCATTGCGGGCGCTACGATCATGGGGGACGGGCGCGTTGCGTTGATCCTCGACGTGCCAATGCTGGTCGGCATGGCGCGGAGGGTCATGCCGGCAGCAGCCTGAGTGGACCGGTCCGTTTCGGGTTGGGAGCGGGGGGCCCGCGAGCGTAACTTTTGGTGCCACCGACACCTTCGCCGGCTTCAGAAAAGGTGTCTCGTGCCGTAAAGGCAAGTGTTCCCTTGGAGGAGTATTGCCATGCTGCAGGCCGCCCAGACCACTGCCAAGCAAGAGCCTGAGGACCCCGGCGTCGTACAGGAGTTGCTGACCTTTACCCTCGGTGCCGAGGAGTATGCCATCGATATCCTGAAGGTTCAGGAGATCCGTGGCTATGACGCAGTAACGACGATTGCGAATGCCCCCAGCTTCATCAAGGGGGTCATCAACTTGCGTGGGACGATCGTGCCCATCGTCGATCTGCGTATCAAGTTTTCCGTCGGTGTCGCGGAATACACGCCTTTCACCGTCGTCATTATCCTCAATATCGCTGGCCGGGTGGTGGGGATGGTGGTCGATGCAGTCTCCGACGTCATTGCACTCAAGCCCGAGCAGATCCGTCCAGCGCCTGATTTCGCATCGTCGGTGGATACGGCATACATCATGGGTCTTGGTGCGCTCGGTGAGCGCATGTTGATCGTGGTTGACATCGAACGGTTGATGCTTTCCAGTGAAATGGCTCTGGTGGACGACGCTGCAGCTTGACTTGAGATCAGGCCTGACCGTCGCGTGTCCCCCTCCTAAGAAGGTCTTCATCATGAGTAGTCTCATTTCTCCTGCTGTTGGCGTGATGAATCGCCTGTCCGTGCCGGGCAAGATGCTTTTGCTCGGTCTGATCGCGATGGTGTCAGTGGTTGTATTGGCGTACATGTTGCTGGCGCGGGTCGCAGGAGATATTGCCTTTTCCGAAAGGGAGACCCAGGCGGTACCGCTGGTGATGCCTGCGCGCCACCTGATGCAGGCACTTCAGGCTCATCGGGGAGTGGCTCAAGGTCTGATCGGTGGAAATACGGCATTGGTCGGAAAGCTGGCCGAGCTGAAGGCGGACGCTGACAAGGCCATTGCTGAGGGCGATGCGGCGACAGCCCGCCATGGTGAAAGCCTCGGCGTTGCTGCGGAGTGGGCAGCGCTGCGCCAAGGGTGGAGCGAGGTGCAGGCCAAGGCGGTCAATGTGTCGGGGGTTGAGAGCTTCAAGCTGCATACCGAGTACATTGCCCGGATCAGGAGTTTCATCAATCTGGTGGCGGACAAGAGCAACGCTACGCTTGATCCGGAACTCGAAACCTACTATTTGATGGACATGTTTACCGTTAGCCTGCCGGCGTTGGCAGAGGATGCCGGACGCGCGCGCGCGTTGGGTACGGCACTTGCCATCCGTCAGCACAGTACAGAGGTCGAGCGGATCGACATGAACGTGTTCATGCGGCGCCTAGGGGATCGGCGTGAGGTTGTCGAAGCGGCCATTTCCAAGGTCGGCAACAGCGATCCGGCGTTGCGTGCTCGCCTGGATGTTCCGAGCAAGGACTTCGATGTGGCACTCAAGGCCTTTGGGGGCCTGGTCAGCGAACAGGTGCTGCAAGGGACGGATGTTACGGTCAGCCCCATGCAGGTTTTCGACATTGGCTCCAAGGCTGTCGATGCAAGCTATGTGATTTTCGACGTGGCAGCCAACGAATTCGATCGCTATCTCAAGATTCGTCTTGAGCACCTGTTCATGGCGAGGTGGACTGCGATCGGGGTGATCTGTTTCAGTCTGCTGGTGGTGGGTTATCTGTTCCTCGGATTCCGTCGCACCATGCTGGATGGCATCGGCGAGATCCAGGCCGGGGTAAAGCGTATGGCTGACGGTCAATTCGACGAGCCGGTACAGGTTTCCTCCCATGATGCTTTTGGTGAGATTGCCAGTGCGCTCAATGGCATGCAGGCAAGCCTCAAGGCACGCATTCAGGCCGAGCACGAGGTGGCTGCGGTCAATCTGCGGGTGCGTAATGCACTCGACAAGGCAACGACCAGCATCATGCTTGCCGACAATGATGGGCAGATTGTCTATTGCAACGACGCTGTGCTGGCCATGTTGCAGGATGCAGAGGCCGATATCCGCCGCGATCTGCCGAACTTCCGTGTCGTAGGGCTGATTGGCCGCAATTTCGACGAGTTTCACCAGACCCCGAATCATCAACGCAATCTGCTTGGTCGGTTACAGGGGGAACACAAAGCAACTGTACGCATCGGCGGTCGTACTTTTGCATTGGTAGCGAATCCGGTCGTCAATAAACAGGGTGTGCGGCTTGGCTCCGTGGTGGAGTGGCAGGATCGGACCAACGAGGTGCGTGTTGAGCAAGAGCTGGCGGGGTTGCTCCAGGCTGCAGTAGCCGGTGACTTTGCCCGCCGCCTGCCCCTCGAAGGCAAAGTCGGCTTCTTTGCGACGGTTGCCGAAGGCATGAACAACCTGATGGGTATCGTCTCCACCAGCCTTGAGGATCTTGCGCGCGTTCTGAACGCGATTGCGCGGGGTGACCTGACGGAGAAGATCACGGCGGAATACAGCGGGACGTTCGGTCAGTTGAAGGACGACACGAACACGACGGTGGAGCGTCTGCGGGA
>JAFEDJ010000015.1 GCA_018241685.1 Pseudomonadota bacterium
ACAACATCTCCATGACCGTCAAGCTGATCGCTCCGATCGCCATGGAAGAAGGTCTGCGTTTCGCCATCCGTGAAGGCGGTCGTACCGTCGGCGCCGGTGTGGTTGCCAAGGTTATCGAGTAATACTCGATAGTCGTACTCGAAGGGCCCTGCTCCCCGCGGGGTTCTTCGTAGTCTCTGCTGCAGGGGTATAGCTCAACTGGCAGAGCGTCGGTCTCCAAAACCGAAGGTTGGGGGTTCGATTCCCTCTGCCCCTGCCATAGTTAATTCGGACGCAAGTTTCAATGGCCGACAAAATCAAGTTCGCGCTGGCACTGGTTCTACTGGTAGCCGGCGTTGTGGGCTTCTATCTGCTCTCCGAGCAGGCAATGGTTCTGCGCGTCCTTTCGGTGCTCGCGGGTGTTGCGCTTTGCGCTGCTGTGGCTTGGAAGACCGAGCCTGGGCAGCGTTTTGCCGTTTTTGCCAACGAAACGGTGGCGGAAACCAAGAAGGTCGCCTGGCCTTCCCGCAAAGAGACGTTCCAGACTACCGGGATCGTTTTTGCTTTCGTGGTGATCATGGCGGTTTTTTTGTGGGTGACCGACAAGACCCTCGAGTGGACCCTTTATGACCTGATCCTGGGTTGGAAAAAATCATGAGCAAGCGTTGGTACGTGGTACACGCCTATTCCGGCTTTGAGAAGTCGGTGCAGCGGGCGCTCGTCGAGCGTATTGCTCGCGCAGGTATGCAGGATTTCTTTGGTCAGATTCTCGTTCCCGTCGAAGAAGTCGTGGAAATGCGGAATGGCCAGAAGAGTATCTCCGAACGCAAGTTCTTCCCCGGCTACGTGCTGGTGGAAATGGAGATGAACGACGACAGCTGGCATTTGATCAAGTCGACGCCGAAAGTCACCGGCTTCGTCGGTGGTACGGCCAACAAGCCGACTCCGATTTCCGAAAAGGAAGTCGAGAAGATCATGCAGCAGATGCGGGATGGCGTCGACAAGCCGCGTCCCAAGGTGTTGTTCGAAGTGGGTGAGATGGTCCGCGTGAAGGAAGGCCCGTTCACCGATTTCAACGGCTCAGTCGAAGAAGTCAATTACGAAAAGAGCAAGATCCGCGTCTCGGTGACCATTTTTGGTCGCGCGACGCCGGTCGAACTGGACTTCAGTCAGGTCGAAAAGACCTGACTCCGCTAGGGCGCCAAGGCGCCCTGTTTTGAGCCCGAAAGGGCAGAGGAGCGCGGGTTTCCCGCGCGCTAGTACTCAATAAGGAGTTGCCGAATGGCAAAGAAAATTATTGGCTACATCAAACTGCAGGTTCCTGCAGGCAAAGCCAACCCCAGCCCCCCGATCGGTCCCGCTCTCGGTCAGCGCGGCCTCAACATCATGGAGTTCTGCAAGGCGTTCAACGCCCAGACCCAAGGTATTGAGCCCGGTCTGCCGATCCCCGTCGTGATCACCGCCTTCGCGGACAAGAGCTTCACCTTCGTGATGAAGTCTCCCCCGGCCACGATCCTGATCAAGAAGGCCGCCGGTATTCAGAAGGGTTCTCCGAAGCCCCATACCGACAAGGTCGGCAAGATCACCAAGGCCCAGTGTGAAGAAATCGCCAAGGTTAAGGTCAAGGATCTCACCGCTGCCGACGTCGAAGCCGCTATCCGTACCATCGCTGGCTCCGCTCGCAGCATGGGCATCACTGTGGAGGGCCTCTAACATGGCAAAGCTGTCCAAGCGCGTTCTGGCCCTGCGTGCCAAGGTCGATCGCAACAAGACCTACCCGCTGACCGAAGCACTGACTCTGGTCAAGGAAAACGCCACTGCCAAGTTCGACGAATCCGTCGATATCGCGGTGAACCTCGGTGTTGATGCCAAGAAGTCCGACCAGCTGGTTCGTGGCTCCGTGGTGCTGCCCGCCGGCACCGGCAAGACCGTCCGTGTTGCCGTGTTTGCCCAAGGTGACAAGGCTGAAGCCGCTCGTGCGGCGGGTGCCGATGTGGTTGGTTTCGACGACCTCGCCGAACAGGTGAAGGGCGGTACGATCGACTTCGATCTGTGCATCGCCACGCCGGACGCCATGCGTGTCGTCGGCGCCCTCGGTCAGATCCTCGGCCCCCGCGGCCTGATGCCGAACCCGAAGGTTGGCACCGTGACCATGGACGTGACCACCGCCGTCAAGAACGCCAAGGCCGGTCAGGTTCAGTACCGTACCGACAAGGCCGGTCTGATCCACGCCACCGTGGGCCGTGCTTCCTTCTCCGTGGAAGCGCTGCAGCAGAACGTGAACGCCCTGATCGACGCGCTGGTCAAGGCCAAGCCCGCCGCTTCCAAGGGTGTGTATCTCCGCAAGGTTGCCGTGTCGTCCACCATGGGCGCCGGTGTCCGTGTGGAACCTGCTACTGCCGCCGCGCAGCAGCAATAAGAACTTTGGGACGGCCGGTCGCCGCAAGGTGGCCGGCCGGATCGTCAAAGACCGCAGGTGCAGTCCGGCTCAGGCCGGATGGCTTAATCATCGAAAACCTGCGTAGACGGTGCCCCAGACAGGATTTTCCGCTTTTCGTGCCAACGAAAGGTAAAGCTCCTGATCCAGGTCGCCGTAGGTGCGATGAGGTTTTCATCGCGTGTTGACTTGATAGGAGGAAAGACCTTGAGTCTGAATCTCGACGACAAGAAGGCCGTAGTGGCCGAGGTGTCGGCACAAGTAGCGAACGCCCAGACCATCGTCGTGGCTGAGTACGCAGGTATCGAGGTGGGCAATCTCACCGTCCTGCGCGCCAAGGCCCGTGACGCTGGCGTTTACCTGCGCGTGCTGAAGAACACCCTGGCCCGTCGTGCCGTGGCTGATACGTCCTTCGCAGCGCTGGCCGATCAAATGACCGGCCCGCTGATCTACAGCATCTCCGCTGACCCCGTGGCTGCCGCCAAGGTTCTCGCCGATTTCGCGAAGACCAACGACAAGCTGGTGCTGAAGGCTGGCTCCTATGCCGGCAACGTGCTCGACAAGGCCGGCGTGCAAGCCCTGGCCGCGATCCCGAGCCGCGAAGAACTGCTCGCCAAGCTGCTGGGCGTCATGCAGGCCCCGGTGTCCGGCTTTGCCGGTCTGCTGGCCGCACTCGCCAAGAAGCGTGAAGAAGAAGCCGCGGCCTGATCGGTCGATCCCCGGCAAAACGTACGAAATTAGATCTGGAGTATTTTGAGATGGCAATCACCAAAGAAGACATCCTCGAAGCCGTTGGCGCGCTGACCGTTATGGAACTGAACGACCTGGTCAAGGCGTTCGAAGAGAAGTTCGGCGTCTCCGCCGCAGCCATGGCCGTTGCCGCTCCTGGCGCTGCCGGTGCTGCTGCCGCTGTTGAAGAGCAGACCGAGTTCACCGTCGTGCTGAATGCCGCCGGCGACAAGAAGGTTGAAGTGATTAAGGTTGTCCGTGCCGTTACCGGCTTGGGCCTGAAGGAAGCCAAGGACCTCGTCGATGGCGCTCCGAAGCCCGTGAAGGAAGGCATTGCCAAGGCTGACGCCGAAGCGCTGAAGAAGCAGCTGGAAGACGCTGGCGCGAAGGTCGAAATCAAGTAATTTTGATTTCCCGCAAGGGGCTGATGCCATTTTGGCATCGGCCCTTTTGCGCTTTCTATTTTCTGATTTACCCGTCCAAGCCAGACGACAAAAAAGAGCGTTCGATGCAGATTAAAGCGCGACATGCGTTGAATCAAGTGTCCGAAATGCTGTCTTTTGTCTTCTGACGTCCGACTTCTCAGACCCGGAGCATCTATGGCGTACTCCTACACCGAGAAAAAGCGTATTCGTAAAAGCTTCGCCAAGCGCGCAGCTGTAAAGAATGTGCCTTATCTGCTGGCCACTCAGCTTGAATCCTATGCGTCCTTCCTGCAAGCAGAAACTCTGCCGGCAGCACGGGCAAATCAGGGTCTTCAAGCTGCCTTCAACTCCATTTTTCCGATTACCAGCCACAGCGGCAACGCTCGGCTGGAATTCGTGCAATTCAATCTCGGTGAGCCTGCCTTCGATGTGAAGGAATGTCAGCAACGCGGCCTTACGTATGCATCGCCGCTGCGGGCACGGGTCCGTCTGGTCATTCTGGACAAGGAAGCGGCCAAGGAGACCATCAAGGAAGTCAAGGAGCAGGAAGTGTACATGGGCGAGATTCCGCTCATGACCAACAACGGCTCCTTCGTCGTGAACGGTACTGAGCGGGTCATCGTGTCCCAGCTGCACCGTTCGCCGGGCGTCTTCTTCGAGCACGACCGCGGCAAGACCCACTCGTCGGGCAAGCTACTGTTCTCCGCCCGGATCATTCCCTATCGTGGTTCTTGGCTCGACTTCGAGTTCGATCCGAAGGACTACCTGTACTTCCGCGTGGACCGTCGCCGCAAGATGCCGGTGACCATCCTGCTGAAGGCGATCGGCATGACGCCGGAAGAGATTCTGGCCACCTTCCACGATTTCGAGAAGTTCTCGCTGCTGGATGACGGCGCCCAGTTCGGCCTGGTTCCGGATCGCCTGCGCGGCGAGATGGCCAAGTTCGACGTTGTGGACGCGTCCGGTAAGGTCATCGTGACCAAGGACAAGCGGATCACCGCCAAGCACATCCGTGAACTGGCCACCGCCGGCATCGACATGGTGACGGTGCAGGACGACTTCCTGCTTGGCCGTGTGCTGGCGACCAATATCGTCAGCCCGGATGGCGAACTGGTTGCGCGTGCCAACGAAGAGATCACCGAAGACGTCCTCGACAAGCTGCGGGACGCCGGTGTCACCGATTTCAACACGCTGTACCTGAACGACCTGGACCGCGGTTCGCACATTTCCCAGACCCTGCGCACGGACGAAACCGCCGACCAGTGGGCTGCCCGCGTGGCGATCTACCGCATGATGCGCCCGGGCGAGCCGCCCACGGAAGATGCCGTCGAGGCGCTGTTCCAGGGCCTGTTCTACCTGCCCGAGCGCTACGACCTGTCGGTCGTCGGCCGCATGAAGTTCAACCGCCGCGCCTATCCGGAAAAGCTGGACGACAAGGCGCCGGAATGGCAGAAGCGCCTGTACGAAACCGTCGGCCCGAAGGACGGCGAAGGTCCCGGCACCCTGTCCAACGAGGACATCCTGGCGGTCGTCGGCGTGCTGGTCGAGCTGCGTAATGGCCGTGGCGAAATCGACGATATCGATCACCTCGGCAATCGTCGCGTGCGCTCTGTCGGCGAACTGGCCGAAAACCAGTTCCGTGCCGGTCTGGTGCGTGTCGAGCGTGCGGTGAAGGAGCGTCTGGGCCAGGCCGAGAGCGACAACCTGATGCCCCACGACCTGATCAACGCCAAGCCGATCAGTGCCGCCATCAAGGAGTTCTTCGGTTCCAGCCAGCTGTCCCAGTTCATGGACCAGACCAACCCGCTGGCCGAGATCACCCACAAGCGCCGCGTGTCGGCCCTTGGCCCGGGCGGTCTGACCCGTGAGCGTGCTGGCTTCGAAGTGCGAGACGTGCACCCGACCCACTACGGCCGCGTGTGTCCTATCGAAACGCCGGAAGGTCCGAACATCGGTCTGATCAACTCGCTGGCACTGTTCGCCCGCACCAACCAGTACGGCTTCCTCGAGACCCCGTACCGCAAGGTGGTGGACAACAAGATCACCGACCAGATCGACTATCTGTCCGCGATTGAGGAAGGTCAGTACGTGATCGCCCAGGCGAACGCGGAAATCGACGCTGAAGGCAAGCTGATCGACGAACTGGTGTCCTGCCGTATCCGCGGCGAATCGATGCTGGTGACGGCCGATCAGATCCAGTACATGGACGTGGCGCCGGGGCAGATCGTGTCCGTGGCGGCCTCGCTGATTCCGTTCCTGGAACACGACGATGCGAACCGCGCACTGATGGGCGCCAACATGCAGCGTCAGGCCGTGCCCTGCCTGCGTCCGGAGAAGCCCTTCGTCGGTACCGGTATCGAGCGCACCGTGGCGGTGGACTCGGGTACCGCCGAGCAAGCTCTTCGCGGTGGTGTCGTCGACTACGTGGACGCCAACCGCGTCGTGATCCGTGTGAACGATGATGAAACCGTTGCCGGTGAAGTCGGCGTCGACATCTACAACCTGATCAAGTACACCCGCTCCAACCAGAACACCAACATCAACCAGCGTCCGGTGGTGAAGGTGGGCGATAAGGTTGCGCGCGGCGACGTGATCGCCGATGGTGCTTCCACTGACATGGGCGAACTGGCTCTCGGCCAGAACATGTTGATCGCCTACATGACCTGGAACGGCTACAACTTCGAAGATTCGATCCTGATCTCCGAACGCGTGGTTGCCGACGACCGTTTCACCTCGATCCACATCGAGGAACTGACCGTCGTGGCCCGTGATACCAAGCTCGGTCCTGAGGAAATCACCCGCGACATCGCGTCGCTCGGCGAAGCCCAACTGTCTCGTCTTGACGAGTCCGGCATCGTTTACATCGGCGCCGAAGTTGAAGCCGGCGACGTGCTGGTGGGCAAGGTCACGCCCAAGGGCGAAACCCAGCTGACGCCGGAAGAGAAGCTGCTGCGCGCTATCTTCGGCGAGAAGGCTTCCGACGTTAAGGACACCTCGCTGCGCGTGCCGTCTGGCATGAACGGCGTGGTCATCGACGTGCAGGTGTTCACCCGCGAGGGCATCGAGCGCGACAAGCGTGCCCAGTCGATCATCGACGACATGCTGCGTGGTTTCAAGACCGATCTGGCCGACCAGATGCGTATCGTGGAGCGTGACGCTTTCGAGCGTATCGAGCGGATGATCATCGGCCAGCCCGCCAACGGCGGTCCGAAGCGTCTCGCCAAGGGTGCCGTGATCACCAAGGAATACCTGGACGGCGTCGAGCACTACACCTGGTTCGACATCCGCATGGCCGACGAAGCCATCGCGGCCCAGATGGAAGCCGTGCGCGAAGCCCTCGAGAAGACCCGCAAGGACTTCGATCTGGCCTTCGAAGCCAAGAAGAAGAAGCTCACCCAGGGCGACGAACTGCCGCCGGGCGTGCAGAAGATGGTCAAGGTCTACCTCGCCGTGAAGCGCCGTCTGCAGCCTGGCGACAAGATGGCCGGCCGTCACGGTAACAAGGGTGTGGTCTCCAAGATCGTCCCGGTCGAAGACATGCCGTACATGGAAGACGGCACGCCGATGGATATCGTGCTGAACCCGCTGGGCGTGCCGTCGCGGATGAACATCGGTCAGGTGCTGGAAACCCATCTGGGCTGGGCTGCCAAGGGTCTCGGCAACAAGATCGACAGCATGCTGCGCGCCAAGGCCAGTGCCGCCGAAGTTCGCGGTTTCCTGGAAGAGATCTATAACGATAGTGGCAAGCCGGAAGAGATCAGCGACTTCACCGAAGTCGAAGTGTTCGAACTGGCGCACAACCTGCGCAAGGGCGTGCCGTTCGCGACGCCGGTCTTCGACGGTGCCGAAGAGGAAGAGATCCAGGGCATGCTCGAACTGGCAGGCCTGCCGTCCAGCGGTCAGGTGAACCTGTTTGACGGTCGCACCGGCGAGCCCTTCGAGCGTCAGGTGACCGTCGGCTACAAGCACATGCTGAAGCTGCACCACTTGGTCGATGACAAGATGCACGCCCGTTCCACCGGCCCGTACTCCCTGGTGACCCAGCAGCCGCTGGGTGGTAAGGCGCAGTTCGGCGGCCAGCGTTTCGGTGAAATGGAAGTGTGGGCGTTGGAAGCCTACGGTGCTGCCTACACGCTGCAGGAAATGCTGACCGTCAAGTCGGATGACGTGACCGGCCGGACCAAGGTGTACGAAAACATCGTCAAGGGCGAGCACAAGATCGATGCCGGCATGCCGGAATCCTTCAACGTGCTGGTCAAGGAAATTCGCTCTCTGGCCATCGATATCGATCTGGACCGCTACTAAGCGGCCCGTGTCGACGATGCGTGCTCACCCTGGATGGAGTGATTGATGAAAAGTTTGCTCGCTGATCTGTTCAAGCAAAGCCTGCCGAACGAGGAAGAGTTCGATGCCATTACCATCAGCCTGGCGTCTCCCGAGACGATCCGGTCCTGGTCGTATGGCGAAGTAAAGAAGCCCGAGACCATCAACTACCGGACTTTCAAGCCGGAACGTGATGGCCTCTTCTGTGCCAAGATCTTTGGCCCGGTAAAGGACTACGAGTGCCTGTGCGGCAAGTACAAGCGCCTCAAGCACCGCGGTGTGATCTGCGAGAAGTGCGGCGTCGAAGTGACGCTGTCGAAGGTCCGCCGTGAGCGCATGGCGCACATCGAGCTGGCCTCGGTGGTTGCTCACATCTGGTTCCTGAAGAGCCTGCCGAGCCGTCTCGGCATGGTGCTCGACATGACCCTGCGCGACATCGAGCGCGTGCTGTACTTCGAAGCCTACGTGGTTACCGATCCCGGCATGACTCCGTTGAACCGTGCCCAGATCCTGTCGGAAGACGACTATCTGGCCAAGGTCGAGGAATACGGTGACGACTTCATCGCGCTGATGGGCGCCGAAGGTATCCGCGAGATGTTGCGCAGCCTCGATCTCCCGCACGAGATCGAGAAGCTCCGCTCCGAGCTGGAAACCACCGGTTCCGAAGCGAAGATCAAGAAGATCTCCAAGCGCCTGAAGGTGCTGGAGGCCTTCCAGCAGTCCGGTATCAAGCCGGACTGGATGATCCTCGAAGTGCTGCCCGTGCTGCCGCCGGACCTGCGTCCGCTGGTGCCGCTGGATGGCGGCCGCTTCGCGACTTCCGACCTGAACGACCTCTACCGTCGCGTCATTAACCGGAACAACCGTCTGAAGCGTTTGCTCGAGCTGAAGGCGCCGGAAATCATCGTCCGCAACGAAAAGCGGATGCTGCAGGAGTCCGTCGACTCCCTGCTCGACAACGGTCGTCGCGGCAAGGCCATGACCGGCGCCAACAAGCGTCCGCTCAAGTCCCTGGCCGACATGATCAAGGGTAAGGGTGGTCGCTTCCGTCAGAACCTGCTGGGTAAGCGGGTCGACTACTCCGGCCGTTCGGTGATCACCGTGGGCCCACAGCTCAAGCTGCACCAGTGCGGCCTGCCCAAGCTGATGGCTCTCGAGCTGTTCAAGCCCTTCATCTTCAACAAGCTGGAGCTGATGGGGCTTGCGACCACCATCAAGCAGGCCAAGAAGATGGTGGAAGGCCAGGAGCCGGTGGTGTGGGACATCCTCGAAGAGGTGATCCGCGAGCATCCTGTAATGCTGAACCGTGCGCCGACGCTGCACCGTCTGGGTATCCAGGCGTTCGAGCCGACCCTGATCGAAGGCAAGGCACTGCAATTGCACCCGCTGGTCTGTGTGGCCTTCAACGCCGACTTCGACGGTGACCAGATGGCCGTTCACGTGCCGCTGTCGCTGGAAGCGCAGATGGAAGCCCGCACGCTGATGCTGGCCTCCAACAACGTGCTGTCCCCTGCCAACGGTGAGCCGATCATCGTGCCGTCCCAGGATATCGTGCTGGGTCTGTACTACGCGACGCGTGTCGGCGTGAATGCCAAGGGCGAAGGCTTGGCCTTTGCCGACGTGGGCGAAGTCAAGCGCGCCTACGAGTCGGGGCAGGTGTCCCTGCACGCCAAGGTCATTGTCCGTCTGAAGGAATGGGACCTGGGACCGGAAGGCGAGACGATCGAGAAGATCACCCGCCACGAGACCACTGTCGGCCGTGCGATTCTGTCGGAAATCCTGCCAGCTGGCCTTCCCTTCAGCGTGCTGCAGAAGCCGATGAAGAAGAAGGAGATCTCCAAGCTGATCAACGCTTCCTTCCGTCGCTGCGGCCTGAAGGCCACCGTGATCTTCGCCGACAAGCTGATGCAGGCCGGTTTCGGTCTGGCGACGCGCGCCGGTATCTCGATCGCCGTGAAGGACATGCTGGTGCCCGAACTGAAGCACCCGCTGATCCAGGCTGCCGAACAGGAAGTCAAGGAAATTGCTCAGCAGTACACCTCCGGTCTGGTGACCGACGGTGAGCGCTACAACAAGGTGGTGGATATCTGGGGTCGTGCCGGTGACCAAGTCGCAAAGGCGATGATGGACCAGCTCGGCCAGGAGAATGTAGTCGATCGTCACGGTAATACCGTGAAGCAGGAGTCCTTCAACTCCATCTACATGATGGCCGACTCCGGGGCGCGGGGCTCTGCGGCGCAGATCCGTCAGCTGGCCGGTATGCGGGGCCTGATGGCGAAGCCGGATGGCTCCATTATCGAAACGCCTATCACGACCAACTTCCGCGAAGGTCTGAACGTTCTGCAGTACTTCATCTCCACCCACGGTGCCCGTAAGGGTCTGGCGGATACGGCGCTGAAGACCGCGAACTCCGGTTACCTCACCCGTCGTCTGGTGGACGTGACGCAGGATCTGGTGGTCATTGAGGACGACTGCGGTACCAAGAGCGGCTTCCTGATGAAGGCGCTGATCGAAGGTGGTGAGGTCGTCGAGCCGCTGCGCGACCGTATCCTCGGCCGTGTCACGACCGACGATCTGGTCAACCCGGACAGCCAGGAAACCATCATCGAAGCCGGCACCATGCTGGACGAAGATGCCGTCGAGCTCATCGAGAGCGTTGGTCTCGACGAAGTCCGCGTGCGCACCCCGCTGTCCTGCGAAACGCGCTACGGTCTTTGCGCGAAGTGCTATGGCCGCGATCTGGGCCGTGGTTCCCTGGTGAATGCCGGTGAGGCGGTCGGCGTGATCGCCGCGCAGTCGATCGGTGAGCCGGGTACCCAGCTGACGATGCGTACCTTCCACGTGGGTGGTGCTGCATCCCGGGCTGCGGCGGCAAGCTCCGTCGAAGCCAAGTCCGCTGGTGTGATCCGCTTTACGCAGAACATGCGTTACGTGGCCAACGCCAAGGGCGAGAAGATCGTGATCTCCCGTTCGGCCGAAGTCGTCGTCACTGACGAAATGGGCCGCGAGCGCGAACGCCACAAGATCCCGTACGGCGCCACGCTGTCCGTCGACGAGGGGGTGGCGATCAAGGCTGGCACGCAACTCGCAACGTGGGATCCGCATACCCGTCCGATCATCACCGAGTACGCCGGTTTCGTTAAGTTCGAGAACGTGGAAGAGGGCGTCACCGTCGCCAAGCAGATCGACGAAGTGACCGGCTTGTCCACGTTGGTGGTCATCGATGCCAAGCGTCGCGGTGCCAGCTCGGCCAAGGGCGTGCGTCCGCAGGTCAAGCTGCTCACCGAAACCGGTGAGGAAGTGCGGATCGCTGGGACGGAACATGCTGTGTCGATCACCTTCCAGGTCGGTTCGCTGATCACTGTGAAGGATGGTCAAGAAGTTTCCGTGGGTGATGTGCTGGCACGTATCCCGCAGGAATCCGCGAAGACCCGTGACATTACCGGCGGTCTCCCGCGTGTGGCAGAACTCTTCGAAGCTCGTGCTCCGAAGGATGCTGGTGTTCTGGCTGAGGTGACGGGTACCGTTTCCTTCGGCAAGGACACCAAGGGCAAGCAGCGTCTCGTGATCACCGAGCCGGATGGCGCGGTTCACGAGTTCCTGATCCCGAAGGACAAGCACGTCATGGTTCACGACGGTCAAGTGGTGAACAAGGGCGAGCTGATCGTCGACGGTCCGGCGGACCCGCACGACATTCTGCGTCTGCAGGGTGTCGAGGCACTGGCCCGCTACATCATCGACGAAGTGCAGGACGTGTATCGACTGCAGGGCGTGAAGATCAACGACAAGCACATCGAGGTGATCGTTCGCCAGATGCTGCGTCGCGTGGTGATCACCGATCCGGGCGATACCGGCTTCATCCGCGAAGAGCAGGTCGAGCGTGCGGAAGTCCTGGACGAGAACGACAAGGTCGTCGCCGAAGGCAAATTGCCGGCCAGCTACAGCTACCTGTTGCTGGGTATCACGAAGGCGTCCCTGTCTACGGACTCGTTCATTTCCGCCGCATCCTTCCAGGAAACGACCCGCGTGCTGACCGAGGCAGCAATTCTCGGCAAGCGTGACGAGCTTCGTGGCCTCAAGGAAAACGTCATTGTCGGTCGTCTCATCCCGGCGGGTACCGGCTTGGCCTATCACCGGAATCGTAAAGCCCAGACGCTGGGTGAAGATCTTGGTGAAGGGCATGCTTGGGAGCCTCGGGTCGAGGCCTCGGAAGCCGAAAATGCCCCGCATGCTGGTTGACGAAAACTTGACGAAGGCGATATACTCCGGCCTCTTTTTGCGGACTGGCCAATCGTAGTCAGTCGCAGCCGGAATAACCATCCGAGGCGGTCCCTGGCGGGCTGCCTCGGTGTTTTGGGAAATTCTTAGCTATGCCAACAATTAATCAACTCGTTCGTAAGGGCCGGCAAGCGCCCGTTTCCAAGAGCAAGGTTCCTGCGCTCGAGGCTTGCCCGCAAAAGCGTGGTGTCTGTACCCGCGTTTACACCACCACTCCGAAGAAGCCGAACTCTGCGCTGCGTAAGGTGGCCAAGGTTCGTCTGACCAATGGCTTCGAAGTGATTTCCTATATCGGTGGTGAAGGCCACAACCTGCAGGAACACTCGGTTGTGCTGATCCGCGGCGGCCGGGTTAAGGACTTGCCTGGTGTGCGTTACCACATCGTTCGTGGCTCCCTTGATCTGCAAGGCGTCAAGGATCGTAAGCAGTCCCGTTCGAAGTACGGTGCCAAGCGCCCGAAGAAGTCTTAATTGTCGGCATTCAGAGAATAGCGAGAGTCAATCATGCCCCGTCGTCGTGACGTACCCAAGCGTGAAGTTCTGCCCGATCCGAAATTCGGTAGCCAGGACGTTTCCAAGTTTATCAACGCCATCATGCAAAGCGGCAAGAAGTCTGTTGCTGAGCGCATCGTCTATGGCGCTTTTGATGCCATCGTTGCCAAGGCTGCTGGCAAGGACCCCCTCGAGGTGTTCTCCGCTGCGTTGAGCAATGTTCGTCCGGTCGTGGAAGTCAAGAGCCGCCGTGTTGGCGGTGCCAACTACCAGGTGCCCGTCGAAGTGCGTCCGGCTCGTCGTATGGCTCTGTCCATGCGCTGGCTGCGCGAAGCTGCCCGTAAGCGCTCCGAGAAGTCCATGGCTCAGCGTCTGGCTGGCGAGCTGCTCGAGGCTGCCGAAGGTCGCGGCGCCGCGATGAAGAAGCGTGAAGAAGTGCACCGCATGGCAGAAGCCAACAAGGCCTTCTCGCACTACCGCTTCTGATCTTCGACGAAGTCCAAGTCGGGCCCTGAAAGGGGCTCGACTTATTTGTAAGTATCTGTACGGGCTCCGTTTTGCGGGGTTCGCAAATTCAGGAAGGCAAGGTTAGCACTGTGGCACGGAAGACCCCGATCGAGCGCTACCGTAATATCGGTATCTCGGCTCACATCGACGCCGGCAAAACGACCACGACGGAACGCATCCTTTACTACACGGGTGTGAACCACAAGATCGGTGAAGTTCATGATGGCGCCGCCACCATGGATTGGATGGAGCAAGAGCAGGAGCGGGGTATTACCATTACCTCCGCCGCGACCACTTGCTTCTGGAAGGGCATGGAAATGAACTTCCCGGAGCATCGCTTCAACATCATCGACACCCCGGGACACGTCGACTTCACCATCGAAGTTGAGCGTTCCATGCGCGTGCTTGACGGCGCCTGCATGGTCTACTGTGCTGTAGGTGGTGTGCAGCCCCAGTCCGAAACTGTGTGGCGTCAGGCTACCAAGTACAAGGTGCCCCGCCTTGCCTTCGTGAATAAGATGGACCGTTCCGGCGCCAACTTCTTCAAGGTCGTCGACCAGATGAAGACTCGCTTGAAGGCTAATCCGGTTCCGGTTGTGATTCCTATCGGCGCTGAAGATACCTTCACCGGCGTGGTCGACCTCATCAAGATGAAGGCCATCCTGTGGGACGATGCTTCCCAAGGTATGAAGTTCGAGTATGTCGATATCCCCGCTGAGCTTGAAGCTGATGCTCAGTCTTGGCGCGAGCAGATGGTCGAGGCGGCTGCTGAGGCTTCCGAGGAGCTCATGAACGAGTACCTCGAGAACGGTGACCTGTCCGAAGAAAAGATCAAGCTTGGTCTTCGTACCCGCACCATCGCCTGTGAAATCCAGCCGATGCTGTGCGGTACCGCGTTCAAGAACAAGGGTGTGCAGCGCATGCTGGACGCCGTCATCGAATTCCTGCCGTCCCCGGTCGATATTCCGCCGGTCCAGGGTGAAGATGATGACGGTAAGCCTGTCGAGCGGAAGGCTTCCGATAGCGAGAAGTTTGCTGCGCTGGCTTTCAAGCTGATGACCGATCCGTTTGTTGGTCAGCTGACTTTTGTGCGCGTGTACTCCGGCGTGCTGAACTCTGGCGCCACCGTCCTGAACTCCGTTAAGGACAAGAAGGAGCGCATCGGCCGTATTCTGCAGATGCATGCCAATGAGCGTGAAGAAATCAAGGAAGTTCTGGCTGGCGACATCGCTGCTTGCGTGGGCCTGAAGGAAGTCACCACGGGTGAAACCCTGTGTGATCCGGATGCGCCGATCATTCTTGAGCGCATGGAATTCCCGGATCCGGTTATTCACGTCGCTGTCGAGCCGAAGACCAAGGGCGACCAGGAAAAGATGGGTATCGCTCTGGGTCGTCTGGCTGCGGAAGATCCGTCTTTCCGCGTGCGCACCGACGAAGAGTCCGGTCAGACCATCATCTCCGGTATGGGCGAACTGCACCTCGAGATCATCGTTGATCGCATGAAGCGTGAATTCAACGTTGAAGCCAACGTTGGCGCCCCTCAGGTTGCTTATCGCGAAGCCATCCGCAAGGCGGTGGAGCAGGAGGGCAAGTTCGTCAAGCAGTCCGGCGGTCGTGGTCAGTTCGGTCACGTGTGGATCAAGCTTGAGCCGAACGAAACCGGCAAGGGCTACGAATTCGTCGATGCGATCAAGGGTGGTGTCGTTCCCCGTGAATACATCCCCGCCGTCGACAAGGGCCTGCAGGAAACGCTGCCGAATGGCGTGCTGGCCGGTTTCCCGGTGGTCGATGTCAAGGTCACGCTGTTCGATGGTTCCTACCACGACGTTGACTCCAACGAAAACGCCTTCAAGATGGCTGCGTCCATGGCATTCAAGGATGCAATGCGCAAGGCCAACCCGGTTCTGCTTGAGCCGATGATGGCGGTCGTTGTTGAGACGCCGGAAGACTACATGGGTAACGTGATGGGCGATCTGTCCTCCCGTCGCGGCATCGTTCAGGGTATGGATGACATTCCTGGCGGCATGAAGGAAGTCAAGGCTGAGGTGCCGCTGGCCGAGATGTTCGGTTACGCTACGCAGCTCCGCTCCCTGACCCAGGGTCGTGCGACCTACTCCATGGAGTTCAAGCACTACTCTGAAGCGCCGAAGAGTGTCGCGGAAGCCGTTATCAGCAATCGCAAGTAATTAATCGAAACTAGAGGATCAAGCAATGGCAAAGGAAAAGTTCGAGCGGAAAAAGCCGCACGTGAACGTTGGCACGATTGGTCACGTTGACCATGGCAAGACCACGCTGACGGCTGCGATCACGACCGTTCTGTCGCGCAAGTTCGGCGGTGAGGCGAAGGCCTACGACCAGATCGATGCTGCGCCGGAAGAAAAGGC
>JAFEDJ010000016.1 GCA_018241685.1 Pseudomonadota bacterium
AGGAGCTTGCCAACAACGAGCGCAAGCAAAAGGCCGAGTTTCTGAAACAGGCGGCGACGGTGCTGCGCCAAATCCCCACGCGGGCCCGTGCAGAAGCCTTCACCGGAAAGGTCGCCCCGGCCCTGAAGGCCATGGGCATTCCTGACGACATCATCGCCCAAGCCGGACAGCATCTGGATGACACGTCGCTTCAGACCTTCATCGGCGAGCTGGACAACCAAGTGAAGCTGTTCAACACGTCGAGCGGCGTTGTGGCGGTAAATCCCGCTGCGCTTCAGCAGGACATCAACGACCCGAACGCAACCCGCGTCGTGTACCAGGACCCGCTGTATAAGCCCTACCGGGAAGCCCAGATTGAGGCGACGCAGGCCCGCGCAGGGGCCAGCCAAGCCTCCGCGGCGGCCTCTCGTGCGCGTGCTGCACGTCCAGCATCATCTGGAGGGCGCTCTGGTGGGGCGACGCCGGCCGCTGCGCCCATGCGAGTTTCGTCGCAAGCTGATTATCAGCGCTTGCCCAGCGGAAGCGTCTTCGTCGCGCCTGATGGTTCTGTTCGGAGGAAGCCGTAATGGCTGAGTGGTGGGAAGCCGCGCCGGTCGTCGAGAGCACCGCGCCGAAGCCTCGTGAGGATTGGGGCGCAGGGGCTGTGGAGCTTCCTGACGGCTCTATCGTGCGCTACGGCCCCAGAGGGGGCGCGACGATCCTTCAGAAGGCCGAATCAACAAAGGTTCCATCCGTCGGACCCGAGGCTCGCGTCCGCTTTGGTCTTGGTCTGGGGCCGACGATTGAGGCGCAAAAGAACCTATTTGCCGCTGAAGGCTGGAACAGCTCACCGGAAAATCGCTTGGGCAAAAATCCCTACGACAACTTCGGCGCTCGCACCGCAAACATGCTTACCACGCCAAGCAAAGAGGGTCAGATTATCGGCCCCTTGCGAACGGAGATGGGCAAAAAGATCGGCGGCCAGAATTACCAGAACTACGTTCAGGCGGCGAAGTCCTTTGAGGCTGCGTTCATGCCGATCCTTTCTGGAGCTGCGGTAACCGAATCAGAAGCTCAACGCATGATCAAGGCGTCGTTGCCGGAGCCGGGTGACAGCCCCCAGACGCTTTCTCGGAAAGCCAAGAACCGGGCCATGATGATCAATGGCGCGGCAGAGCTAATGGGCCAGCCCAAGCCGTTCCCACGCATCGAATCCATGAGCTTCGGGCAAGCCAAGAAGCCCGCGACCACGCCTGCCCGCGCCGCCGCTCCTGCCGCCCGCCCATCCCTTGACGAGATCTTCGGACAGTGACCCATGGCTGACTACGCCGCCAAGATCGCGCAGGCTCGCAAAGCCGGGTACTCGGATGCTGAAATCGTCGGGTTTCTTTCCAAGAACGACCAGAAGGTTCAGCAAGCGAAAACCGCTGGCTACAACGACGCGGACATCATCGGCTACCTGTCGCCGACCAAGGTTGCCGCCAAGCCCGCTGCGACGACGACTGCTAAATCCGCCGCCAAACCTGCTGCGAAACCTCCTACCAAGCCCACGGCCGGAGAGTTTGTGAGCGGTCTTGGTGCGGCCTTGGGGCGCGGCCTCCTGATCGCTGACGAGCTGCAAGGCGCGACCCGCGCCGCCCGCAACGTCTTGGCCGGTGAATCCAAGGTCGATCCTGTCAAACTGCTCGGCGTGGTGGCGAACTACAACAATCCCGTCGCAGCTCGGAGAGCCTTTGAGGAATCCGGCGCTGGCGAAGCACTGCGCACCGGCATGGCCCAACAGCGGGCCGGGGAAGACCGCTTTACGGCGACCAACCCCAAGTCCGCT
Organism: Pseudomonadota bacterium; assembly: GCA_018241685.1. Lineage (GTDB taxonomy): Bacteria > Pseudomonadota > Gammaproteobacteria > Burkholderiales > Rhodocyclaceae > Zoogloea. The sequence goes on from JAFEDJ010000016.1 coordinate 1,808, forward strand.
GCGCTGGCTCGTGGAACCGGCAATGCATTGACCATGCTTGTGCCTGGCGGACAGGTTGGCTCTGCCATGCAGGGCGGCCGGGCGATGAACATGTTGCGCGGAGCCACGGCGGCTGCGGCCCCGGCAGCGGCGATGAGCTTCGCTGACCGCGGCAATCTTCAGGAACGCCTCGGAGCTGCCAACCAAGGGGCGCTCGTCGGGGGATTGTTGGGCGCTGCTGGCGGCGCTCTGGCGAAGACACCTCCTAGTGCGGCGCGGAAGAAACTGGCGGAAAACGCCGCCATTTTGGAAGAGGCCAACATACAGCCAAACCTCGCCTCGGCAGGTAATCCTGCTTGGTCCAAAGTGGCGAATGCTACCGCTGAAAACCCCATTGGGGTGCGACCAAGAAATCAACTTCGCCGGTCTATCTCCGAAGCAGGAGATGAGGCATCTCGGCTATCGCAAGAATTCGGTTCGAGCCGCGGCGCTCAGATCACCGGAGAAAATGTGCAGGAGGGAATCCAGCGCTTTGCTCGCGGTGACGGCAACGCTGCGGCTTCCCCATCTGCGCCCGCCAAGGCCTCTTCGTTCTCCTCGAAAGCAGAGCGTCTATATGACGATGCGTTTCTGCCTATAGAAACGGCTGAGGCTCGGGCTGTCGCTAAGAATGCCGATGATTTCACCGCTGCTGAGGCTGCGGCGATGAAGGCTTACGAGGATCATGTCCGCAAGGTTACTGCAAAATACGAAGCAGATGTCGCCAAGGCTGAACGAGAGGCTTCTGTAAAAGCGGCCCGCATGGGCCTTAGCAACGTAAAACCCATCGAGGTTCCGAAGCCGAACCTTCCGCCCCCGCCTGTTATTCAGCCGCAAAGGGCGGCAGTTGTTCCGACGCAGACGACCAGCGCCCTTCGTGAGATGTCTGGCCGCGTGAATGCTCCGCGTCTTTCAAATATGATTACGGACGGTCGCATCAAATCTATCGCCAGCGCTTTGGAAGAAGACGCCCATCAAGTACGCTTTGGAGATCTGCGCGCATTGAGAACGTGGGTTCGCGAGGCCCAAAGAGATCCGCAGCTTAGGCAGGGCATAAGCCAAGCTGGCTTGCAAAGGGTAGAGCAAGCGCTGACTTCTGATATTTATGCGAATGCAGAGCGCCTAGGAGGCCGCAAGGCTTTGTCTGGCTTGCGGCGGGCTGACACATATTACCGTACAGGTACGAGCCGCATAAAGGGGGCGCTACAAGCGTTCGATGATGCTGGCTCTGGGGAAACTGCATATCGGCGCATTATTCAGGCAGCCCAATCTGGGGCTGGTGCAGACGCCAAAAAACTCTTGGCGCTTAAGCGCTCCTTGTCTTCCGACGAGTGGGGCGATGTGGCAGCTAACGCTGTTAGAGACCTGGGGAAACCGTCGCCTGGATCGGTTGGAGCGATGTCAGATGACGCCTTCTCGGTTTCAACCTTCGTCACCAACTATAACAAGATGTCAGATCGCGGAAAGGACATCCTGTTCGGATCAATTGGGGGGGGTGGCTCAAAGGCTACGCGCCTGCGTGGAGAGCTAGACAATCTGGCTAAGGCTGCGGACCTTCTCAAGGGGGTCGAGAAGGGGGCCAATACCTCCAACACCGGAACGGCCCTTCAAGCTATCGGAACGGTCGGAGCTGTCGCCAATCCGGCCACGACCATTCCGGCCCTAAAGATGCTGGCCGGAGTGGCTATCACTGGCGAAATGGTGACAAATCCTGCTGTGGTTAAGTGGCTGACCCGCGCTGCTGAACTTCCCGCTGGCGCATCTAATGCTCAGATGGCGGCGGCTGCTCGCCAGCTTGAGGCGATAAAAGCACCGGAAGCACAAGATCTGTATCGTCAGGTGGCGGCAAGGCTAGGAGCCGCCTCTTCACAGGCCACGCCATCTTCAGCTTCCGTGCCGCGATGACGCCAGCATACCAAAACACGAACGCACCCGGTACATACCAACTGCGATTGAACTGCTCTATCCATGGGTCACGTTCCATCGGAACAATCTATAACGCATTCCGCGCGACGGGGGTAGGCTAATGGCCGGTCAGATCTACGGCTTCAATCAGGTCTTCGAC
>JAFEDJ010000017.1 GCA_018241685.1 Pseudomonadota bacterium
CCCAATTCGATCTCGACGTTACGGTGGGCCATCGCTCAGATACGGGCCCATAGCCTTCAGCGATGCCCGTGCTGCACACGGAAAAAGGTAGGAAATTGATCCGTCACTTTAGTGACACAGTAAGACTAAGGCTGTTTCCGATCTACTAAGGACCGGGAAACCATAGGTAGGCGGTAATCACGACACGTGATGACCGTCGTCGCGACTGCGATAGAAATACCGCACCGTGGATGTTCGGGACGTTTTCACAGATGGCCGTTAAAGCTTGCGGATGGGGTGCACGACGGGGTGCCAAACATCAGATGTAATCACAGTGCCTGCGTGTGCTAGACGCAGTGGGTGTGGAATGACTACACCAGGATTCATTGCCGGGAGGCAAGACACGATGGCGCCCATTGCAGGTGCTGTTTGGCGTTTCTGGATTCCATTTTTAGAATCAGTGTCATCGCTCAGATACTGGCCCATAGCCTTCAGCGATGTCCCTGCTGCACACGGAAAAAAGCAGGAAATTGATCCATCACTTTAGTGACACAGTAAGACTAGCCTAGCCGTCTCGGCAGAGGTCAATCGCATCGTCTTCCTCATATGGCGAATAGCTTGTGCGAGGGACCATTCTGGGTGAGAGAGGACAGACTCGTTTGAAGCAGTTCATTTTGGTTTCCACCAGACTGCGTCGGTGGTAGCCGCTCCACTTCTTCCAGATTCGACGCCCGAATCGCTGGCAGGCCCACAGGGCTTCATTGCATGATGCCGTACCACTGCATGTCAGTGTCCCGCCAGACCGTCAGCGAACCTCGGGCCTTGAGTGCCACTTTGTAGTCCGCCCAAAAAGCAGCCCGCATGCGCGGGCTGTGAAATCCCGGTTCAAGTATCAGAACAGCGAGGAGGAGAGGCTGCTGCCCATGAATGTCCGCTGACGATGCGAACTGGGTGGACTTCGTAGACGGGGTTTGCGGGCCAAGGCCCGAACCGCTCAGATAAGGGCGCGTTCTCGCGCCATCGTAATGGCCGTGTCTTCGATCATGTCCTCCTGCCCGCCGACCATGCCGCGGCGGCCCAGCTCGACGAGGATGTCGCGGGCCGGCACGCCGTACTTCTTGGAGGCGCGCTTGGCGAACAGCAGGAAGGAGCCGTACACGCCGGCGTAGCCGAGGGTCAGCGCGTCGCGGTCGATGCGGATCGGGAAGTCCATGATAGGCACCACCAGGTCTTCGGCGACGTCGGTGATCTTGGCCACATCCACGCCGGTCTCGATGCCCATCAGGCTGCACACGGCGATCAGCACTTCCATCGGGGTGTTGCCGGCTCCGGCACCCAGGCCGGCGGCGGCCGCGTCGATGCGCGTGGCGCCCACTTCGATGGCGGCGATGCTGTTGGCGACGCCCATCGCCAGGTTGTGGTGGCCGTGGAAACCGAGTTCGGTTTCGGGCTTCAGCGCCTCACGCACGGCGCTGAGGCGGGCCTTCACGGTTTCCGGCAACAGGTGGCCGGCGGAGTCGGTCACGTAGATGCAGTTGGCGCCGTAGCTCTCCATCAACCTGGCCTGCTTGACCAGCCCTTCGGGGTTGTTCATGTGGGCCATCATCAGGAAGCCGACGGTGTCCAGGTCGAGCTTTCGGGCCATCGTGATGTGCTGTTCGGACACATCGGCCTCGGTGCAGTGGGTGGCGACGCGGATCGTGGACACGCCCAGCTCTTTCGCCATCTTCAGGTGATCGACAGTGCCGATGCCCGGCAGCAGCAGTGCGGAGACCTTGGCCTGCTTCATCAGCGGGATGACGGTGGACAGGTATTCCTCGTCGGTGTGGGCCGGGAAGCCGTAGTTCACCGAGCTGCCGCCCAGGCCGTCGCCGTGGGTGACTTCGATCAGCGGCACGCCGGCGGCGTCGAGGCCGGTGGCGATGCTCTTCATCTGCTCCAGGCTCATCAGGTGACGCTTGGGGTGCATGCCGTCCCGCAGGGTCATGTCATGAACGCGGATTTTTGTGCCTTTGAGTTCCATGGCGGTCTTCCTTACGCGGTAACGGGTTGAAGGGTCAGGTGGCCTGCGAGGATCTCCTCGGCGAACATCTCGGCGGTGCGGGCGGCGGCAGCAGTCATGATGTCGAGGTTGCCGGCGTACTTCGGCAGGTAGTCGCCGAGGCCTTCGACTTCGAGATAGACCGACACACGGTTGCCGTCGAAGACCGGGCCGTTCACCAGGCGGTAGCCGGGCACGTACTTCTGGACTTCCTGGATCATCGCGGCGATGGATTCGCGGATCGCGTCCTGCTGCGGTTCGCCTTCGACCAGGCAATGCACGGTGTCGCGCATCATCAGCGGGGGCTCGGCCGGGTTGATGATGATGATGGCCTTGCCCTTTTTCGCGCCGCCGACCTTCTCGACCGCACCGGCGGTGGTGCGGGTGAATTCGTCGATGTTCTTGCGGGTGCCGGGGCCGGCGCTCTTGCTGGAGACGGTGGCGATGATTTCGCCGTATTCCACCGGCTGCACGCGGGAGATCGCGGCGACCATCGGGATCGTCGCCTGGCCACCACAGGTGACCATGTTGACGTTCATCTCGCGCTGACCCACGTGCTGCTTGAGGTTGACCGGCGGCACGCAGTAGGGGCCGATGGCGGCCGGGGTCAGGTCGACCATCAGCACGCCGAGCTCGTTGAGCTTGCGGCTGTTCTCGGCATGCACGTAGGCGGAGGTGGCGTCGAAGGCGATCTGCACGCCATCGGCGAGTACGTGGGGCAGGAGGCCGTCCACGCCGTCGGCGGTGGTCTTGAGGCCCATCTCACGGGCGCGCTTCAAGCCGTCCGATTCCGGGTCGATGCCGACCATCCACACCGGCTCCAGCACCGGGCTACGCTGCAGCTTGGCCAGCAGGTCCGTGCCGATGTTGCCCGGGCCGATCAGGGCGCATTTGATTTTCTTCATGGCGAATCCTTGTGGGGTATCGTTGGGTCTGGGATGTCGAGCACGCGACGGGGCGAGCGAGTGGGAGGGATTCCGCCCCGCCGCGCGACGACAAACGGACGATCAGACAAAGCGCACCGAGCAGCCGCCGATGCCGGCGATGGTGAGACGCAGGTTGTCCCCGGCCGTGACGGGCACCATCGCGCCGAGCGCGCCGGAGAGGATGATTTCACCCGCCTTCAGCGGAATGCCAAGACGGCCGAGGGTATTGGCGAGCCACACCACTGCATTCACCGGCGAGGCCATCGTGGCCGCGCCAGCACCGGTGACGGCCACTTCACCATTCTTTTCCAGCACCATGCCGCAGCTCACGAGGTCCAGCTCGCGAGGATCGACTAGGCGAGAGCCGAGCACGAAGACACCGCAGGACGCATTGTCAGCCACCGTGTCCTGGATGCGGATCTTCCAGTCGCGGATGCGCGAGTCGACGATCTCGAAGCAGGCCATCACACCCTCGGTGGCGGTCAGCACGTCGGCCGCGGTAACGCCCGGCCCGACCAGGTCCTTCTTCAGCACGAAGGCGATTTCCCCTTCGGCCTTCGGCTGGATTAAGGTGTTCACCGGAATGGCCTCCCCCTCGCCATACACCATGCTGTCCAGCAGCCAACCGAAGTCCGGCTGGTGCACACCCAGCATGTTCATGACCGCCTTGCTGGTCACCCCGATCTTCTTGCCGACCGTTCGTTCGCCGGCCGCCAGCCGGCGGGCGATGAAAGCTTCCTGGATGGCGTAGGCATCCTCGATGCTCAGCTCGGGATACTGGCTGCTGATCGGATCGATGACAGCGGCGCTTCGTAGCGCCTCGTACAGCGTCGCCCCAAGGGCGTCGCGGGTGGCTTCATCAAGTTTTTTCTGCATGCAATCACCTGTCGATTCGAAGCGTTATTAAATGAAGGAGTACAGCGACTCCCCGGACGTCGGAGCGTGACGGATAGACAACCGACATTGAAACTCGCAATTAGCGTAAAGACAGAGCACCGTAAATAAGGCAAACAGGCCGTTATCCAATTACCTTATATGTATGCTTCCCGTTCAGCACGTTAATGTGCGACGCGCCTATTTGCATTTATTGATGTCTAACCAATAATCGATCGAATAGTAGACTCCGGCCGGTCCGACGTTGAGGGAAACGTTATTTCAGGCTTAAGCAGGATCGCAGAGAGTGCCGGGATCATGATGACGGCGCCAAACATATTCCAGAGAAACATGAATGTCAGAAGCAGTCCCATGTCCGCCTGAAACTTGATTTCGGAAAAGATCCACGTAGCCACACCAAGAGCGAGCATGACCCCAGTCAGTGCAACCGCTACTCCAGTGGTCTTTAAGGTCTCGAAATAGGCGGCCTTCAGGTTGAGCCCTTGCTCGAGGTAATACTCCATCTTGTTATAAATATAGATTCCATAGTCAACACCAATACCAATCCCGAGAGCGATGACAGGCAATGTCGCTACCTTCACCCCAAGCCCCAGCTTTGCCATGATTCCTTCGCACAGAACCGAGGTGATATAGAGGGGCAGCATGATGCACATGGTGACGCGCCAGGACTTGAACTCCCACAAGACCAGAAGTGCCACGATGCCGTACACGAGGGCGAGCATCAGCGGTTCAGACTGCTTGATAACGATATTGGTCGCCGCCTCAATGCCGGCATTGCCCGCCGCGAGTTCAAAGTGGATATTTTCGTCGTTGTTATCAGCGGCAAACCTCTCAACCGCAGCGACCACCCTGCTCAAGGTTTCGGCTTTGTGATCCTGCAGGAAGATCGTCACCGGCACCATCGAGCATTCGCTGTTGTAAAGCTCCGTGGGCAGCATGCGATGGGCAGCATTTGAGCTGAACCGGTTGCGGGTAATAGCCTGCCAACGCATGTCTCCGCCATTCTGCCCCGCCAGCACCTTCTTCATGGATGAAAAAAGCGATGAAGTGGACTCAACCCCGGGCACACTCTCCATTTCCCATTGGAACTGGTCCACCGTAGCGGCGACCGGATATGAGCCGCATTCGCCCTTCGGGGTTGTTACCATGACAACGAAGACGTCTGGACTGGTGGCATAGTGGCTGGCGATGAAGGCATTGTCCTTGTTGTAGCGCGAGTCAACCCGCAACTCTGGCGCCCCCGGATCCAAGTCGCCGATCTTCAGATCTCGGCTCAGCGTGAAACCCGTGGCAAAGATCACCGCCGATAGCCCCACCGCCACCCATGCCGTGCGCGGCTCGGCGAAACGGGACAACACCTGAGCCCACTCGTAGCTGCCTTTCATCCGCTGGCGCTGACGACGCAGGCCTGCCTCACTGACGTCGAGGTAGGACATGAGCAGCGGCAGTAGAAACATCTTCGTAAAGATGATCACCGCCACACCGATACTGGCGCTTATCGCGAGTTCACGGATCACACCTATATCGATGACCAGCAGGGTCGAGAATCCCACGGCATCACACAGCAACGCGATGGTGCCGGGAATGAAAAGAACCCGGAAGGTTGCCTTTGCGGCCTCAATTGCCGATCGCCCTTGAACCCGCTCACTGGCCATCGTGCTGATGTTCTGCACCGCATGGCTTACACCGATGGCGAAGGTCAAGAAGGGCACCAGAATCGAGTAAGGATCCAGCCCCAGACCCAGCAGACTCACAATGCCGAGTTGCCAGATCACTGCGAGGCCGCAGCAGAAGACTGTTGCAAAGGTACTGCGCCAGCAACGAGAGTAGAGCCACAGCACCACGATCGTGAGGGCCAGGGTGACCGCAAAGAACACCCCGATTGCCTTGGCGCCGTCGATCAGATCCCCCACCACCTTGGCAAAACCGGTAATGTGAATGCGGATGCCTTCGTTCTGGTATTTGTCTCGCACCAGTTCCTCAAGGCGGCGCGACAGTTTTCCATAATCGATTCGGCTGCCACTCTGCGGATCGACCTCCAGTAGCGGCGCAAGCACGATCGCGGAGCGCTGATCACTGGCCACGAGGGTGCCGACGATGCCCGAGCGGGCCACGTTGGTACGCACGTTCTCCACTGCTGCAGGCGAACCATCGAAACTCTGGGGAATGATCTGCCCAGCGGTCAGCCCCTCCTCGACCACCTCGATCCACATCACGTTTGGGGTCCACAGGGATTTCATCGCACCGCGGTCCACCCCTGGAATGTAGAACACCTCGTCCGTGATCTTCTTGAGAGTCTCCAGGAACTCCTTATCGTAGATATCACCTCGAGTGTTCTCAACCGCCACCCGAATCACGTTACCCAGCGGGCGCAGTTCATTCTCAAACTTGAGGTAGTTGGCGATATAGGGGTGAGATGTCGGGACCATCTTCTGGAAACTCGCGTCCGGACGTAATTGGGCGGCAAAGTAAGCCAGGATCACCGTAGCCAGCAGAAAGAAGACGAGTCCAGGCAAGCGTAAGCGGGCAAACTGCTGCTCGAAGAAATTCTCGAAAGCCCGCAGCTTGCCGTGATGCTTGAGATCGGCATCGCCCAGTTGTTTCAGGCTCTGTTCGCTTGTTTTCATCTGTATGTCACCTTGTCGTGTCATCAAGGTTCAGGATCGAAGCTCCACCGCCCCCCACGATCAGAATGCCCTTGTCCAAGGGCAAGAAAGCCGCAACCGGACGCCCGGGATGAGTCTTTTGATGCATGAAAGTCTGCCCATGGTCGAGACTGATCAGCAGGCTGCGGTCGGCCGCCAACAGCAGGACGCGCCCATCCGGCAGGACGCTGCCTCCAACCAGAGTCTTGTTGATCAGGCGCGGCTGCGCCTTCCATGTATGTCCGTCGTCATCCGATCGGAGGACGTTGCCGGCAAAGCCGAAGGTAAGCAGCGTGGAATTCGACAGCCCCAGCACACCATACAAATGGCCGGAATAGCCGGTATCCAGGGTTTCCCAGGTTTTTCCCTGGTCCCGGGAGCGACGCAGTTTGCCTGCCTCACCAGCAATTATCAGGCTGCCGTCATCGAGTACAGTGATGGCGTTATAGTGGTAACCGTCTGGATTGCTGATCCGCCCCCCGCAGGACGCCCACGATTTTCCGCCATCGGCAGTGTAAAAGAGCTGACCGAAGGACCCGATTGCAAACCCTTCGGAAACGCTGCGGAACCACAAACCCAGCAATGGCCTGGATGGGCCAAACTCAGCGCCAGCCGAGGCATCCTCAAGAGCTGCCTTCCATGCATCCAGAGCTATGGTTGCCGCCTCTCGGGAATTGGGGGCGGCCTTCTCGACGGCAATCCTCGCCGCCTCGACGCGTGCCTGCAGATCCCTCAGCACGGCTCCGTTAGCCGCCCGTCCATCGAACTGCTTGCGCCAACTAAGCCCGGCATCGGTGGACAGCAAAATTACGCCATCATGCCCAGTCGCCCAGCCAATTTCGGGGGAAACAAAAAAAAGACTCGTGAGCGTCACAGACACAGGTACGGTCGACTGCTTCCACGTTACACCGCGATCATCCGAGTAAATGATGATGCCGCGCTCTCCTGCAGCCACCAGGCGGTCGCCGGCCCGGGCAACTGCAAGCATCATGCTCTTGGATGCCAGTGGCGACTGGCGGGCCGGTCGTTCCAGGAGATCAATCGCAGCGTTTGCCCCCGGTACATTGGTCAATAGACATATCAGTCCCAGCACCAACGCCTTAGGGAAACGGCGTAATGGAAAAAAGTGAGTAAGTAAGGGGTCGCTCATGATGGGCCCTGCAGAATATTGCTTGCCGAGTTAGGCTAGTCGGATGGGACGGCTTCGATACGCCACCCCATCCATATGTCATCAGTTCGCCTGGCGACGCAGGGCTTCCGTGGAGAAAGCGCTTAGCGTCAATTTCTCACCGAACTTCGACGGCCGTTCCTCGTTCATCATGTCGGAGGCGAGATAGCGCCGGGCCTGCAGGTCGTAAAGAACCTCAGAGATACCCCATGTCATCTGCTGATCGTAGAAGGGCATCAGATGAACCTCCCGAACCCGCCACAGCTCTCCCCGCCCGTCATATTGGTCGGCGTGGGCAATGGACCAGGAGTCCTCGTCGATATAGAGAACCCGCTTGGCGTACACGTGACGCATACCGGCCTTCAGCTTGGCCTCAACCACCCAGACGCGGTGCGGCTCATAACGCACAAGATCAGGATTCATGTGCGACGGCTGGATGATGTCCTTGTACTTCAACGTTTTGCTGCTCAGATTGAAGTTGTTGTAGGAAATAAACATTTCCTTTTTACCGACCAGTTTCCATTCGTAACGGTCAGGCGCACCATTGAAACCAAAGCGATCATCGATGGTGCGCAGGCCGTCGGCACCATTGCCCGGCGCATCGTAGGCAAACTGCGGCGCACGCAGCACGCGGCGGCTCCCTGGGTTGTAAATCCAGGCGAGGCGGCCCTCTTTGACCTGGTCAACCGGCTCATGAACCAAAATGCCATCCCCCGCTACACTGGATGGCCCCGTCAGACGAGCGACGTAGTAATACAGACGGTTCGGTTCGATCTTGTCCAGCGCTGCGGGGGCGGCAAAGGTCTCCACGCGAGTCACGGGCGTAAAGGCGCCATTCGTCTGAACCGGAAATTCGGCGTTGTAGCGGGTCCAGACTCCACCGTAGTAGCGGGACATATGATTCCACAGGACTTCCTGCCCATTTTTTGGCACCGGAAAGGGGATCGTGGTCTTCTCCGCATTTAAGACGCCGTTGCCTCCCTCGGCGAGCTTGGTTTTCATCCCTTCAGCCTTCGCCTGGTCGTAGAGAGCCTGGGGATAGGCCGCTGTACGATGGCTGGGGTAGATGTGCATTTTGAAGCTGGGGTACCGCTTGAGCATCTCGATCTGCCCAGGCACCAGCTTATCCTTGTACTGATCGGCATTTGCCGCCGTAATGGTGAACAGAGGCTTTTCAGCAGTCATCGGGTGGGTATAGCCCTTGGCTGCGTCAAAACCCGCGGGTGCCTTGGTAATGCCCCCAGTCCAGGCCGGGATGCTCCCATCCTTGTTTCCTGCTTTTTCCGCACCAACGGGAGTCAGGTCTTTACCGAGGCGTGCAGCCTCTTCGGTAGTCATGTCCGCGTTGGCAACGCTGCTAGCCAAAGCAATGGCCACGTTTATAGCCAACAAAGCGCCTTGAAATCTATTCTGGGTTTGCATGCTCGTGTCTCCGTTTTTTTATTTAGAAGTTCATCCCAACGACGATCGAATAGAAATCGCGATCATGGAAGGTGTCGTAAGTTGCATTGCCGTTGAAGTTGTTGTAGCTGATGTCTGCGTAATACCTGTTTAGGTAATCCAGCCGGGCGCCAACCCCCAGAATCTGCCGATCCTTAACAAAGGTATTGTCAGCAGAATAGCCCTGCACATCATGGGACCAGAAAAGGCGAGGCTTCAAATTAACTCCGGCCGCCACATCTGGATAACTGAGTTCGAATTGCATGCGATAGCCCCAGGCGCTGGACGTCGCAAAACCTCCTGTGCCGCAGTAAGCGCCACCATTCACGTTGTTACACCCGACTCCATTAGAGGCTGCCTGCCCATAGACAAAAGCGCGACCATATCGTCGGCCGGTCGCAGGATCATCGATACCAAGCCAACGCTGATAAGCGACCTCACCCATGAACATCAGACTTTCAGCCCCAAGCACTCGCGGGAACGACTTCACCGTGGAGAGCTGGATCTGGTTCTTGTCCTTGCGATCGTAGCCGTGATAGAGGAAGCCATTATTGGTACCTCGATTATTGGCGAACGCTGGATCCGCTAGAAGAGGACCAAATCCATTACTCGCACCACGCAGCAGATCAAGGCCGTTCAATTGGACCGGCAAATCGTTGGTGCGACTGACCTCACCGAACACCGACCAGCCCGCGATGTTCGTAGAGGCACTTAGGCCTATCACTTTGATGTTCTCAGCAGACCAGTCCCAGACGTATTGCATACCCGAATTACCTGCGGAGAAGGCAGAGGGAGTGGGACTGTTCTTGAAGAGCAAACTGATCGTCGGGGATCGTTGGTGGTAATTTACAAAGTACGCCCCGAACTCGGTGGAGATATCTTGAGCGAAATAGCGCGCAGCAAGCCCCCACTGCCCAGAATTAGATGGACCCCGATCGCCCCCATTTGCCATGATGGCAGTCGGTGAAGTGCTGTAGTCAGCCAAGTCCGTCTTATTGGCAAACGGACCCGCGGCGACGACAGCTCCTTTGTTTGAGCAGTTATATACGTCTGAAATTGACCAGTAGGTACCACAGCCGTCCAACGTATTCTTGCGGTGGACAAGCTGATAGAAAGCCTCAAGACTGAGATTCTCCGTAACCCCCAGATTGGCCCAAATCTGGGGAATTGGTACCAGAATTTCCTTTAATTGCGCCCCAGGGCGACGGGACGCCGATATATCGAATGCGCCATATTGGTTTATCCCTGGAATGAAAAGGCTTTCCCCCCAATTTACCACCTGGTTACCGACTCTGATCGCAACCGGCCGATCATCCGAGAGGTAGCTGTTCCACGAGAGATATGCGTCGAGCAACTGGACGCCGGAGAATTTCGACGCGGCATCGAAATCCCCATCATTGAGCTTGCCCCCGGGTACAAAACCGTTGGCGGAATTGCCATGAGGGACACCGTTCTCTGACAACTGATAGTCGTACCACGCGCGCCCGCGCAGGAAGAGCCCCCAACTGTCCTGCTTCAATCCTACTTCGCCCACCACTTTGGCGATCGTAGAGAAAGCCCCGCCCTTGCCGAAGTTCAAATTCCCATCGTCGTGACTGGAGCCCGACCTGCCACCGTTGCCTGTCATGATCAGATCAAGGTCAGGATTTCCAGCACGAATACTCGTCCCCAGCGACATGTTGAGACCCCACCGCCCCTCCACGCCGTTATCCAGGGAAAACTCCCCCGCCTGAGCAGCGCCAACCGCGGAGAGTCCAAACATGGCAGCACCTAGGGCCTTCCGCTTAACGCACAGGCGGTTTTTTGGAGCAAATCTTGCCCATCCTTTTCCAACCCTATTCATCTCTTGTCTCCTTTTTAGTCATTGATGTGCCACTCAATCCGAAGCAGGCCCGGTGCAGTGACACTCTTTGCAGAGTGGTTCAGGCTGCACCGCGAGAGATACGCTCAGGGGTCCGAGCGCCAGCTTCAAGCTAACTCTACAAACAAACCGAACATACTGTCTACAAAATATTTTCAAAGCTGGACAGCTCGCTACTCCACTAGGATTTCATGTCGAGGCATACCACAAAAAACGGGAGCCAAAAAACAAAAATGCATTAAATTTAAATAGTTATTGAAACGCCCGACTTCGAATCCTGGCTCAAAGTCGACTTGTGACAAAAACCTGTTGACTTGTTATTCGGGCCTCGGTAGATTCATAACAAACCGAACATACGGTCTGTAAGTGGCGTTTAAAGGATCTCTCTAAGAGCGTCATTCTCCCCAAGGCAGGGATCAAGATCCGGTTGCGCAAAATGCGTCGCTGGCATGTTTTTCAGAGAACACCGAGGAGAACCAGATGGGTACACCCAACCAAGGCGCGCTGATTTCCGATGATGAGCAGCTTGGCCTGTTTCAAGTGGCACGCAAGGCCTTCACCGACACAGCGATCCTGGACGCCGAATACGCAGCCATCTTCAACAAATGCTGGCTATACGTCGGCCATGAATCGGAAGTAGCCAAGAAGGGGGATTTCGTGCGGCGCATCGTTGCCAAGCGCAATATCATCTTCAATCGAGATACCAGCGACACGCTCAATGCGTTCTTCAACACCTGCCCCCACCGTGGTGCCGAGGTGTGTCGGGAATCGAAAGGCAACGCGAAGCACTTTCAGTGCTTCTATCACGGCTGGATCTTCAGCTGCGAGGGCAAGCTCAAGAGCCTGCCTGGCGCTGATCGCTACAGCTCCGACTTCAAGGACCAAGACCGGGGCAATCTCGTTCCCGTTCCCCGCTTTGCGAACTACCGAGGTCTGTGCTTCATCAATTTCGACCAGAACGCCATTTCTCTCGAGGACTACTTGGGCAATGCCCGTGAGTACCTGGATTTGATTGTCGATCAGTCCGCCGACGGCATGACCATCATCAGCGGCCAGCAGGACTATGCAATCCGCGCCAACTGGAAGCTGCTGGTAGAAAACAGCAACGACGGTTATCACGCCGCGACGACCCACGCGACGTACTTGGACTACCTGGCCAATACCCATGCAAAGGGTAACGAAGTCGCCCTGCGCGGCATCGGCCGTGAGCTGGGCGGCGGGCACGCAGTCGTGGAGTATTCCGCGCCTTGGGGCCGCCCCATCGCCAACTGGATCCCATCCTGGGGCGATGAGGGCCGCCGAGAGATGGATGCCATCCACGCCAAACTGGTCGAACGGCACGGCAAGGAAAAGGCTGACCGGATCTGCTTCAAGAACCGCAACCTTCTGATCTTCCCGAACCTGGTTATCAACGACATCATGTCGCTGACCTTCCGGACGTTCTTTCCTACGGCCCCCAACTACATGAATATCAGTGGTTGGGCCCTAGCACCCGCTTCCGAATCGGAATGGGCACGCAAGTATCGTCTCGATAACTTCCTGGAATTCCTCGGCCCCGGCGGCTTCGCCACCCCCGATGACGTAGAAGCCCTTGAGTCCTGCCAAGCAGGTTACGCGAATTCCCTGGAGAGCGGCGCGGGCTGGAACGACATCTCCAAGGGCATGGGCATGGACGCCAGCTATGACGACGAGGTGCAAATGCGCTCGTTCTGGAAAGAATGGAATCGCCGCGTCGCCCAAGCGGCCGGCAACGCGGAATAAGGAGTCTCGTGATGAATCTACCTACTCGTTCTGAAGTCGAAGATCTCCTGTTCCTCGAAGCGGATTTGCTCGACAACTGGCAGCTGAAAGACTGGCTGGCGCTCTACACCCCGGACGCAGTTTACCAAGTGCCGTCCACCGACCTCCCCAAGAGCGCCGAGCCCGACACCAGCCTGTTCTATATCGCGGACGACTTCGTTCGCCTCGAGCAGCGGATCATCCGCTTGGGCAAGAAGACCATGTGGTCCGAATATCCGCGCTCAAAGACACGCCACTTGGTCACCAATGTGCGAGTGCTCGGCCAGTCAGATGATGACATCCAAGTTCGTGCAGCATTTGCGGTTTATCGCACCAAGTGGGGTAACACCGACATTTACGTCGGCAGCTATGAATACTGCCTGCGTCGGGACGGTGACGGTCTGAAGATCAGCAAGAAGCGCTGCAATCTGGATCTGGATGGCCTGCGTCCGCAAGGTCGAGTCAGCATCCTGCTGTAAATCAGCCGACAGAGCGGGGGCCTCCGGCTATCCTCGCTCTACGGACAGACCATTCACACTGGAAACATCCCATGAAACCTCCCTTTCGCTATGAAAAGCTCGGGTACTGCGCACTCAATGTGAGTAGCCTTGAGCGTTCGGTGCCTTTCTACCGTGATCTGATGGGTCTTGATCTGGTTGAGCAGAAGGACGATGTCGCCTATTTGCGCTGCAGTTCCGATCACCACAACTTAGTGCTCTACCAGTCGGACACCCCTGGTCTTAAGCGGGTAGCCAACAAGATGGCCACCGCAGAGGATCTCAAGGCTGCCTACGAGTTCTACCTCGCCGAAGGACTTCATCCGGAATGGCTGAGCATGGACGAGTGCACCGAACTTCGGCAAGGACCGACCTTCCGGGTTCGTGAACCCCAGTCTGGCGTGATGTTCGAGTGCTACGACCGGATGACCCACCTTGCCCTGCCTTATGTCCCGACGGTGACGAAGATCGCTCGGCTCGGCCACGTGGTCGTCGGTAGCCCGAATTACGAGAAGGCGGTCCATAACCTGAACACCCAGTTCAATTTTGCGATCTCCGATTTCGTCGAACACAAGTTCTCATGGATGCGTTGCTTTCCGAATCCCTTGCACCATACCTTCGCAATTGGCAACAGCGACCGGCAGCATCTGCATCATGTGAACTTCATGGTCACCGACATCGACGACATCGGCAAGGCCATCAATCGTCTCCAGAAGGCCGGAGTAAAGATCGTCTTCGGACCCGGCCGGCACTTGCCCTCTACGTCAATCTTCCTGTACTTCCTTGATCCGGATGGGATGACCATGGAGTTCAGTTTCGGTATGGAAGAATTGCACGAAGACTCAGCTCGTCTGCCGCGAATGCTGGAGATGCATCCCAACACGATGGACATCTGGGGTAGCTCACCGGATATTCGGTTCGGTAAGACCGGGATGATCGAGGTGCAAAATGCCTGACATCAAAAAGAGTCTGGACGGCCAGATCGCCGTCGTCACTGGTGCCGCCCACGGCATTGGCCTGGCAATCTCTCGCCAACTCGCGGCACAAGGAGCACGGGTCGTAATGGCTGATGTCCTTGAGGAAGCGGTAAGCGCCTCCGCCAAGACAGTTCAGACCGAAACCGGCTCAGACACCTTGTCTTGGGTCGGTGATCTCTCCCGCGAAGACTGCGTGCAGGCCTTGCTGCACGCCACCCTCGAACGTTTCGGCAAGGCCACGATCCTGGTAAACAATGCAGGCGGCGGTGTGATCCGCCCATTCCTGGAACACACGCCAGAAACCCTGCGAGCCACTATCGATCGCAACCTGTGGACCACCCTGTGGTGCTGCAGGGTATTCCTGCCCGACATGATTAGCCTGGGCTACGGCCGGATCATCAACATCGGGGCCGACTCCGTGCGCAACGGCCTCTGGCAGCATGCGGCCTACAACGCAGCCAAGGGGGGCATGCATGGGCTGACCACAGGTCTCGCCCGCGAATTCGCCAAGCACGGTATCACCGTCAACACCGTCGCACCCTGTGCCGTCCGCACCGTCGCCCTGGAGAAGGTGCAGGAGGTCAATCCGGCCTTTGCAGACCAAGTGCTTGAGGTAATCCCGATGGGGCGCGCTGCTGAAGTGGATGAAGTGGCCAGCATGGCGGTTTATCTGGCCGGCAAGTCTGCCGCCTTCGTTACCGGGCAGGTCATCAGTGTCAATGGCGGCAGTACCATGCTCTAGCCAATTCAAAAGACCTTCCCCCCTACCGGAATACATAATAGAGCCTTTCCACTCATCTCCTGCTCTATGAAAGCCATGACAGCCACCACGTCCGTCCGTAAGACACAACTCGAACGCAGCCTGGAAACCCGGGAAAAAATCGTTCAAGCGGCCATCAAGATGATGGGCCTGCATGGCTATGCGGGCTTTCGTGTTGCTGACGTATCGGATGCAGCGGGAGTATCCCGGGGCGCCCAGACCCATCACTTCCCATCCAAGGCTGCCCTGACGATTGCGGTGGTCGACACGCTGTTCGACGCCGCCGCCGAGTCCAGTCGCCAGCGGATCGCCAACATCACACCTAACGACGATGTGATTCAGGCCATGATCGAGGATGCCTCGGCTTTTTTCCTGGGCAAGGACTTCACGATGGGTCTCGACTTACTGGCTGCGGCCGAACGAGACCCGGAATTACGGGAAGGGGTACGTGCTACGGCAAAGCGAACCCGCACCCTGGTGGAAGACATGTGGATTGGCCTGCTTTTGTCGCGGGGCCTAATCCGAGAGGACGCGGAAGACGTGCTGTGGCTCATCTTCAGTGCGATCCGCGGCCTATCTGTCCGGATGTTGTGGCAGTTCGACGAGCATCGCTTCGAACGCCTGAAAAAGACTACTTACTGGGCTGCCCACGCTCTCTATGAAGAGAAGAAGCGGGAGTCGGTTTCCAAGAAGATCCGCAACACCAACAAGGAGAATTGACATGAGCCTTTGGCTTGACATGCTCGGCACTGAAATCCGCTTTGTGAAGACCAAGAGCTTCGGTCGTATCCGCATTGCCGAAGCTGGTGACCCCAACGCCGAGACCATCCTGTTCCAGCATGGCATCAACGGACATCTTGAAGCGTATGCCAAGAACCTGATTGCACTGTCGAAGGACTTCCACGTGGTGGCGTTCGACTACGTGGGGCACGGCCTTTCTGACAAGCCCGAACTCGAATACACCCCCAACCTACTCGCTGAGCAGTTGGGTGAGTTGATGGACGCACTCGGCCTCGAGTCCGCACATCTGTCAGGCGAGTCACTGGGTGGCTGGGTTTCCGCGCTCTTCGCAGTGAAATACCCCCAGCGGGTGAAGCGGCTGATGCTCAACACCGCAGGAGGACTGCCGGTGATTTCCGAAAAGGGCAAGGCGGACCTAAAGAACCTGATTGCCCTCAACGAGCGAAATGTTAACAACATACCGACAGAACAGTCTGTACGTGCCCGGCTAGAATGGTTGATGCACGAGAACAACCGCCATCTGGTCAATGACGAACTGATCGGCCTGCGTCTTGGCATCTACCTGCGCCCCGAAACCCGCGTCGTCGCGCCGATCATCAACCGCATCATCAACAGGCATGACGAATTCTTGATTCCGGTAGACCAGATCAAGAGCCAGACCCTCTTCCTTTGGACCTTGGACAATCCGATCCACGACCTGGAAACCGCTCGTGCCTCGGCCGCCCGGGGCGCTGACAGTCAGCTCTATGTCATGAAGGGTGACGCCGCGCACTGGCCCCAGTACGAGGTACCCGAGGAGTTCAACGCCGTCACGACCGAATTCTTCAAGACCGGTCGCGTCACCTCGGTCTGAGATCCAGGCAGATACGGGAAGGACGACCATGAATCATGCATGCTGCCGCGGGGTGGACATCCACACCCATGTGGTACCCGAGAATTTCCCGGCCTACTGGGGCCGCGGCAGTAACGCGCAATGGCCGTCGATGAGTCCAGCCCATGCCTGTCACCGGCACGTAATGATTTCGGGCAAGGTCTTCCGCACCGTACCGGACAGTTGCTGGAACGGCGCTGGGCGTGTGATCGATATGGATCAGATGGATGTCGAGCGCCAGGTGCTGTCGCCGATGCCGGAGCTGTTGTCCTACTGGCTGGAGCCCGAAGACGGCGCAGCGATCTGCCGCCATCTCAACGAACAGATCGCCGGCATGGTCCAGCGTCACCCGACCCGTTTCTCCGGGCTGGGGGCCGTTCCGCTGCAAGACCTCGAGCTCTCCATCCGGGAATTGGAATTCATCGTCCAGGAACTCGGCCTGGCGGGTGTCGAGATCGGAACCAACGTCAATGGCATACCGATCGGCGCGCCGGAGCTTGAACCCTTCTTCGCCGCCGCGGCAGCGATGGGGGCGGCTATTTTCATCCATCCCTTACGCCCGACAGGGATGGAGAGGCTGGTAGGGCCGGCAGCCCTGGAACAAATCCTTGCTTTCCCCTGTGAAACCGGGCTGGCGGCGAGCTCTCTGCTGACCGGCGGAATCCTCCGGCGGAACCCCTCCCTCCGCATCGCCCTAAGTCATGGTGGTGGAGCGTTTTCTGCCCTGGTTTCACGGCTCAACCACGCTTGGAGTCTCTTCCCTGCCCTTCAGGAGCAGATGCCTGAGCCTCCCCTCGAAGCATCCCGCCGACTCTACTTCGACAGCCTGGTTTACAACCCCACGTTGCTGCGCCAGCAGATCGCGCTTTTCGGCCCATCCCAAACCCTGATCGGCTCGGACTACCCCTTCGTGATTCTGGAAAAGGCCCCGGTCAAGCGTATCGCCGAGTTGGAGCTGAGCGCCGAAGTTGAACGGATGCTGCTGCGGGATAACGCCCTACGCTGGCTAGGGTTGCCAGCCTGACCCCCATCACCAATCAGAACAAATCGTCCGGAGATAAGTCATGACCGATCAATATAAGATCTCCCTCGCAGCCGGGGACACAAGCTTTCCTTGTGAGGAAGGCGATACGCTGCTCCGCGCCAGCCTACGCCAAGGCCTCGGACTCGCCTACGAATGCAACGTGGGCGCCTGCGGCTCCTGCAAGTTCGACCTGCTCGAAGGCGAGGTGGCCGACCTATTCCCCGAAGCACCGGGCCTTCGCCCGAAGGAAAGGGAGAAAGGCAAACGGTTGGCCTGCCAGTGCGTCCCTTTGAGCAATTGCACCATCAAGATCCGTAGCGGCCCCGAATATGTCAGCACCATCCGGCCCGCCCGGATCAACGCCCGTTGCAGTAGCCGGCTCGCAGTGACCCCGGATATGGCGATCTTCAGCTTCGCAACCGACCTGCCTACCGAGTTCCTCGCTGGGCAATATGCAATGCTGTCCATTCCCGGAGTGGGCCAGACCCGGGCTTATTCCATGTCCAACCTGCCCAACCAGGACGGCAACTGGGAATTCATTATCCGACGCGTGCCGGAAGGC
The DNA here is from genome assembly GCA_018241685.1 of Pseudomonadota bacterium. GTDB lineage: Bacteria > Pseudomonadota > Gammaproteobacteria > Burkholderiales > Rhodocyclaceae > Zoogloea. The sequence goes on from JAFEDJ010000017.1 coordinate 18,166, forward strand.
AAGGTCAGCAGCTTCCTGTTCGACACCCTTGAGGTGGGGGACGAAATCAGTATCGACGGCCCCTACGGCATCGCCTACCTGCGCCAAGACGCTCCACGCCGGATCGTCGGCATCGCGGGCGGCTCTGGACTCGCGCCGGTGCTGTCTATCATGAGGGCCAGTGCCGGCTTGCCAAACACTCACGGTATGCCTGTCATGCTGTTCGGCGGTCGAACGCCCCGGGACATCCCGGACGTGGCGAAGCTGATGGAAGGCTCCGGCGCCGGTATTGTCTTTAATCCCATCATCTCTGCTCCGGACGCGGATGCCGCTACTGCCTGGACCGGCGATACCGGCTTCGTGCACGAATTCATCGAATCCAGACTGGCCGGCCCCCTAGCAGACAATGAGTACTACCTCGCGGGCCCTCCCCCCATGATCGAGTCCGTCGTCCGCCTGCTGGTGTCCGATCATAAGGTTCCCGCCAACCAGATCCACTTCGATCGATTCTTCTAAAAATCTCCTGACCACTGGAAAACACCATGGCTTTTCTTCCCCTCTGCACGACCGACGAAATCGAAGCCGGAGCTTCTCTTCGCGTAGAGCCAGACAATCTCCCTCCCCTGGCCATCTTCAACCTCGATGGCGAATACTTCGTCATTAACGACACCTGCAGTCATGGTGATGCATCTCTGTGCGACGGCGAGATCGAGGACGGCGAAGTCGAATGTCCCTGGCACAACGCAAAGTTCTGCATCAAGACCGGCAAAGCCCTCACCTTCCCAGCAGTCGAAGCACAAAAGACTTACCTCACACGAGTCGTGGATGGGAAAGTCGGCATCGAAGTCTGAGCCCTCCGCTGCAAAGGGCAGTCGCACCTTCACGTCATAAAGCCGATCAGTTCAGCACGGAACCTATCGGAAGTGGCGGCCAGCATCCGTTGGGTCTTGATGCTGCCCTTGCGTGCCGTGTTCAGGCGGAGCAGGTTCATCACGATGTGGCGAACGATGGCGAGGTCGCTGGCGGCAAATCCTATGCGCACGGTGGACTGGGCCTCACCGAACTGGACGTCGAGGCACCAATGAAGGCGGTTTTCGATTTCCCAGTGGCTTCGCACCGCATGTGCAATCCGTGTGGTTAGCCCCCGGCAATCCCATCTTGACCGCGCCTCAGGCTGAATCCGGCCGCCACCGATGCGGCAACAACTCCCCGATCCGGCTTTGTGGCTGAGTCGGCAAGCGGGTGAGAACATCCTTCAAGTAGGCATAGGGCTCATGCTCATTCAGGCGCGCCGACTGGATCAGGCTCATGATCGCTGCCGCGCGCTTGCCGGCGCGCAGCGATCCGGCAAAGAGCCAGTTCTTGCGGCCAATGGCAATCGGCCGGATCTGGTTCTCGATCCAGTTGTTGTCGATGGGCACGCGCCCATCCGTCAGGTAATGGGTCAGCGCCGCCCAGCGCTTGAGGGTGTAGTCGATGGCTTTGGCGCTGGATGACCCGTTGGAATCTTGCCCCGACAGGCCAGCAGCCAGGCTTTCAAGTCCTCCAGCAGCGGCCGGGCACGCGTTTCTCGCAGCGCCTGGCGGGCTTCGGCCTTCAGCTCCCGCGCTTCTTGCTCGATGCCGTAGAGGGCGGCGATCCGCTCCAGCGCCTCGCCGGCGATCTGGCTCTGCCCGTGCTCCTGAAGCTCGAAGAACTTGCGTCGGGCGTGGGCCATGCAGCCCGCTTCCGTGACGCCTTTGGCGATCAAGGCCTTGTAGCCCGCGTAATCGTCGCAGACGAGGGTGCCGCGCCAGTCGCCGAGGAAGTCCTGGGCGTGCTTGCCGGCGCGGCTGTCGGCAAAGTCGTAGATGACCGCCCGGACCGGATCGTGGGCACCGATGCTGTAGGACCACAGATAGGCCCGGTGGGTCTTGCCGGCCCCGGGGTCGAGCATGGCCACCGGCGTCTCGTCGGCATGCAGTACCGGGAAGGCGAGGAGTTCTGCCTTCAGCGCATCGGCCAGGGGCTGCAACTGCACGCCCATCTGACCGACCCACTGGGCGAGCGTGGATTGAGGGATGGCGAGCCCCGCCCGGCCGAAGATGCCTTCCTGGCGGTAGAGCGGCAGATGATCCTGGTACTTGGCCACCAGCACCTGGGCGAGCAGCCCGGTGGTGGGAATGCCCTTGTCGATCACATGGGCCGGCACCGGGGCCTGGATGAGCGTTTCGCACACCTGGCAAACCCATTTGCCGCGGAGGTGGCGCTCGACGCTGAAGGTGCCGGGGGTGTAGTCGAGCTTCTCCGCCACGTCCTCGCCGATGCGTTTCATCTGGCAGCCACAGGCGCAGAGGGTGGAGTCCGGTTCGTGATGGATCTCGGTGCGGGGCAGATCGGGCGGCAACGGCTTACGTTTCGCCTGGCCCTTGGCCGCAGATGGTTTGCCGGAGAGCTGTTCGAGCTCTTCGGTCATCGCGGCGAGGTCTGCTTCGACCGTCTCCTCGAACAGTTGGGCCTGCTCCGCTGGCAGGCGCTCGGTCTTTACGCCAAAGCGCCAACGCTTGTGCAGCGCCAGTTCGTGAGTGAGCTGGTCGATCTTGCTCTGGCGCCAGGTGAGCTCCCGATCCTGCGCAATGAGCAGCTGACGGAGGGCGTCGGCGTCGAGTTCGTGGAGGTTGGTAGGGAGCGCCATGCGCAGATCATGCCGCTGGCGCAGCGCCACAGCCATCGGGGCAACTCCGGATGGTGGACCGTCAAATCATCCGAATTACACCGTCATCCCCGAGCTGCTGCCAGGGCAGACCGAGCACCAGGGCGTCGAACTGGGCCTGGGAGAGCGTCAGCGCCCCCGTTCCATCGGCCCAGCGGAAGCGCCCTTGGTGAAGCCGCCGGCAGGCGAGCCAGATTCCCTGGCCGTCATGGATCAGCACCTTCATCCGGGTGCCCCGTTGGTTGGCGAAGAGGTAGGCGTGATGGGGGCGCGCTTCGCCGAAGACCTGTACCACCTGAGCGAGAATCGTGTCCATGCCGGCCCGCATGTCGAGCGGAGCCACCGACAGCCATAGCGCTTCGACCCGGATCACCCGAGCCACTCGCGCAGCCACGCCCCACAGGTAGCGGCCGAGGACGCGGGCCACTCTACCGTGACCACCGAGACACCCTTGCGCAGCTCCAGTCGGATGGGCGGATCAAGACTATGGGGAAGCTGCACCGGAACAAAGCCGCCCATCGGTTCGGATGCAGCCACCCGTAACGGCAGACAGGACAATTCGGGCGGATTGATGCCCCGCTCGCGCATCCATCGACGCAGCTGGTTGGCGTTGACGCCATGAGCCAGCGCCACACCGGCCACCGAGGCACCCGGCTTGCCGCAGGCTTCGATCAAGGATCGCTTGAACTCCTCGGAGTGGGTACGCCGGATCCGGCGAGGCTTCGTGACGTTCATGTAAGTGTCCACTTCTATTGGCTAGTGGACACTATGTTTAGCGAGCTAAGGGGCTGGCGGAAGATGAGATGGCCGGGGGCTCACGGTTGAATCCGCCCAGTACTGCTCACGCGACTACCAAGCCTTGCTCGAGCAATTCGGCATGCCGGCTTCGATGAGCCGCAAGGCCAATTGCTGGGACAACGCCCCGATGGAAAGCTTCTGGGGAACGCTGAAGACCGAACTCGTGCATCACCGGCGATTTGCCAGCCGCGAGCAAGCCCGACAGGAGATCACCGAGTACATCGAAATCTTCTACAACCGGCAGCGAAAGCAGGCTCGACTGGGCTACCTGTCAACTGCGTCCTTCCGACAGCAGTACTACACGCAGCAGATGACAGCTTGAATGCTTGGACTCCACGCTTGCCGACCGACCTCACACGTCGCGTCAGCTTCTTCTTCGCAAGCGTACTCGAGGTCGGAAAAGCTCGATTGCATCGATCAAGGTTTCGTGAGGGAAGGCTCCCCGGCATTGTCGCGCTTACGCGCACAGCTTGGGAGGGGCGGCGAATAAATCAGTATTGTCTTAAAGTACCCTGGATACGTGAAAAAATGGGTTACTTATTTTGTATATCGTCAGAACTTGGAGTTCCCCTCGTTCTTGGATAAATCCACGGATTTCATGCCTTCATTTAGTCGATTTAGAAAATGAACAAAGGATACTTTGTCATCAAATCTGAAGCCTGCTAGAGACAGGCGATAGAACTCATAGAGCCCTGGCTGGAGGCTGTTCCAAAACTCTCGGCCCTTGGGTGTCAGCAGGACAAGCTTGGCTCGGCGGTCACTGGAGTCGGAAACACGTTTGACATGATCGTCGCGCTCGAGTCGTTTCAATACCCCGTCAAGATTTTGCCGAGTCACAACGAGATATTCTGCAAGTTCAGAAAAAGGCATGCCTTCGCTAACCTTCGGTCGCGACAAAGCGCCAAGGCAAGCCCACTGGACGGGCGTAACTCCTAGCTCTTTGGTCGCTTGCCGTTCAAGCGTGTTCCCGAGCTGAAAGAGGCGGAAAAACAGTCGATTATGAATCGACGATACTGCTTGCTCATATTGAGGATCGATGTCTTCAGTCATGTGTGGCGAGCTACAGGTTCGTGTTTGACCGTAGAGAATACAGAGCAAACAGGGGGTGTTTCCTGGAAAGTGACCGTGCCTGAGGGCGACGGAGCCTGATGTGCGCTAAAGCGCAGCAAACTAGACCCACGTAGCGTTGCAGAATGCATAGACGAGCCTGCTACTCGGTCAGAAATACCTCTCGTCCAAGAAGGCCAGTACGGCATGATGTCCGTTGGCAACAGTATTTGCCAAGCCCTTCGCATTGCTAAGGATGTGATCAGCGTAGAAGCGTGCGGTCTGGAGTTTTGCGAAGAAGAAGCTCTTGTCAGGGCGTACGCCTGCTTTTGATCGCGGGAGAATACCTCGATGATAAAGCGCACCCCCGTTTCGAGTGTCTCTACACCTTCCTGCAGCGCAGTTCCGATGGCGATCAAAGTTGTGTCGGTGCAGTTTCCGTACTGCTCCAAGGTTTCCTTCATTTCGTTGATCAGTTCCTGAATCGATGCGCCATGGTCTTTGGCAATTTTGCGACTGATCAGGTCATTGGCTTGGATCCCGATTGTGCCCTCATGAATGGCGGAAATGCGTGAGTCACGGTAATACTGGGCTGCTCCGGTCTCATCAATGAATCCCATGCCGCCATGTACGTAAATGCCATTTGAGTAGATGTTAATAGCATTTTTTTTTAGTAAGCCATCCCTTGGCGATCGGCATCAGCAACTCGATTCGGCTCTGGTGTTTGGCCTTCACCGATTGGTCGCTATGCTCTGCCGCCAAGTCCATCGATACGGCAATCGCGCAGGAAATGGCGCGCATGGCTTCGACTCGGGATTTCATCGAAAGCAGCATGCGCCGGATATCCGGGTGCTTGATGATGAGAACGCGTTCGCCCGATTTGTCACCGATCTCCGTGCCTTGAATCCGTTCTTTCGCGTATTCGGCTTCTCGTTAGCTCGTTCACTGATGCCAACACCTTCGAGGCCGACTGCGAATCGGGCAGCATTCATCATGACAAACATATTCTCAAGACCGCGATTTTCTTCACCCACGAGGTAAGCGGTCGCCCCGATGTTTTCGCCAAAAGCCATGACGCAGGTCGGACTGGCATGGCCCCCCATCTTGTGCTCGAGAGAAATAGCACGGACGTCGTTGGCGGCGCCAAGAGAACCGGCTATGTCATGTAAGTCCGATAGCCCTGCCTAAACGACCCGGTTTGACGTCATTCGGATGACATTAAATATATTCGGCATTAACACACCGAAGACGATCAAACCGTTCAGAGGGAGGGGGCGTTGTCGCCGATTTGAGGCGGCAGTATAAAAAGATGGCTAGAGCTTAGCCGAGCATGTAGATAGATTTGTACTGTTGATAAGCGGCAATCGACTCCGGCCCGAGTTCGCGCCCCAGCCCGCTCGCCTTGATGCCGCCGAACGGGGCATTCACATCGGGGAGATAGCCGTTGATGCCGATCGTGCCCGACTCGACTCGCCGTGCCAGATTGACGGCCCTGACTCGGTCCTCCGACCAGATGGTGCCGCCAAGCCCGTATTCCGATTCGCTGGCGATTCGCAGGGCTTCGTCTTCGTTCCCGTAACGGATAATCGACAGGACCGGCCCGAAAATCTCCTCGCGAGCGATCGTCGCTGAATTGTCCACGTCGGCGAAGACGGTGGGCTGAACGAACCAGCCGCGCTCCTGCATCGCCCGGCCGCCGCCAGCGACCAACCTTGCTTCACTTTTGCCTTTGGCAATATAGCCCTCGACCCGGTTGCGGTGCACCGCCGACGCCATCGGACCGATTTGAGTGGCGCGATCCAGTGGGTCCCCCACCACAAGCGATGAAACGGTGGAGGCGATTGCGTCGACAACCTCCTGGTACCGATTATTTGGAGCCAAGATCCGAGTGCAAGAGAAGCACGCCTGGCCATTGTTGAGCAGAGAAGTCGACGGGAGCCCTTGCAGCACTTTGTCCAGATCGGCGTCTTCCAGAATGATCGCGGCGGATTTCCCACCGAGTTCTAACGTCACTGGGCGCAGCAGTCGGCCGCACTCCTGTGCGATGATCCGGCCGGCGCCGGTGGAGCCGGTAAAGGCAACCTTATCGATGCCCGGATGAGACACGAGGTAGGCACCTACATCGCGCCCGCCCGGGACCCAGTTAAGCACACCGGGCGGTAACCCGGCCTCCTCGGCAGCCTCGGCAATGATGAAGCTGTCGAGAACGGTTTCCGGCGAAGGCTTGAGGACGATGGTGCAACCGGCCGCCAGGGCGGGACCGATCTTCATGATCGACAGCGCAACCGGGAAATTCCACGGCACGATTGCCCCCACGACGCCAATCGCCTCCTTCCGGACGTGGGAGGTGAAGCCCAGCGGCGATGGGCGCGCTTCCTCGATTTCCTGCACCGCGGCGAGCGCGGCGTAGTAACGCAGCACACCGACGACAAATCCGCTTTCCAACTGGGAAGCAACATTGATCGGCATGCCGTTCTGCATACTGACCGTTTGAGCCAACTGCTCTCCCCGCTTTTCGATGGCATCTGCAAAACGGTTCAGTGCCGCGCCGCGTTCGGCGGGCGTATAGGTCGCCCACGCAGATTCCTTGAATGCCTTCTGGGCGGCAGCGACAGCGCGGTCGATGTCGGCCGTGGTGCCTTCCGGACAACTCCCGATCACTTCCTCCGTCGTTGCACTGACGACATCGATTCGGCCGGACGAAGCGGGGTCGACCCACTGGCCGCCGATGAAAAACTTACGATGCGTTGTTGCCATTTACGATTGCTCCTCGCGTTGATGTTTCCCGTTGTCGATGCGCTGGCTAGCCCCATTGGCACCATCGCGATCGATTAAAAATATGCAACAATATCATCTTTAACATCCGCAGCCGAAAGCAAGCAGTCCGAAAGTACTGCTTGCAGAAATTTCAACGCACTATCCTTCGCACATTCATCGCGGCTCCGCAGCGAAGACCACCCGGTTAATCTGAAATTTATGGCTCATAGGCCGGTTTCTTCAACAAGCAGACAAAAGCGGATCGGTAGAAAAATTCGATTGCAAACCAGCAAATAAATTGGTATGGTTGCGTAATAGTTTGTGAGCTTGTTAGCATCGATCCAGATAATTCAGGAGACAGTTATGCCCGCCCAGCCCCCTACTCCCACCACCGCCACAGCAGCTGTCGTACGCAATGTGGGAGGACCTTTCGCACTAGAGAAAATCGATGTCGCCGCCCCCCGGGAGGACGAAGTCCTGGTGCGCATGGTCGGCGTCGGGGTTTGTCACACCGATATCGTTTGCCGCGATGGCTTCCCGGTCCCGATGCCCATCGTCCTCGGCCACGAAGGCTCCGGCATCGTTGAAGCGATCGGTTCCAATGTGACCAATGTCAAGCTAGGGGACCGGGTCGTCCTCTCCTTCAATTCCTGCGGCCATTGCCCCAGTTGCGAAAAGGATCTGCCGGCCACCTGCGCCCAGTTCCTGCCGATGAATTTCGCCGGCATCCGCCTGGCTGATGGTTCCAGCCCGCTGTCCAAGGATGGCCAGCCGATCCACGGCATGTTCTTCGGCCAATCCTCGTTCGCTACGTATGCCATCTCGCGTGCGGTGAACACGGTTCCCGTGCCGGACGCTGTGCCACTGGAAATCCTCGGCCCACTGGGGTGCGGTATCCAGACCGGCGCTGGTGCGGTTCTCAACTCGCTGAAGCCGAGCGCCAACGACTCGATCGCCATTTTCGGCGGCGGTGCCGTCGGCCTAAGCGCCCTGCTCGCCGCCCGCGCCATCGGCGTCAGTCGAATTTACGTGGTCGAGCCCAATGCTGAACGGCGTAGCCTGGCCTTGGAGCTTGGGGCAAGCAAGGTATTTGACCCCTGTGACGGTTCCGACATCGAAGCCACCATCAAGGCCGAAAGCGGTGGTGGCGTGTCCTACACCGTTGAAGCGACCGGCATTCCCGCTGTTGCCGGGCAAGCCATCAACGTCACCGCTTCCGGCGGCACGGTGGGTCTGGTCGGCGTGCCGCCGCCGGACAGCCAGATTCCCGCCACCCTGCTCGATCTGCTGGTCAAAGGCGTCACCCTGCGCCCGATCACCGAGGGCGATGCCAATCCGCAAACCTTCATTCCCCAGATGATCGAGCTGTACCAGCAGGGACGCTTCCCATTCGATCGGCTGGTTACGAAATTCCCGTTCGACAAGATCAACGATGCCGTTCATGCGGCCGAAACCGGCAAGGCTATCAAACCCGTCCTGGTTTTCTAGACATGGATTCAACGCTCAGCGTTGAATAAACCGTAGTAGTCTCCCTCCACTTTTGGGCCATCTGCACCGTGTGCACATGGCCCATTTTTTTGTACACTGCGATGTCTTCCGATCAAGGGCGGAGGTGCCGATTAACGCTTCCAGCCGATCCATGCCTCCACCGCCGCGATGGCCAGAACGATGAGGACAACGCCGCCAGCCGCTGGCCAGCCCGCGCCGACATAGGCCGAAGCGCATAGCCAAGTCCCGGCCGCCCCGCCGGCGTAATAGCAGCTGCCGTACAGGCCGGAGGCCAGTGATCGGCTTTCGCGGACCACCTCGGCTACCCGCCGGATTGCGACGGCCTGGGCGCAGAATATCCCGCTCGAAAACACAGTCATCCCGATCACGATCACGATCAAGGGCAGCGAGGGTAAAAGGGTCAATGACAAGCCGCACGCCGAACAAGCCAGGGCAAACAGCAGGATGCGACGCAGCCCGTGCTGGCTCATGGCCCGGGCGGACAGCGGCGTGACCAGTACGCCGACCAGATAGACCAGAAAGAGATTGCCCAGCTCGCGTGACGACAAGGAGAATGGGGCTGCCGACAGGTAGACCATCAGGTAGGTCAGCCCGCCAACCAGGCAAAACAAGATGCAGAACCCGGTCAGGCAAACCGACCGCAACTGCGGGTTTCGCAGGTGGGCGAGCAGTTGCAGCAGGCTGTGCGCGGCATCGCGACGTGCGACGAAGCGTCGGGACGGCGGCAGGCGGTGTCGAACGAATAGCGCACCGAGCAGGCTCAATGCGGCAAGAACGACAAAGGCTTCCCGCCAGCCGAAGAAATCGCTGACATACCCCGCCAGGAAGCGACCGCTGAAGCCGCCAAACACACCACCCCGAAATATAGGCGGTCATCACGCCGCCCTCGAATTCTTCGGCCAGGTAGGCGGTCAGGACGGCAGTGACGCCGGGAATCGCCATGCCTTGCGCAAAGCGCAAGGTGATAACGCGGTCGAGGCTGGGCGAGAAAGAAAGGCTGAGGGTCACGACGGACAGGGTGCCAAGCGCACCGACAACCCAGCCACGGCGTCCGGTGGCGTCCGACAGTATCCCAACCAGGGGTGAAAGCAGCGCGATGGCGAGCACAGTAGCGCCGACTGTCGCACCTGCCCGCACGGCGTCGGCGCCGAACTCGAACATCAGCAGCGGCAACACCGCTTGCATCGGGTAGAGGTTCAAAAATGCCAGGAAGCCGATCACCCAAACGACCGTGCGGGACAGGGCCAGCTGCGCCATCATTTTCTCCCTACAGTAATGCCAAACAGCATATGGCCTTTACAGACAGGAAAAAGCATATAATCTGCCTGCTTACTGTATAGGCAGCAATGAGCGACATCGCGGACGAGCATTTCCGTCTGTACGGCATTGAAATTACGCTCCTGGCGAATCGCCGGAAGCGCATGCACTCGACGCCCTCTAATCATCTTTCGATAGCCTGAACAGAGCCAAAATGACCAATCCCGACACCGACACAGTCCAATCCGCCCCCCCTGCAACCGCCCGTTCGGCCAAGCGCCGTCAGGCCGAACCGGCCAAGACGGATCGTGATGCTAAGAACCGGCTGGACATCAAGCTGGGTTACCTGATTCATGACGTTTCGCGACTCCGCCGCAAGGCCTTCGATGAAATCGTCAAACCCTTGGGCGTCACCCGGGCCCAGTGGTGGATCATCGCCCACCTGGCCCGCCACGATGGTATGGTTCAAACCCAACTGGCACAGATGCTCGATGTCGGCAAAGCCAGCCTGGGCGCTTTGCTCGACCGGCTGGAGGCCACCGAGTTCATCGAACGCCGCCCCGAGCCGACCGACCGGCGAGCCAAGCGTGTTTTCCTGACCAAGAACTCCCACCAGTTGTTGGAACAACTGCTGGCCGCCGAAACCGCGTTCAATGCGACGATACTGGCCGGCCTGACGGAAAAGGACCGCAGCGAGCTGGTCCGCCTGCTGTCGAGCATCAAGGATGCCCTATCGGGGATGAGCTTCGGCGAAGGCAGCGGCGAGGAATAGTCCTCGCCTTTTCGACTGCATCGGCTACCTGGTACGCGATGCAGTCGGTCGGCCAGTGGATGGCCCCGGAGGAATCCGGGACCGGGCCGGCCAGCGCGACCATCTGTCTCAGTCGACAGCGACCAGGGCCTTGCCGGAAATGACCCGTCCGCCGCCTACCAGCGATCCGTCGAGTTCCAGAGCGATACCATCGGGCGTTTTTTCCAGCAGGCGGGCGCAGTAGCCGACCTGCTGCCCGACCAGCACGATGCCCTCGAAACGGGCGCTGAAAGAACGGATATTCTCGGCCGGGAAGCGCTCCGTCAGCAGGCGACCCAAGTGCGCCATATTCAGCATGCCGTGTACGACCAGGTCGCTGAAACCGGCCTGGCGAGCGAAGGCCGGGTCGAGGTGAAGCGGATTCGAATCGCCGGAAGCCTCGGCATAGCGCGCCAGATCCTCAGGCGTGCTCGGCGGCGGAGAGAACTCGGCAACGATGTCGCCCGGCCGAGCGTTGTTCAGATCGATTGTCATTGCTCACGCTTTTTCGGATGACGGACCAGGACGATCTGCCGGGAGAGCGCCCGGCGTTCTCCCGCGGCATCGAAAAAGCCCGTCTCGATGACTATGAATTCCATTTCTCCGCCCTTCTTCTCGTAGATTTCGGCGACCTTGCGTTCGACCGTGACGACATCGCCGACCCGCAACGGCGCGAAGTACTCGAATTGCTGCTCGGCGTGCAGAACACGCCGCAGGTCGACGCCGAGTTCGTCGAGGATGCGGCGCGAACTGCCGCCCTCCCCTTCGATGACCTTGAGGAAAGTCGGCGGTGCCATCGCCTGCCCCGTGGCGACCTCGCCGATCGCTTCGGCAAAGGCCGCCAGGCGCTCGGGCGCGATGGTCAGGGTGAATTTCGGCAAGGTGTAGCCGACATGCCGGTGATCGATCCCCACGGTCAGGCCTTCTTCAGCATGCGGTCGAGGAGCGCCGGCAGGAATTCCGGCACCGCGAACAGCTGACGGTATTCGGCCGATGCAGCGGCCACTCTCGACGATAGATTTTCCAGGCCCAATTGCCGCAGGTAATTGAACGGACCACCGCTATAGGCCGGATGCAGACCCGCAATGACGGCGGCCACATCGGCGAGGTCGACATCGTCAATGCCGCCTTCGCCCCAGGCCTTCTGCGCGGCAAGCGCCACGGCCAGCAGTTCGTCGGCTTCCGAACAGCCGACCTGGCGAGCCTGTGCCTGGCTCGCCTGCAGGCTGGCCAGCAAGGAGGTTTTGCCCGAAGTGGGCAATGCCGTGGCCCGCAGCCAGCGCCCGAGCAGGATGCCGGCGTCGAGCGCCAGCGAATCGGGATGGGGCACGACGACTTCGAGGGCCCGCCCTTGTGCCGTCGCCTCGGACAGCCAGACGGCCGCACTCGCTCCTTCGAAGCTCTTCGCCTCGCCCAGCCAGGCGACGCGGATCCCCTGGCCGGACTGCGCGCCGGGCATCAGTACTGCAATATCCCGCTCGCCCAGCTCGGCCGGCGCAACCAGAGTCGCCTTGCCGGCCGCCAGCATGGCCTGGACGCTTTCCGCACCGTCGCCGATGACCGCCACGCGCGTCGTCCGTGGATCAAGGGAGACAGGTGCCAGCTTGGCCGCCCGCTGCCGGTTCAGGAACAGGGTGCGTACCATGTTGCCGGCCACCGGGTCCTGGATCAGGCGGACGAAATTATCCATTTCCCAATGGCAGGCCTCGTCCATCGGCTTGTTCCAGCCACCGATCACGCAATCCATGATCGTCCGGTACGCGGGATAGCGTGCCAGCAACTCATCGCCGAGCCCCAGCGCCTCGGCAATCTGCTGCTGGGCGTCGGCCTGGGTGAAATCGAAAGGGGCGCAAGGGAAGCTAACCCCCGGCTTGTCCCACGGTGCCGTCCTGTTGTCCAGACTGCGCGCCAGCCTGAGGGCGGCATCAAGTAGTTCATCGGGCGGCGCAAGTTCATCGACGACACCGCATTCCAGTGCCTGGTGGGGCGTCAGCGGCTCGCCGGAAAGCAGCATCTGCAAGCCCGGTCGCGTACCGATCATCCGCGGCAAGCGCTGGGTGCCGCCGGCGCCTGGCAGCAGGCCCAGCTTGATTTCAGGCAAGCCGAGCTGAACGCTCTTATCGTCTGCCGCGATCCGGGCATGGCAGGCCAGACTGACTTCCAGTCCGCCGCCAAGCGCCAGCCCGTTGATTGCCACGACATAAGGTTTGGGGCTCCTTTCCAGCCGGCGGAACAAGCGCCCCAGACGTCCACACAGCGCATGTAGCTGTTCGTGGCTATCGGTTCGCGCCCGTTCGGTGAACATCCGGATCATGTCTAGATCCGCGCCGGCCAAGAAGGCCTGCTTTCCCGAAGTCAGTACGACCGCTCGCACCGACGCATTCCCTTCGACATGATCGAGCAGCCGCTCGAGCGAATCCATCATGTCAAGGGAGAAAACGTTCATCGTCCGGCCGGGCATGTCGATCCTGGCAATCAGAATTCCGTCTTCGGTGATATCGCTCTTGATATTTTGATCCATGGCAGTCAAGGCAAACGGTCGTTCCGGGGGTTAGGCGTACTTTTTGAAGTCGGCCGGGCGCTTCTCGTTGAATGCGCGCACGCCTTCCTTCGACTCTTCGCTCTGGTAGTAGCCCTTGACGGCGGCGACGCCCATGAAGCTGATGCCGCGGATGTTCTCGCTGTCGGCGTTGAAGGAACGCTTGGCGATGGCGAGAGCGGTCGGGCTCATGACGTTGATTTCGGCGGCCCAGGCTTCGCACTCGGCATCAAGCTGGTCATGCGGCACGACCTTATTTACCAGGCCCCAGTCGTATGCCTGCTGCGCCGGGATACGGCGGCACAGGAACCAGACTTCGCGGGCCCGCTTCTCACCAATGATGCGTGCCAGGTAGGCGGTGCCGAAGCCCGGGTCAACCGAGCCGACCTTCGGCCCGACCTGGCCGAACTGGGCCTTCTCGGAGGCGAGGGTCAGGTCGCAGATAGTAGCGAAGACATTGCCGCCGCCGATGGCGAAGCCCTGGACGCGGGCGATGACGACCTTGCGGCAGTCGCGAATCGCCGACTGCAGTTCCTCGATGGGCAGGCCGACCATGCCGCGCGGGCCGTAGAGGCCGTCTTCGGACAGATGGACCTTCTGGTCGCCACCGGTGCAGAAGGCCTTGTCGCCGGCGCCGCCGAAGATCACGGTGTTGACTGACTTCTCTTCGTCGGCCATGCGGAAAGCCTGAATCAGCTCTTCGACGGTCTGGGTGCGGAAGGCGTTGAACACTTCCGGACGATTGATGGTGATACGGACAGCATTGGGGCCAACTTCATACAGAATGTCTTTGAAAATCGCGGACATGGTTTCCTCATTTCTCGATGGATGGGTAATAGGGGCGTGACGCAGGCGCTATCAGCCGTGCATCGTCAGGCCGCCGGAGACGCTGATCGTCTGGCCGGTCATGAAGGAAGCGTCGTCGCTAGCCAGGAAGGCGACCAGGCCCGGATAGTCTTCCGGCTCACCGATGCGGCCCAACGGAACGCCACGCACCATGGCGTCGCGAATTTTCTGGCCTTCTTCGCCGGTGCCGACAAAGGCATCCATCGCCGGCGTATTGGTCGGGCCGGGGCAGACGCAGTTGAGCAGCACGTTCTTACGGGAGACTTCGCGGGCAAAGGCCTTGGCGAAGGCGATCGTGGCTCCCTTGCAGCCGGAATACACCACTTCGCCAGAGGAGCCGACGCGGCCGGCATCGGAGGCGATGAAGATGATCCGGCCGCCGCCGCGCTGGGCCATGCCGCTGGCCACGGCGTGCGTCATGTTGAGCGGGCCGAAATAATTGATGGCAATGATCTTCTGCCAGAAATCCGGCGTCGTCTTCAGGAAGGGCATCGGGGTATCCCACCCGGCGTTGTTAACCAGCGCCCAAGTCGGGCCGAGCTTGGCCTCGATGGCCGCGACGGCGGCCTTGACGGCCTCCGGGCTGGTGATGTCGCAGGCTTCGGCATCGGCACGGCCGCCGGCCGCCCGGATCTCGGCGGCGGCGCTGGCCGCCGCGTCGCCGTTGATGTCGAGGATGCCGACCGCCATGCCCTCTTCGGCCAAGCGCTTGGCGATGGCCAGGCCGATGCCGCTGGCGGCGCCGGTCACGAGAGCAACTTTGTCTTTCAGTCCCTTCACGTTCAATCTCCTTTGGTGTCTGACTTCGGGGTTATTGCTATGCGCAAAAATTGATCAGACGCTGCGTTGCGCCTTGCTCTTTTCGCTGGCGGCCTGGGCGGCCTCGCGAATCGATTTCCACTGCGCGTCGGTGACCTTGTTGAGGCCGGCGAAGGTTGACGGGGCCGCCAGGTGGTGGCCGCCGTCGATGACAATGGTCTCTCCGGTGATGTAGTCGCAGCCGTCCGACAGCAGCAGTAGGATCAGATTGCCCAGCTCTGCGATTTCTCCGTAGCGGCCCAGCGGCACCTCATCGGCCTGGGTCGCGCCGACCGAGCTGTCGGCCGTCGGGTTCAGCATCTGCCAGGCGTACTCAGTCGGGAAGGGGCCGGGAGCGACGGCGTTCAGGCGGATGCCGTAACGCGCCCACTCGACCGCCAGCGACATGGTCATGGCGTTGATCGCCGCCTTCGACATGGCCGACGGCACGACGTAGGGCGACCCCGTCATGATCCAGGTGACTAGCGTCGAGACGACTGAGCCCTTGAGGCCCTGGTCGATCCAGCGCTTGCCGCAGGCCAGCGTCGTAAAGAAGGCGCCATCCATCACCGTCGAGGCAATCGCCTCGTAGCCGCGCGGGCTGATGTCCTTGGTCGGAGCGATGAAATTGGCGGCCGCATTGTTGACAAGGCCGGTCAGCGGACCGAAACGCTCCCAGATTTCGCCGATGGCGGCATCGACCTGCTCGAAATTGCGGATGTCGGCCGCCTGGACATGGGCGCGGGGACTGTCGCACTGGGTGTTGATTTCATCGGCGGCCGCCTGCAGCACTTCGAGGCGGCGCCCCCACAGGTGCACTTCGGCACCATGCGCGGCCAGATGTTGAGCCACTCCCTTGCCTAGGCCGGTACCGCCACCGGTGATCAGGATACGCTTTCCGGATAAGGCTGATTTGTCGAACAGCATGATCGATACTCCGCTGCAAATGGTTGGATGGAAACACTGGAATTCAACTCCGAAGCGACTCCGGAGCAACGAGCATCAATACGTTTGCTAGCATACTAATGTTGATTGCGGTTTGTCAAAAAATTCGTATTGCCATTGACCTTTTTAGCCGTCTGGGCAAAAACTGATAAGATGAAAAGCACTCTTTGCCGACTATTTCGCCCGCCCAGCAGAATGCCTGTTTCATCAAGAACCACCTCCCGCACCGCTCCGAAGACGCCTGGCGAGCACTGCCCGGCCCCTACGAAAAACCGGCATGCGGATCTTCTCGGCTTCTTTTATCCCATCCATTACCGGATCGGGATGGAACTCGAAAACCGCATGTGCCAAGGGCGGCTTTCCCGACAGCAGGCGGCCATCATCTGGCTGATCGAGTCGGAGGTCGGCGCCGACGGCTGGATGCGCCGCCGGGTCATCGAGCAGATGCTCGGCAACTGGTTCGAAACAAGCAATTCCCATGTTTCACAGTTGCTGCGGGAGTTGGCGCGCCCGCCGCTGTCCCTGGTCGTGCAGATGGAGAACCCGGTGTCGGGGCGCGAGAAAGTCGTCGCGCTGACGGCGGAGGGCAAGGCTTTCTTCCAGAGCATGATCGCTGCGGGGCTCGAATATTTCTCGTCGACACTGTCGCATGTCAGCGACGAAGAGATGCGTTGGGGCATCAGATTTCTCGCCCTCGCCTTCGGGCCGCCCGCCGTCGACGACCAGGGCCGACGCAACACGCCCGCCCTGAAAATGCCCCCCGGCCGCCTCGCCGACTAGCACCCAAGCCGTCTCCGCGGAGACACGGCGTCGCTCTCCTGATGGCGTCGAAAATTATGCGTTGACGAAACTGTGTTGAAATCACACAATTCGTCATACCGTATTGAAGCATACAAAAATGGTGCCGACGAGGTGGCTTACCGACGGGGGCTTTGTTCGATAAGGCCGTCTACGCGCCCCCGACACCGAGGTCTGCAGCTTCGATCCGGCAGAACAGCCAACGCAGCCGTGGCTCGCTCATGCGAAGCGCGGCGGAAGTCCAATCAATCAGGAGATGATTCATGAATCCAGCAGTCAGCAATGCCAGCTATTTCAAGTACTGGCGTTTTTGTGCAGCCATGGGGCCGGTGTTCCTCACCGCCTTCATCATTTGCTGGGGGATGCTGGGCTACAACATTCCGCCCATCCCGGCCGATTTCACGGCTGACCAGTTGGCCCAGCACTTCCGCACCCACGCTAACGAAGTGCGGGCCGGCATGGTCGGCGCGATGCTCTTCGGCGTCCTTTACCTGCCCTGGACGCTGTCCATCACCAAGGTCATGGAAAAAATCGAGACCGACGGCAACCACATGATGTCCATTCTGCAGATGTGGGGCGGCGGCGTCACCGTCGTGCCGCTGGTGACCTCGTCGGTCTTCTGGCTGACCGGCGCCTACCGGCCCGACGACCTTCCCCCCTTCATCCTGCAAATGCTCTATGACATGGGCTGGCTGCTGATCGACCTGTTCTACGCGATCACCACGATCGCCATGGTCGCCGTCGGTGTCTGTGGCCTCACCGACAAACGCGCCAAACCGCTCTTCCCCCGCTGGCTCTGCTGGTACAACATCTGGGCGGGCCTGAGCTTCCTGTTCGAGCTGCTGATGCCTTTCTTCAAGAGCGGACTGTTCGCACGCCAGGGCTGGCTGAATTTCTGGGTCGAATTCCTAGTGTGGTTCATCTACATTTTGCTGACGACCCTCTATGTCTTCAAGGCCATCCCCCGCCTTGAACAGGAGCGCACCGCGCAACTCGCCACCGCCCGCCAATGACCGAACTCGTGTCTGCCGTGTCACCCGAGCGGGATGTCCCGAGCGCCCAGGCGCCAGGCATCCTGACTTTCATCGTTGCCGATGTGATCATCTTCGGCGTGCTGTTCGTCGCCTTCATGATGGAGCGCTCGGCTCAGCTGGCGCTGTTCGACCGCTCTGCTGCCGCGCTCAATGCGTCGTTCGGCTTGTTCAATACGCTGATCCTCATCACCAGTGGCCTGTTCGTTGTGCTGGCTGTCGATGCCGCGCGGCATGGGCGTACGGCGGCCACCCGGGGCTGGTTGCTGGCTTCGCTGGCTGTCGGTGCCGGTTTTGGGGTCACCAAGCTGATCGAATACGGCGACAAGCTGGGCCATGGCATCACCATGCTCAGCAACGACTTCTTCATGTTCTATTTCGTGCTGACCGGCGTACATTTCCTGCACTTCCTGGCCGGCATGATTGTCCTTGCCCTGCTGTGGTTCCGGGCCGGACGCGAACCTGTGGATGGCCCGCTGTTCGGCTGGATCGAGTCCGGCGCGCTTTATTGGCACATGGTGGACCTGCTGTGGATCGTCATCTTTCCAATGCTCTACCTCCTGGGGACGCGATGACTCATATTTCTCCTGCCCAGGCGGTACGCGTCTGGTTTTTTCTCGTCGCCGCCACGCTGATCAGCGCCTGGTTGGCTGAACATCACGGACTGGCCGGCCAATGGACGGCCACCGCGGTAATCGGCGTCGCCGCCTTCAAGGTCCGCCTGGTGATGCTCAACTTCATGGAACTCAAGCACGCCCCGTGGCGCTGGCGGGCGGCTTTCGAAGCCTGGACCGCCGTGGTTGCATTGCTGATCATTGGCGTCTACTACACATCGCTCCGGTAAACTCGCGCCCCCGGCAATGCCGGGGGCGCCCCATCAGCAAGCCGCTTTGCCCAAGCATGCAGAATTGTCGCCACACCGGCCACGGTGAGACTCTCCTCGAGGCCCACGGAGCGAAGGGCCACACGGCTTCAGTATCCCTACCCTACTGCACAACCCTGTGTTCGGGTTAGCTGTGCAAGCCCTTGAGAGTTTTGAAGGGCGTATCGATGACGGCGCTGTTAATCTTACTGTGTCACTAAAGTGACGGATCAATTTCCTACCTTTTTCCGTGTGCAGCACGGGCATCGCTGAAGGCTATGGGCCCGTATCTGAGCGATGGCCCACCGTAACGTCGAGATCGAATTGGG
>JAFEDJ010000018.1 GCA_018241685.1 Pseudomonadota bacterium
CCGGTGACTACATCGTCAAGTTCATCACCCCCGCCGGCTACAGCCTGAGCCCGGTCAACATCGGCGCCGACGCCACCGACAGCGACGCCGCCCTCGGCGGCTTCACCGCCTGCTACACCCTTGCCTCGGGCGAGACCAACACCACCGTCGACGCCGGCCTCTTCCTGCCAACACCGGGCATCGAGATCATCAAGGACGCAGGCCAAGCGATCGTCAGCCCGAACACCCCTGTCACATTCACCTACTCGGTCAAGAACACCGGCGGCGTGCCGCTCTCCAACATCGTCGTCACCGACGACAATGCCACGCCCGACTTCACCGAAGACGACTTCAATCCGACCGCGGTGCTCGGAGCGAATGGCAAGAACATCGGCGACCTGGATGGCGACGGGCTGCTCGACATTACTGAGATCTGGAAATACAGCGCCTCGGTCATTCCGGCCGTGCAGATGACGATCACGCCCACAGCGGGCGGCCCCACCTATGATGCCGGCACGCTCACCTACGAGACGCTGGCAAACGGCGACATCCGGGTCTACTACCGTCAAAACAACAACTTCAACGACAACACCTACGGCACCGGATCCGACATCGGCTGGACGTCGCAAGGCAAGACGCACAAGTTCGGTGATCTGACGGGCAGCGACAAGGCCGGCTTCGAAGTCCGCGCCACTGACGGTACGGTGCTGTTCAAGTTCTACCAGGACTACATCACCTCATCGACGACCAACATCGACGGCTACACTTCGTATTCGGGCTACCAGTCGCTCGGCTTCAGCGGCGGAGACGGCAGCCTGGTCACCGGTGGCACCCTGAACGCTCAAGCAGCCACGCTGTTGAAGGATTTCGACAGCACACTCGAGCTGAACCTGAACCAGGCCGGCGTCGCCAACAACGGCATTGCCTACACCGCGATGACGGTCAACTCCCCGGTGGGCGACTCCGGCTGGGACGTGGTCAATGGCTATTACTTCACCATTTCCGCCGCCGCCTTCACGGGAGGCAAGACCTTCGGTGGCGTGACGATCTTCGATCAGCACAACTCGCCCGCCAAGACGGGCGGCAGCAACAGCTACATCCCGACTGTCGTCGGTGGTACGTCGATCAACACCGCGCTCGTCACCGGAACCGATGGCAGCACGACGGTCACCAGCAGCGACGACGCCGCGGTGCAGGTCGTGACCGGTCCGTTGGGCGCCCTCGGTGATCGCGTCTGGCTGGATCTGGATGCCGACGGCGTCCAGGACGCCGGAGAATCCGGGATCAGCGGGGTGAAATTGACCCTGCTGGGCGACTTCGACCAGAACGGTACGATCGACTACACCGCAACCACCACGACGTCGGCGAACGGCATCTACATGTTCAACGGACTTCCCGCTGGCGAGTACAAAGTCGTCGTGGATGCTGCCAGCCTGCCCGCGAACCTGATCCAGACCTACGACCTCGACGGTCTGGACACAGTCAACATGGCGGTCGGAGAACTGAGCCAGGGACAAACGCGCACCGACTTCGATTTTGGTTACGTTCCAACGGCGCCGGGCTTCTCCTTGCTCAAGACCGCGAACAAGACGACGGCGGCCTTCGGCGAGCAGATCACCTACACGTATGAAGTCCGCAATACCGGCTCGCAAGCGCTGTCGAACGTCGTCCTCAAGGACGACAACGCCACGCCAGGCGACCCGTCGGACGATTTTCGCCCGACATACGTCTCGGGTGACGACGGAGATGGCCTGCTTGAAACCGGCGAAGTGTGGAAATACTCCGCAACGGTCACCCCGCCCATCTCGCTATCCGGCACAGTCAATGGACAGACCGTCAACGCGGGAATGCTTTCCTGGCAGACGCTGGCGAACGGCGACATCCGCGTGACCTACCTGCAGAACACCGGCGTCAATGACAACACTTACGGCGCAGGCGCAGCGGCGGACTGGCCCAATGGCCACAAGTTCGGCGACCTGACGGGCAGCGACAAGGCCGGGTTCGAACTCAAGGATGCAAACGGCGTGACGGTAATGAAGTTCTACATGGACTACATCACCTCCTCGACGACGCAAGAGCAGATCGGCGGCGCCAACGAATACGCCAATTACTCCGGCTACCGGTCGCTCGGCGTCACCGGAGGTGACGGAAGCATCTCGGTCGGCAGCGCGGCGAACCTGTATGACTTCGACAGCACCCTTGAGGTCAATCTCAACCGGTCGGGCTATACGACCAAGATCGTCGACTCCCCGGTTGGCGATCCGAACTGGAACGTGGTGAACGGATACTCCTTCACCGTGAAGGCAAGCGCATTCGGCGCTACGGGTTTTGGCGGTGCATCGATCTTCGACCAGCACAACTCGCCGTCCAAGCTGGGCGTGAACTCGTTCGTCCCGACCGCCACGGGTGGCGAGGTGACCAACACCGCCCTTGTGACCGCCACGCTGAACGGCAGCACGGTGGTGGCGATCGATGACGCCACGGTCATCGTCGGCGCAGGCCCGGCAGCGGCTCCGAAGTTCTTCGTCGTCGATATCGGCACCGACGACACCTTCAAGTACGCAGCGAACGGGGCCGCGGTCGGCAACTTCGCCCTGCAGGCCGGCAACACCGACCCGCGCGACATCGCGGCCAACGCCGATGGCAGCATGCTGTGGGTGCTGGACAAGGACAAGAACGTCAACGTCTACAAGCCCGACGGCACAGCGGTCGGCCTTTGGAAGGCTGACGGGCTCGGCACCGAACCGGAAGGGATCACGCTCGACGGCAGCGACCTCTGGATGGCGGATCGCGCGCGCAAGATCTACTGGTACGACAATGCGGCGAGCAACACGACAGGCACCGACACGCCGGAGAAAACCTTTGCTCCCGCCATGAGCGGAAACCTGAAGGGGATCGTCACCGACGGCACCCACCTGTGGGCGGTCACGGAAGGCGGCACTGACTATGTGTATCGCTTCACCATCAACCGCGATGCATCCGGCAACCCGACGGGCCTGACGCAGGATGGCCAGTGGAGCCTGGCAACGGCGAACTCCAAGCCGACCGGCATCACGCTGGATCCGACCAACGCATCGAACAGCCTGTGGGTCGTCGATGAGTCATCGGATTCGGTGTACGAGTACGCAGGGGGACGCAACCTGACTTCCGGCAGCGCAACCGCGGCAAATACCTTCAAGCTCGAGGGTACAAACCTCGCTGCACAAGGCATCGCAGACCCGCTTTCGTTCAGCCCAAGTCACGACGCTACGGTCGCGGCGAACGACTGGTGGCTGGACGGCTCGGCCGCGATCGTTTCGAATGACCATTGGGGCGCTGATTACACTGCGCCGCTGGATTCGTCAGCGGCGGACCTCGCGGCGCTGGTTGGTTGCTTCACAACGCACGTTGGAGAATCGCTTCTTGCTCATGCGTGACGCTCGCCAAGACCAAGTCGCTTGTCGAACCACACGCACGAAGAGGGGTCGCGGCCAGGGAGTCGCACCCCACGCGACACTGGGAGGGGGGCGGCCAGTTCACCTGACCGCTCCACGACCACGCTGCAATCCATGATTCTGGCCACGAGGCAACGACAGATCAGCCACTGCACGGCCTTATCGTCGATTCGCCTCGCCAGCCGTTCCATCAGGATGTCGAGATTGACCCGGTCGAGGAGCTTCTCCAGATCCACAACGACCTCGACCACCACCCCGCAGCCGTCCTCCACTTTGCGCCGCACATCCAGCACGGCGTCGTGCGCGCCGGTTTCCGGACGAAAGCCCTAGCTGCGTCCGAATCACGTCCGAACAATCGTGGGCTGCAAGAATTGCGGCAGGCCTTGCTGGATCAGCCGATCCGTCACCGTCGGAATCCCAAGTTCGCGGACGGGGCGAGTGAGCGGGCAAGTGGAATGGACAGACGACGCC
>JAFEDJ010000019.1 GCA_018241685.1 Pseudomonadota bacterium
AGGGAAACGGCTGATCCCTGTTTCCCTGATCCCGCCGATGAACGATTGAGGCCTGCTGGTGCGGTTAGTCGCATGGCCCCGGGGGCGAGACCCGATCAAGGCCGATTAGAGAGAGGCAGTCTGTCTGTCCGATCCGTCGCGTGTGTGCAGGCGTCAGGAAACAAGAGCAGGTAGGCAGGAAAGGAAAACCGGCCTGGCGGCCGGTCATTGGAAAATGGTGCTTGACGGGGAAGTCCTTAGAGATAGGTTATGCCGCAGCATCGCTAAACCACGAACTTAATTCTTCTTGCCGAAACAAATACCTTTTGTTTCTTGAGTCTACGACGGAAGCAATTTTCTCTGAAATGAAAAGTATCGTATTGGCGTTCTTTCTCACCAACTCGTTAGCCTTTTTCCAGTACTGACTCTGTATCGCATTGATATGATCAATTTT
Source organism: Pseudomonadota bacterium (assembly GCA_018241685.1). Taxonomy (GTDB): domain Bacteria; phylum Pseudomonadota; class Gammaproteobacteria; order Burkholderiales; family Rhodocyclaceae; genus Zoogloea. The sequence continues at coordinate 434 of JAFEDJ010000019.1, forward strand.
GTTTGATTCTAGAATTGACCCTGAGTACGTGATGCCTCTAGAAATAAATAGCAAGTCCTTAATTTTTCCGTTGTCATCGGCTCCGCATGTGTCTAGCAAATTTGCAGCAGTTTCTTCGTTGGTATTTGGTTTGTCAAGAACCTGCGAAATTACTCCCGCGAATAGTATGCACACCCGGTCTTCGATGTATTTCAACAGCGAATCGAGGTTGTTTATGTCGGGTTCGGGTTGAATTTTGGTAGTAGCGGTATGCCAAAGAGATCTTCGGTCGGACAAGATTTCTATCTGTATGTCTCCGATTCTGAATCCTAAGAACTTGGCTACTACCCAATGACCAACCTCATGCTTAATGACATCAATTTTGTAGTCGGAGAAGGCCATGTTATTCTGCGGCATAACGTCTGAATTCACCGGCCTGGCGCGGCTTGCCGCGACAGGTCCGGTGGAATGATGGGTTGGGCGTCATGTCCATTTACTACCTGCGGGCTAGCTTTTTCAGGTCGATCCGAAACCCAAATAGCCCAGGTTTCAGTTCAAGCGCCTCGAAGAACGTGCCGCCGAATGACTTTTTCGGAGACCCTGCATTGTTGACGTGATCCCAATGCAGGGTCTCGTTCGCAATGCGGCGGACTTCTTGGATTGCTTTGGCGGCCTTGTCGGGATGCCGCGTCTCAAAGGGAATGTAGACGCACCCATCATCAGTTGGCTTCAATTGGGCCAATGGTTTCTTCGAAATGAAAAGCCCGGGAAGATTTCCGTGAAGAGACTCCCATAGATGCCTATTCTCTCGAACCTCAGCCTCGATGCGGCCGGCATACCTTGGGTTGGGCATAAGAAGCGAAACTTTGTCGCCGAACGCCTCACCGAGACGTTCCAGTTCTATCTGGACTCGCTCGGTGAACTTCTTTTGTTCGGGGGCATAGTCTTCAAAAAAGTAATAGACAAACAACTTCGCTTCGGGCTCGACAGTCCCAAGGTACGTTTGTGTAACCCACATTATAACACTCCGATATGATATGACGCCCAATGTTTGAATTCACCGGCCTTGCGCGGCTTTATGCGAAAGTTCCGGTGGAATGATGGTGCCTCACTGGAAGGGGCTAGGAGTCAGCTTTGGGTGGCTTGGCTAGGAAGTAGTCCAGACGGCCAATAGGCGAGTAAGGCTTCGCGAGCTTTATGACGGCCCACTTGCTGCCTGCATGAAACACACTCATGGCAGGAACTCGATACTGCATCTCCCGAATCACCAAATGTTCTTTGGTGCCTAAGTCGCGAAGAATCCATTGTTCAAGATACTTGCGTGCTCCCACCTCGCCATCCAGCATGAAGTAGATATTATCGAGGACGTCTTGTACGGTTGTGTCGGGGCCTATCTCGATGTGTTTCACACGTGGGGCTTCGGACTTCATATTGAGGTCTATGGCTACGTTGTACCGGGCGTTGGATGCTGAGGGTAACGCGCCGTTGTCCGCCGTAGCGTTCATTACCTGCGCAAAGCGACGATCAAGATACTCTCGAAGCGTGTCCATCGCCTGCGCGAGCGAAGGATTTGGAGGGGATGTAGACACAATCGCGTCATCCGACTTCTCCCGTGTGAGTGCTGCGACGGCTTCCTCTAGAACAGGGCGCGCCATTCCCTCATCAAAAGGAATCTGATGCATGGCTAGGAGCTTCTCGGCGAAGCGCTTGAGTGAGTCGTAGTCTGCAAGTTGGAACGTCTGGTACATCGCGAGAGGAAAGGGAACATCGGCAACGCTATCAATACCAACGCAGACAGGTATGACGGCACAGTTTATTTGTGCTGCTCCGAACCCTGCTTCGAACAACAGCCAAGGTCGGTTAACGCTCTGTGGAGTAAGCAGTACCACCAGCGCTCTGCTGTCAGCGATTTGACGGCGTATTTCGTCAAGCCAGACTTGACCAGGACGAAGCCCACCGCTGGGGCCATCATCAGAAGAGTGCCACACAGAAATTTGTCCGAGCGTGAGGCGCTGTACTGCTTGAGCAATGGCCTTTGCTCTCTCGCGATCACGCGAGTCGTGACTGAGGAACAGTTTGTGAGGCATCGGTGGTCCAGTATAGAAAGTTCAGTATTTTCAGCTACTGCTTGTGCTGAAGTGCTACATCGATATCCGGAAGGTGCATAGCGTTTTTGCATGTCCGAATTTCAAGTAATGCAGACAGCGTCGAGTCGGCCGGTTTTTTACTGGATGCAGCGGATGATCGGTCGGAGTCCGGGATTTGACCGAGAAACAGTAGAACATCAAGGACTGAGGATCGACTTCGCCGTGCATCGTTGCTGTGCCTGTAGTTCGGGGGATAAAGCTAGGAGAGGTGAATGGCCTGTTCGTTCACTGGGTACTGTATCAGTCGAGAGATCAATTACATTGTTGTATATAAGCCACGCTTCATATGGAATGACTTTCTGGATACCGGCTGTACAAGCGATTCTGCAAACGTGCTAGTTCCTTCATTGTTTTCATGTACTCCCGTTCGAGCTTCTTTGGCAGGGATATATAGCCGTGTTGGTCGGCCAGGTTGCCCGTGTTCAAGATTTCAAATCTTCTCTTGGCCAAGTAGAGGAAGCGGGTGACGTCGTGATCTTTGACGAGAGGCTGTCGGAGATTATCAACCTGCCTTCCGATGTATTTTCTGTTTGGGTCAGGAAGGAAGGTGATGACATCAAACCGGCGCTCCCGAGAAGAAATGTCAATGTACTCGCCAGTTGGACTTAACCAGACGGCATGAAACTCAGCCTCGATGAATACACCCGGACGCTCCCAGATGGCCCAGCCAATCACCTGTTCGCCACCAAAGGACGAGACGTGCCCTGGAAGGATAGAGAAGCACTCGTTCTCTGGTTGGTTTGGGGGTGGTTGGCAGACGACGGTCGCAGGTACTTGCTCGGGTACGATGCCACAACAAAACTCTCTGACATGCAGAGCATTAGCAGGGGCAGCACGCATAGGGAAATGACCTCTATCATTTGACATGAGCGGCATGGTCGGGCTTGCCGGGACATATCCGCTCGATGGAAGGTGGCGTCACACTTGGGTTGCGTCTGGTACGTCGTAGATGAAGTCAGTGACTTCGCTTAGCAGTCGATGGTCAAGCAGTACTTGCATGATTGCTTTTGTCGTCTGGTCGCAAGGGACGAGTTGCCCTGTTTGTGGATCAAAGTTCAGCCCCCAGTTTCGTCGTGTGTTGACAGTTTGAACCGCATTGAGGAAGCCGGGGCGCCTAAAAAGCGCCCGCTCCTCAATTCGAGCCATGCGCCTTAGTTGAATCGAGTTCGTTCCAACGTGATCAATTAGAGGCTGCATGTTGGTAAACAAGTTTGCAAAGTTCTGGTCTTGCTGAAGTCCAACGAAGGCCTGGGCATAAGAAGCCCGGTGCTCCATCGCCGACTCGAAGGCGCGTTTGCTCGCGATGAAAAGGCCTTGCTGGTGTGCGTAAAAATCAAAGGTCTTCTCGATCGCAAAGGCGTTATCCTCAGCTGCAGACAACTCGCCATTTCGAAAAACGATGTTGATATGTGTCTTCAGATATGAGGTCTTCCAGTTGCTCGCAGTCTTCTTGACGGCGTAGACGACTTGGCCATTGCAAACGAACTTAACAAGGTAGCCGCCCGCGTTCTTGAGATCCTTGATCGATTGGACTCGGCAGTCAGGCTCTGGGCGGTCGACTCGTGCCTTGAGGTACTCAAAGTCGCTGCCCGCTAATTGGGTGGTTAGACAGCTGTTTTCATTGTTTTGAGCGAGGTATGAGTAGGCTGCATACTCCGTAATTCGATTCACTTCGCTTCGCACTACACCAAGAAGCAATGCGTTCAGTGCTTCGTCAGTTTGAACGTAGTGCGCGGAAAATTTATATGCAGTAGAGCTTCGTTTGTAGACCCAAAGATGGATATGACTATTTTCAAAGTCGAATGCTCTAAGTGAAGCAAATGTTTGCTGCATCTACTTGTCCCTGAGTATGTAGAAGTCTTGGACGGTCTGCCCCATCTGCTCACCGATCTCAAGGTTGCCGTACTTAAGAACGCGAACATCCTTTTCTATGCCATTGATAACAATCGTTGCTTCGTACAGTTTCCACCCGAATATCAGAAGGAGCGGATTCATGAGGATTTGTCCCGACTTCAGTGTTATGGCAAACATCCAGAGTAGAAAGACTCCGAATCCTATGAGTTTCTGTGGATCACCGTAGGCTATTCCCATGAACGAAACAACGTATGGGAAGGTATAGTTAATGATCTCGTTTGGTGTCGCCTTCATCCGCTTTACGTCTATCAAGAACGGACATCTAATTCTCAGAAGGGAACTCTTCGCGAGAAGCGTCGCCGCCGCAGTGACCGCTAGAAATGAGATGGATAAGACCGGGTTATCAAACGGTACGAACAGACATTCACTAGCTTTGAGGCTTGTGGTTGTACAAAAAGGACGTGCCCACCACTGTGCCGATATGTCCTGCATCGCAAGAATGATCGCGAGTGGAAAGTAGGAGCCTAAGAAGATTAGGAGCCCTGGTATCAGGTGAAATTGCATTGCAGGATGTTAATATTCAAGCGTGGTTCAGTGGTTGTTTGTGATGTCCAACGTCTGAGTTTACTGGTCTGCGCGGTTTGTTGCGCAGGTCCGGTGGCGTGATGAGGTGGGGATCGGTACGGAAAATTATTAGCCGTATACTTAGCTATTCATCAAAGCCATGAATAATTGACTTGGCAATACAGGTGCAATCGATGGCAACTCCTGGGAGTAGATAACCTGCTTCCGTAAGCAGCCCAAGGTTTGATTCGAATCGCTGACCAGAAAATCGGGCATGCGACGCATTGGGGTTGTTCTTCCTTAAACCGCAGGTGGTTGCTGTCCAAATGCATTTGGAAATGCCAAGGTCTTGTTTTCGTACTTGTTCTTTTCGCGCGGCGGCGATATTGACGAAGTATCTGGATACAGCTGCGGCCTGACTCTTCTCCAGCTTGTAGCGTGCCGTAACTTCCTTTGCGAGCGAATGTAGATCTCGACCACATTCATACACCAAAATACCAAATTCGCTTTTTTCGTCAAATTGAAGAAGAGAAAAATAATCCTTGGCTATCTGCACAGATTGCTCCGGCGAAACCTTGAGTCTCTCTTCAAAGTCTTTGGCAGTGTATGAAGGGTATCCATTTGGCATTCACAGTGCCTTTGCTTTTCGGAAGAATTTTAAGAACACGCGAACTCCAATATTTCAAGCCGACCGGGGGCTATCTCCAACGTAAACCTAATTGTCGCCTTCGTCATTCCACATATGTGGAGCTGGATTGATCCGTGGGGCGTTGCTGGCGCTCCGTCTTCATAAAGGCGTCAGTAACAAGGACTACAACCCGTCATCATCCGCCCGATTCTCACGTCTGCCGATTCTCAGCAGAATGGCATTTATCCTGTCAGTTTCACTATGCACTGCGTCACTCGCGTGCTTCTCCACGGACTGCTTTGCTGCCCCATCAATCGTTCTACTTGACGGTCGTCCAGCACTGGTTCGATACTCCACCGCGTCACCTAAACAATGGTGATCGGGTGTAGGAACCCGGATTGCAAAGGCCGATGAAGGCCGCGTTTTGACGCGGCTTTTTCTTGTCGGAGTACGGTTGCGCCCTTTCAATGGCGGGCCGTGCGGGGCAGCCGTGAGGCTGGCCGGTTCCTTTGCCCGGTATTCCTACCCCCGCACGGTTCCGCCGCCCCCGTAGGAAGGGGTGGCGGAGATGCAAATCGCAGCAAAGGAGCAACACCTCATGACCATTCACGCCGAAGGGCGCGCAGACGTGCGCGTGCCGATTGCATCTGTTTCTTTCGCTTCACATTCAGCTCATTCGTCGCACGTGACGAGGAGGGCCAGGGCATGAGCACGCCGATGCGCTTTCCCGCCCCCGCGAGCCCGATTTATGTTCTTGCCAGCGCGGCTGACGCGCTCGCCCTCACCGATCAACTCACCGCACGACAGGCTCAACTACAAGCGCTCCTTGCGATGACCCATGGCAACGCGGGGGATGTCTTCCGGCGCATGGATGTAGATTGCCAGGAGAACTACCTGTGGGCCTGCGCGATGATTGCGGGGGAGTTGCGGGAACTGATGGAAGCGATTCAGACTAGGTGGCGTGAAGAGAGGGCAGTGCACATCAAGGAGTGATGGCGGGAATGTTCATGTTGCCGCCCCCTTGATCATCGAGCGCTCGGCAACTTCTTGATAGCAGCCGGCAACATGCTTCGTTCACCCGGCAGGCAAGCATGTTGCCGGGTGAACATTCGATGTTGGTGCTGCAGCATTGAATACGCGCTTCAGCGCATTGAGTGCTCAGGTATCAATATTGAACATTCAATACGCTGATGGTTTATGTTCGGCCGTGAACATTGAATGTTAAGACCGCCGTATAGCATGTAGACGTCGCAATGATTGATGTTGCGACGTCAACTTTTTTCGTGGACAGCGACGCATGACATATGGAGCCGCTTACATCGAAAGCGCGGCCGTCAACATCGATGGAGGCGCCGGCAACATTCGATGTTGCGCCCGCAACGATTCAGCCGCGGGTTTCATCGTTGATCAATGTTGATGGAATATACATCCCTTGTCATCATGCGTGCTCTGATTGAGTGGGCTCGAGGGAGAAGTCGATGTTGCGTCATCTATCGCGTCGCGGTTTCGGGCTGGTGCCCTTGCTGCTGGTGCTTGCCGCGCTCGCTGCGGCGGGTGTGTTTGTCGCCAAGACGCAGCAATCCGATGAGGCGGAGTCTGTGGACGGGCCGTTCCAGATTGCGGATTTCGCCAATCGTGACTTCGAGGGCTCGCCGGCGCTGGCGCTGAGCTTCACGCATCCGATGGATGCGCGGCGGGATTACGACGGGGCGATCCAGGTGTTCGAGATGCCGCCCCGCACGGGTGAGGCCAAGCCGCACACTCAAGACGACGAGGACGCCGACAATCAGGGCGAGGGCACGCCCGGCAGCGGCAATCCGCAGGTCAGTACGGCCCCGGCGGATGTGGCGATCGACGGCGGCAAGCTGGTGAAGGGCGCCTGGGTGGTGGGGGACAACCCGCGCATCCTGTATTTCCCGCACATCAAGCCGCAAACCCGTTACGTGGTGCGCGTGGCGGCGGGGCTGCCGTCGAAGGCCGGCCAGACGTTGGCGGAAGCCAGCAGTTATTCGGTGGTCACCGCCGTCGTCTCGCCGGCCTATTACTTCGCCAGCCGTGGCATGGTGCTGCCGGCCAAGCAGAACGGCGGGCTGCCGGTGGTCACGGTCAACGTGCCGGAGGTGGATGTCCAGTTCCTTCGCGTCAAGCCGGACCAGTTGCCACGCTTCCTCGACAAGGTGATCAGCGGGCCGCGTCCGCAGCGGGGCAAGCGCCAGCAGAATAACGACGGCTACGATTACGATGAAGAGTACGACGGCGACGAGGACTGGCGCGCGACCGATCTCAAGGGGGCTATCGACAACTGGTCGCTCGACAATTTGCACAGCCTGACGGAGAGCGTGTTCACCGGCCGCTTCCTGACCGAGCAGAAGCCCAACAAGCGCAACGTCACTTTCCTTCCGGTCGAGGACATCAAGGAGCTTCGCGAGCCCGGCATCTACATCGCGGTGATGAGCCAGCCGAACCGTTTCCGCTACGACTATCAGGTCACTTATTTCTATGTCAGCGATCTCGGCTTGAGTACCCGGCTGTTCGCCAAGGGGGCCGATGCCTACGTCAGCTCGCTGACCACCGGCAAGGCGATGGCGGGGGTCGAGGTGGCCTGGATGGATGAGAACGCCAAGGTCCTGGCGCGCGCCGAGACCGACAGCAACGGACGGGCCCCCTTTGCGGAGCGGCCGGCTGCCGCCAAGCTCATTCTGGCGCGTAACGGCCAGCAGATCTCGTTGATTGCACTGAAGGAGCCGGCGCTGGATCTTTCGGAATACGACATCGCGGGCCTGCCCGGTCGGCCTGTGCGCTTGTTTGCGTACTCCGGTCGCAACCTGTATCGACCGGGCGAGAGCTTCGATCTGTCCGTATTGGCGCGGGATGCGGACGGCCGCGCCGTACCGCCACAGCCGATCCAGGCCATCCTCAGGCGGCCGGACGGCAAGAGCCAGTTCACTGCCACCTGGCAACCGGACGGCAAGCTGGGGGGCTATTACCAGAACCGCATCGCGCTGCCGGTGGATGCGCCGACAGGCTCATGGACGCTGGAGCTGCGTGCCGACCCGGCCGACAAGCTGGCCACCACCAGCTTCCGTTTCGGCGTCGAGGAGTTTTTGCCGGAGCGCATGAAGCTCGATCTGGCCAGCAAGCAGGCCACGGTGTCGCCCAATGACACGCTGACCATCGCCGTCAAGGGTGCTTATCTCTACGGCGCGCCGGCGGCTGGCAACCAGTTGCTCGGGGTTGCCGTCTTCGAGCGCCAGAAGAATCCGCTGGCTCAGAAGCTGCCCGGTTTCGAGTTTGGCGACACCAATGAGGAGAGCCAGCGCCAGCGCGTGGAACTGGACCAGAGCCAGCTCGACGAGAACGGTGAGCTGGCGCTCGACGTGGATCTCGCGCCGGCCAAGGACAAGCGGTCGCCCTACACCGTGCGGACCACGCTGAGCCTGCTGGAGAGCGGCGGCCGGCCGGTGGTGCGCAATTTCGAGCGGGTGATCTGGCCGGCGCCGGTGTTGGTGGGTGTCCGCCCGCTGTTCACCGGCGACTACGCCCGCGAAGGCAGCATCGCGCAGTTCGAGGTGGTGCGCGCCAACGCCGAGGGCAAGTTGAGCGCAGGCAGCGGGCTGCCGGTGCGCCTGTTCCGCGAGAACCGCGATTACTACTGGCGCTTCGACGACCAGCGCGGCTGGCATTCGGGTTTCACGGAGACCGACGAACTGGTGAACACCGCGAGCGTCAGCATTCCCGATGGCGGACGCGGCAAGCTCGGTGTGCCGGTCAAATACGGGCGTTACCGCCTGGAGATCACCGATCCGGCCACGCAGCAGACGACGAAATACCGCTTCTACGCCGGCTGGAGCGCCCGTGGCGACGAAACCCAGGGCGTCCGTCCCGATCGTGTCGCACTGAAGTTCGACAAGCCGGCCTACCAGGATGGCGAGACCGCCAAGCTGAGCATCACGCCGCCGCACGCCGGTGAGGCGCTGATCACCGTCGAGGCGGACAAGACCCTGTGGGTCAGGCGCATCCCGGTGGCCCTTGATGGCACGACGGTCGAGATTCCGGTGGACAAGGCGTGGAAGCGCCACGACCTGTATGTGTCGGTCAGCGTGCTGCGGCCGGGCAGTGCTGGCGAAAAGGTCACCCCGGCGCGGGCCTTGGGCCTGGCGCACCTGCCGCTTGAACGGGGCGAGCGCAAGCTGGCGGTGAGTCTCGATGCGCCGAAGAAGATGCTGCCGGACACGCGCCTCAAGGTGAAGGTCAAGGCGCCCGGCGCTGCCGGCCAGCAGGCGGTGGTCACGCTGTCCGCCGTCGATGTGGGCATCCTCAACATCACGCGCTACACGACGCCCGACCCGCACGGCCACTTCTTCGGCAAGCTGCGTTACGGCGCCGACCAGTACGACGTGTACGGCCGTCTGATCGAGAAGATGGGCGGCCAGAAGGGCAAGCTCAAGTTCGGTGGCGATGCCGCGCCGAAGGCGACCAAGAGCCTGCCCAAGAAGGTGCGCCTGGTGGATCTGTTCTCCGGGCCGGTGCTGCTCAACGCGCAGGGCGAAGCCGAGATCGCCCTCGACGTGCCTGATTTCAACGGCACGCTGCGCCTGATGGCGGTGGTCGCGGCACCCGAGAAGTTCGGCAACGCCGAGGCGGAGACGGTTGTTGCCGCGCCGCTGGTGGCCGAGCTGATGACGCCGCGCTTCCTGACGGTAGGTGACAACGCCACCATCGCCCTCGACCTGCACAACCTGTCCGGTGCGGCGCAGAAGCTCAAGGTGCGCATCGAGAATGCGGACGGCCTGAAGATCCAGAACGCCGAGCGCGAGCTGGACCTCAAGGATCAGCAGAAGCAGACGCTGCGCTTCCCGCTCGAAGCGGGCAACGCCTTCGGCCTGACCGATGTGCGGGTCCACGTCAGCAGCGTTGCCGGCCTCAAGCTGGAGCGCAGCTTCGGCCTGCAGGTCCAGGCGGCGACGCCGCAACAGCAGGTGCTCAAGCTGCTTGCCGTCGGGCCGGGCGAGACGGTGGAGGTGAAGGACGCGGAACTGGGCGGCTTCATCCGGAGCACCGTGCAATCGCATCTGGTGCTCTCCAACAAGGCGCCGATCGACGTGCGCAGCGCCATCCAGGGGCTGCTGACCTATCCCTACGGCTGCGCAGAGCAGACGACCAGCACGGCCTACCCGCATGTGCTGATCGACGAGGAGGGGGCCCGGCTGTTCGGGCTCAAGGCCTACACCCGCGCGCAGCGGGAAGACATGCTGGAGAAGGCCATCGCCCGGCTTGGCGCGATGCAGGCGCCGAACGGCGGCTTCAGCCTGTGGGGCAATGTGTCCGAGTACCAGTACTGGCTGTCGGCCTATGTCGGCAACTTCCTGCTCGATGCCCGCGAACAGGGCTTCCAGGTGCCGGAGGCGATGCAGAAGAAGACCCAGGAATTCCTGCTCAAGTATCTGCAGGAAGGCGTGGCCGGTCTGCCGACCGGCAAGCTGAGCTACAACGAGAACGGCTGGCAGGATTACCGCTTCGGCGGTTCCGGCCGTTTCGGCGTGCTTGCCTACGGCGCCTATGTGCTGGCTCGTGAATCCAAGGCGCCGCTGTCCACGCTGCGCCAGATGTTCGAGGTCCGCAGCCAGGCGCACTCGGGGCTGGCCCTGGTGCAGCTCGGCCTGGCGCTCAAGCTGATGGGCGATGAAACCCGTGCCCAGACGGCGCTCGCCGAAGGTGTGAAAAAGAGCCGTGACAATGGCTACTGGTGGGGTGACTACGGCAGCCCGCTGCGGGATGCGGCGCTGTCCTACGCGCTGCTCGACCGCCACAAGGTGAAGGTCGACGGCCGTGACAATCTGGTTGCCGTTGCTGCCGCCGAACTGGGCAAGAACCGTTACACCAGCACCCAGGAGAAGCTCGCGCTGTTCCTGCTCGGCCGCAACTTCACCAAGGCCGGCGAAGGCGAGGGCGGGTGGACGGCGGAAGTGCTCGGCAAGGACACGCCGGAAGTCATCAACGGTGCTGGCACGCTGATCCGGCCGCTGTCGGCAACGGCCTTGCAGGGCGGCGTTCGTATCCGGAACACCTACAAGGACAAGCTCTACCTGCAACTCAGCCTGAGCGGCAATCCGGCGAAGATGCCGGCCAACCGCGACGACGCCATCGCATTGAGCCGCGACCTGTTCGAAGCCGACGGCACGCCGCTGAAGAGCCGCACGCTGAAGGTTGGTGAATCGGTCATCGTGCGCATCAAGGTCAATCCGCACAGCTGGGTCAATACCGGCATGGTGGTGGACCACATCCCGGCCGGCCTGGAGATCGAGAACCTCAATATCGTCCAGGGTGAAGGCATGGGCAGCACGACGATCGAGGGCATCAACCCGGCCGAGGCGATGCAGGACCCGCGCATCCAGCACGTCGAGTTCCGCGATGACCGCTTCGTGGTGGCCGCCCGGCTGCACGGCAAGCTCAGCCTGTTCTACCGCGCACGGGTCGTCACCCCCGGCAAGTTCGTCTTCCCACCGCTGTACGCCGAGGACATGTACCGCCCGGATGTCTATGGCCTTAGCACTGGCGAGGCGACCCTGACGGTGAGCGACGGCAAGGACAAGCCGGCTGCCGCAGCGCCGGCCAAACCGTAAGGCATGACGCAACGCGCAGCATGGTGGATTGCCGGGCGCGGATGGCTGAGACGCCGTCCGCGCTGGCAGTGGGGTGTGTTGCTCGCGCTGCTCGTATTGGCTGGGCTGGACCATGCTTTTCCACCGCCGGTGCCCGGCCGTGATGCGCCGAACGCGCTGCTCATCGTCGCCCGCGACGGCACACCGCTGCGGGCCTTTCCGGATCGCGACCATGTGTGGCGCCATCCGGTGGCGCTGGCGGATGTATCGCCGCTCTATCTTGAGGCGCTGGAGCGCTACGAGGACCGCTGGTTCCGCTGGCATCCTGGCGTCAATCCGCTGGCCCTGACGCGGGCGGCGTGGCAGTGGCTGCGCCATGGGCGCATCGTCTCCGGCGGTTCGACGCTGACCATGCAGGTCGCCCGCATCATCGAGCCGACGCCGCGGACGCTGCTTGGCAAGGGCCGGCAGATCCTGCGCGCGCTGCAGCTCGAGCTGCACTATTCGAAGGACGAGATCCTCGCCCTCTACGTCAATTACGCGCCGATGGGCGGCGTGCTCGAAGGGGTCGAGGCGGCCAGCCGGGCTTATCTCGGCAAGCCGGCCAAACGCTTGAGCCACGCGGATGCGGCGCTGCTGACCGTGCTGCCGCAGATGCCGTCGCGCCTGCGGCCGGATCGTCAGCCGGCCCGGGCGCGGGTGGCGCGCGACAAGGTGGTGCACCGCATGGCCGGTGTGTGGCCGGACAGCGACATCCGCGATGCGCTGCAGGAGCCGATCATCGCCCAGACGGCGCGCGATCCGCTGCTTGCGCCCTTGCTCGCCGAGCGGCTGCGCAAGGACGCGCGTGGCCGGCAGCGTATCGACACGACCATCGACGCCCAGACCCAGCAGACCGTCGAGCTGCTGCTCACCAGCCGGCTCGCCGCCTTGCCGCCGCGGGTGTCGATGGCTGCGCTGGTGGTGGATAACGCAACGCTGGAGGTTCGCGCTTATGCGGGCTCGGCCGATTTCGGCGATACCGACCGCTTCGCCTTCGTGGACATGGTGCGTGCGTCGCGGTCGCCCGGCTCGACGCTCAAACCCTTCCTGTACGGGCTGGCGCTCGATGAAGGGCTGATCCATTCGGAGTCCCTGCTTGCCGATGTGCCGCAATCCTTCGGCGGCTATCAGCCGGGCAATTTCCAGCAGTCCTTCCACGGGGCGGTTAGCGTGTCCGAAGCCTTGAGCAAGTCCCTCAACGTGCCGGCCGTCGAGGTGCTCGACCGGCTGGAGCCGGGCCGTTTCGTCGCCGCCCTGCGGCGGGGTGGCCTGAAGCTGGATTTTCCCAAAGGCGAAGCGCCCAACCTGTCGGTGATCCTCGGCGGTGCCGGTACGACGCTCGAGCAACTGGTCGGCGCCTACACGGCCTTTGCCCGCGAGGGGGTTTCCGGTAAGCCGCGTTACCGAACGGATGAACCGCTGGTCGAACAGCGCATGCTGTCGCCCGGCGCGGCCTTCATCATCCGCGATGTGCTCGAATCCGGCGGACCGGTGGGCCGCGCGGTCGAGCAGGGGCCGGGCATCCGCCGCGGCATTGCGTGGAAGACCGGGACCAGCTTCGGCTTCCGCGATGCGTGGTCGATCGGCGTGTCGGACCGCTATACGGTCGGTGTGTGGATCGGCCGCCCGGACGGCACGCCGAACCCCGGTTTCTTCGGCGCCAACATCGCGGCGCCGCTGTTGGTCGATATCTTCTCGGCAGTGGATGGTCAGCCGGCTACGACCCGAACGCCGCCGCCTTCCGTGCATCAGGAAAAGATCTGCTGGCCGCTCGGCACGCGTTTTCAGCCGGAGGAAGAGGCCCTCTGCCATCGCCAGGCTATCGCCTGGGTGCTCAACGACACCGCGCCGCCAACCTTTCCCGACCGGCTGCGCAGCGGCGAGATGCGCTACGCCTACGAGGTCGACGCGGTCAGCGGCTTGCGCGTCACGGCGGCGTGCAGCACCCGCCCGCGCCGCCAGGTCGAGGCCGTGCATTGGCCGACCGCGCTGGACCCGTGGCTGAGCTCCGATCTGCGCGCCAAGGCGCAGCCGCCGGCGTGGGATGCCGGTTGTCAGAAGCAGGCCGAGCCGGACGCTGGTCTGAGCATCGTCGGTCTGAGCAGCGGTGAGGTGATCAAGCGTCCGCGCCCTGATCAGGCGCCGGTGATCCGCCTCGAACTGCGCGGTCAGCGTGGGCAGGTTTATTGGCTGATCAACGGCCGGCTGGTCGCTCACCGGCCCGCCACCCAGCCCTTGATTCAAACTCTGACCGAAACCGGCCGTGTCGACATCACCGCGATGGATGAGCAGGGCCGTTACGACCGGATCAGCGTCAGCGTGCGCTGAGGGCGCCGCCTCCGCGTGTCAGCCCTGTTGTTCAGTCGACAGCGGGTGGGTTTCCTGTTTGGGCGGGAAGATGGCCTTGTGCGCCAGATGGTAGGCCAGCAGCAGCGGTGGCATGCGCAGCCAGTGGGCACGGATGTAGAGGCTGCGGCGTGCCAGCGGGGTGAAGCGATCGGCGGTGCTCGGGTGTTGCGGGCACAGTACGCGGGCGTAGATGCCGTCGAGCATGCGCTGGACGATGCCCGTGTCGGCGAGGCAGCGGCTGCGGGCCGCGATGCGCTCGGGGAGCGGCGTGCCGAGCAGGCGGTGGCAATAGCGCAGCGCAAGGCGCAGCGGGCCGGATAGCTGAAGTTGTGCGGCCCGTTCGAGGAGCCCGTCCCAGGCGGTGTCGTCACGGGCCAGGTGGCGCAGCAGCAGATCGAGGTCGGTGAGGTCGCGCAGCAGGTTGTCCGGTTCGCCTTCGTGGAACAGATGCGAGGCGCTGTGCAGGATCAGGTCGGGCAGCGACAGGGTGTGCACGCCGGGCAGATCGGGTAGGGCGACGCTGGCTTCGATCAGCAGGCGGGCATCGGGTTTGAGGCGGGCGGTCGGCGGCAAGATGGTGTGGTGTACGTCGAGCGCGGAGCCGCGGAAGACATGGCGCATCGCAGGCAGTTCGTGCATCCAGCGGCGGTAGTAGCGCTGGTCGTAGTCGTCGGTGGCGGTGCTGGCCCAGCCCTTGAGCATCAGTGCGGATTCGGCATCGCCGAGGCGCTCCTTCGGCAGCAGGATGTCCACGTCGGAGAACAGCCGGCCCTGGGCGGCGGGCAGTCCGGCGGCGACGTAGGCGGCGCCCTTCAGCAGGATCACCGTGATGCCGGCCGGTTTGAGCGCCTCGCGGAGGAAGCAGGCTTCCCGCCGGATCGCGTGGCGCTGTTCGCTCGCCATCACTGCGCCGGACAGCAGGTGGTTGTGAGGCTGCTCCGGAATGTCGGCTTCGACGCCAGCGCTCTGCAGGCGCAGGAACAGCCGGCCGACCAGGTTGGCATGGCGCGCCTGGCGGACGAGCAGATCCCAGTCGGCGGTGCCGAGACGGCGGATCGATTCGGGGTGGCGGTAGGTCTCGATGAGGAGGTTCATTCGGCCATGCCCTCCGCGGCGAGGCGGTCGAACACTGCAATGGCGTCGTCGAGGCGGCTGTATTCGAAGCTGTAGTTGCGCGTCCGCTCGATGATGTCTCCGACCGCCTTGAAGCCGCGTGCGCCGAGCACGTGGTAGTTCATGGCGTTGTCGGCGAGTTGCATGAAGGCGGTGCCGCTGCCCATCGGGGTCAGCGTCGCGTCGGCGCCGGCGCGGTAGCGCGGAAGCACCATCCAGGCGGGATCGGCCCATTCGCCGACGGCCTCGACGCTGGCCTGGGTCGGCGCCATCAGCGCGACGGTGCCCTTGGTGGTGTCGAGTATCGGCCGGGTGAGGAAGGCATCGGGCGCGTAGGTGCGAATGATGTCGATGGACGCGTTCTTCAGGTTCACCGGCCGGGCGAGGCCCATGATCTGGCCGGTGTCGAGGCGGATCAGCGTGAGTTCATCGGATAACAGGCGCCAGCCCCGGTTGACCAGTGCGGCGCACAGGGTGCTCTTGCCCGACCCCGGCGGTGCCGGGAGGATGGCCGCGTGCTTGCCGCGTGCGACCGAGGCTGCGTGGATGACCAGGATGTGGTGGCAGTAGGCCGTCACGCACCAGTTCAGGCCCCATTCGAGCATCGGCAAGGCCTGGCCGCGCGGTAGCGGCGTGAACGGCTCGACGGCATCGACGATGAAACGTGCCTGCGGTGCAATCCATCGACGCAGGCCATGGCCGGGCTGGACACCGACATGGAAGTCGATGAAGGGCTTGTCGTCGATCAGCGGATGATGGGCGTAGAGCCGGGCGAGTTCATCGGCGAGCTCGGGAATTCCGCTCTGCAGGCGGCAGTTGAACGGTCCGGTGGCCAGTCGGATACCGTCTCCACCTAGCCGCGCGCGGAATTCAGCCAGGGAAAGATCACGAATTTTCAAGGGAATGGCTCGGAGCGGCCTGAATCAGGCGGGCGCCGATCAGCGCGTCGAGGGCCGCCACAACGAGTTGCCGGCAATCCTCCGGGGCTGCATCGGGCTCTTCCTGGCAGATGGCGTGGATCAATTCGTCTTCGGAGCGCTGCCGGCCGGGAACCGACAGCTGATCAAGCACGAATCGGGTGACCGGGGCGAGCAGAAGGGTTGCACCGGCTTGTGGGTCGTAGCGGACCCACCCTTCATCTACGTCTTTCCAGAGTACATCCGCCAAGCCTTCGAACAGGGTCTCGCTGGCGGAGTACCGGATGCCGGCCGGGACCAAAAGTCAGCGTCGCTATCAGGGGAGCAGCACGTAGTCGAGGTAGGTTTCCACCTGAGCTGCATTCCACGTGACGCCCAGCGTAGGCTGGTAGGCATTGGCCACAACACCGGTGTCCCACATCTTCTTGACTTCGTCCGCGCTGAAGAGCGAGGTGCTGCCGACATTGGCGCTCAGCCAGGCGGCAACGATCTTGCGTTGGATCGACGAGCCGGAGGAGAGAATCTCGCGGAATGATTTGGTAACTGTGGAGCTGAAGACTTCGTTGAACAGCTTGTCGAGAGTGGTGTCAGTGGGATTCTGGGTGGCGTAGGTGGTCCAGAAGCTGACGCCGTTCACTTTGGTAGAGCAGGGCGTGGTGCCGTTGCGGCTGAGATTGCCGGAAGCAGAGAAGCCCGAAGGCCGCTTGCATTCTGCGGCAAGCGCCGGAACGCTCTTGAGTGCCATCAGAACAGGAGCGCCGGCCAGACCGGTTTTTATCAGCTTGCGGCGGGACAACAAGGGCGCTGCGGCGCTGCTGCCTTGTTGTGCGACCGATTTTTCCGAGTGCTCCAGTTTCATCCTAAACCTCTTCGTTCTGGCACCGTACGTCGGCGCGGTTGAACGTAATATAAGTACACCTGATTTACAGGGGCGTGACATTTGCACGCTTATGTTCAAAATAGATTAAGCAAATTTTGTTCCGCGAATTTTATAGCATACAGGATGCTGATTCAAAACGAATTTTTATGAGGTGCCGAAGAGCGTCGGAAAAAAAGGCCGGTTTGTGTAAAAAAAGTCGACGAACTTTGGCGCCAATATCTGCGGGCGTCGGGCCCCTTTGAGTTGATGATCTGCGCATGCTTCGCATGCTTCCGATGATTCATCCGCCGGTTTGCAACAGACGTCAACGACGTGTGTAGGAGGGAGCGCTCGCGGGTTTTGTTGCTGCCGGCGGGGTGAAGATGTGTGTTATCCGTCGATGGGGCCGTCGTGCGCGGAGGCGCTCACCCTGCCACGGCCGCCGGCGACAGTGCTGTCGCGAGTTGGCCGACCGCACTCCAGTCGAGGGCTTGCGGCCCGCCCGGCGTCTCTACCGAAATGCCGTCCGCGCCCACCGGCGCGACGAAGATCGCGTCGCTGGCGATGGGGGACATGAAGAGTTCGGTCTCGGCGCTCTTGCCGTCCCGCACTGCGACCATCGCGAGGGCGAGGGTGTGGGCCTCGTGGGGCGTGAGGCGCACCGTGAGGGTGCTACCGACCCTCAGGGTGAGCAGGCGGCCAAGGGCACGATGTGTCGTTTCCGAGACCGAGAACGGGGGTTTGTCGGCTTCCCGACTGCCATGCGTGTCGCTCATGCGCCGTCCCCGTGGGCGAGGAGGGCTGCGATCACCGAGCCGCCGGCACCGTCTTCGGGGTCGAGTTCCTGCAGTTTGGCGAGGGCCTTGGCCGAGGCGTCCTGGTTGTCGCGGCGCAGCTCGATGAAGGCGACAGCCTTCAGGAACTGCAGCAGGAAGCGGCGCGGTGCGGCCGGGGCGGCGGAGACGTCGGCAAGGCTCCAGCCGGTCCAGGTGCGCGGCAGGGCGGCTTGGTCGGCAGCCCGGGCGAGGGCCGTGACGGCGGTCTCGAAGGCGGAGTCGAAATCGCGCAGCTTGTTCTGCAGCTTGAACAGGCAACGGTAGGACGGCAGTACGTCCGGCGCCACCTCGATGGCCGTGCGGAAGAAGGCGCGGGCGCGGGCCGGGTCGCTGGAATGGATGGCGACGCCCTGTTGCAGCAGGGCGTTGATGTTGTCGGGTACGTCGCCGAAATCGACGGTGTCCTCGCTGAGGGCGGTAACGCTCATTGAACTCTCCGGGGTTTTCTGTTGTTGTCGGAGAGGTTTAGCAATTATGGGGCCAGCATCGGCGGGCCCCATCCGTCAGCGACAGGCGAGGCGGAAGCCGGCCTCGATGGCGGCGGCGTCGAGGCGCCGGCCGATGATGACGATGGTGGTCTCGCGGGCTTCGCCTGCCTGCCACGGGCGGCCGTAGTCGAAGCCGGTGATGCGGTGGACGCCCTGAAAGACCAGGCGCCGCTCCTCGCCCCGTACGGCCAGGATGCCCTTGTAGCGCAGCATGTCGTTGCCGCTCTTGAGCAGCAGCTCTTCGACGAAATTGCCCATCAGGCCCACATCCACGTCGCCGGCGTGATGCAGCACCAGCGAGGCGATATCGTCGTTGTGGCGCACGAAGGGCTGGCGCTCTGCACCACCGCGGCGTAGGCCGCTGGGCGTGGCGTCGGCGAGGAAGCCCGGGGTGTGCTCCAGCACGTCGGTGAGCACGAAGGCGTCGAGGGTGAACAGCGCGGCGACGGCATCCGCGTCGGCGGGGACGGTGGTGATCGGCACGCGCAGGTTGATGCGGCGCAGGCGGGCTTCCAGCGCTTCCAGCTCGGCGGGTTCGACGAGTTCGGTCTTGCTCAGCAGGATGCGGTCGGCGAAGCCGATCTGCGCGGCGGCGACGCGGTTCTCGTCGAGCTGCTTGCCGGCATGGACGGCGTCCACGATGGCGAGGATGCCGTCCAGCTCGTAACGGTCGCGCACGCCTTCATCGACGAAGAAGGCCTGGGCGACGGGCGCCGGGTCGGCGAGGCCGGTGGTCTCGATGACCAGACGTTCGAAGTCCAGCTCGCCGCGGTCGCGGCGGTCGGCCAGCGCGGCGAGGGACAGGCTCAGTTCGCCGCGCACGCTGCAGCAGATGCAGCCATTGGCGAGCTCGACGACTTCGACGGCCGGCGAACCGGCGATCAGCCCACCGTCGATACCGACGGCGCCGAATTCGTTTTCGAGTACGGCGATCTTCTTGTGGCCGGCCGTGTTCAGGTAGCGGTTGAGCAGCGTGGTCTTGCCGGCGCCGAGGAAGCCGGTGAGGATGGTGGCGCGGATCGGCGGGCGGGGAATGGCGAGGGGATTGGTCATGGTCCGGATTCAATGAAAAATCGGCCGGAAACCCGCCAGAAGCGGGCTTGCCGGCCGAAGAATACGCGTGCCTTGCTCAGCAGCAGCGCCCCGGGCGTCCGTCGGCGCCGCCGTAGCGGGCTTCCTGGCGTTCCCGGAAGAACTCTTCATAGCTCATGATGGGCTTGTCCGGGTGGTTGAGGCGCATGTGCTGCACGTAGGTATCGTAGTCGGGCATGCCCACCATCAGGCGGGCGGCCTGACCGAGGTACTTGCCTACGCGGGCGAGGTCAGAGAACACACTGTGCTCCTTACTTGGCCGGAAGCGGCTCGAAAGGCGTTTCGAGCGTGGTCGGCTTGTTGGCGTTGAGGGCGCGCAGGCAGGCCGGGATGGCATAGACGACGATCGCGACCACCAGCAGGATGAAGAGGCCGGACATGGTGGCATCCACATAGTTGTTGGTGATGATCTGGTGCATCTGGTCCATGTTCTTCGCCGGCGCCAGGATCTCGCCCTTGTCGAGCGCAGCCTGGTACTTGTGGGCGTTGGCGAGGAAGCCGATCTTCGGGTTCTCGTGGAACATCTTCTGCCAGCCGGCGGTCAGCGTGCAGGTCAGCAGCCAGGCTGTGGGCACGATCGTCACCCACGCGAACTGCTGGCGCTTCATCTTGAACAGCACTACGGTGGCGAGGGTCAGCGCGACGCCAGCCAGCATCTGGTTGGCGATGCCGAACAGCGGCCACAGGGTGTTGATGCCACCTAGCGGGTCGACCACGCCTTGGTACAGGAAGTAGCCCCAGGCCGCCACGCATAGCGCGGTGGCGACGAGGCTGGCGAAGATGGAGTCCATCTTGCGCATGGACGGCACGAAGGTGCCCATCAGATCCTGCAGCATGAAGCGGCCCGCACGGGTGCCCGCATCGACGGCGGTGAGGATGAACAGGGCCTCGAAGAGGATCGCGAAGTGGTACCAGAAAGCCATCATCGCCTTGCCGCCGAGGGCATTGGAGAGGATGTGGGCCATGCCGACAGCCAGCGTGGGTGCGCCGCCGGCGCGGGAGATGATGGTCTTTTCGCCGACGTCCTGGGCGGTCTGCAGCAGCATGTCGGGGGTCAGTACGAAGCCCCATTGGGAGATTGCCTGGGCGGCGCTTTCGGCCGTCTTGCCGATCACCGCGGCCGGGCTGTTCATCGCGAAGTAGACGCCCGGTTCGATGACCGAGGCGGCGACCAGCGCCATCATGGCGACGAAGGACTCCATCAACATGCCGCCGTAGCCGATGAAGCGGGCGTTCTTCTCGTTGTCGAGCAGTTTGGGGGTGGTGCCCGACGAGATCAGTGCGTGGAAGCCGGACACGGCGCCGCAGGCGATGGTGATGAAGAGGAAGGGGAACAGGCTGCCGGACCACACCGGGCCGCTGCCGTCGATGAACTTGGTTAGGGCCGGCATCTGCAGGTTCGGCGCGACGATGGCGATGCCGATGGCCAGGCCGACGATGGTGCCGATCTTCAGGAAGGTGGACAGGTAGTCCCGCGGCGCCAGCAGCAGCCATACGGGCAGCACGGAGGCGATGAAGCCGTAGCCGACCAGCAGCCAGGTGAGCTGCTTGCCGTCGAAGGTGAACAGCGGGCCCCACGTTGGGCTGGCAGCGATGTCACCGCCGAAGACAATCGCGGCCATCAGCAGCACGAAGCCGATCAGGGACATTTCACCGATACGGCCCGGGCGGATGAAGCGGGTATACACGCCCATCAGCAGCGCGATGGGGATGGTGGCGCCGACGGTGAACATGCCCCACGGGGATTCGGCCAGCGCCTTCACGACGATCAGCGCCAGCACCGCGAGGATGATGACCATGATCATGAAGGTGCCGAACAGCGCGATCACGCCGGGCACCGGGCCGAGTTCGGTCTTGACCAGATCGCCGAGGGAGCGGCCATCGCGGCGTGTGGAGATGAAGAGCACCATGAAATCCTGCACAGCCCCGGCGAAGACCACGCCGGCGAGGATCCACAGCATGCCCGGCAGATAGCCCATCTGTGCGGCCAGCACGGGGCCGACCAGTGGGCCGGCGCCGGCGATGGCGGCGAAGTGGTGGCCGAACAGCACGTACTTGTCAGTGGGGACGTAGTCGAGGCCGTCGTTATGGCGGACAGCCGGGGTCATGCGGTTGGGGTCGAGCTCCATCACCTTCTCGGCGATGAACAGGCTGTAGTAGCGGTAGGCGATGAGATAGGTACACACCGCGGCGATGACCAACCACAGGGCGTTGATGGTCTCGCCGCGGTGCAGGGCTACGGTGCCGAACGCGGCTGCGCCGAGCACGGCAACGGCCCCCCAGCCGAGGTGACGCTGTATGGATGACATGGTTTTCCTCACTGTCTGTTTCGTGGAGACGCACGAACCTTCGCCCGACCAGTGAGGAGGAAATGGTGCCGTCCCCGGTTGGGCGTGAGCACCGGATCGACCGTGGGGCCGGGAGAAAGCCCGCCAGCGGCCCATTGTGTGTCTTATAACTTTAGTTGCAATTCGGGCCGCTTGCCCATTCTTTGCATGCGGCCCGGTATGGTCAATCAGGGTTATCACACATTGCGTCTCCCCTTGACGCAGATCAGATGTCGGCCTCCACCGAGTCGCCTTTTTCCTCCATCCAGGCCCGTCGGCCGGAGGCTTCGCCCTTGCCCATCAGCAGCGTGAACATGCGCAGGGTGTCGTCGAAGGCGTCGGGGCGCACGTGCACCGGCAGCACGCGGCGGGTGGCCGGGTCCATGGTGGTTTCGCGCAGCTGGTCGGGGTTCATCTCGCCGAGGCCCTTGAAGCGGCCGACTTCGATGTGCTCGGCCTTGACGCCTTCGTGAGCCAGACGGTCGCGCAGGGAGGCGAGCTCCTGGTCGTCCAGTGCATACAGGCGGCGTGGCGGCCGTTTCTTGCCCTGGGCGGGCACGTCGAGGCGGTACAGCGGCGGCTGGGCGACGTAGATATGGCCGTTCTCGATGAGCTTGGGGAAGTGGCGGAAGAACAGGGTCAGCAACAGAGTCTGGATGTGGGAGCCGTCCACGTCCGCGTCGGACATGATGATGACTTTGCCATAGCGCAGTTCGGATAGATCCGGATCGTCCTTCGGGGTGTGGGCGTCCACGCCGAGGGCTACCGCGATGTCATGGATTTCGGCGTTGGCGAACAGGCGTTCCCGGTCCACCTCCCAGGCGTTCTGCACCTTGCCGCGCAGCGGCAGGATGGCCTGGGTGTCCTTGTCGCGGGCCATCTTGGCGCTGCCGCCGGCGGAGTCGCCCTCGACGAGGAAGAGTTCGTTGCGCTCGATGTCCTCGGACTCGCAGTCGGACAGCTTGCCCGGCAGCACGGCGACGCCGGAGGACTTGCGTTTCTCGACCTTCTGAGCGGCGCGAGCGCGGGCCTGGGCGGCCTTGATGGCCAGCTCGGCGAGCTTCTTGCCGTATTCCACGTGCTCGTTGAGCCATAGCTCGAAGGGGTCGCGGACCATCCGCGAGACGAGCTGCACGGCGTCGCGGCTGTTGAGGCGTTCCTTGGTCTGGCCCTGGAAGCTGGGGTCGAGGACCCGTGCCGACAGCACGAAGGAGGCGCGCCCGAAGGCGTCGTCGGCGGTCAGCTTGACGCCCTTGGGCAGCAGCGCGTGGTGGTCGATGAAGTTCTTGACGGCGGTGAACACGCCGTCACGCAGGCCGGCCTCGTGGGTGCCGCCGGCCGGCGTGGGAATCAGGTTGACGTAGGACTCGCGCACCGGCGCGCCTTCGGCGGTCCACGCCACGGCCCACGAGGCGCCTTCACCGGTGGCGAAGGTGTCGTCGCCCTTGGCGGCGTACTTCTCGCCGCTGAACAGCGGGATCAGCGGCTCGTCGGGCAGGGCTTCGGACAGGTAGCCGCGCATGCCGTGCTCGAACAGCCACGTGCGGGTGTCGCCGCCTTCGATACTGAGGCTGACTTCGAGGCCGGGCATCAGCACCGCCTTGGAGCGCAGCAGGCGTTCCAGCTCGGCGCGGGGCAGGTCGGCGGCGTCGAAATACTTGGCGTCCGGCCAGGCGCGCACGGTGGTGCCGCTGGCCTTCTTGGGGGCATCGCCGACGCGGACGAGGGGTTCGATCACATCGCCGGCGGCGAACACCAGACGATGGCGGCCGCCGTCGCGGACAACTTCCACTTCCAGCCGGTGGGACAGAGCGTTGGTGACGGACACGCCGACGCCGTGCAGGCCGCCGGAGAAGCGGTAGGCGGATTCCTCATCGGTCTTATTGAACTTGCCGCCGGCGTGCAGGCGGGTGAACACCACTTCGACCGTCGAGACGCCCTCGACCGGGTGGATTTCCACCGGGATGCCACGACCGTCGTCGGACACGCTCACCGAGCCGTCTGCATGCAGGGTCACGCCGATCTTCTTGCAGAAGCCGGCCATCGCCTCGTCGGCGGCGTTGTCGATGACTTCCTGGATGACGTGCAGCGGGTTTTCGGTGCGGGTGTACATGCCCGGCCGCTGCTTGACGGGTTCGAGGCCCTTGAGGACGGTGATGGAATCGGCGTTGTAGGTTTTCTGCGACATGCTGGGGGGAATACGGATGGATTTGAAGCGGAGCGGACTATACCGCGCCGGCCGCCGCCCCGCGAGGGGCGCGGGCGATATGGAAGGGGTGTTCAGCGGCCGAGGCTGCTGCGCCCGGCGTTGTCGGCGGTCTGTTGGGCGATGCGTTCGAGCAGCGCGTTGGCGGCGCGGCTGGCCGGGCTGTCGCCGTGGGCTTCGCGCCATGCCAGATGCACGGTGGCGGCTTCCGCAGGGAGCGTGTAGATGGCCATCGATAGCGGGCACTGGGCGACGTTGAGCGGATTCTCGCGGGCGAAGGTCCAGGCAATGCGGGCACTGCAGAAATGCAGCACTTCGGCGTCTTGATACACCCGCGTGGTCTGCTCCAGCGCCGGTCCGGTGCGCGCCAGCATGTCGCCGAAACGGCTCGGCGGTGCCGGCACCAGGCCTTCGGCCTCGATGGCGTCTACCAGTGCTTCGCGGGCGTCGGCATAGCGGCCGGGCGTGATCGCCTGGTGGCGGATCCCGTCGGCGAGGCTGGCGCTGCTGCCGGCGAGGAGCAGGGCGATGACGAAGACGGCACGCAGCATGGGCTTGGAGCTCCGATAAAGGCGGGGATGCAGGCAAAAGGGCCAGGCCATGGGCCGGCCGTGGCACGCGAGGGGCCGACGATAGCATTGCCGACGGGCCGGATTGAAGCACCGCGGCGGGTTGCGGCAAATACTGACGCGCATATCGTAGATCAAGGCCTGTAGTCGGGCGGCGCCTTAGGGTGGCGGACATCTGATCTCAGCGGAGTCACCTCGGGTGTCGTCATGAATTACCCCAGTTTTTTCGATGAAATTCCCCCGTTGCGGGTGCGCGACCCGCTGGCTGAATTCCTGGGCGCCGCCGAGGGTGGCCTGATCGAATACCGCTATCTCGACGCGGTGCGGCTGGCCGGGCACTCCTGTCCGACGGTGGCGAGCGCCTACCGGCTGACTTGCCTGGCGCTGGCGGCCCTCTATGGCGCGGAATTACCCGAGCGCGGCGGTGTGCACGTGAGCTTCCGCGACAGCCGGACGGCGGGCGTGACCGGTGTGATCGCCAACGTGGTGTCGCTGCTCA
The DNA here is from genome assembly GCA_018241685.1 of Pseudomonadota bacterium. GTDB lineage: Bacteria > Pseudomonadota > Gammaproteobacteria > Burkholderiales > Rhodocyclaceae > Zoogloea. The sequence continues at coordinate 25,505 of JAFEDJ010000019.1, forward strand.
CCGGGGTGACGGTGGATACCGGCTTCAAGGGCCTCGCGGGGCGTTTCGACCGCCGCGACCTGCTGGCCTTCGACGCCGAACAGCCTCTCGATCTGCGTTTCCGCCGCGTGGATACCGGTGCGGCTGTCGACGCGATGAGCACGCTGCGCGAGGTGCCGGCCAATCCGCGCATGATCCCTTTGATGCAGTTGAGCTTGGCCGGCCAGGCCAGCGACGATGAAGTGCAGGAGTTCCGGCAGCTGTGGCAGGACCGCGTCCGGCGGGTGTTGCTGGACCATGGCGACGACCCCGCGGTGTTCGTCGTCCGCCAAGCCAATTGAATCCAGGAGATGGTCATGAGCCGCAAGTCAGGTCGACAACCCGCTGCCCCTAGCGACGCGGAGCGAAGCTACAGCTCTCCGCCCTGTTACGCCGGCGACTTCCCCGGCCATTTCGGCGAGGAGGTGCCGAGCGCCGAGGCGCTGCGCATCGAGCGCCTCAATGCGTTGCTGGAAGCCGAGCGCGCCGGCGCCAAGGTGCTGGCCATCCTGCGCGATGAACTGGATGCCCGTGCGCCCTTGCGCGGCTTGCTGGAGCGCCTGCAGAAGGACGAAGGCAGCAACGCGGTGGTGCTGTACAAGACCATCCAGCGCCTGGGCGGCACGGCGTCCCACGAGACCGGCGCCTTCGTGCACAAGACCCTGGCCATCGACGGGCTGGACGCTCGCCTGCGCTTCCTGAACAAGGGGCAGGCCTGGGTGGTGCGCAAGATCGATGAAGTGCTGACCGACATCGACGATCCCGATGCCCGGCGCATGCTGGAGGAGATGCGCCGCTCCCACGTGGACAACATTGCTGTCTGCGAGGCGGCGCTTGGCGATCCGCCGATGTCCCTGTGAGATGGATCAGGAACTGGGCTCCGCCTCCCGCAGCGTATTACGGCCCGCGCTCTTGGCTGCATACATTGCGACGTCCGCGCGTTTGAGTATTCCGTCGATGCCGTCGTCCTTGCCGGAGAACAGTGTCAGGCCGATGCTGGGCGTGCTGGTGTAGGAAAGCTCGCCCAGTCGATAGGGGCCGTTGAGCGCTTGAAGGATCTTGTTGCCGACGGCGCGGGCATTGACGATGGCTTCGTCGAAAGGACCAGACAAGTTTTCCAGCATCACCACGAATTCGTCGCCTCCGAGGCGCGCGACAGTGTCCTGCTCCCGCACGCAGCCGCGCAGGCGGCTGGCGACCTCGATCAACAACTCGTCGCCCTTGGCGTGGCCGTGGGTGTCGTTGAGATGCTTGAAACGGTCCATGTCGAGGAACATCAGCGCGCCGAACTGCTTGTTGCGCTGGTTGCGCAGTACTGCCTGCTGCAGGCGCTCGATCAGCAGGCGTCGATTGGGGAGTTCGGTGAGCACGTCGAAGTAGGCGAGATGATGGATCTCTGCCTCATGGCGCTTGCGTTCGGTGATATTGGCGATGCTGCCGACCATTCGGGTCGGCTCGCCGGAGGCGGCCCGTTCGACGATGCGGCCACGGTCGGCCACCCACACGTAGTGTCCGCAGGTATGGCGCAGGCGGTGTTCGCTGGCGTAGACGCCGTCGCCGGCCAGGCAGGCGCCGAGCACGCGCTGTACCCTGGCGCGGTCGTCCGGATGGATGAGGTTCATGAAGGTATCCACCGGGTGGGTCAGGAAGGACATGTCCAGGCCCAGGATCCGGCACCAGGATGCGTTGTGATGGACCACGCCGTCAGGCATGCGCCAGTCCCATACTCCTTCGCCGGTGGCTTCCATCACGTAGCGCAGGCATTCCTCGCTGGCCTTCAGCTCCTGGGACAGGCTGCTGATGCGCAGGATGTTGCGGATGCGCAGCTTGACCAGCTCCACCTTGAATGGCTTGATGATGTAGTCGGCGACACCGAGGCTGAGCCCTGAGAGTTCCGATTCCAGGTCCGAGAGGGCGGTCACGAAGATGATGGGCGTCTTTGCCAACGCAGGTTCGGCCTTGAAGCGACGGCAGGTCTCGAAGCCGTCCATGCCCGGCATCATTACGTCGAGCAGGATCAAGTCGGGCGGAGACTCGCGGGCCATGACCAGGCCTTCCGGCCCCGAACTGGCGATCTGCAGGTCGAATTCCCCGGCCAGGGCCATGCCCAGGGTGTACAAATTGGTGGGCGTATCGTCGATCGCCAGGATGCGGGGTTTGCCGTTCATGATGCTTGTCGTGCGCTTGTTGAAGCCGCGAGGGTTCGTAGCCGTTCCAGGGCCGGGCCGAAGCGGAAACTGGCCAGCAAGGTACCGATCTCGCTGATTTCGGCGGCAAGATCGGTGCCGCTGACGAGGGCTTGAAGTTCCTTGAAACGGATCAGGGCGTCGAACTTCTGGCCTGCCAGCAAGGGTTCCAGTTCGCCGACGAGGGCCAGCAGGAGCCCGTTATCCAACGGTGGTGCTGTCGGGCCGGCGCCAGGGGCGCCTCGCAGCCACTTGGCCAGAACTGTTCGCAGGGTGTCGATGGGCACCGGTTTGGAGAGGAAATCGTTCATGCCGGCGCGGATGCTGCGCTGCAGGTCTTCATCGAAAGCCGAGGCAGTGAGGGCGATGATCGGCAGCGGCGGTCGGGCGTTGAGGCGCTCCCACGTGCGGATGCGCTCGGTGGCGGTGTAGCCGTCCACGTCCGGCATCTGGCAGTCCATCAGCACGAGATCCGGTGGCGTGCCGAGGGTGACGGCGTCCACCGCTTCGCGGCCGTCGCAGGCGAGCGTGGCGCTCAGGCCGAGCTTGCCGAGCAGGGCGGCGATGACCTTGCGTTCGGTGCCGTTGTCGTCCACCACCAGCACCTTGCCGCTCAGGGCGCAGGTGGTCGCGGGCTCGCCGTCGGCAGCGACCTTGGCATTTTCGGTTCCCAGGCGCTCCGCGCGGATCCGGAACCAGAAGTGGGAGCCTTGTCCGGGAGTGCTGCTGACCCCGACCGTGCCATCCATCAATTCAGCCAGGCTGCGCACGATGGACAGACCGAGCCCGGAGCCCCCGTATTCGCGGGTCGTGGAGCTGTCGGCTTGGTTGAAGGGCTGGAAGAGTCGGGGCAACTTGTCTGCGTGAATGCCGATGCCGGTGTCCGACACGGAGAACTCCAGGGTGGAGTGGTTGCCGCCACGCTCCACCTCATGGGCATCGATGTGGATTTCTCCGCGTGATGTGAACTTGATGGCGTTGCCGATCAGGTTGGACAGCATTTGGCGCAGTCGGTGGGCGTCGATCCGGAAGCATGCCCCGGCCTTGCCATGCCAGTGTGTTTCGATGACGAGCCCCTTGCGCCACGCGCTCTCTTCGAACAAGGACTTGAGTTCTTGAAGGCACTGGGCGGGATCGACGGGGGCTGGCTCAATGAGGAGTTTGCCGGCTTCGATCTTGGACAGGTCCAGCATGTCGTTGAGCAGCGTGAGCAGAGTCTGGCCGGCCTTGATGATGATGTGGGCGTATTCCTGGCGCTGGGGGTCGGTAATGCCCGGGGACAGGAGGATCTGGGCCATGCCGAGAATGCCGTTCATCGGTGTCCGGATTTCGTGGCTCATCGTGGCCAGGAACTGGCTCTTGGCGAGGCTGGCTGTTTCCGCCGCCTGTCTGGCCCGCACCAGCTCGGTGATGTCCACGCGGAAGCCGACGGTATATCCATTGGCGGTGCGTCGCTCACGGATCTTCAGCCAGCGGCCGTCGTCGAGTCGCTGTATGACCTCGGAGTTTCCGTCTTGATGCCAGGCCAGGCGCTCGGCCAGCCACGCCTCCTCGCGTCCCAGCGCATCCGGATAAATGGCGTGCTGCAGGCCGGCGTGCAGGATCTCCTCGAAGCTGCGGCCCACTTCGATGGGAACGGTGCCCCGGTAGATCTGGCGGTATTCCTCGTTGAAAAAGGCCAGCCGGTCGTCGGTGTCGTAAATCACGAAACCTTCGCCGATGGTATCGATGGCCGAATGGAGTAGCTGCTCGCTCTCGATGCGCTTGGCCTCCGCTTCCTTGCGCGCGGCAATGTCCATTTGAGTGCCGTACATCATGAGGGGACGTCCGTCCGGCGAGCGGCTGATGACTCGGCCGCGATTGAGCATCCAGGCCCAGCGGCCCTCCTTGGTGCGGATGCGGGTTTCGTACTCGTATTGATCGATCTTGCCGGCGAAGTGCTGACGCAGGATGTCTATGGAGTGGGCGAGGTCATCCGGATGGATGAGCTGTGTCCAGGTGTCAATGGTGAGCGGCTGCAGTTCGTCGAGCCGATAGCCGAGCATCTCGGCCCAGCGTTCGTTGAATTGCACTTCGCCGCTCTGGATGTTCCATTCCCAGGTTCCGGCCCCGGTACCGTTGAGTACATTGACGAGGCGCTGGCGTTCGTCGCGCAGGTCTTGCTCGGCCTGTTTGCGGTCGGTGATGTCGCGGGACATCACGATGAAGCGGCACGGCTGGTTTGGCGGCGCCGGCTTACGGGCGACCGAGAGTTCGAACCAGCGATTGCCGTCGGCGAGCTGGAGCAGAATGACGCGGCCGTAATCGGCGCCGTGCTTGCAGGCCGCGTGCAGTGCATCGCGCAGGGTTGCCGCGGCGCCTTCGGGGAGAATGTCGAAGGCGCTGCGCCCGAGCAGTTCATTCCTTGGAGCCGCGAGTAGAGCCTCGCGTCTGGCGCGGACATCCAGGTAGATGCCTTCTTCATCGAGTTCGAACAGCAGGTCGGGAACCGCTTCGAGGGTCGCGGCCAACTGAGCCTGGCTGCGCCGGAGGCGTTGGTTGACCCGAACGGTGTACACCGTCACCGAGCCGGCACAGGCGGTAATGGCCAGGGTCAGTACGAGATAGCGGAGCAGTTCGTTGTAGGTGGTTTTGCCCTTTTCGGGGTCGTAAAGAAAGCCGTCCAGGGCGTAGTTCTCGGGAAGCAGGCCGATTTCTGAGTAGCTGTCGGCAATGTGTCGCCAGCGCCCTGGGTTCATGTAGCCGATGGTGACCATGTCGGCATGGATCAGGGCCTCGGTGCGCTCCGCTTCGTACTGGATCTGCACGCGGGATTCTTGCGGAGCGTATTTTTCGAGGATCAGGTCGATGGTTTCTGTCGGATGGGCGAGTGCGTGCTCCCATCCGCGCAGGCTGGCTTCGATGAATGCCTTGACCTGTCCCGGATTGGCCCGGAGTTGTTGTTCGGAGGTGAACAGGTTGTCGCCATAGAAGTCGATGCCTGCAGCCCGCGGTGTGTAGATGTGATGGGGGAAGTGGATCTGGTCGAGACGGAAAGCCTGATCGGTGACATGCGCGCTTGTTGCATCCGTCTTGCCGGAGGTCAGGTCGGTGATATCGAAGCTCTGAGGTTGGCGCTGGATGGCGTCGATGGGCACGCCTTCCCGCTTGAGATACACCAGTAGCTCGTCCGCCATGGGGTCCAGCATGACCCGTTTGCCGAGCAGGTTCTGAATGCTGTCGGTGGCGCTGAAGGTCCCTGTGATAAGCACATAGGGGGAATGTTGCTGGATGACGGCCAGGGCCACTACCGGCTTGCCGGCTTTGCGGGCCAGCAGCAGACTGCTGGAGCCGACGCCGAATGTGGCACGACCGGATACGACTTCCTCTACGCTATCTGTTCCCGGCCCGGCTTCACGGATTTGTACGTCGAGCCCTGCCTCCTCGTAGTAACCGCGTTCCTTGGCGACGTAATATCCGGCGAACTCGAAACCGTGCCGCCATTTGAGCTGAACGACGGTGCTCCCGGCCGCATGAGCAAGGGACAGAGGGAGCATCAGCTGCAGTGCGAACAGCGCAGAGAGCAAGAGCCTAGAGGCAGGAATGTCGATCATAACAAATTGATAATTTTGTCAAAAATATCAATTTGTTTTGCATTTGTAAATCGATTTTTATGAATTTATTGTTTTGTGCAGTATGTCTGCCGTATGTGTGAACCAGCGCACAAATCAGAGGCTTTGAATATCGCCGGCGCCTCCCGCGGGGGCTGATGGTTTCAGGGACAGGGTTCGGCCAGTCCTGACCGGTTGAGTCAATGCCTGCCGCGTTCAAGCCAGTGAAGCAGGCAGGCATGGAGCCGGGCCGGGTCCACCGGTTTGGAGAGAAAGTCGTCCATGCCCGCTGCGAGGCAGCGTTCCCGGTCTTCGCGGAAGGCATTGGCGGTGAGCGCGACGATCGGCGTGTTGCTGTTTCGGGCAGCTTGCGGATCTCATGGCAGGCGGCGAGTCCATCCATCACCGGCATTTGCATGTCGAGCAGGATCAGTGCGTAGGGTGTCTGCTTGGCGAAGGCCAGCGCCTCGGCGCCGTTGTTTGCGGTGTCCACGGCCAGGCCGGCATCGGTGAGCATCTCGCTGGCGACGAGCTGATTGATCTGTTCGTCCTCCGCCAGGAGGATTCTTGCGCCGGCGTGGCAGGTGCGCAGGGCGTCGAGGGCGTCCACATCGTTGGCCTTGTCTGCCGTCCGAAGGGGGGCATCGCTGATTCCCAAGCGGACGGTGAACCAGAAGGTGCTGCCGGCGCCAGCGGTGCTCGATACGCCGGTCTCGCCACCCATCAGCCGGGCCAGGTGGCGATTGATGGCGAGCCCGAGGCCGGTGCCGCCGTACTTGCGTGTCGTCGAACCGTCAGCCTGTTCGAAGGCGTTGAACAGGCGGGCCTGCTGTGCGGGCGTCAGTCCGATGCCGGTGTCGCTGACCGAGAAGCGGAGCAGCACCTGGCCGTCCCGCTCTTCCTCGCGCCGGACGGTGAGGCGCACATGGCCGCGCTCGGTGAACTTGATGGCGTTGCTGAGGTAGTTGAGCAGCATCTGGGTGAGCCGCGTCATGTCCCCATGCAGGGTTTCGGGCAGCGGGTCGATATCGACGCCGTAGTCGAGGTCCTTGGTGCGCGCCTTCTCGCCGATCTGGCTGGATACCGAGGCCAGGAGGTTGTCCAGGCGGAAGCCCACCTGCTCGATGACGAGCTTGCCGGCTTCGACTTTCGACAGGTCGAGGATGTCGTTGATGATCTCCAGCAGGTGGGCTGCAGCGTGGCCGATGCGGTCCAGCAACTCGTGCTGGCGCGGGCTGGCGGGTTCCTTCCGGAGGATGTGGGTGAGTCCGACGATCGCGTTCATCGGAGTGCGGATCTCGTGGCTCATCGTCGCCAGGAAAGTGCTCTTGGCCTGGTTGGCAGCCTCCGCCTGGGCGCTGCGGCGTTCGAGTTGGCGGTTGAGTTCCTCGACCTGGCTGGTCCGTGCCTCTACCAGTTCCTGCAGATGATGGCGATGGCGGTCCAGTTCGGTGGCGAGGCGTTTGTGCTCGTTGATGTCGGTGTGGGTGCCGGACATGATCAGCGGCTGGCCTGTCGGGGCGCGTTCGACCACTTTTCCGCGGGACAGTATCCAGTGCCATTCGCCATTCTTTGTGAGGCAGCGCAGCTCAGCCTCGTGGAGTGGGCGAAGCCCTTGCAGGTGCGCTTCGATCGAGCGCGCATTGGCGGCCAGATCGTCGGGGTGGACGTAGCGGGGCCAGTTCTTCTCGCTGAGATCGCGCTCGCCCGGCGTGTAGCCAAGCATGGTCTCGAACCGGTCGCTGACGTCGAACGCATGGGTCTGGAGGTTCCAGTCCCAGAAGCCTTGATCGGAGCCTTCGATCACCCGCTCGTAGCGGGCGCGGGCGGCTGCTTCCAGTTGTTCGGCCTGGTGCCGGGCGCGCATCGACAGATAGGCCAGGCTGATGATGCCGGTGATGAAGAGCAGGGCGGCAGCACTGGCCAGCTGGAAGTTGCGCTCGAAGCGTGCAGCGAGCAGGCGTCCGCGCTCGCGTATCACGCCGTCCGCGCGGGCGGCCTGGCGTTCGAGTCGTGGTAGGCGATCAGCAGGCCGACTTCGCGCTGGGGCTCGCGGCTGCCCCGATGGCGCCAGTCGGCGAGCAGGGCCTCGAAATGCCGGACCTTGCGCTGCAATTCATCGGCGGGCGTCGGTGTTCGGGTCTCCAGGTCCGATACCGTCGCGGCCAGCGAGCCGGCGGCCTGACGCAGCAACGCGAGGCCCTGTTCGCTGCGGAAAGGGGAGCCGTCTGCGTCGCCCAGGCTGGCGTAGAGAAAACCTTTGGCCAGCTCGGTTCGGGCCAGCCGGACGGTTTCCAGGCGCCGGTTCACGTCGGTAAGATCCCGTTGCTGCTCGGCGTACAGCCAGACGAGGGCGGTGGCGATCAGTACCGCCAGGGCCATGGTGATGGCCAGCAGCAGGTGGGGGCGGCGGGTGAGGCGGGGGCGCAGGGTACTCACCGGGCGAGTACCTCCCGGGTCCGGACGGTGCCGGGCAGCTCCCCATCATCGAAACCAAAGGCCGAGACCAGCGTCCGGTGTTCGAGGCTACCGACGTAGCCAGCTTGTGCGGCGTTCCAGGCGGCTTGCAGGTGGGTGTCGTCCTTGCGGAAGGCGAAAGCCCCGTAGCCAATCCGCCCTTGCGGTATGTCCGGCTGGGTGAACGGCGCGGCGATCTCAGTGTGGCCAAGTTCGTGCAGCAAGGCCAGCCAGCGCAGGGAGGGGAGGGACAGGGCGAACCCCTGGACTGCGCCGGTTTCGACGGCGATCCGGCCGGTGCGGGCATCCGGTACGTGTGTGAGCTGTGCCGGGTCACGGACCAGTGCGGCGAGCTGGGCCTCTTCGATGGAGCCGGAGAGTACAGCGATCTTCACCAGCCTGTTGTGGACGGCGTCGGCATACGAGTGCAGTGCATGGGGATTGCCGGGATTGACCAGCAGCCCTTCGCGAACGTGGAAGGTGGGTTCCGAGAAGGCGACGCGGTGGGCGCGTTCAGGCGTGATGAACATGCCCGCGGCGATCACGTCGATGCGGCCGTCCTCGAGATCGGAGATCAGTTCGGAGAACTCGGCGAGGCGCCATTCGATATGTGGAATGCCGAGCCGGGCGACGATACGGCGGGCGACCTCGGGGGATTCGCCGGTTACGTCGCCATTGGCCCGCAGATAGGCGTAGGGGGCTTCGATGGCGTAGCCGATGCGGATCACGCCGGGTTCGCGCAGCCCGAGGGGCGAGTCCGGATGTTCCGTGCGGGGCCACACGGCGACGGCAAGGCCGAGTACGAGCGCAGCCGCCAGCAGTAGCCCAACAAAGGAAGCCCGGTTCATCGGCACGGATTCAGGGAGTCGCGATCTGCGGCTAATTTAGCCCATATCTACGTGGGGCTTGTGGTTCAACCGTGAGCTGGTCGTGATCTCTGTCCTTGCTGTCGTCTTCGGCCTTGCAGCGGGCGATGGCGGCCAGTGCGGCTCCGACCCGTAGCAGCACGCCCTGGCGGCGCAGGTAGGCGTTCTGGACCCGGTAGGCGAGTGCCTCGTGGCGCAGGGTGTCCTCGCAACGGGCGAAGAGGTCGGGGCCGTAGCGCCGGAATTGCAGGACATGGACGAATTCGTGCAGCAGGTAGGAATGGTCGGCAGGCTGGCTCAGGTCCAGGCGCGCGTCGATCAGGATGCGGTAGCGGGGGATATCGAAGTAGGCGGCGATGCCGACGCATTCGGCCGGCCGTTCGGGGCAGACCTGCTGGCGCAGATCGGCCGGGGTCAGCCGGACGATCGGCGGCAGGTCTTCCGGTGCCTGGGCCGGCAGGCCGCTGACAGATGAGGCGAAGGCCAGCAGCCAGGCGATGAGTTCCGTGTCCATGACGTCGCTCCCAGAGGGCGGGGCCCTTCGGGAGGTGGACTGCGGCGGCACGGATCGGTTTCGCCGGGATGATCGCCGGCCCGGCGGGGGGCTTTCCGCTACGCGGCGTCGGGCCACATCAGCGTGCGTAGCTCGGCGCCGATGCGCTCGCCGCGTCCCCAGGCTGTGGTGGCTTCGATGAACAGGCGGGCATCTGCCGGGTCGTTGACCAGCACGTCGTATTCGGCGAAGAAACTGCCGTCCGCGTTGATGATCAGGCTGCCCTTGCGTCCGGCCCCGTCGGCCGGCCAGGTGCCGATCAGCGCGGCTTCCCCGGTGTAGGGGTCGTCGCGCAGGCTGTAATCGGCCCGCGCCGGATCGATGTCCGGCGCGGGAAGGCCGTGGCGCTCCACCTCCTGGGCGAGACGGGCGCAGATCCGTTCGAGCAGCGGGCGCTCCTGCGCCAGCCGCCCGTCCGTGCTGCCGCTCACGGCCTGTCCGGTGCTCACAGCGAGGCCGGCGAGTGGGTGTGACAGTCCTTCGGACAGACCCGGCCACAGGAACCGCAGCCGATGCAGTCCATCGCGTCGGCGATGGCCATCACCATCGTGTTGTCGTCGTCGCCTTCGTCATCATCGTCGAATTCGCGTTCGACGAGTTCGAAGACGTTGCGCGGACAAACCTTGTAGCAGCGGCCGCAGCCGATGCAGGTTTCCTGGTTGAGGTCGGTGACGAAGGTCGGGGTGTAGGCTTTGCCGCCCCGGGTCAAGCCGGTAATCGTTTCCATGATCGTGCCTTGATTGCGTGGTGCTGCTTACTGACCGCCGGCGGCGGCCAGCTTGCGGTTGGCCTCGGCCCATGCCTGGCAGGCCTCGTAGGTGGATTTGGCGATGCCGGGAATCTCCTCGTAGGCGGCCGGCAGGCGGTCTTCCACCAGGTCGTGCATCTGCGATGCCCATTCGGAGGCGATGCGCTTGAGCTTGCGCACCTCCTTGTCGAGGGCCTTGATTTCCTCTTCGGTCATGGCGCTCACCTTACAGACCGGCGACTTCCGGGTACTTGCCGACGATCGCCAGGGCGACGGACAGCAGCTTGTCGGCCTCGTCCTTCATCTTGCCGATGCTGTCGAAGCCGAAGCGATGGACGTCGCGCAGGGTGCGGTCGAGGACGATCAGTTTGCCCACCGAGATCAGCGCGCGGCCAAAGCCTTCGTGGGTGATGTTGATGATCGAGCTGGCCATCAGGCCGCTTTCCTTTTCGATCAGCACCGCCAGGCCGTTGTAGAAGGCCTTCACGCGGGACAGGATGACTTCGTCCGGATCGCCGATCACCGGGATCTCGCGGCGCTGGTCCTTGGTGACGATGAAGGGGGCCAGCACCCGTTCGTTGGGCCAGCCGTCGTAGGTGCCATAGGAGTCAAGCGCGCGCATCTGCTTGACCATCTCTTTGACGTAATCGGAACTCCACAGGCCTTCGTCAGCGGTGGCGGTAGTCATTGTTGTCACTCCTTGGATAAAGCGGCTTGAAAATAGATCGGCAGGGCGGAGCCCGATGCCGGCGCGGTATTTGCGATGGCGAGGATGCGCACCCCGCTCGGGATGCGGGCGGCGGCGAGGCGGGCACCGACGAAGCCGGACAGCGCGCCGAGCAGCGCGCCGAGGGCTTCGCCGCTGCTGCCGAACAGGCCGTGCGCCAGCGCCATGCCGGCGATCAGCCCGACGGTCGGCAGCCCGTAGGCGACGCCGACGGCGGTGGTCATGGATTCGGAGCTGACGGAGAGGTCGACGATGTCGCCCGCCTTGGCGCCCACCGTGTTGGCGAGGCGCAGCACCATGCGTCCGTGCAGCCCGACCTTGCCCTCCTTGGGCACGCCGCAGGCGCTGGCAGTGCCGCAGCTGGAGCAGTCGCTGCCGCCGGCTTCGACTTCAGCCCATGCGGCGTCTGCCGCGATGACGCGGCCTTGTTCGATCATCATTCGCTCCACCCTTCCTCTTCCATGTCCGCAAAACGCTCGGCGGCCTTGGGCGTGCCACGGTTGACCGCCTTGGCCAGCCAGCCGGTGGGGCCTTCCTTGAGTTCGCCCTGCAGCATCGCGATGACGGAATCGATGGTGGTGCCGTTCTCGACCTTGACCGGTTGCACACCCTTGGAGAGCAGGCGCTGGATCGCCGAGGCGCCGACCGCTTCGCTGAACACCGCGGCGCAGCCGTCGAGGAGGGCGATCTTGGCGTCCAGCTTGCCCTCGTGGCCGTCCATCGCGGTTTCGATGAACTGGGCGACCTCGATGAGGCGCGAGCTCTCGGGGCCGATCTCGTGGATGGCGAAGGCGCTGGCGGCACCGAAGTGCTGATCGATGATCACTCGGTCACTGCTGGCAAAGGCAACAAGTAGCTGCATGGCGGATTCCTCAGTGGAGTGGGAGACCACCAGCCGTAGGCGCCGTGGCGGCCGTGCCGAGCTCGGCGAAGGCTTCTGCGGGCCGGAAGATGGACCGGTACGGGGCGATGAGGTGGTGTTCTTCATGATGTTCGAGCAGCAGGTTGGCGAGGTCGAACAAGGCTTGCCGGCTACCGCGGTAGCCGATCCAGGTGCGGGTGTAGCCACCCACGAGGTCGTACTGGGGGAAACCGATGCGCAGGATCGGCACGCCGAGGCGCTCGGCGCTGGAAACCGCGTGGGAGTTACCGATGACGAGCTGGCACTGGCCCTCACGCCCGGCGATCTCCAGGTCTTCCAGGTCGCCGATGTGTACCTTGTCGGCGGGCACGTCGTCGAGAGACGGCGCGCGGACCGGTGCGATGGCGGCGACGATTTCCGAGCCGACGGACTTGAGGAACTGGCTCATGCCGAGCAGTAGGTCGGGGTCCGCGGCAATTGCAACGCGCGCCATGCCGAGCATGAAGTGGCAATCGACGAGAGCGTCCTGGTACTGGGCGCGCTGGCGTTCGATACGCTCCGGCACCGGATGGCCGGACACTTCTGCCAGCACGCCGATCAAGCGGTCGTTGGCGTCCAGGCCCATCAGGTGGTCGAAGCGATGGTCGGGCACGCCGGTGCGCTCGGCCAGCACGTCGGCAGCGGCGTCCAGCGAACGGCCGATGACGATCGTCGCGGCGGCTTCGCCAAGGGTGGCGAATTCGCTGACCGGCGTGCCGCCGAGGGTCAGCGGCGTGTAGTCCTCGGGCATCAGGTGACCGTCGAGGGAGTCGCCCACGTCGGGCACCATCACCGGGCGCAGGCCGAAGGCTTCGATGAGTTCCTTCAGCGCCTCGGTGTCGCCGGGCGTCAGGGAGGCGTGGGGAACTACGTTGATCTGGCGCGGGCGCAGGCCGACGCGGGTACGATCTTCCGGCACCAGCGCTTCGAACATGCCTTTGACGGCCAGCGCGTAGCCGGTTTCCAGGCAGCCGGTGAAGTCCGGCGTATTGACCGGGATCACCGCCACGTGGGCGTATTCCGGGTACTGGCGGTAGAAGTCCTTGACCAGCCGGGTGATGTCGGTGCCCTGGGTTTCCGACAGGCCGGTGGTCGGCAGGCCGATCATCGCTGGCTTCTGCTTGGCGCAGATGGTGGCGAGGCCCTGGATCACGTTGTCGTCGGCGCCCATCACGCTGCTGGCCTGGTCCATCGCGGTGGTCTGCAGCGGAATCGGCTCGCGGAAGTGGCGTACGAAATAAACCTTGGCGAAGGCCGTGCAGCCCTGGCTGCCGTGCAGCATCGGAATGGCGTGGTGGATGCCCAGAAAGGCCAGGGCGGCGCCGGTCGGCGAGCTGGCCTTGAGGGGGCTCACCGACATGGCCTTGCTGCGCTTGATGATCTCGCTCATGGCTGGGCTCCTCAGGCGGCGGCGTGGTGGTGGTCGTGCACGTCGTCCATGTCGAAGCCATCATCGAGAGGCATCGGCAGGTCGTCGGCATCCAGCGGCAGTTCGGGTGCGGCAGGGCGCAGCGCGGCCCACGGTGCGGCGCTGCGGGCCTGCGTCCACACGGGGGATTCGAGGGTCAGGGCGAGTTGCTTGACCAGTTCGAGCATGCCGGTGTAGCCGGCGTAGCCGAATTCCCGTTCCTGGTTGATGTCGAGGAAGGGCAGGCGGGCCTTGAGGGCGGTGTAAAGGTTGCGGCCGCCGGCGATAAGGATGTCGGCGCGCAGTTCCTTCACCATGTTGAGCAGCGCGCGCGGCGAGCCATCCTCGACCATCTTGGCTTCCGGGCCCATCAGCTCGCGGATGCGCGCCTTGTCTTCCTCGGTGGATTTCTTGGTGGCGGTGGCGACGACCACCAGGCCGAGATCCTGCAGCGCGGAGACGATGGACCAGCTCTTCACGCCGCCGGTGTTGAGCAGCACCCGCTTGCCTTCGAGGCGCGCGCGCCAGGGCTTGAGGGCGGCGAAGATCTTGGCTTCTTCGCGGGCGATGAGGGCTTCGGTGCGCTCGGTGAGGTCCGGATCGCCGATCAGGCGGGCGAAGTCGCGCAGGGCCTGGGTGGTGTCGGTGATGCCGTAGAAGCTGCCCTCGAACCACGGTGTGCCGAAGCGGTCTTCGAGCTTGCGGGCGACGTTGAGCATCGCCTTGGAGCACACCATCATGTTCACTTCGGCCCGGTGCATGGACTGCACCTCGTGGAAGCGGCCGTCGCCGGACAGGGTGCAGATCACGCGGATGCCCAACTCGTCGAGCAGCGGCGCGATGAACCAGAACTCGCCGGCGATGTTGTATTCGCCGATGAGGTTCACATTGTGGATCTTGATGCCGCGCTTCTCCGCGTATTCGATGGCTGCGGCTGGCGGCGGCAGGGGCTCGGCAGTACCGGCCACGTACTTGACCATCGCCTCGCCGGCAATCCGGTTACCGAGGTTCTTGGTGCCGTAGAAACCGGCGGAATCGACCGGGACCACCGGCGTGCCCCAGCGTTCGGTGGCGGCCTTGCAGACGGCGTCGATGTCGTCGCCGACCAGGGCTGGGACACAGGTGTTGTAGACGAAAACGGCCTTCGGGTTGTGGGTCTCGATGGCCTGCTTGATTGAGTGGAACAGCCGCTTTTCGCTGCGACCCATGATCACGTCCTGCTCGGTGAGGTCGGTGGTCATGCCGATGCGGTACAGCGTGGGACCGGTGGAGCGGGTGCCCCGGTTGTCCCAGGAGCTGCCGGCGCAGGCGATCGGACCGTGGACGATGTGGGCTACGTCGGCGATCGGCAGCAGCGCGATCTGGGCGCCGTCGAAGGCGCAACCACCGGCGGAGGCACCCGGCGTCGGCTTGGAGCAGCCGGATTTCGCCTTCTTGTTGTGGGTGCAGGCGGGTTCGTCGAGAAGGACTGCTACTTCAGATGGTTTCACCGCGAATCTCCCGGTTGGTCTCGGGTATCGATCCGCAAGCTCCGTGCCATCTGGCGGAAGATGCTAAGGCATTGAAATTACAGCAGTGTGGCGAAATGTGGTGGATGTGGGCTTGTGATGAACCCTACAAGCACCGCGGTCCATTGTCAGGGGCTCCACAATGGCCGTGCGTCATGCCGAAGGAATGCGGTAATACGCCTTGCCTTTTAAGTACAAAAACATTCGACGTCCGCGGAATGCCTTGCTATTGTGTGAGGGCGGACTGTCTCTCGTGGCCGCCATTCTTTTCGAAATGGAGCGCGTCAATTGGGTACTAAGCTTTACGTGGGCAATCTGGCCTACACAGTGGATAAGAGTCGTCTGGAAGAGATTTTTCACGAGTTCGGCACCGTGGCTTCGGCCCAGGTGATCATGGATCGTGAAACCGGCCGCTCCAAGGGGTTTGGCTTTGTCGAGATGGGTTCGGATGACGAGGCCCAGGCAGCGATCGCAGGCGCCAATGGTAAAAATTACGATGGCCGCAACCTCACGGTGAATGAGGCACGCCCGCAGGAGCCGCGTAGCGGTTTCGGCGGACCCCGTCGGGGTCCGGGGGGCGGAGGCGGTGGTGGCGGTTTCGGAGGCGGCGGTGGCCGACGAGGTCCGGGCGGTGGCTCTGGCTTCGGCGGTGGCGGCGGACGTTACTGAACCGTATCCCGAGAAGGCATTTCTTCATGCCGGGTTTCCCGCCCGAGCGTCATAAGGCGGGCGGGAAACTTTCACGAAGCGCGTAGTACACGTATGGTGCTGTACGCGTTTGGTCTGTGCTGAGAGTCCCCCGATAATGCATTTTCTTCTGTCGGAGGCATCCTTCAGGCGGCTTCGAAATGTTCCAGCATCAGCTGGATGTTCGCGGCACCGTTGTATTCATTGACTGCCAGCCGGAAGGCCGCGTGAATCTGCGGTCCCGCCGAGGTGGTGCAGTTGAACTGGATGGCATCGATCCGCGTGTTGCCCTTGCGCAGCTGGAGCTTGAGGTGCTTGTCTTTTAGGATGCGCTGGTTCTCGACGCGGAAGGTATCGTCGAAGATCGGGGCAGCAAAGCCTTGGCCCCAGATTTCCCGTTCCAGTAGCCTCGCCGTTTCCAGGTTGTAGAGGCTGTCTTCCAGTGCGCCGTCGGTTTCCAGGCTGCGGGTCAGGTCGGCCGGGTCGATCAGCGACTGCACAACGGCTTCGAACAGACTTTCAAAACGTGCCAGATCGCTCTCACGGATGGTGAGGCCTGCGGCCATCGCGTGTCCGCCGAACTTCAGGACCAGATCCGGTGCCTGCTTGGTCACCAGATCGAGCGCGTCGCGCAAGTGGAGGCCGGGAATCGAACGCCCAGAGCCTTTCAGCTGTCCTTCGTCGCCACGGGCAAAGGCCACCGTGGGGCGGTGGAACTTCTCCTTGATGCGTCCGGCCAGGATGCCGATTACGCCCTGGTGCCACTCGGGCTGGAACAAGGTCAGCGTGGCCCGGCTGCCCGGGTCGATTCCGTCCAGTTCGAGCATCGCGCCTTCCTGCATCTCCGCTTCTATGCTGCGCCGTTCCCGGTTGAGGCGGTCGAGTTCCTGGGCGATGTTGAGGGCGCGGCCCATGTCATCGGTGATCAGGCATTCGATGCCGAGGGACATGTCGGCCAGGCGGCCGGCGGCGTTGAGGCGCGGGCCCAGCGCAAAACCCATGTCGAAGGTGGTGGCGCGGGTCGCATCGCGTCCGGCTGCTGCAAAAAGCGCCCGGATGCCCGGTTGCATGCGGTCGGCCCGCATGCGCTGCAGGCCCTGGGACACCAGGATGCGGTTGTTGTGGTCGAGCTTTACCACGTCAGCGACGGTGCCGAGCGCCACCAGGTCGAGCAGTTCGGCCAGATTCGGCTCTGCACGCCCTTGGAAGAGGCCACGGTCGCGCAGTTCGGCACGCAGGGCCAGCATCGTGTAGAACATGACGCCGACGCCGGCCAATGCCTTGCTCGGGAATAGGCAGCCGGGCTGGTTGGGGTTCACGATCACATCGGCTTCGGGCAGCGTGTCGCCCGGCAGGTGGTGGTCGGTGATCACCGTGGCAATACCGTGCTCCCGGGCTGCCGCGACGCCTTCGACGCTGGCGATGCCGTTGTCTACTGTGATCAGCAGGTCGGGCTCCATCTTGGCTGCCAGCTCGACGATGGCGGGCGTCAGCCCGTAGCCGTATTCGAAGCGGTTGGGCACCAGGTAGCCGACTTCGGCGCCAAAGGCGCGTAGCGCACGAATACCGACCGCGCAGGCGGTGGCGCCGTCGCAGTCGTAGTCGGCGACGATAAGCATGCGGGCGCCGGCTTCTATGGCGTCGGCGAGGATCTGCGCCGCATCCTGAACACCTTTCAGCTGCTGGGGCGGAATCAGGGCCTTGAGGCTGTAGTCGAGCTCTTCCCGGTTCTCGATGCCGCGGGCTGCGTAGATGCGGGCCAGCAGCGGATGAGTGCCGGCCTCCAGCAGGTGGGTGATCGCGCGGGTGGGAACAGGGCGGGGGAGAATACGGGTCATGGCGTTTGGGCGGCGGGTTGAGGGGCTGCGGCGAGCACGCTGCCAAGCGTGCGTGGCTTGCGCCAGAACTTCCAGAGTCCGCTCGAGCCGACGTCGAGTTGCAAGGTGTGGCGGTCGTTGGGCACGCTGATGCGGATCGCTTCCAGCTTGCGCGTCTTGAGGTCTGACAGCAACGGGGCGAACCAGTTGGTTTCCAGGGCCTGCAGCGCCCGGCACCAGCCTTCCCGGTCCATATGGAGAAGGGGGCGCTGGAGGTCGTCGATCAGCGCGAGGCCGTTGCCGTCCGGACGGTGGTAATGGTCAGTCGCCGCAGGGCTCAGGCCCGCGTGGCTGGCGAGGCCGCGGGCGAAGGGCTGGTCGGCCTGCAGAGCGGCGAACGGCCGAGAGCCGGAGGCGGCTGCCGTGCCATTGCCCCACAGCCAGACGCCATTGATGGTGCGCTGGCCCCGTTCCTCCCGCGCCGCATTGACTGGGTGGCTGAACAACCAGACTTCAATCTCGTTGGAAAGGCGCGCCCAGCGCGGGACGTCTTCACCTTCGGGGAGGAAGAGTTGCACCGGGCGGCCATTGACGTCGGCAAGGGGATGGAACTCCGGCTGCGGCTCGGCAGCCAGACGGACGTACCAGCGGTCTGGAGCCGGTGCTTCGAAGTGCCCGATGTCCGCGAAAGTCTCGTTCAGCCCATCCATCAGCGCATGGGCTTCCTCGCGTGTGATGTCGAGCCCGCCAGCGTCGTTGAGCAGCAGCGTGTCGCGGGAGAAGTGCAGGTGGACCGGGTCGCAGCACAGCCAGTGACCGTCGGTCGGGGCTGGTGTGCGTTCCCCGAAGCGCCGGAAGCGCGCGTGGGGCAGGCGATCCGTGAGTCCGAAACGTTCAGCCAGTAAGGTTTCCGGCGTGCTGCGCGGCGTCCAGATTGCCTCGGAGAAGCCAAGCAGCTTGGACAGGGTGGGCAGTGCCAGATCGTCGGCGGGATGATGGCCGGGCCCGGTGGGCCAGTCCAGTCCGGGCAGGATCAACTCGAAGTGCATCGGAACATTCGCTGAAAGCTTACCAGCAGCAGGATGCTGCCGCAGGTTTTGCCGCAAGCCGTGGAGGACCGGCATCACGACGGGAGTCCAAAAGTACAAAGCCGGGCGCGAGGCCCGGCTCTCTGGACGCGAAGAGTGCCTTATTTCTTCTTCTTCGTCGACTTGGACTTGGTCGTCGTTGCGTCGTTGCTGCCACCCGTGCTGCCGCCCTGTACGCCGAGCTGGCCGCCGGTGCCGAGGCCGCCCTTCACTTCCTGGGCCTTGTAGTTCTTCACGGCCTTGACCACGTTGTTGTAGGCGTCGGTGAACGCGGCAACGATGACCTTGCCTTCCGCGGTGTTGGTGTAGCCGCCGAGGCCACCACCGAGGCCGCCGCCAAACAGCGCGCCCATGCCGCCGAAGTCCATGTTGCGGGCGCTGCCTTCGGCCGCCACGAGTTGGACGCTGGAGCGGTTGTCGACCATCGTCAGCATGGTGCTGGCTTCCTTGACGTTGATGCTGCCAACGACCGCACCGAGCACGCCGCCACCGATGCCGCCCAGGCCCCCGGTCATGCCGCCCGCGTTGTTGTTGCTGAAGGTGATCGACGGGCTCATGGAGTAGTCGGCGGAGGCCATCTGGCCCTTGCCGAAATTGGAGTTGGAGCGCAGTTCGCCCGACTGCTGCAGGGCGCGTTCCTGCATCATGTTGTTCATCGCGCGGCCGCGCTCGACCACCACGAAACAGTTGGACTGCTGGATCAGCAGCTTGAGCACGGGGACGGTCGAGCCGAGCTTCATCTGCCCGGTGAGCACGCCATACCAGGGGGCTCCGGTGTCTTCCACCACGGCGATCGTGCCGAGGGGGGCTGTGCACTTCTCTAGGGTGGAGTTGGCGTTCTGGGAATTGGCGCCGCCGGCCGAACCGGTGGCGGTAGTCTTGGCTTCCTGTGAGCCCATTTGCATGTTTGCACAGCCAGACAAGGCTAGCAGCCCGGCGAGAAGGGCGATTTTGTGACGGTATCCTGCCGAGGTTGAAAGGGCTTTCATGATTTCCCCTGGAGTTTGATGGGTTGAGAACGGATGCTGAACGTTTTTGTCGTTTCTGCCGAGTATTTTAGCGACTGTGCATGGGCTTATCGAGAATCATTTTGAATGCGCGGCACCAAGCATGGCTGCGCCAAAACGGCTTGAGCAGGCGAGAGCCTGACTCGGACCGAGGTTGCGCGTTTCACTGAATAGACAAGTGCGGCTGCCATCTCCGGACAGGAACTCCTGGGTGAGTTCGTGAATGCCAACTGCATCGGTTCGCAGCAGCGCGGACGGGCCGTCCGAGACAAAGCCCGCGCGCGCCGGTCTACGGATGGCGTCAGCGACAATGACAAGCCATTCGCCATCCTTTTCTGCTGCCAGCGGGATTTCGATGTCGGCGCTGCGTTGAATCGGAGCTTGCTGACTGTTCCCTGCGGGGTAGAGCAGGCGGACGTCGCTGCGGCCGGCCGACAGCACATACACGTAACCCGCTTCGCTGCTGCTCACGCGCAGGCGGGTCGAGCCTGTTGCCGCGGACAGTCGGGTCACGTCGACGCGCCGTCGTTGATCGCGCTGGGCGTGGATGATGCGTAGAAACTGGCGGGCGTCGCGGCTTGGTTGGTCGGAGGGCTGCAGCGCGAGGACGAGATCGCCATTGCCTGCCAAGCCGGGATGCTGAGTGCCAGGGCTGGCGGCGATGCGTTGTCGACTGCAAGAGATCAAGGCATCGCCAGTGAGCAGGCCCGATGGGCTGTCGAAGGCGGGCTCACCGGACAGGCAGGCATGGAGGGCCTGGCTGAAGAGGCCACCAGCCGGTGTGCCACCCGCGTTCTCGTTCGGGCGGCTGGCTGTCAGGATGGCCACGTTGGCTGGGAGGCGGCTGAACTCGCTGCTGGATGGCGTTGCCTTGCAGCCTGGATCAGACAAGGCTCGGGCAAAGCGGGTCGAGATTGTGGTTGCGTTGGGACCGTCACCGCGGCCAGCATCGAGGATCAGGAAGATCTTGTCGGCTTTGCTGGCGAGCAGTTGCAGATGGTGAGCCAGCTCCTCGAAGGAAAAGGCGCTGCCGTCATGGGTCAGGATCGCCTCGCCGCATCGTCCGGATACCTGGCGATGAATGCCGAAGGCAGAAAGGTAGATGAAGGCGCGGTCGCCGTTGCCCATGTGGGCGTCGAGTTCTGCAAAGGCCTGGTGCAATCCGTCCCGGTCGAGTTCGCTATCGGTGCGATAGCGGATGTTGGCGTCGGGCACTCCGCTGAGGCGCGCCATCCCTGCGCCGAGACGGGCGTCGGCTGCACTGCCATCGAGCACGGTGGACGGAGTTCCGGGAGGCTGGCCTATCGTGAGGATCAGCGCATGCTGGCTGGCGCGGGGGAGCGGACGCCATGCGTTGCCACCGGCGCCCGAGGTGGCGAATGTCTGGCTGCGGCCTGGTTCCGCCGCGGCGGTGCGGCTGCGGTCCAGGCTGGTATCCCGGAGCCAACCCGTCCGTCCGCCGGCTGCTTCGACGCGCGTCCAGCCGTTTTGGGCTTCGAGTACCTGAACTTCGGTGCGGCGCGTGACGTCCATAATGCTGTGCGCCGAGATGGAAGGCTGCGTACGCAGGGGCTCGGAGCGGATCAGCTGCGCGCTTTCCGCGTGCCCGGCAAGCGGATGAAGGACGAGGGCTGCGGCGGCCAGCAGGGCAGCAAGGTTGGAAGGTGGCATCACGCGGTGACGGTCGAAGCTCGGGTTGCCGGATTATCGGGGCGAGACGATGACAAATGTAAGGAGATAATTCTCACGCCACGCGCGGGATACCCAGCATCGGCCAACTCCGGCACAATGCGCCCCTGATCCGCTATCCGGTTATCCGGTTGCCCATCCCGATGTCTTACGAATTCCTCGTCGGCCTGCGTTACACCCGCTCCAAACGGCGTGCGCAGGGCCGCAATCGTTTCATTTCCTTCATTTCGCTCGTTTCCATGCTGGGCATCGCCCTCGGCGTGGCGGCGCTCATCGTCGTGCTGTCGGTGATGAACGGCTTCCAGCGTGAACTGCGTACGCGCATCCTGGGGGTTGCGTCCCATGTGCAGGTGACGGGTTTCGACGGCGAGCTGGCCAGTTGGCAGCGGGTTGCCGACGAGGCCACCAAGCATCCGCGGGTCAAGGCGGCGGCGCCCTTCGTGCAGGCCCAGGGCATGCTGTCCTTCGACCAGACCGTGCAGGGCACGCTGGTCCGCGGGGTGTTACCGGATGCCGAGGACAAGGTGGCCGATTTCGCGCAGCACATGCGCGCCGGGCGGCTCGACGACCTGCAGCCCGGCGGCTTCGGCATCGTGCTCGGTGCCGATCTGGCGCGGGCGCTGCGGGTGTCGGTCGGCGACAAGGTCACGCTGATCGCGCCGCAGGGGCTGGTCACGCCGGCGGCGATCCTGCCGCGCCTGAAGCAATTCCGGGTGGTGGGGATTTTCGAGGTCGGCATGTACGAGTACGACTCCAGTCTGGCTTTGATTCACCTGCAGGACGCCCAGACCTTGTATCGCATGGACGACAGGGTGTCGGGCGTGCGCTTGAAGGTCGATGATCTCTTCGAGGCACCGCGGGTGGCACGTGAATTGGTCAAGTATGTGGATGCGGACCTGCTGGTGTCCGACTGGACCCGCAGCCACGCCAATTTCTTCCGTGCGGTGCAGATCGAGAAGAACGTGATGTTCATCATCCTGTTGCTGATCGTCGCGGTGGCGGCTTTCAATATCGTGTCCACGCTGGTGATGGCGGTGCAGGACAAGCAGGCCGACATTGCCATTCTGCGCACGCTGGGGGCGAGCCCGGGCTCGATCATGAGCATCTTCGTGATCCAGGGGGCGTTGATCGGCTTCATCGGGCTGGCCATCGGTGTGATCGGTGGGGTCACCCTGGCGCTCAACATTGATGTGGTTGTACCGGCCATCGAACGGACCTTCGGTATCCAGTTCCTTGCGAAAGACGTGTATTACATTTCCGACCTGCCGTCCGAGCTACTGTGGTCGGACGTGATCGCCATCACCGTGGTGTCCTTCGTGCTGACGCTGGTGGCGACGCTCTACCCGAGCTGGCGTGCATCGCGCCTCAACCCTGCGGAGGCCCTGCGCTATGAATGACGTGACCAAGCCGCGCACGGTGCTGGAGTGCAAGGGGCTGTCCAAGTCCTTCCGAGAAGGCGCCGATGCGCTGGAGGTGCTGCGGGACGTGAGCCTGTCGGTGGAGCGCAGCGAGCGCTTGGCCATCGTCGGCTCCTCGGGCTCGGGCAAGAGCACACTGCTGCACCTGCTGGGGGGGTTGGATGTGCCGTCGGCTGGCGAAGTGCGCTTGCTCGGCAGGAATTTCTCGACCATTTCCGATGCGGAGCGGGGGCGCCTGCGCAACCAATCCCTTGGTTTCGTGTATCAGTTTCACCACCTGCTGGCGGAGTTCTCTGCGGTGGAGAACGTTGCCATGCCCTTGTTCGTGCGGCGCATGGACAAGGAAGAAGCTATGGCACAGGCGATGGAAACCCTCAAGGCGGTGGGCCTTGGGCATCGCCTTGACCACACGCCCGGCGAACTGTCGGGCGGCGAGCGCCAGCGCGCCGCTATTGCCCGGGCGCTGGTGACGCGGCCGGCCTGCGTGCTGGCCGACGAGCCGACCGGTAATCTCGACCGCCAGACTGCAGAGAAGGTCTTCGGCCTGATGCTCGAACTGGCCGAGGAGCAGGGAACCAGCTTCGTCATCGTCACGCATGACACACAGCTGGCTGCCAGGGCCAGCCGCGTCCTGCAACTGCGCGACGGGATTCTCGGCGCCTCCGACTGAGCGCTGTTGGATTGCCCGCAGGGCCGATCGCAGCCGGGTTGCCTCTCGCAGCCCGGATATCGCTTCAATCTGTTCAAGTCTTTTCTAGACTGAATAACCCATTGCGTTATCTGTAGTCCCGTAATTCAAGGGCTGCAGGGTTCTGGCCGATAAAAGGGGCGTGGCAGGCGGCGCTCCGGCTGCCAACCAGATTTCCAGGAGTCAGCATGAAAGCTTTTTTTTCACCAGCCGTGAGCATGCTCAACCGCATGCGCTATCCGGCCAAGTTCACGCTGTTGGGCCTGATCGCCTTTCTGGTGGTCGGTTTCCTGCTGGCTCAGTTGACCGTTTCCCTGCGTGCCGACATCGTCTTCACGGAAAAGGAACTGGGTTCGATGGACGGGGTGCCGCGGGTGCTCAAGCTCATCGAGCTGGTGCAGCAACATCGCGGCCTGTCTTCCGGCGTGCTGAATGGCAACGAGGAGTTACGGCCGCGTCTGCAGAAGAAGACGGAGGAGGTCGTGGCGGCAGTCGTGGCGGCAGAGAGCGTGCTTGCCGCTGATGCGGCGCCGTCGGCCAGCAAGCGCTGGACGGAGGTCAAGACGGCCTGGGAGGTGATCCGTGGCGGCGGCCTGCAGATGCCCCCGCGGGAGAACCTGCAGGCCCATACCGCGATGATCCGCAAGATCGTGCTGACGCTGCATGACCTGGGTGATGACGGCAACCTGGCCCTTGATCCGTCCCCGGACACCTACTACCTGATCGATAACATGCTGCGGCGGGTGCCGGATGTTTCCGAGCGTCTCGGCCGGTTGCGTGCACTGGGTACTGGCGCGCTGGCGGCGAAGAGCGTGGATGAACAGCGGCGTTTCGACATCAGCTCCCAGTTGGGCGAGCTGAACATGGCGGTGACCGACCTGAACGAGAACTTCGACCGTTCGGGCATTGCTAATCGTCATATCCAGGGCGCGCTGGATGCGTTGCGCAAGGAACTCAACGCGGGGACTGCCAACGTGATCGACCAACTTCAGAACCATCTTCTGAAAGGGGATTACGAGATGGCCGCGCCGGCCTATTTCGACATGGTCACCAAGAGCATCGACATCGTGTTTGCCAAGACCTACCAGGACCTGATTCCCGAGGCGAGGGGCTTGCTGGTCGCTCGCTTGGCTGCGTCGGAGAAGAAATTCATGCTGGCGGCGGTCCTGTCGTGCACATCGCTGCTGGTCTTGCTCTATTTGTCGATGGCCTTCTGCCTGTCGGTGATGCAGTCGGTGAGCGAGTTGCGGGCCGGCGCCAAGGAATTGGCTGCGGGTAACCTGCGTGAGCGCATCACGCTGTCGGCTCGGGATGAACTGCACCTGGTGGCGGACCAGTTCAACGAGATGGCCCAGGCCTTCTCGGACGTGATCACCAAGGTCCAGCGCGGCGCCAACGATGTGGCTGCGTCCGCGGTATCGTTGGCCAGTTCTGCATCCCAGGTATCGAACGGCTCGGATCAGCAGAGCGCGGCCGCCTCAAATATGGCGGCGGCGGTCGAGGAGATGACCGTCGGCATCGAGGAGATCGCCAGCAGTGCATCGTCGGCGGAGGGTATTTCTGCGGAGTCCGGGCGCCTGTCTGCGGAAGGGGGCGCCGTCGTGGCCAGGACAGTGGCCGAGATGGAGCGGATTTCCGTGTCGGTGCGTGAGTCCGCCGACGTGATCCAGGATCTCGGTGATCAGTCCGCGAAGATTTCCGCCATCGTCAATTCCATCAAGGAGATTGCCGATCAGACCAATCTGCTGGCCCTCAATGCGGCGATCGAGGCGGCGCGTGCCGGCGAGACCGGCCGGGGCTTCGCGGTGGTGGCCGATGAGGTGCGGAAGCTGGCTGAGCGGACGGCCAAGGCCACCGATGAGATTACCGGCATGGTCGCGGCCATTCAGCAGGGCACCAGCCGTGCAGTGGACACCATGCAGGGCGGTGTCGTGCGGGTGCAGGAGGGGGTGGAGCTGGCGGGCCAGGCCGGAGCGTCGATGGACCAGATCCGCGCCGGTGCTAATCAGGTGGTGGCCGCGGTGACGGATATTTCGTCGGCCTTGCGGGAGCAGGGTGCGGCAAGTACCGACATCGCCCGCAACGTGGAACAGATCGCCCAGATGGCCGAGCAGAATTCGGCTGCGGTGCGGGAAACGGCCAATACGGCGCGTCGTCTTGAAAACCTGGCCCAGCAGCTACGGGCCGAGGTCTCCCACTTCCATATCTGAAACCTGCTGCAGCGGCAGGGTGTGTGCGCCGCTGCAGCCGTCCTTGAGGGTTCTTACTCCGGCAGCAGCGCGCCCTCCAGTTCTTGTCGTCCGAGAGGGGAGGCCATCGCGATCACGTATTGCCCCGGTTCGAGCATGAATTCCTTCGGTGGATTGAAGACGAAATCGCTGCCGCGGCGAACGGCAAGCATTACGTAGTTGGGGCTGCGCAGGCGTAGGGTCTCCAGCGCACGGGGTTCGAACCGCTCCGGCACCTCGACCTCCTCGAGGCGCAGCTTGTGCTCGGAGCGCAGCATTTCGTCCAGAAACGACACCACGTGCGGGCGGATCATGCTGGACGCGATCCGCATGCCGCCCGTGAAGTCCGGCGAGATCACGCTGTCTGCACCTGCCTTGCGCAGTTTTTCGGCATTGCGCACCTCGTGGCAGCGCGCCACGATCCGGATACCCGGATTGAGCTGCTTGGCGGTGAACACGATCATCAGGTTGCGGCTGTCGTCGCCGGTGACGGCGAACAGACCGCGGGCATCCTGGATGCCCGCTGCCAGCAGTAGGTCGTCGTCGGAGGCGTCGCCTCCCAGGTAGATCAGGCCAGGCAGGCGTTCCCGCTGGGCTTCCAGGGCGGCTTCGTCGGCGTCGATGGCGACGTAGTGCCGGTGGGTTGTGGTCAGCTCGTTGGCCACGTTGCGCCCCACGCGACCGAAGCCGCAGATGATGAAATGCTGATGCAGTTTGTGGACCTGCTTTTCCATGCGTCGTCTCCGCAGGGTGTAGTCGAGATCGCTCTCGAGGAAAAAGACGGTGAGGCTGGTGAACAGGAAGGTCACAGCGCCAAAGCCGGCCAGGGCGATGAGGCCGGCAAAGAGCCGCGCGGCAAAGCCGTCGATCGGTACAACCTCGCCATAGCCGACAGTCGTGACCGTAATCAGCGTCATGTAGATGGCGTCGGACAAGTTCGCCTTGTCGCCGCCGGCCCAGTAGAAGCCCACGGTGCCGAGGAGGATCAGCCCGATCAGCACACCTGCCGCGTAGTAGATGCGCAGCAGGATGCGCGGCAACTGGCTGGTTCGGCTGGACGGTTTCTTGGGATGGTGTCGTCGCCGCAGATGGAGGTGCTGGCGCAATCGCCGCAGCAGCGCGAGAACGATGGACATCTTCATGGCCGGTGTGCCCGCCGCTTGTGCCACTGGTGGATCAGGTAGGTCCGCCAGGCAAGACGAGTCAGCAGGTAGCCCGAAAAGGCCAGCACGAAGGCCAGTACGATGAGTCCGATCGCCAGCGGACGGCCAAGGCCGATGAGCCAGTGGGTCAGATCGATCATCCAGGCGATCAGGCCGGCTGAGCCCCATTCTGGCGGCTGGGTGAATTGGCCCACTCCAGGGCCAAGAACCCATTCACCGATCGAGAACGCGGCAATGTAGATCGGGACGATGGTGAAGGGGTTGGTGTACAGCGTGGTGAACAGGGCAAGGGGCAGGTTGACCCTGAACAGCAGGCAGCAGATCGCTGCGCCGAGCATCTGGAACGGCCCCGGGATCAGGCCGCAGAACAGCCCGACGGCAATTGCGCCGGCCGCCGAGTGACGGTTGAGGTGCCACAAGCGTGGGTGGAACAGGGTCGAGCCAAAGGGGGCAAGCCAGCGGTTGGCGGCCAGCGACGCGTGGTCCGGCAGATGGCGCTTCAGCAGTCGTCGCATTTTCTTGTTATTCGTCTCGGGCCGGGCCCTTCTCCTCAGGACTGAATTCTAGCTGACGTCAGCCCCCTTGGTGTTTGCTCCGCTTCTCGCTAAATTGCGGCTCATGCGGATTATGTCTATTGGATTTTTTGCGGGAATTCTCGGTTGCCAGATGGCAGCCGTGCTGCCGTCGTCGGAGGGTGTCCAGGGGCTTCTCCTCGGTGCGGCCGCCGGTTTTCTCCTCGCTGCGGTCGTCGCGTGGTTGCGAATGCCGGCGGTCGCCAAAGCGCTACTGTTGCTGGCGACCGTTCTGGCCGGATGGGGCTTTGCGGCCTGGCGTGCAGAACTGCGCCTGGCCGACTCCCTGCCGATGGCGCTCGAAGGGCAGGACGTGACGGTGACGGGGGTGGTCGCCGGCCTGCCGCAGGACTTCGAGCGGGGGCTGCGCTTCACGTTTCGTGTCGAGAGTGGCGTGGAGGGTGTGCCGGAAATGCTGTCGCTGGCCTGGTACAAGGGCTTTCGTGACGACGAATGGCACACGCTGCCGGCCCTTCACGCCGGCGAGCGATGGCGGCTGACCGTCCGTCTCAAGCGCCCCCACGGCAACGTCAACCCCCACGGTTTCGATTACGAAGGCTGGTTGCTGGAGCAGGGGATCCGGGCCACCGGCTATGTGCGCCCGGATAGGGCGAATCTACGTTTGGATGCCTTCGTGCCGGGGATCATGAACCTCGTCGAGCGCTCTCGGGAGCACATCCGGGCGCGTTTCCAGGAGGCCTTGCCCGACGCTGAGTACAGGGGCGTGCTGCTCGCGCTGGCGATCGGTGATCAGCGGGCGATCAGTCAGGAGCAATGGCAGATCTTTGCCCGCACGGGGATAGCGCACCTGGTGGCCATCAGCGGTGCCCACGTCACGATGCTGGCGGCCTTGGTGGCCGGGGCATTGGGGTGGGCCTGGCGGCGCTGCCCGTGGCTGGCATTGCGCTGGCCGGCCCAGCAGGCCGCGGTGCTGGCCGGTTTTTTGGCGGCCTTTGGGTATTGTCTGCTGGCCGGTTGGGGCGTACCGGCCCAGCGTACGCTGTACATGCTCGGCTGCGTTGCGCTGGCCCTGTTGCTGCGTCGGGAGACCGAGCCGAGCCGAGTGCTGGCTTTCGCGTTGCTGGTCGTCCTGCTCATCGATCCCTGGGCGATTCTGGCGGCGGGCTTCTGGCTGTCCTTCGGCGCGGTGGCCCTGCTGTTGCTGGTCGGCAGCGGGCGTCTGCGTACCGCCGGTTGGCTGCACGAGGGGCTGCGCGCCCAGTGGGCGGTGACGCTGGGGTTGGTCCCGGCTTTGCTGGTGTTGTTCCAGCAGTTCTCGTTGGTATCACCGCTGGCGAACGGCATTGCCATTCCGCTGATCAGTTTCATCGTCACACCGCTGGCCATTGCCTATGCACTTGTGCCGCTGCAGATGTTCGCTGACTTGGCGCACATGGCGCTGGCGGCGACGATGGTGCCGATCGAGTGGCTGGCGGAATTTCCGATGGCCCGGTGGCAACAGGCAGCTCCACCCCCGGAGTTGGCCGTTCTCGCCACTCTGGGTTGCCTGTGGGCGCTGCTGCCGCGAGGAACGCCCGTGCGTTGGCTGGGTCTGGCGATGTTGGTGCCCATGGTGATGTGGACACCACCGCGGCCACCGCCGGGCGAGGCCTGGGTTGCCGTGCTGGACGTGGGGCAGGGCCTGGCGGTGCATGTGCAGACGGCCAACAGCGACCTGATCTATGACACCGGCCCGGCTTTTTCCGCAGATGCGAACAGCGGGGAGCGGATCCTGTTGCCCTATCTGCGCGCAATGGGCGTGCGCCGGCTCGATACGTTGGTGGTGACGCATCAGGACAACGACCATGCCGGCGGCGCGGAGGCCGTGCTGGCGGGTATCCCGGTCGGAGCGGTGCTGTTCTCCCTACCGGAGAATCACCCCGTACGCCTGATCGCCGACCACAGGGGCCGCGCCTGCGCGGCGGGGCAGGGATGGGAGCAGGATGGCGTGCGCTTCTCGGTGCTGCATCCCGTTGGCGGTAGTGTCCCGCGGAAGAGCAATGACGCGTCCTGCGTGCTGCAGGTGGAGGCGGGGGGACGCCGAGTGCTGCTGAGCTCCGACATCGAGGCAGTCTCCGAAGCTGGGTTGCTCGGACGCAACCCAGCCGCGCTGGCCAGCGATGTGGTGGTGGCGCCCCATCATGGAAGCCGGACTTCCTCCACGCCGGCCTTCATCGCAGCCACTTCCCCGCATTGGGTGATCTTCCCGGTGGGCTATCGCAACCGCTTCCGCCATCCGAATCCCGAAGTCTGGGCGCGCTGGGCAGCCAGCGGCGCCCGCCTGTTGCGGACGGATGCCAGCGGCGCCGTCCGGATCCGGCTGGGGGCCGGAGAGGTGCAGGTGGACGCGGCCCGTGAGGCCTTTCCACGCTATTGGCACGGGCGATGAGGGTCGATGGCCGATGGTGAATGTTATCCTTGGGCCATCAGTCAGTGAGCGAAGCGGGTTTTACCATGAGCATTTTCGAGCCTTATCGCCGCCTGCTTGCCCCCTTGCAGGTCGTACCTTCCGATTCCGCCACCACGCTCTCCCTCGAGCCCCGGCTCCGCAGCGTGCAGTGCGCCTCGCCCCATGGGCTGCACCGGATGGCCTATACCGAATGGGGCGATCCGGACAATCCCCGTGTGGTGTTGTGCGTGCATGGCCTGACCCGTAATGGACGCGATTTCGATGATCTGGCCCGTGCATTGGCCGCCCACTATCGGGTAGTGTGTCCGGACGTGGTCGGGCGCGGGCAGAGCAGTTGGTTGCCGGTGAAGGCCGATTACCAGTTGCCGACCTATGTGGCGGACATGGTGACGCTGGTCGCCCGCCTCGACGTCGAGACCGTGCATTGGGTCGGGACGTCCATGGGGGGGCTGATTGGCATGGTGCTGGCCAGTCTGCCGGATAATCCGATCCGACGCTTGGTGCTGAATGATGTGGGGCCGGTTCTGCCCGCGGAGTCCCTGCTCCGCATCGGGCAATATGTGGGGCAGGCACCGGTCTTCCCCAGCTACGAGACAGCCGAGGCCTACGTGCGGGCGGTCAGTGCGCCCTTCGGACACCTCAGCGACGCTCAGTGGCGTCATCTGACCGAACCGTCCGTCAAACAGGTGGATGGGGGCTGGGCGATGCGTTACGACCCGGCGATCGGAGATGCTTTCCGCGACCCGCAGATGGCGGATGTGAATCTGTGGCCGATCTATGAAGCCATCGGCTGCCCCACGCTGGTCCTGCGCGGGGCGGATTCCGACCTGTTGTTGCCGGATACTGCACGCCAGATGGGCGTACGGGGCCCGCGGGCGCGGGTTGTCGAGATTCCGGATGTGGGCCATGCGCCGACCCTGATGGATCCGGCCCAGATCGCGCCGATCCGTGACTTCCTGCTGGAGGCGTGTTGATGCAGGGCGCGTGGTTGACGGCCTTCAGCGTCGTGGATTGGATCGCGGTGAGCTGGTTCATCTTCTGCTGGACCGGTTACGGCTGGCTCGTCGAGCACGGCCCTGGCGGCACGATGCGCGGCCTGATGGGGGCCAGCCACGCCTTCCGTCTGGAATGGGGCCGGCAGATGTTGCGCCGCGAGGTGCGTGTGGCGGACTCCGGGCTGGTCGGCAACCTGATGCAGAACGTGTCCTTCTACGCCAACACCACGATCTACGTGATCGCCGGATTGCTGGCGCTGCTCGGCACGATGGACAAGCTGATCGATGCTGCGTCCGACCTGCCGTTTGCCCGGCATGTGTCGCGGGAGGTGTGGGAGGTCAAGCTATTGCTGCTGCTGATGGTCTTCGTGGTGGCCTACTTCAAGTTCACCTGGTCGCTGCGGCAGTTCAACATGCTGTCCATCCTGATCGGTGCGGCGCCGCCGCCGGGGGAGGGCACGGAAGAGGACGTGCAGCGCTTCGCCAAGGTGAACTCCCTGGCGGGGGATGAGTTCAACCGCGGCATCCGGGCCTATTACTTCGGCCTGGCCGCGGTGTTCTGGTTCGTACACCCATGGCTGTTCTTCGCGGTGACGAGCTTCATCGTGCTGGTCTTGTACCGGCGCGATTTCCTGTCCCACACCTACTCGGCGATGCGTGCCTGATCAGCTGTCCTGCTCGAGCTTTACCGAGACGGAGTTGATGCAGTAGCGCAGCCCGGTGGGGGCCGGGCCATCTTCGAATACATGCCCGAGGTGCGCCCCGCAGTTGTGGCACAACACTTCGGTGCGCAGCATGAAGTGGCTGCGGTCCTCGGCCTCTTCGACGTTCTCCGGGGCTGCCGCGGTATGGAAGCTCGGCCAGCCGCAGCCGGAGTCGTACTTGTGCTCGGACGAGAACAGGTCGGCGCCGCAGCAGGTGCACACGTACTTGCCCTGTTCGTGGCAGTCCCAGTAACGGCCTGTAAAGGCGCGCTCGGTGCCCTTCTGGCGAGTGACGACGTATTCCTCGGGGGACAACTGGGCGCGCCATTCGGCGTCGGTCTTTTCGATCTTGTGGCTCATGGATGTCTCCGGTGGGGGATGCCGGATGGAGCGTCCGACGAGCGGGAAGGTTCCCACCCGTCGGGTGGGCGGTCAGTGCAGGTGCTTGGGCATCTGCTCGGCCTGCTCCTCTGGCAGTTCGGCATGTACGGCTTCGCCTTCGGGCGAGGGGTACATGGGGGCGCCGCAGTCGTCGCAGTATTCCATCGGGAACTCGTTGTCGAGGGTCAGGATGTCGGTGATGCCGCAGGCACGCAGTGTGGCCTCGATCTGGCCCAGGGTTTCGACGCTCTCGTCCTCGGCGCCGAGAAGTGGCCACACCACGCCGTGCACCACGTCGTTTTGCCCGCGCAGGGTGAAGCCGATGCGGAACTCCTCCACCTGGCGCTCGAAGAAGGGCGCTACGACAGCACGCAGACTGGCGGCCGGCGCGTCCATCGTAGTGCTGAGAAAGGCGACCGAAGCCTGGATGGAGTAGGGGCGGGACATCTTGTCCGCCTCGCGGCTGGCGGCGAAGTAGGCGTCCGGCAGGACGACTTCGAAGGCGCAGCCGGTGAGCAGCGGGGTGATGCAGGCGCCGCCCTGGGCGCGCCACTGTTCCAGGGCCTGGTCGCGGGTGCAGTCCTCTTCCTGCCAGCGGAAGATCGGGGCGCCCTTCGGGACGATGACCGCGCCGAGTATGTAGCGATTGTCGGACAGGAACTGGGCGGTTTCCGGCAGGTTGTCGGTCTTGATGTGCAGGTCGCTGTCGTTCTCAGCGGCCCGGCCGATATGGGTGGCCAGATCGGCGGTGGCGCAGTAGCCCTGCGGCAGCTGGTCGGGGCTGAACAGGAAGTCGGCGAGGGCCAGCTTGACGCCGTTGGCCAGCACGTGGGCCTTGAGCTGTACGCGCAGGTTGGCCATCACGGCGGCTGCGATCGGCGCTGCCGGAATACGGTAGCGGGACCAGGCCATCACCGGCACGGCGATCAGCAGCACGTCCTGCTGGTCGTCGGACTTGAGGGCGCCTTCGGCCCGCGACTCGATCATGTCGGCGAGTTCGTCGTAGGCATGGACGCTGGCCGTGCTGAGGTGGTCGAGGGCCGTCGTCAGGGTGTCCTCGTCTTCGGCGCTCAAAAAATGATCCACCGCGGCGGCCAGGCGCAGGTCCCAGAAGTGGTCTTCGGCGCGGCTGCTCGAATCGGCAAGACCGTTGGCGAGCCACAGCAATTGTTCGGCGTCCCGCGGCAGTCCGCCGCGACGCCCGAGTCGATTACGTTTCATCGGGGGCTCTCCGTGTAGTTATGGATTGGACAGTGGACGTCCGTTGGGGATTCCCGGTCTCAATAGGTGAGGGGATCGATGCGCACTTCCTGCAGGATGATGGTGGAGATTTCTTCGATGGACTTGGTGGTCGAGTCGAGCCACTTGATGCCTTCGCGCTTCATCATGCGCTGGGCTGCTTCGATTTCCGCCAGACAGTTGTCGATCGATGCGTAGCGGCTGTTGGGGCGGCGCTCCTGGCGGATCTGGGACAGGCGATCCGGGCCGATGGTGAGGCCGAACAGCTTGTGGCGGAAGCGGGAAAGCTCGCCGGGCAGCTTGTTGCGTTCGAAATCTTCGGGAATCAGCGGATAGTTGGCCGCCTTGATGCCGAACTGCATCGCGAGGTAAAGGCTGGTCGGCGTCTTGCCGGAGCGGGAGACGCCAACGAGGATCACATCGGCCTCGGCGAGGTCCGTATTGGAGACGCCGTCGTCGTGGGCCAGCGTGAAGTTGATGGCCTCGATGCGTTTCTTGTAGTCCTGGCTGTCGGCAATGCCATGGAAGCGCCCGGCCGCGTGGGTGGAGCGCTGTCCGAGTTCGTTCTCGAGAGGCTCGATGAACTTCTCGAACAGGTCGAGGAACAGCGCGTCGGCTTCGCGCAGCGCGGCAACGGCTTCCGGATCCACCAGCGTGTTGAAGACAATGGGCCGCAGGCCGCTCTCGATGGCCGCATCCCGAATCTTGAGTGCGCAGTCGCGGGCCTTCTCCGGGGAGTCGATGAAGGGCATGCGGTGATTACGGAAACGGGATTCCGGAAACTGCGCGAGAAGACTGTGGCCAAGGGTCTCGGCCGTGATGCCTGTTCCGTCGGAAATGAAGAATACGGGGCGGGTCTGAGTCATGAACGTGCCAACAGGGAAAAGGACATGTTTGTCGGCCGGGAGGCCGAGGGCAGGTCTGCATCTTATCCCATTCTGACCGTTGGGCTCCGTTTGAGCCCCGGATGCGCCGGCGCCCCCCGATTGCCCTGATATGCATTCCGCCTGAAGTGGGCATGGTTAGGATAAACCCTGCATGCGGCAGGGCAACAAAACGACTTACAATACGGCCTGACGACGTGAGTCGCCCAGATTTACTTTCTTCATTACCTCCCCAGGATGAGTCCTTTTATGGCCCGTAACGTCATTCCTTTCCAAGAGCTGCGCATGTCCGATGTCGAGCAGGTCGGCGGCAAGAACGCCTCCCTCGGCGAAATGATCAGCCAGCTGCCGTCCAGCGTACGCGTTCCCGGTGGCTTTGCCACCACGGCAGCCGCCTACCGCGAGTTCCTGTCCCATCAGGGCCTGGCGGAGCGCATCAGCGGCGCACTCGAAAGCCTGGACGTGGATGACGTGGTTGCTCTGGCAAAGACCGGCGCCCAGATCCGCGAGTGGATCGTCGATACCCCGTTCCCGCCGGCCCTCGAGGCCGAGATCAAGGCCGCCTACGAGCAGCTCACCGCTGAAGGCGACGGCAGCTTCGCTGTGCGTTCCTCCGCGACCGCCGAAGATTTGCCCGATGCGTCTTTCGCCGGCCAGCAGGAATCCTTCCTGAACATCCACGGCTACGAAAACATCCTGCACGCCATCAAGGAAGTGTTCGCGTCGCTCTATAACGACCGCGCCATCGCCTACCGCGTGCACAAGGGCTTCACCCACGCTGAAGTCGCGCTGTCTGCTGGCGTGCAGCGTATGGTGCGCTCCGACATCGGTGCTTCCGGCGTGATGTTCACGATGGATACCGAGTCCGGCTTCGACGGCGTGGTGTTCATCACCGCCTCCTACGGCCTCGGCGAAACCGTCGTGCAAGGTGCCGTGAATCCGGACGAGTTCTACGTTCACAAGGCCACCCTGGCTGAAGGCAAGCCGGCGATCATCCGCCGCAACCTGGGCTCCAAGCTGATCAAGATGGTCTTCGCCGACAAGAAGGAAGCCGGCAAGTCCACCCGCACCATCGACGTTGCCGAAGCCGAGCGCAATGTTTACTCGCTGACCGACGAAGACGTGCTGGAACTTGGCCGCTACGCGTCCATCATCGAAAAGCACTACGGTCGTCCGATGGACATCGAGTGGGGCAAGAGCGGTGACGACGGCAAGCTGTACATCCTGCAGGCTCGTCCGGAAACCGTTAAGAGCCAGCAGTCCGGCCACGTGATGGAAAAGTATCGCCTCAAGCAATACAGCAAGTCCATCACCCATGGTCGCGCCATCGGCCAAAAGATCGGTGCCGGCCACGTCCGCATCGTCAAGGACGCCTCCGAGATGGATCGTGTGAAGGCTGGCGACATCCTCGTCACCGACATGACCGATCCGAACTGGGAGCCGGTGATGAAGCGCGCTTCCGCCATCGTGACCAACCGCGGCGGCCGTACCTGTCACGCGGCGATCATCGCCCGTGAGCTGGGCATCCCGGCCATCGTTGGTTGCGGCAACGCCACCGAAGTGCTGGAAGAGAACGACGAAGTCACCGTGTCCTGCGCCGAAGGCGATACTGGCTATGTGTACCGCGGCAAGCTGGACTTCGAAGTGGTCACCACCGACATGGGCAACCTGCCCGACATCCCGGTAAAGATCATGATGAACGTCGGCAACCCGGAGCTGGCCTTCGAGTTCGCGCAGATCCCGAACGGCGGTGTCGGCCTGGCCCGTCTCGAGTTCGTGATCAACAACATGATCGGCATCCACCCGAAGGCGATCCTCGAGATCAACCAGGTGCCGGCCAGTCTGCGTGCCGAAATCACCCGTCGCTCCCGCGGCTATGCCACGCCGAAGCAGTTCTTCATCGAGAAGCTGGTGGAAGGCGTCGCCACCATCGCCGCGGCCTTCTATCCGAAGCCCGTGATCGTCCGCCTGTCCGACTTCAAGTCGAACGAGTACCGCAAGCTGCTGGGCGGCGAGATCTACGAGCCGGAAGAAGAAAACCCCATGCTGGGCTTCCGTGGCGCGTCCCGCTACATCGCCCACAGCTTCCGTGACTGCTTCGAGCTCGAGTGCGCAGCGATGAAGAAGGTGCGCAACGAGCTGGGCCTGACCAACGTTCAGCTGATGGTGCCCTTCGTGCGCAATCTGGACGAAGCCAGGGGCGTCGTCGAGCTGCTGGCCGAACACGGCCTGAAGCAGGGCGAGAACGATCTCAAGCTGATCATGATGTGTGAGATCCCGTCCAACGCGCTGCTGGCTGACCAGTTCCTGGAGATCTTCGATGGTTTTTCCATCGGCTCCAACGACCTGACCCAGCTGACTCTCGGTCTGGACCGCGACTCCGGTCTGGTGGCGCACTCCTTCGACGAGCGCGATCCTGCGGTCAAGCAACTGCTCTCGATGGCCATCCAGAGCGCTAACAAGCTCGGCAAGTATGTCGGCATCTGCGGTCAGGGCCCGTCCGACCACGCCGACTTTGCGGAATGGCTGATGGACGAAGGTATCCAGACCATCTCTCTCAACCCGGATACGGTTGTGGATACGTGGCTGAAACTGGCTGCCCACCAGAAGGGCTGACGTTTCGCCGTCAATGGATGGGCAAAAAAGCCGGGGAAACCCGGCTTTTTTGCGTTCGCAGCCTGCATCGTGTGGAAAGGAATGCCGAGGCTCTGATAGTGTCTTGATACGTCCGTCATCGATGGCCGGCAACGCGAGGAGGTGGCATGGAATTCGAGTGGTGGCACTGGATCGTGCTGGGCATTGCATTGGTCATTGCTGAACTGGTTGTGCCGGCCTTCTTCGTCATCTGGTTCGGCCTTGGAGCGTTGCTGGTTGGGCTATCGTTGGTTCTGTGGCCCGGCCTCGGTGTAACGGTGCAGGTGTTGCTTTGGATACTGGCCTCGCTGGCGATGGTGGTGCTGTGGTTCAGGGTATTCAATCGGAGTGATTACAAAACCCGGATTGGGCAGTCGGATGGCAATGCGATTGGTGAGATTGGTCTGGTCTCCAAAGCGGCAGTTCCATTCGAGCGCGGCAGGGTTCGTTTTCAAAAGCCCTTGCTCGGTTCCGAGGAGTGGGAGTGTGTGGTCGAGGAATCCGTGGCCGTCGGGGAGCGCGTGCAGGTTGTGGCCGTGGAGGGTAGTTTCCTGAGGGTGGAGAAGCGCTGAGAAACGTAAGGAGGGGGTGATGAGCGCTGGGTTTATCGTGGTGCTGGCAATTCTGGTCTTTGTCGTGGTGACCATTGCCAAAGGGGTGCGTATCGTGCCTCAGGGCGAGGAGTGGATCGTCGAGCGCTTGGGCAGGTACTTCGGGACCTTGAAGCCGGGTCTCAACATCATCATCCCGTATCTCGATCAGGTAGCCTACAAGCTTGTGACCAAGGACATCATTCTCGATGTCCAGGAGCAGGAGGTTATTACCCGGGACAATGCAGTAATCCTTACGAATGCGATTGCCTTCCTGAAAGTGACCGACCCGGTTAAGGCAGTCTATGGCGTTACGGATTTCTCGGAAGCCATCCGTAACATGATCATGACCACCTTGCGGTCCATCATTGGTGAGATGGAGCTTGACGAGGCGCTTTCCAGCCGCGACAAGATCAAAGCTCGCCTGCGGGAGAGCATTGCGGATGAGGCCATCGATTGGGGGTTGACGGTCAAGTCAGTTGAGATCCAGGACATCAAGCCGTCTCCGTCTATGCAGAAGGCCATGGAACAACAGGCCTCCGCCGAGCGGGAGCGCAAGGCGCTGGTCACTCGGGCCGAAGGAGCGAAGCAGGCGGCCATCCTGGAGGCAGAGGCGCGTCTAGAAGCATCCAAGCGGGATGCCAGTGCGCAGGTGATGCTTGCCGAAGCGTCGGCCGAAGCCATCCGGCGTGTAAGTGCAGCGGTTGGAACCGAGAGCGCGCCGATGCTGTTCCTGCTTGGGGAGAAATATATCGCATCGCTTGAGCGCCTGGGGGCGTCCGAGAGCGCCCGGGTCGTGGTGTTGCCTGCCGATCTGCAGGAGGCGGTACGGGGACTGATCGGTGGCGTCGCCAAGCGCTGAAGTTCAGCTTGCCGGAGTGAGGTGCGGAATGGAGTTTCTCCGCGGGCTCTCGCCCATGTAGGATAGCCCGCCTATGCTCGCCTATATCGTTCGTCGGCTGCTTTATGCACCGCTCATCCTTCTTGGTGTAAATCTACTCACTTTTGCCCTGTTTTTCGTGGTGAACACCCCGGATGACATGGCGCGCATGCAGTTGGGTGGCAAGCGCGTGACACCAGAGGCCATTGAGAGATGGAAGGTTGAGCGCGGCTACGACAAACCGCTGCTGTTCAATGTAGAAGCCCATGGTGTGGGGAGGGTGACGCAAACTGTCTTCTTTGAGAAATCCTTGAGGATGTTTGTCTTCGATTTTGGTCGGGCGGATGACGGACGGGATATCGCAACCGAGATCCGCGATCGGATGGGACCCTCGCTGGCCATTGCGTTGCCGACTTTCGTGTTGGGCTTGTTTGTGACCGTCGCCTTTGCGTTGCTGCTCGTTTTTTTTCGAGCGTCGTACCTTGATTTTTGGGGCGGGGTGCTGTGCATCGGAATGATGTCCATTTCGGGGCTTTTTTACATCATTGGTGGGCAGTGGCTTGTTTCTAAAGTCTGGCATCTCGTTCCTATTTCTGGCTACGGTCAGGGGGCTGACGTCTCACGCTTTCTCCTGCTGCCAGTTCTGATTGGTGTCGTGGGAGGGATCGGGGCGAGTTCCCGCTGGTATAGAACGATCTTTCTCGAGGAGGTAGGAAAGGACTACGTGAGGACGGCCAGGGCGAAGGGCTTGTCCGAACTGCAGGCCTTGTCCCGGCATGTATTGAAAAACGGAATGATCCCCATCCTGACGGGTGTGGTGGTGGTCATTCCATCCTTGTTCATGGGTAGCCTGTTGACGGAGTCCTTTTTTGGCATACCTGGGCTGGGGAGTTACACAATCGACGCAATCAATGCACAGGAGTTTCTGGTCGTGCGGGCGATGGTCTTCATCGGAGCGCTACTGTACATAGTGGGGCTGCTATTGACGGATTTATCGTACACATTGGTGGATCCGCGGGTGAGGTTGGAATGATGGCCTTTCAGCCCGTCGTGCTGTGGACCGACATGTTGCTGTTCGGGCTGCTTGCCTGTATTGCCCTGGCAATCAGCCGAGCCCGGAAGAGTGAGCCTTTGCAGGCGGCTTGGCGTCGTGTTGGTGAGAGTAGCGTTGGGATGGCTTCTCTCACCATTTTGCTGCTATTTCTGCTGGTAGGGGTGGTCGATAGCTTGCATTACCGCTCGCGTCTGGGGGCAGAAACTGGATCCAAAGAGCAATTGTCGATCGAGGTCCGTAGCCTTTTTGATGCGCTTGCCGAGCCTCTGCGATCCAGGGTGGAAAAGACCTACTCGGCACCACTTGCCTATCGCCTTTTTGCAAGAGAGACCATCGAGGGGGCGGATGGCGTGCAGCGACGAGAGTTTCCGAGATTGAGGTTCGGTGGTAGTGGGTTGCAGTATCCGGGAGACGATCACGCAGGGGATGTGCTCGGACGTGTTGGTATTGGGTTGGCAGTAGCGGCAAGCTCATGGGGCGTGCTGGCGCTTGTCCTGGTGAAGTGGGTTGCTCTGTCTCGCAGCGTACCTCTCGGTGCGGCCTGGAGGGCAATCTGGAGAGGGCGAGGGGGCCTGGCTTGGCGTGCTGTGCTCGCAACCGCCGGTGTCGTCTGTGTTTTTGCTGGGCCGCTAATCGCCCTGGCGGGCGAATATCATGTGTTTGGCACGGACAAGGTTGGGCAAGATGTGCTTTATCTGACGCTCAAGAGCATTCGCACTGCGCTTGTCATCGGTACCCTCACGACCTTGGTGACTCTGCCGCTAGCCGTGCTGCTTGGAGTTGTCGCGGGGTATGTCGGGGGCTGGGTCGATGATGCGATCCAGTATGTATACACCGTGCTCAATTCGATTCCCGGAGTACTGCTCATTGCGGCGGCTGTACTAATGATGCAGGTAATGATCGATACCCATCTGCACTGGTTTGCAACGGCGGCGGAGAGAGCCGATGCGCGATTGCTGGCTTTGTGCGTAATTCTGGGGATGACTAGTTGGACAGGCTTATGTCGACTTTTGCGGGGCGAGACGCTGAAGCTGCGTGAGCTCGAATATGTACAGGCTGCTCGCGCCTTTGGTGTTTCCACAGGCAGTATTCTTTTTCGCCACGTACTACCAAATCTCATGCATCTGGTGCTGATCGCACTGGTGATGGATTTTTCCAGCTTGGTGTTGGCGGAGGCGGTGCTCTCTTATGTGGGCATTGGCGTAGATCCGGGTACGATCAGCTTCGGTACAATGATCAATGCTGCCCGGATGGAGTTGGCGCGGGAGCCGATGGTCTGGTGGAGCTTGGCGGCTGCTTTCCTTTTCATGTTTGTGATGGTGCTATCTGCAAATCTTTTTGCAGATAGCGTGCGAGATGCTTTTGATCCTCGCGCGGGATAATCTTGAAAATTATTTTCCCAAATAGTGTTGACGAGTTTTGATAATTCTTTATAATGCGCAGCTCTTTCGCTGCAGCGCGTTACGAAGTAAGCGCTACGGGGTGAGGAGGCAGTGCTGAAGCGGTGGGGTTTGTTTCAGTGCTGGCGCGTTAAGTAGTTCG
>JAFEDJ010000001.1 GCA_018241685.1 Pseudomonadota bacterium
AGGAAGTTGCTGACGATCTGGCGGTAGCTGTCCATGTCGTCGGCCTTGTAGGGGGAGGGCGTGTTCTGGCCGTCGATGCGCAGGCCATACACGGCGTCGTGCATCATCAGGCCATAGGTCATCGCATCGCCATCGGGCATGGCTGCAGTGGCTTGAAACCACGCCTCCCGAACCGCAGCGGGTGCGTCGTCGGGCGGGAAGTGGGCGGTGAGGGCCGCCCCGACCTCGTCGAAGCCATCGCCATTGAGATCCACGCTGAAGCCCTCCGGCAACAGCAGGTTGCGGGCGCCTTCCTCGCTGATCGCCGCCACGTTGATCGGCTCGGCCAGGCAGTGGTTCCTGCGGACGGCGTCCAGTTCCTCGGCCGACAGGCTGCCCAGGAACTGGCGAGCGTTGCCCATGCCGCCGCTACCGTAGGCCTTGTTCAACACCCCCGCATACACGGCCTGGCTGTCGGCGCCCACGCCCCGCAGCGCGGACAGCTCCGCGTGGGTCCGCCCGAGAATGGCCTCCAGAGCCTCGGACGACGTGGGGCCCGCCTGGCCACCCGCCGCCTGCGGCCCGGTCGCGCCCCCAGCGGCATCGACCTTGGCCGCCGCAAAGGCCGACTGGAAGGTCTGGTAGAAACTGCTGTCGGGCGTCTCGGTGTAGCTGTGGCGCTGAGACGCGGTGATCGGTTGCCCTACGGCCCGAATGTCCATTTTCTGCCTCCGTGCCGGTAAGAATTGCCGGTTGGCGGAATCGCTTGCCGGTGTCCTGCTGCTCAGGAGAAATACAACAGCATTGATGCAGAAAGCGTACCTGGACATGGCTTTCCAGTCGGCCACCGACGCTGCAGGAAGGAATGTGCTGACTGCCGATCTTGCGTCACGGAGCCCCGCGGCGCATCATGCGGGGGCTGCTGCAAACAACAGCGGCCGGGCTTGGCGGCCCGGATTACATCGACGGACGACCGCCCCGTGCGGTTTTTTTGTGTCCGGAGCATAGCATCGTCCCTATGGGCGGGCCGTGCGGGAGGGGAAACCCTGCCGGTTTCGATGTACCGGTCCGCCAACCTGCACGGTTCCGCCCCCCAGCTTGGCGGCTGAGGAGCGGAGTTACATACCGCTACATCGGAGATTCACCATGTCTCATCTCGTCCGTACATTCAAACTGGGAAGGGAGGCTTCGCAATGAGCCCGAACCTGACCTTCACCGCCAGCGATCGGCTCTATGGCCTCCATTCGAATGTCAATGCGCTGACCGTCACCGATCAACTCACCGCTCGGCTCGCTCAACTGACTGCCCTGCTGGCCATGACGCGAGGTGAGCAAGGCAAGGCGTTCAGGCTGATGAATGATCAATGGCAGGACAGCTTCATGTGGGCCTGCGGCATGATGGCCATGGAAGTGCAGGAGCTGTTTGGCATTTTGAGTTGTCTTGAAGCCAAGAGCTGTCCGGAATCTGAAGACAAAGGTCATCAGGGGCTCTCAACGTAAGCTCAGACCATATCGTTCTGGGGCGGGCCTTCGCCCCAGGGCAGTCTCACTTATTTGTCACCCCTTCTTCCGCATACTCAACCTACATCCCATGACACCAAGACCTGTTCACACTCAACAGTGTGCAGTAGCCCCTTTTGGATAGTTCGCAAAAGGCGTCTTCTCTCGTTTTTTGGACGACCAGCATGGAAACGCCCGCACCGATGCCGCCGATGAGTTGCCTCTGCCTGGTCGACGCCCCCCGCCGTTCCGGCTATGCGCGGCTGCATGAATCGAAAAGCCCAAGGCACACGGTGCCCGTCGAACTCACACGGCGGCGCTCAATTGCAGAAGGATCTAGCCCTTCATGGAGTACCTGCGCGGTGCGCACACACAAGGCTAGTTGGCCTGCAGAATCACTGCCTTGTCACTGGAGAGGTGTGTGCGTTGGCTGAGCAAAAAGTAGAAGTGTATAGGTGTTCACGCTATTGAGCGGGAGCACCTATATCTTTTCTTGCGGAGCCGGAATGGCTGAACGCCTATTTATAATAACTTGATATTCATATATTTTCAGACATCTGATATGCCGTGAAGCTGATATCTTTTTAGCCTCCCGTTCGAAGAGTTGATTTTTGTAACTATTGCTGTTAGCGGTTCAAATTCATTTCTAGCCACTTTTCCCAAGTTTTCTGCCATCAATGATTTTTGATACTCATCGAGATCATTAAAGGGGCGAAATCCATGAGATGGTGAATCTATGTCTGTGATGAGCCTGCCTGTTCCTGTTCTTGCATTGAACCTGCTAACGGCAACTTGAATGACTTCGCAGTCAGGCTCTACAACTTCTGTTTCCAGAAAATTCAGAGTGTCATCATTGAATTCAATTATAGGCGTTCTTCCAAGAGAAAGCGTTGCCGTGAGCCCTTGGTGTTTAATTGGCTGATGGGCTTTTAGTAGCGCTCGCTCCAGTCTTTCATGAAGGTCTTCGTTCTCCTGCTCTAATTTAAGAACCCGACGCTTGGCCTTTCTGTTCGAGAGAATGAATGGCAGGCCTAGGCAGCTGCTAAGAATGAACTTTATTACGTCGTAGAGTCCATTCTTGGATAGGTCGGCAAGCAATGCGACAGTATCTGGATCACTCACATACATCTGAATGATCTGCTCCAATGAGCCTTCGTGGTTCTTTTTCATAACCAATCGAAATCCCTTAGCTGATGGAGCCTGGACGATTACCTCTCCATGGAGGGATGCGTGTATAGTTAAAAGTAGTATTTCAGAAATCGCAGCTAAAGAGTGCGCGCCATAGTACATATCCAAACCATTGAATTTAGATGCGCCTTCGTCATACTTTATTTTGAATGTTAGCTCCATTTTGTCTTGTCTTTCAGATATCACTTTGGATTTAAAAAGAAAACTAGGTACGGTTTGTTTGTATTTTTTTCGAATGGTTTTGGCTCCATTTGAGTTCAATTGAATGTCTTAGGCATGGTTTGGCATAAAGGCACGCTCCTTATCAAAGCGACGCCCGCTTAACTGAGTGCAAGCTAGAGCGTGCAGTAGTCGGCTGTGGTCTTTTCCTATGTGGCGCGGGTGTTGTCATGGAAGGAGATTTCTCTAACGCCCAGTTTGGCAAGAGCCATCGTGCTTGTGACTCTCAGAGTTCTAACGACCTTCGTGACAGCTGGCTCTTTGATCAGAGCGAGGACCGGTAGCGTAAGGGCGAGCAGCAGCGCTTTCATGTCATTTATGTATGGTGATAGGGAAATATATCGCATGGCCACCGACCGGCTCGCTACGGAACAGTTCACATTTCTCAGATTTTGCAAACAAGATCAGAGTTCGGCGCTTTTGCCATCTTTCCGCGGGCGAGGTCCAGTCCACATCCCTCCGACTTGAACATTTGCCCCCCAGACTTGAACTTGTTCAACTCCGACTTAACCGCTCGCCCCTCGGATCTGAACTTTTTCTCCGCCGACTTGAGCTCACTTCGCTCAGACTTGAGCCATCGAAGCCGCGACTTGAACCAGCTCCCCCCAGAGCGAAACCACTTCAAGTCCAAGCTGAAC
The DNA here is from genome assembly GCA_018241685.1 of Pseudomonadota bacterium. Lineage (GTDB taxonomy): Bacteria > Pseudomonadota > Gammaproteobacteria > Burkholderiales > Rhodocyclaceae > Zoogloea. The sequence goes on from JAFEDJ010000001.1 coordinate 3,524, forward strand.
AAGTTCAACTAAAACTTGAACCCACCTCCCTCAGAGCATCGAAAGTTCCCCTCCGAGTTAAGCCAGCTCCCCTCGGAGGGAAGCTCATCAAGCCAAAAGCCCACCCGGCTCAACAAAACCTTGACCCCGCTCCCCCCGCCCGCGAAACGCCTGCGGTGAAAGCCCCGTCCACCCCCTGAATGCGCGGGAAAAGCTCTTCTCGTTACTGAACCCCACCAGTGCCGAGATCTGCTTGATCGACCTGGAGCTGCGATCGAGGAGGTCGATGGCTTGGTCGCGGCGGGTTTCGTCCTTGAGTTGTTGCAGGGAGGCGCCTTCGTCCTGGAGTTGGCGGTGCAGGGTGCGCACGGAGATGTGCAGGTGGCCGGCGACTTGTTCGGCGGTCGCGCTGCGGTTGCCGGCGCTTTGCAGGAACTGGCGGACGCCCTGGACGAGGAGGCGGTCGCGGCGGTATTGCAGCACGGTCAGCGGCAGGGCGCGGTGGAGCATGGTGCGCAGGGCCTGTTCGTCGCGGCGGATGGGCAGATCGAGGTAGCGGGGTTCGAAGCGGATGGCGGCTTGCGGGGCGTCGAAGCGCACGGGGCCGGGGAAGAGGAGTTCGTAGGCGTCGGCGTGGGGCGGGGCGGGGAAGGGGAAGCTGCTTTCCTGCAGCGGGATGCGCGAGTCGATGGCCCAACAGGCGTAGCCGAGCACGTAGCGCAGCAGGGTGACGAGGCAGAACTCGTGCATGGGGCCGAGGTCGCGCTGGGGCGTGATGCTCAGGCGGGCCGAGGTGGGTGTTATTTCCAGTTCCAGCGCGATGTCGTCGGTGAGCAGGCGGTGGTGGCGGCACCAGCGCTTGAGGGCGACGCCCAGGTCCGGCGAGGTGATCGACGCGCGGCATAGCATGCCGTAGCTGCCCCACGGCAGGCGGCGCGAAAACCAGCCCAGGGCTTCATCGTCGAGTTCCTGCATGGCGTGGCCGGAAATGACCTCCATCTGGGCGGCGGTGACGCGCGCCGTTGGGTCGTCGAGGAGGCGTGGGTCGATCTCAGCGCGGGCCAGCGCATTGGCCGGATCTCGTCCATAACGGTGGTAGGCGAGCACGATGGCGCGGATGAAGGCAATCGGCGTGGCGGCGCGGCCACCGTTCAGCGAAGCGGGCAGAGCGATCTTGGCGGGCATGGCGCGGATTCTCGACGCCGGTGGCACGATTTGCAACCTCGATGGCGCCTGCGGCACCGCGTTCCGGCGTACGCTGGCGAGCATTCGGCATAGGCGCTGCAAGCGCGCGCCGTGCTGCCAGACAACGATCAGTGGAGGAGACCCGCCCATGAACATCCCCAGCCTCAACTTCCATCTCGGCGAAACCATCGAAGCCCTGCGCGACACCGTGCAGGCCTTTGCGGCCAAGGAGATCGCCCCGCGCGCCGCGGACGTGGACCGGGACAACCTCTTTCCGGCCGACCTGTGGAAGAAGCTCGGCGACCTGGGCCTGCACGGCATGACGGCACCAGAGGAATACGGCGGCACCAACATGGGCTACCTGGCGCACATCATCGCGCTGGAAGAGGTGTCCCGCGCGTCGGCGTCGGTGGGCCTGTCCTACGGCGCGCATTCCAACCTGTGCATCAACCAGATCCGCCGCAACGGCAGCGAAGCGCAGAAGCAGAAATACCTGCCCAAGCTGATCTCCGGCGACCACGTGGGCGCACTGGCCATGAGCGAGCCGAACGCCGGCTCCGACGTGGTGAGCATGAAGCTGCGCGCCGACAGGAAGGGCGACCGCTATGTCCTCAACGGCTCCAAGATGTGGATCACCAACGGCGGCGACGCCGACACGCTGGTGGTGTACGCCAAGACCGACGTGGAAGCCGGCGCCAGGGGCATGACCGCCTTCATCATCGAGAAGGGCATGAAGGGCTTCACCCACGGCACCCACCTGGACAAGCTGGGCATGCGCGGCTCCAACACCTTCCCGCTGTTCTTCGACGACGTGGAAGTGCCGGAAGAAAACGTGCTCGGCGGCGTGGGCAACGGCACCAAGGTGCTGATGAGCGGCCTCGACTACGAGCGCGCGGTGCTGTGCGGCGGCCCGCTGGGGATCATGGCGGCTTGTATGGACGAAGTGGTGCCCTATCTGCACGAGCGCAAGCAGTTCGGCCAGAGCATCGGCGAGTTCCAGCTGATGCAGGGCAAGCTGGCCGACATGTACTCCACCTGGATGGCGACCCGCGCCTACGTGTATGCGGTGGGCCAGGCCTGCGACAAGGCCGACCACGCGCGCACGCTGCGCAAGGACGCGGCCGGGGCGATCCTGTATTCCGCCGAGAAGGCCACCTGGATGGCCGGCGAGGCGATCCAGACCCTCGGCGGCGTCGGCTACACCAACGACTACGCCACCGGCCGCCTGTGGCGCGACGCCAAGCTGTACGAGATCGGCGCCGGCACCAGCGAGATCCGCCGCATGCTGATCGGTCGCGAACTGTTCTCCGAAACGGCCTGAACGGAGCTGCAGCGATGACCGTCATCAAATCCAGCATCAATCCCCGCTCGCCGGAATTCCAGGCCAACGCGGAAGCCATGGGGCGCATCGTCGCCGACCTGCGCGACAAGGCCGGCCAGGTGTCTCTCGGCGGCGGCGAAGCGGCCCGCGCCAAGCACGTGGCCCGCGGCAAGCTGCTGCCCCGCGACCGGGTGGATCACCTCCTCGATCCGGGCACGGCCTTCCTCGAGATCGGCCAGTTGGCCGCCTACGGCATGTACGGCGGCGACGCGCCGTCGGCCGGGGTGATCGCCGGCATCGGCCGGGTCAGCGGCGTGGAATGCATGATCGTTGCCAACGACGCCACCGTGAAGGGCGGCACCTATTACCCGATGACGGTGAAGAAGCACCTGCGGGCCCAGGAGATCGCCCAGCAGAACAAGCTGCCGTGCCTCTATCTGGTGGATTCCGGCGGCGCCTTCCTGCCCAAGCAGGACGAAGTGTTTCCGGACCGGGACCACTTCGGGCGGATCTTCTTCAACCAGGCCAACATGTCAGCCGAGGGCATTCCGCAGATCGCGGTGGTGATGGGCTCATGCACCGCCGGCGGCGCCTATGTGCCGGCGATGAGCGACGAGACCATCATCGTCAAGAACCAGGGCACCATCTTCCTCGGCGGCCCGCCGCTGGTGAAGGCGGCCACCGGCGAGGTGGTGACGGCCGAAGACCTGGGCGGCGGCGACGTGCATACGCGTATCTCCGGCGTGGCCGACCATCTGGCCGAGAATGACACCCACGCGCTGCACATCGCGCGGCGCATCGTCGGCACGCTGAACCGCACGAAGCCGACGGACCTCAAGCTCGCCGATGCGGAAGAGCCGCTGTACGACCCGGCCGAGATCTACGGGATCATCCCCACCGACACCCGCAAGCCCTACGACGTGCGCGAGGTGATCGCCCGCATCGTCGATGGCTCGCGCTTCGACGAGTTCAAGGCCCGCTACGGCACCACGCTGGTCACCGGCTTCGCCCACCTCTACGGCATGCCGGTGGGCATCGTCGCCAACAACGGCATCCTGTTCGGCGAGTCGGCCCAGAAGGGCGCCCACTTCATCGAGCTGTGCGCCCAGCGCGGCGTGCCGCTGGTCTTCCTGCAGAACATCACCGGCTTCATGGTCGGCCGCAAGTACGAAAACGGCGGCATCGCCAAGGACGGCGCCAAGATGGTCACCGCCGTCGCCACGGCGCAGGTGCCCAAGCTCACGGTGCTGATCGGCGGCAGCTTCGGCGCCGGCAACTACGGCATGTGCGGCCGGGCCTACAGCCCGCGCTTCCTGTGGATGTGGCCGAACAGCCGCATCTCGGTGATGGGTGGCGAGCAGGCGGCCAGCGTGCTGTCCACCGTGCGCCGCGAGGGCATCGAGGCCAAGGGCGGCAGCTGGAGCCGCGACGAGGAGGAAGCTTTCAAGTCTCCGATCCGCCAGCAGTACGAGGACCAGGGCCATCCGTACTACGCCACCGCCCGTTTGTGGGACGACGGCGTCGTCGATCCGGCCCAGACCCGCCGCGTGCTCGGCCTGTCCCTGTCGGCCAGCCTCAATGCACCGATCCAGCCGACCCGCTTCGGCGTGTTCCGGATGTAAGGGGCCGCCATGTACGAGACGCTGGAAATCCTCCGCGACGGTGCCGTCGCGACGATCTGGATGAACCGCCCGGAGGTGCATAACGCCTTCAACGAGCAGCTCATCTTTGAGCTCACCGCCGCCTGCCAGGCCCTCGACGCGGACGCCAGCGTGCGCGTGGTGGTGCTCGCCGGGCGCGGCAAGAGCTTCTCGGCGGGCGCCGACCTCAACTGGATGAAGCGCGCCGGCGCGGCCACGGTCGACGAGAACCTCGCCGATGCGCGGCGCCTGGCCGGCATGCTGCGGGTGCTTGCCGAGATGCGCAAACCCACGCTGGCCCGCGTGCATGGCGCGGCCCTCGGCGGCGGCATGGGCTTGGCTGCCGCCTGCGACATCTGCGTGGCCGGCGAGGGCGCGGTGTTCGCCACGTCCGAAGTGAAGTTCGGGATCATCCCGTCGGCCATCAGCCCCTACGTGCTGCGCGCCATCGGTGCGCGCCAGGCTTACCGCTATTTCCAGAGCGCCGAGCGGATCTCCGCGACACGGGCTTATGAACTGGGCCTCGCCCACGAGGCAGTGCCGGCCGATGCGCTCGACGCCAAGGTCGGTGAGATCGTCACCGCGCTGCTGCAGGGCGGGCCGCTGTCCCAGGGCGCCGCCAAGGATCTGATCCGCGCGGTGGCCGACAAGCCCGTCGATGACGCCCTGGTCGAAGACACCGCCCGCCGCATCGCCAGCCTGCGCGCCACGCCGGAAGCCCGCGAAGGCCTCGCCGCTTTCCTCGACAAGCGTCCGGCGGCGTGGATCGCGGATAAACAATAAGAAGGGAGACAGCATGTTCAACAAGATCCTCATCGCTAATAGAGGAGAGATCGCCTGCCGCGTCATCAAGACGGCGCGGCGGCTCGGCATCAAGACGGTGGCGGTGTATTCCGAGGCGGATGCCGGCGCGCGCCATGTGCGCCTGGCCGACGAGGCGGTGCTGATCGGGCCGGCGGCGGCGCGGGAGAGCTACCTGGTCATCGAGCGGATCATCGACGCCGCGAAGCAGACCGGCGCCCAGGCGATCCATCCGGGCTATGGTTTCCTGTCGGAGAACGAGGACTTCTGCCATGCCTGCGAGCAGGCCGGCATCGTCTTCATCGGGCCACCGGTGTCGGCGATCCGTGCGATGGGCTCCAAGTCGGAAGCCAAGAAGCTGATGGAAAAGGCCCAGGTGCCGCTGACCCCCGGCTACCACGGTGACAATCAGGAGCCGGGTTTCCTCAACGTACAGGCGGACGCCATCGGCTATCCGGTGCTGATCAAGGCTGCCGCCGGCGGTGGCGGCAAGGGCATGCGGCTGGTGGAGCGCAGCGAGGACTTCCTCGACGCGCTGGCGTCCTGCAAGCGCGAGGCTGCGTCCAGCTTCGGCAGCGACCATGTGTTGGTCGAGAAATACCTGACCCGGCCGCGCCACATCGAAATCCAGGTTTTCGGCGACACCCTGGGCAACTACGTCTATCTGTTCGAGCGGGACTGCTCCGTGCAGCGCCGCCACCAGAAGGTGCTCGAAGAAGCGCCGGCGCCGGGCATGCCGCCGGAGCGCCGCGCGGCGATGGGCAAGGCTGCGGTGGATGCGGCGCGGGCGGTGGGCTACGTGGGCGCCGGCACGGTGGAATTCATCGCCAACCAGGACGGCACCTTCTACTTCATGGAGATGAACACCCGCCTGCAGGTGGAACATCCGGTGACCGAGATGATCACCGGCCTCGACCTGGTCGAGTGGCAGCTCCGCGTGGCGTCCGGCGAGCCCTTGCCGCTGGCCCAGGAGCAGCTGGCCATTAACGGCCACGCGCTGGAGGCACGCATCTACGCGGAAGATCCGTCCAAGGGCTTCCTGCCTTCCACCGGCAAGCTGCTGCATCTGGCGCCGCCGGAAGAGGGCATGCACGTGCGCGTGGATACCGGCGTGGAGGAGGGCGACGAGATCTCGCCTTTCTACGATCCGATGATCGCCAAGCTGATCGTCTGGGACGTGAACCGCGACCGGGCGCTGGCGCGCATGCTGCAGGCGCTGGCCGAATACCGCGTCGTCGGCGTGGCCAACAACATCGAGTTCCTGTCCCGCCTGACGGCCTGCCCGGCCTTCGCCAACGCGGACCTGGACACCGGCCTGATCGAGCGGGAGAAGGACTATCTCTTCCCGGAGCAGCAGCAGCCGACCTGCGAAGCCTGGCTGGCCGTGGCGCTGGCCGAGCTGCTGCGCGAACGCCAGCGCGCTGCGGCAATGGCCGCACGGCACCCCGAGCCGGCGTCGCCGTGGCACCGGCGTGACGGCTGGCGCATGAACGCGCCGGCGGCCCGCAACCTGATGTTCCGCTTCGGCGACGTGCAGAAGACCCTGCGCGTGGCGGCCCATGGCGAGCGCTTCGACATCACGCTGGATGACGTGACGAGCGCGGTGAGCGGCAGCCTCAACCCGCGCGGCCTGCTGCGGGCCGAGTTCGACGGCCTGCGCACCACCGCGACGGTGGTGGTGGCTGGCGAGCGTCGCCACGTCTTCGGGCACGGCCACACCTGGCAGTTTGCCGCGGTGGACCCGCTGCACCACAGCGGCGAAGGCGGCGGTGCCGAAGGCGGCCTGCTGGCGCCGATGCCCGGCAAGGTCATCGCGCTACTGGCCGAGGCCGGCACCACGGTGGCCAAGGGCGCACCGCTGCTGATCCTCGAGGCGATGAAGATGGAGCACACCATCACCGCACCGTCCGCCGGCCTGATCAAGGCCTTCCGCTTCGCCGTCGGCGACCAGGTGGGCGATGGCGCGGAGCTGGTGGAGTTCGAGGCGGCTGCCGAGTAAGACAACACGGCGAGGGGCGACATAGATCGCCCCCGCCTGCTGGGCATCATTCCCCCGGGGGGCGTTCCTGCGCCCCGACAGATCCAATCCGCCAGCCCGCACAGACGGGAGCGGAACGCAGCAATCCACAACCAAGATGTGAGGAGACCCATGAACGCGCTGAGCTACGTCCACGGAGCATCGAACAGAGCCCTGATCGGCCAGACGATTGGCCGCCATTTCGACCTGGCCTGCGCCCTGCACGCCGAGCGGGAGGCGCTGGTGGTGCGTCACCAGAACGTGCGCCTGAGTTATGCGGAGCTGCGCCTCAAAGTCGATGCGCTGGCCTGCGGCCTGCGTCGCCTGGGCCTGCAACCTGGGGAGCGGATCGGTATCTGGTCCCAGAACCGGCTGGAATGGACGCTGACCCAGTTCGCGACCGCCAAGGCCGGCCTGGTGCTGGTGAACATCAACCCGGCTTACCGGCGCAGCGAACTGGAGTACGCGCTGAACAAGGTCGGCTGCCGTGCGCTGATCCTGTCGCCGTCCTTCAAGAGCAGCAGCTACCTGGAAATGCTGGCCGATCTGGCGCCGGAGCTGGGCCATTGCGAGCCGGGCCTGCTGCGCGCCCACAAGCTGCCGAGCCTGGAGATCGTCATCCGCCTGGGCACCGAGCACACGCCGGGCATGCTCAACTTCGACAGCCTGTGCGCGACGCCGAGCCGTGACGAGCTGGCGGAGCTGGAGGAACTGGGCGAGTGCCTGCAGTTCGACGATCCGATCAACATCCAGTTCACGTCGGGGACGACCGGCAATCCCAAGGGCGCCACGCTGTCTCACCACAACATCCTCAACAACGGCTATTTCGTTGGCGAGGCGATCCGCCTGGTGCCGGGCGACCGGGTGTGCATCCCGGTGCCGCTGTACCACTGCTTCGGCATGGTGATGGGCAATCTGGGCTGCCTGACCCACGGCGCGACGATGGTCTATCCGGCGGAGGCCTTCGAGCCGTTGGCGGTATTGCAGACGGTGGCGGACGAAAAGTGCACCGCCAGCTACGGCGTGCCGACGATGTTCATCGCCCAGCTCGACCACCCGGAGTTCGCGCGCTTCGACCTGTCCAGCCTGCGTACCGGCATCATGGCCGGCAGCCCGTGCCCGATCGAGGTGATGAAGCGGGTCATCGAGCGCATGAACATGAGCCAGGTGACCATCGCCTACGGCATGACCGAAACCTCGCCGGTCAGCTTCCAGAGCGCCACCGACGACAGCATTGAGCGGCGCGTGTCCACCGTTGGCCGCGTGCAGCCCCATTGCGAGGTGAAGATCGTCGATAGCGACGGCCGCATCGTGCCTCGCGGCACGCCCGGCGAGCTGTGTACCCGCGGCTATTCGGTGATGCTCGGTTACTGGGGCGACGACACGAAGACCGCCGAAGCCATCGACAAGGCCGGCTGGATGCACACCGGCGACATCGCGACGCTGGACGAGGAAGGCTTCTGCAACATCGTCGGGCGCAGCAAGGACATGGTGATCCGCGGCGGCGAGAACATCTACCCGCGGGAGATCGAGGAGTTCCTGTACCGCCACCCGAAGGTGCTGGACGTGCAGGTGGTCGGCGTGCCGGACAAAAAGTACGGCGAGGAGCTGTGCGCGTGGATCATCGTGCGGGAAGGGGAGCGCCTGACGGAAGAGGACGTGCGCGCCTTCTGCCAGGGGCAGATCGCTCATTACAAGATCCCGCGCTATATCTGCTTCGTGGACAGTTTTCCGATGACGGTGACCGGAAAGATCCAGAAATTCCAGATCCGCGAGAAAATGAAGCAGACCCTCGGCCTCGATGAGGCTGCGACAGCCTGATAAAAGAAAGGAAACCATGAATCTGCCCCAGCGCGTACGCATCGTCGAAGTCGGGCCCCGCGACGGCCTGCAGAACGAGAAGAAGCTCGTCAGTACCGACACCAAGGTCGAGCTGATCGCCCGCCTTGGCGCAGCCGGCCTCAAGGCCATCGAGGCGACTGCCTTCGTGTCGCCCAAGTGGGTGCCGCAGATGGGTGACAACGCCGAGGTGATGGCGCGCATCGTGCGCCTGCCCGGCGTCGACTACCCGGTGCTGACGCCCAACCTGAAGGGCTTCGAGGCGGCGCTGGCGGCAGGGGTGAAGGAGGTCGCAGTATTCGCCGCGGCGTCCGAATCCTTCAGCCGCAAGAACATCAACTGTTCGGTCGCCGAATCGCTGGAGCGCTTCGTGCCGGTACTGGAGGCGGCCCGTGCCGCCGATGTGCGGGTGCGCGGCTACGTGTCCTGCGTGCTGGGCTGCCCCTACGAGGGCGAGGTGGCACCGGAGGCGGTGGCCGACGTGGCGGCGCGGCTGTATGAAATGGGCTGCTACGAGGTCAGCCTCGGCGACACCATCGGCACCGGCACGCCGGGCAAGACGCGCCGCATGCTCGATGCGGTGGCCCGGAGGGTGCCGATGGACAAGCTGGCCGGCCATTACCACGACACCTACGGGCAGGCGCTGGCCAACATCTACGCGTCGTTGGAGGCCGGCGTGGCGACCTTCGACACCTCGATCGCCGGCCTTGGCGGCTGTCCGTACGCAGTGGGTGCGTCCGGCAACGTGGCGACCGAGGACGTGGTGTACATGCTCGACGGCCTCGGTATCGAGACCGGCATCCAGCTTGATGCGCTGGTGGACACCGCCTGGTGGATCTGCAGCGAAATCGGCCGGGCCTGCGGCTCGAAGGTGTCATTGGCCCGGCGCGGCTGCGCGGCGGCTGCCTGATGGAGGTGGCCCGGACAGCCGGGCCACTGCATCGCCTATTCGAAATCCGGCAATTGGGGCCGCGCCACCGGGTGGCCGGCGGCGGCCCAGGAATCGAAGCCCCCAGCGAGCGACTCGACCTTCAGGTAGCCCATGTCGAGCAGCGTGGCGGCGGCCAACGCTGCGCGTCCGCCGGTCTTGCAATACAGCATAATCTGCAGGTCGCGGGCGGTGAGCTCCGGTGCTGCGCTCATGCGGAATTCCAGCATGCCGCGCGGGATGTTGATGGCGCCGGGGATGTGCCCGCCGGCGTATTCGTCGGGCTCGCGCACATCCAGCAGGATGTTGGCGTCGCGGATGGCCGCGTCGGCCTTGCTCATCTCGATTTCCGTGATCCGCTGCTTGGCGGCAGCAACCAGGTCGTGGGCTGATTTCATGGTTTCCTCGCAAAGGCTTGCGTGACTGACGTTCGCGCCTGAAGTGCGTGAACGTGGTTTTCGCTTCTGGTTTGGGTTTAATATTAGAAAATACTAATATTTTAATTGTAACCCATCCCACGAGGAGGAGACACATGGCCAGGATCGTTGTCGTCGGTGCGGGCATCGGTGGAGTACCCGCGGCTTATGAGCTGAAAGCCCAGCTGGGCAAGGGGCATGAAGTCACGCTCGTCAATGCGAGCGACTACTTCCAGTTCGTTCCTTCCAACCCGTGGGTCGCGGTGGGCACACGCACGCGGGACGCGATCACCGTGCCGCTGCGTCCCCATCTCGAGAAGAAGGGCATCGCCTTCGTAGCGAAGGCTGTCGCCGCGGTGCAGCCGGCGCAAAACACGCTGCAACTGGTCGATGGCGGCACGCTCGAATACGACTATCTGGTGCTGACGACCGGCCCCCGGCTGGCCTTCGAGGAGGTGCCCGGTGCCGGGCCGGTCGACGGACACACCCACTCGATCTGTACGACCGACCACGCCGAGCGGGCCCACGCGGCTTACCAGGACTTCCTGCACAACCCCGGCCCGGTGATCGTTGGCGCGATGCCCGGCGCCAGCTGCTTCGGGCCGGCCTACGAGTTCGCCTTCATCCTCGATGCCGACCTGCGCCGCCGCAAGCTGCGCCACAAGGTGCCGATCACCTTCGTGACCAGCGAGCCCTACATCGGTCACCTGGGCCTGGGCGGCGTCGGCGATTCCAAGTCCATGCTGGAAAGCGAGTTCCGTAACCATGACATCAAGTGGGTGACGAACGCGAAGACGACCCGCGTGGAACCGGGCCTGTTGCATACGACGGAGCTCGACGGTCTGGGCAACCCGCTGCGGGATCATGAGCTGCGGTTCCGCTACGCGATGATGTTGCCGGCCTTCAAGGGCGTGGATGCGGTGGCCGGCGTGGAAGGGCTGTGCAATCCGCGGGGCTTCGTGTTGATCGACGAGCATCAGCGCAGCCGCGCGTACCGCAACATCTTCGCGGCGGGCGTGTGCGTGGCCATTCCGCCGGTGGAGGTGACCCCAGTGGCAACCGGTGCGCCGAAGACCGGCTACATGATCGAGACGATGGTCACGGCGATCGTGGACAACATCGCCGCCGATCTGGAAGGGAAGGAAGCGACCGCCAAGGGTACGTGGAACGCGATTTGCCTTGCGGACATGGGCGACAGTGGCGCCGCTTTCGTCGCCTTGCCGCAATTGCCGCCGCGCAACGTCAACTGGTTCCGCAAGGGCAAGTGGGTCCATCTGGCCAAGGTCGCCTTCGAGAAGTACTTCCTGCACAAGGTGAAGGCCGGCACGTCCGAGCCGATCTACGAGAAGTACATCCTCAAGGCGCTGGGCATCCTGCGGCTGGAAGGCAAACCGCTCAACGGGGAGAAATCCGAAGTTCGATGATGCGCCCGGTCCGTGTCAGACCAGCGAGAAAATCCGGACCGGTGAAGGTCTGATGGTCCTTGACCAGGGCGCGGATCTGACGGACGGGAAAACCTTCATTGGCCAGTACGCTTCGCAGGCGGCGAACCCGCAGTCCAAGCGTGACGGGGTTGTAGCGGGTGGCCGGAAATTCGCCGAAGCCGGCGATCCGGATCTGGGCCGCCGGTATGGTCTGCAGCAGGCTGACGGTCTCCACCAGCAGGGCCGTGAACTCCGGCGAGAGCTCCCGTCCATCGTCGAGGAAGGTGCTCCGGGTGTCCAGGAACAAGTCGATGCTGTCGGGACTCTCGCTGGTACGGAATGGAATGTTCAGGGCGCGCGCACGCTCTCCGAGCGTAGCCACGATGTTCGACCAACCGGAATGCTGTGACTGCGGACGAGGCTTGTCGGTGCTTTCCGGCGGCACGGGTACAACATCGTCTGGCGTTGCAGCAATGGCCTGGCAGCCGATCAGGCTGGCGGTAGCGAGAAGGGACAACAACCGCAGACGCAGGACGGGCGAGACTGTCAGGCTCATGAAGGAATTGTCGGGCGACCATGGACGGGGCGCCGATGTTGCCGCATCTGTTGAATATGGTCCATATCGTGCGTAAAAACATCACTTTTGCTGCAGCTGATCCCTATAAGTGGGCGCCCCAACTTGCGCAAGCATCGCGGCCTCACTATATTCAGCGACCTTGAAACCCACCCACCCCAGAGGAGCCTGTAGTTCATGAAAAAGTCCGCCCTGTTGACCGTACTGGCCGCCGCCGTGCTGGCCGCCTGCTCGTCGAACGCGCCGAAGACCGCCGCCACCACCGAGCAACCGGTGGCTGAGGCGTCCAAGGCTGTTCCGGCTCCGGCCCCCGCGCAAGGTCTGTCCGCCGCTGAACTCGAAGCTCGCAAGATTGCTGAAGAGCGCGCGGCGCTGGGCAAGCAGAGCGTTTATTTCGCTTTCGACAAGTTCAACGTCGAAGCCAAGTACGCCGACGTGCTCAAGAACCAGGCTGCCTTCACCAACGCCCACGCCAGCGACGTGATCAGCATCGAAGGCAACGCCGATGAACGCGGCAGCCGCGAGTACAACCTGGCCCTCGGCCAGAAGCGTGCCGAAGCCGTGCGCAAGGCGCTGGTCACGATGGGCCTGTCCGACGCCCGCCTGGAAGCCGTCAGCTTCGGTTCCGAGAAGCCCCGCGCCGATTGTCACGAAGAGAAGTGCTACGCCGAGAACCGTCGCGTGGACTTCAACCACAAGGACAAGTAATCCGCGTCCTGCCGCTTCAGTCCTGAACTGAACCGGTCGGACCTCGCGTTCCGGCCGGTGGCGTGGCGAGGCCCGCAGAACCCTTCCGAAAGGAGGGGATCTGCGGGCCTCGTGGTTTTTACGGCCGGGGATGTAGTCCGGTGTGTCAGTCGGTCGTGGAAGTGGCGCGGCGTAGTAGTTCGAGCTGCTCGTCGCGGCGGCGGGCGAAACGCTGCTGCCAGTCGGAAGGCTGCGTGCACAGGCTGACCTGCACGGCGGTGACCTTGTACTCCGGGCAGTTGGTGGCCCAGTCCGAGTTGTCGGTGGTGATCACGTTGGCGCCGGACTCCGGAAAGTGGAAGGTGGTGTAGACCACGCCTGGCTGCATGCGCTCGGTAATGGTGGCACGCAGCACCGTCTCGCCGGCCCGGCTGGCGATGCCGACCCAGTCGCCATCCCGGATGCCCCGGTCTTCGGCGTCCACCGGGTGGATCTCCAGCCGGTCCTCGTCGTGCCAGGCCACGTTGGCGGTGCGCCGGGTCTGGGCGCCGACGTTGTACTGGCTGAGGATGCGACCCGTGGTGAGGATCAGCGGGAAGCGCCGGGTGACCTTCTCGGTGGTCGGCACGAAGGCAGTCAGCATGAAGCGCCCCTTGCCGCGGACGAAGCCGCCCACGTGCATCGTCGGCGTGCCGTCAGGCGCAGCCTCGTTGCACGGCCACTGGATGCTGCCCTTGCGTTCCAGCAGGTCGTAGCTGACGCCGTGGAAGCTGGGCGTCAGGCGGGCGATCTCGTCCATGATCTCGGACGGGTGGGCGTAGTGCATCGGGTAGCCCAGTGCCGCGGCGAGCGCCAGCGTGGCTTCCCAGTCCGCCTTGCCGGCCAGCGGCGGCATCACCTTGCGCACGCGGGAGATGCGCCGCTCGGCATTGGTGAAGGTGCCGTCCTTTTCGAGGAAGCTGGAGCCGGGCAGGAAGACGTGGGCCCACTTGGCGGTTTCGTTGAGGAACAGGTCCTGCACCACCACGCACTCCATCTGCGCCATGGCGGCTTCCACGTGCTGGGTGTTGGGGTCGGACTGCACGATGTCTTCGCCCTGGATGTACATGCCCTTGAAGCTGCCATCCAGCGCCGCGTTGAACATGTTGGGAATGCGCAGGCCGGGCTCCGGATCGATGCGGACCTGCCAGGCGTCTTCGAAGAGGGCGCGGGTGGTGGCGTCCGACACGTGGCGGTAGCCGGGCAGCTCATGCGGGAAGGAACCCATGTCGCAGCTGCCCTGCACGTTGTTCTGGCCGCGCAGCGGATTGACGCCGACGCCGGGCCGGCCGACGTTGCCGGTGGCCATCGCCAGATTGGCGATGCCCATCACGGTCGTCGAGCCCTGGCTGTGTTCGGTAACGCCGAGGCCGTAGTAGATCGCCCCGTTGCCTGCCTGGGCGTACAGGCGGGCGGCAGCGCGGATGTCGGCCGCCGGCACGCCGGTGATGGGCTCCGCCGCTTCCGGGGAGTTTTCCGGAAGGGACACGAATTCGCGCCAGGCTTCAAAGGCTTCCTGCTCGCAGCGCTCGGCCACGTAGGCGTCGTCCACCAGGCCTTCGGTGACGATGGTGTGGGCCAGCGCGTTCACCATCGCCACATTGGTGCCGGGGCGCAGCTTGAGGTGATGGGCGGCGGCCACGTGGGGGGTGCGCACCAGGTCGATGGCGCGCGGATCGACGACGATCAGGCGGGCGCCCTGGCGGATGCGTTTCTTCAGCAGCGAGCCGAACACCGGGTGGCCGTCGGTGGGGTTGGCGCCGATCACCATCACCACGTCGGCCTTCAGCACCGACGCGAAATCCTGGGTGCCGGCGGATTCGCCCAAGGTCTGCTTGAGGCCGTAACCGGTCGGCGAATGGCAGACGCGGGCGCAGGTGTCCACGTTGTTGTTGCCGAAGGCGGTACGGACCAGCTTCTGGACCAGGTAGGTCTCTTCGTTGGTGCAGCGGCTGGACGTGATGCCGCCCACTGCACCGCGGCCATACTTGGCCTGGATGCGCTTGAACTCGCCGGCGGCGTAGGTCAGCGCCTCGTCCCAGCTGACCTTCTGCCACGGTGCGTCGATGCTGGGCCGGATCATCGGCGTGGTGATGCGGTCGGCGTGGGTCGCGTAGCCCCAGGCGAAGCGGCCCTTCACGCAGGCGTGGCCCTGGTTGGCACCGCCGTCCTTGGCCGGCACCATGCGCACCACCTGGTTGCCCTTGACCTCGGCCTTGAAGGAGCAGCCGACGCCGCAATAGGCGCAGGTGGTGGTGACGCTGCGCTCGGCCTGGCCGAGTTCGATCACCGATTTCTCCATCAGCGTGGCGGTCGGGCAGGCATTCACGCAGGCGCCGCAGGACACGCATTCGGAGCCCATGAAGGGCTGGTCCTGGCCCGGCGACACGCGGGAGTCGAAGCCGCGGCCGGAGATCGTCAGTGCGAAGGTCCCCTGGGTTTCCTCGCAGGCCCGCACGCAGCGGTTGCAGACGATGCACTTGGCCGGGTCGTAGCTGAAGTAGGGGTTGGACTCGTCCTTGCAGGGCTCGCTGAAGTGGTTCTCGCCCTTGAAGCCGTAGCGCACCTCGCGCAGGCCGACGACGCCGGCCATGTCCTGCAGCTCGCAGTTGCCGTTGGCGGAGCAGGTCAGGCAGTCCAGCGGGTGGTCGGAGATGTAGAGCTCCATCACGTTGCGGCGCAGCTCGGCCAGCTTGGGCGTCTGGGTGCGGACGACCATGCCCGCTTCGACGGGCGTCGTGCACGAGGCCGGGAAGCCCTTGCGGCCTTCGACTTCCACCAGGCACAGGCGGCAGGAGCCGAAGGGTTCCAGGCTGTCGGTGGCGCACAGCTTGGGGATGGAACAGCCGGACTGGCCGGCGGCGCGCATGATGCTGGTGCCGGCGGGCACGCAGACCGGCTGGCCGTCGATGAGGAGGCTGACCGGGGTGTCGGATTCGCGGGCTGGCGTGCCGAAGTCGGTTTCGCGGGGCAGGGACATGGGGTGTTCCTTACTCGGCAGTGACCGGCGCGATGCCGAAATCCTGCGGGAAATGGGTGAGGGCGGATTTGACGGGGTAGGGGGCCATGCCGCCCAGCGCACACAGGGAGCCGTTGAGCATGGTGTCGCACAGGCTGTCGAGGAGGGCCAGGTTGGCGTCCCTGTTCTCGTCGGCGATGATGCGGTCGATGACCTCCACGCCGCGCGTCGAGCCGATGCGGCACGGCGTGCATTTGCCGCAGGATTCCGTGGCGCAGAACTCCATCGCGTAGCGGGCCAGCCTGGCCATGTCGGCCGTGTCGTCGAAGGCGACCAGCCCGCCGTGGCCGATCATCGCGCCCATCGCCGCATAAGCCTCGTAGTCGAGGGGCACGTCGAACTGGGATTCCGGCACGTAGGCGCCCAGCGGGCCGCCGACCTGCACGGCGCGGATGGGTCGGCCGCTGGCCGAGCCGCCGCCGTAGTCGAGCAGCAGCTCGCGCAACGTGATCCCGAAAGCCTTCTCGACGAGGCCGGGATGGCGCAGGTTGCCGGCCAGCTGGAAGGGCAGCGTGCCGTGGGAGCGGCCCATGCCGTAGTCCCGGTAGAAGGCGGCGCCGCGGGCGAGGATCAGCGGCACCGCGGCGAGGCTCATCACGTTGTTGATCACCGTCGGCTTGCCGAACAGGCCCTGGATGGCCGGCAGCGGCGGCTTGAAGCGCACGATGCCGCGCTTGCCCTCCAGGCTTTCGAGCATCGCGGTTTCCTCGCCGCATACGTAGGCGCCGGCGCCGAGGCGCACTTCCAGCTCGAAGCTGCGGCCGGAGCCGGCCACGTCGCTGCCCAGCCAGCCGGCGTCGCGGGCTTTGGCGATGGCCTGCTGCAGGGTGTGGAAGGCGTGGGGATATTCAGAGCGCAGGTAGATGTAGCCGTGCCGCGCGCCCACCGCCAGGCCGGCGATGGTCATACCCTCGATCAGGCAGTAGGGGTCGCCTTCCATCAGCATGCGGTCGGAGAAGGTGCCCGAATCGCCTTCGTCGGCGTTGCACACCACGTATTTGTCCGGCCCCGCGGCGTGCAGCACAGTGTTCCACTTGATGCCGGTCGGGAAGGCCGCACCGCCGCGCCCGCGCAGGCCGGAGTCGGTGACTTCCTTGACGATCGCTGCGCCATCCATGCCGACCGCCTTCAACAGGCCTTCAAAGCCGC
The DNA here is from genome assembly GCA_018241685.1 of Pseudomonadota bacterium. Classification (GTDB taxonomy): domain Bacteria; phylum Pseudomonadota; class Gammaproteobacteria; order Burkholderiales; family Rhodocyclaceae; genus Zoogloea. The sequence goes on from JAFEDJ010000001.1 coordinate 20,542, forward strand.
CGTGAGCTTCGTAGTCGACGAGGGACAGCGGATCGGTGATGCCGACGCGGCGGAAGGTCAGGCGCTCCTGGCCGGCGAGGAAGGGAATGTGCTCGGTCAGGCCGTGGCCCAGGCGATGCATGCCGCCTTCGTGAAAACCGGCGTCGAACAGGGCCGGCACGTCCTCCGGCGTCACCGGGCCAAAGGCCAGGCGGCCGGCGTGGGTGTCGACTTCGACAAGGGGCTCCAGCCAGTACAGGCCGCGGGAGCCGTTGCGGACGACTTCTATATCGAGACCACGAGCGGCGGCTTCGGCGGAGATGGCCTGGGCCACGTCCCCGGCGCCGACCGACAGCGCGCCGGAATCGATGGGAACGAAGATGCGGATGCTCATGCCGGGACCTCCTCGCGCAGTTCCGCAATGACGCGGTCGAAGCGGGCACAGCTGACGCGGCCGAGGATCTCGTCGCCGACCCGGATGGCCGGCGAACAGGCGCAGTTGCCGAGGCAATAGACCGGTTCGAGGCTCACTGCGCCGTCCTGCGTGGTCTGGTGCCAGTCGATGCCGAGGCTGCGTTTCGCGTGCTCTTCCAGCGCCACGCCGCCCTTGGCCTGACAGGACTCGGCGCGGCATACCTGGACCACATGGCGTCCGGGCGGGCTGGTCCGGAAGTGGTGATAGAAGCTGACGACTCCGTGGATCTCGGCGCGACTCTGGTTGAGTGCGGCGGCGATGACGGGAATCGCCTCGGGCGGCACCCAGCCGAGGGCGTCCTGTATCGCGTGCAGCATCGGCAGCAGGGCGCCGGGCCGGGGACGATGGGTGTCCACCGCGGCATGGATCGCTGCGAGGCGGTGTTCGGGCGGTGCGACCGAAGCGGGTGTCACGGACATGGCATTCCTCAAGGTGTGATGCGGCGGGGCGCCGTATTCAATTTGCGAGGAATGGTAGCCGGGCTTGCCGTGGATCGGCATCGAGAAAAGCCGAACGGCTGTTCGGTGCCTCCGAAGGGCCCTGCGTACTGAATGCAGCGACCGTCACAAGAATATAACTAAAGATATACATACTCCGGCCTCCCGCAGATTGTTGCTTTCTGTTTCACCGTGCCGGTGGTCTGGTTTCGGTTGGAAACGAAGGCGCGACGCGGCTTTGTCCATTCCTATCGATACCGAGCATGAATATCCGACATCGCATCATCCTGCTGGTCGTCCTGAGCCTGACGGCGATGCTGTCCATTGGCGGCTATGCGGTCCTGCAGTCCCGCTGGAACGCTTCCGAAGTGCGCATCGTCACCGAGGGCATCGTGCCCAGCGCGCTGGCATCGGCCGACCTGGTCGCCCACCTGAAGGACGTCCAGCTGACGACGATGGAACTGGTTTCGGCACCGGACGCCAAGCTGGCGCTGCAGACCGAAGACAAGCTGAAGACCGACAAGGCGGCCCTGAAGGCGGCCATCGAACAGCAGGCATCGCAGGCTACCAGCGACACCCAGCGTGGCCTCGTGGTACAGGCAAAGGAGAGTCTCGACAACTACTTCGCGGCCATCGACGACGCGACCCGCTTCAAGCTGTCCAACCAGAAGGAGATGGCCGAGGCCGCCCTGTTCGGCGCGGTGGGCGAGTACCAGCGGGAGATCCAGTCCGTCGTCGAGACGCTGCGCATCGAGAAGAACCGCAGCAAGGACGGTGCGATCACCGCCCTCAACAACAGCCTGGCACAGACCGTGACCGGCATCTCGGCGGCGGCGCTGACCGCGCTGGCCATCCTCGCGGCGGTCGGCGGCATGCTGTACCGCCAGGTCGTCCGGCCGATCGGCCGCATGCAGTCGATGATGACCGAGATCGCGTCGAGCCAGGACTTCAGCCGCCGCCTGCCGGTCGAGCGGGAGGACGAGATCGGCCGCTCCATCGTCGCCTTCAACACGATGCTCGCCAAGATCGAGGAAAGCTCGGCCCAGCTGCGCCAGAAGACCGCCGACATCCAGACCATGCTGCAGAACATGCCCCAGGGCATCCTGACCATCGCCGACGGCAACCGCGTGCATCCGGAGTATTCGGTGTTCCTCGAGAGCATCTTCGAGACGCAGGCCATTGCCGGGCGCGACATGATGGAGCTGGTGTTCTCCGGCACCAATCTGGGCTCCGACCTGCTGTCGCAGATCGAAGCCGTCGGTGGCGCCTGCATCGGCGAGGACGCGATGAACTTCGAGTTCAACGCCCACCTGCTGCCCGGCGAGATCGAGAAGACCCTGGCTGACGGCCGCGTGAAGATCCTCGACCTCAACTGGTCGCCGATCACCGATGCGGACGGCAACACGGTGCGCCTGCTGCTGTGCGTGCGTGACGTGACCGAGCTGCGCAAGCTGGCCGCCGAGGCCAACGAGCAGAAGCGCGAGCTGGAGATCATCGGCGAGATCCTGGCGGTCAGCCAGGAGAAGTTCCATGAGTTCATCGCCGGCGCCCTCAAGTTCGTGGACGAGAACGAAGCCCTGATCCGCCAGCGCGACGAATTGCAGACCGGGACCATTGATCGCCTGTTCCGCAACATGCACACCATCAAGGGTAACGCCCGCACCTACGGCCTGCTGCACCTGACCAACCTGGTCCACGAAGCGGAGCAGACCTACGAGGCCCTGCGCCGCCCGCGTCCCGACATCGCCTGGGATCAGGAACAACTGCTCGGGGAACTCAACGGCGTGCGCGCCGAGGTGGAGCGTTACGCCCGCATCAACGAGGTCAGCCTGGGCCGCAAGGGGCCCGGCCGCCGCGGTGGCGTCGAGCGCTACCTGATGGTGGACCGGGAGCAGATCCAGCACACGCTGCAGCGCCTGGAAACGGTGAACACCGGCAACATGCGGGAACTGGTCGCCGCCCGCGACGAGGTACATCGCGTGCTGCGCCTGCTCGGCACCGAATCCATCAGCCACGTGCTGTCCGGCATCTTCGATTCCCTGCCGTCGCTGGCCCGGGAGCTGGGCAAGGTGGCGCCGATGGTCACCATCGACGACAACGGCTACGTGGTGCGCAGCCAGGCCGGCAGCCTGCTGAAGAACGTTTTCATGCACCTGATCCGCAACGCGGTGGATCACGGTCTGGAAACGGTGGACGAGCGGATGGCCGCCGGCAAGCCGCTGGCCGGGCTCATCTCCCTGGATGCCAACGTGCGTGACGGGCAGTTCCAGTTGGCGCTGCGCGATGACGGGCGCGGCCTGGCGCTGGCGCGCATCCGCCGCATCGCGGTCAACAAGGGTCTGATCGGCGAGGACGCGCAGCTCGACGACGTGACGACGGCCAGGTTGATCTTCCAGGCAGGTTTCTCGACGGCCAGCCACGTGACCGAGGTGTCCGGCCGCGGCGTTGGCATGGATGCGGTGCTCGACTTCGTGAAGCGCGAGCACGGGCGCATCGAGATCATGTTCCTGGACGATGCCGAAGGCGCTGACTTCCGCCAGTTCCAGATCGTCGTCTGCCTGCCCGACAGCTTTGCGGTACGTGTGGACATCGGGCCGGACGCCCGCGACGCGGACCTTCCGGTAGCCGAAAAGGCCCTGCAGGCAGCGGTTTGAGGGGACGAGCATGGACATGAACAGCAACAAACTGGTCGTCAGCAAGGTGCTGATCCTCGACGACGCGGTCGGGCATTTCGACGGTCTCAAGGCCTTCTGCAGCGATGCGGGCCTGCTCGGCATCCGTCCTCAGCAGGGCGATGCCGGCAGCGTGATGGGCATCCTGCGGTCCAACGTGGACCTGGGTGGCATCATGCTTTACGAGAACTACGGCGGTCCAGCCGGCGAAGGGCTGGCCCTCGCCCGGGAGATCCACGCGCTGCGCCCCGAGTTGCCGATCTTCCTGCGCCGCGACGCGGTTGCCAGTGTGGCCGGCCTGGCCGAGCGGGACGCGGCGATGTTCCGCTGCGCCTACACGCTGCAGGATCTGCAGCACCTGCGCGCCTCCCTCGACGCCTCGATCTTCAGCAGGGTCTATCCCAACGAGTTGGTGCGCGGCATCGCGGAGATGACGCGGACTTCGCTGGAAAGCCTGTTCCGCGGCTGCGAGGTGGACATGGAGACGCCCTACCTGGTGAAGGACCGGATCATCCACGGCGAGGTGTTCACGATGATCGCCATCGAGAGCAACTGGTGCCGCGGCTACATGATGCTGCAGGCCTCGGAGAGCGCCTTGCTGCGCCTGCTGGGCGAGGACTGCGAAGCGCGCGAGCCGATGGGCTTCCGCGAGCTGAACAACGTGCTCGGCGAGGCCACCAACCTGATCTGGGGTTCGTTCAAGAACCGCTATGTCGGGACGACCGACAAAGGGCTCCACGGCCAGACCCAGGTGCCGATCATCATCAACCATCACCGCAACTACATCTCCTTCGGCTCGGAGGATCCGCAGCTGTGCTTCAAGTACACGCTGCGTCCGCAGGGGCGGGGGGACGTGGCGGTGCCGGTTTACCAGCGCTTCGTGTTCAACCTGAGCTGGTCGCCGGAAGCCTTTCACGAAAATCCGTCGGTTGAGGCGCTGGTCGAATCCGGCGAGCTCGAACTGTTCTGAACATCCGTTTTTCAATTTTTGAGGAGTATTTCCCATGGCACAGGTTTTGGTCGTCGATGATTCCAGCACGGTCCGCAACGAAGTCTGCGATTTTCTGAAGGCCAACGGCCTGACGGTCAGCGCGGCGGTGGATGGCCGCGACGGGCTGGACAAGCTGAAGGCGGACCCGGGCATCAAGCTGGTTGTCAGCGACGTGAACATGCCCAACATGGATGGCCTGACGATGGCCGAGAAGATCCGCGGCGAGCAGCGCAACGCCAGCGTCAACATCATCATGCTGACCACCGAGAACAGCCCGGCGATGAAGGAGCGCGGCAAGGCGGCCGGCGTGAAGGGCTGGATCGTCAAGCCCTTCAACGGCCCGGCGGTGGTCGGCTCGCTGAAGAAACTGGTCGGCTGAGGAGCGCGGACACGCGGAAACATCGATGGAAACGGGATTGAACGCCTTCCTGGTCGCGCTGCTCGGCGGCAGCCTCGCCACCTCCGTGTGGTGGTCGAAATGGACGCAGGTCCGCAAGAGCCATCGTTCGGCGCTGGCCGAGCGGGACCGGCTCATCGACGAGCTCGGGCCGCGCATCCCGCCGGCCGAGGCGGAGGCGACGCGGGCCTCGCTGCAGGCGCGCATCGATGCGCTGGAGCAGTGCCTGGCGGCCCAGCAGAGCAGCCACCAGGCGGCGCTCGCCCGTGGCCGCGAGGAGGCCGAGGCCGCAAACGCGGCCTCCCTCGCGGCGCTGGAGGCGGCGCACCGGCAGAAGCTGGCCGAGCAACGCAGCGCGCTGGCCACGGAGCAGGGTGCCTGGCAGGGGAACGTGGCGTCCCTGCAGGGCATGATGAGAGGAGATGAGATAAAACCCCACAGAATCCTGAGATAAATCCGGGATGAGGTGGGATCAGGCGGGACATAGAGGGATCGAATCTGAAAGGACGTTTAGTAGGGTAAAACCGCGCGGCGCCGCGATGATTTCGAATTTCAGGGCTGATTTAGATAGCCGTTAAGCACTTCGAGGATCGCCTGTTGAGCGACAGGCGCGATGTTGCCGGATTCGCTGATCGGCATGAATGGCCGCGCGGGGATTCTGACCTTCTTTCCACGTCCGGCCATCCCGCCGAGGTTCTGGATCGCAGCGTACTTCATCGTGCTGCCGATGGTAAGTACATTGCCCTCAACGTCAGGGTAAATGTTGGTCGACAGCGCGCGCGTCTCTCCAATCAGCGGCTTCTTGTTCTGGATCCGCTGTGCCCCTGTCGCAGTGAGCTGGCCAGTTTTCTTGCTGTAGCTCGAGCTGAACCTCCCGAGGTGAGCTTGAATCGTCGCCTCTGCATTCGGTACCCACTTCTCGCCCCAGGGACTGGTGCTCGTTGAGAAGGTCTGTTTGACGATCGCCGTCAGGTCTTCACCGATCTCCTTCAGTGCCGGGCTCATGTCATCCATGCGGCCGCGCAGTTGCCCCAATGCAGCCAGCACTGCTGCATCGTTGCTCACGATAGAGAATGTGGTCATGGGGCTTCCTCCAGGTACTTCTCGACGTTATCCCACAGGCCAGGTTCGACGCCGCTCTTGATCTCCGCCAGGAAGTCGGCGGCCAGCTCAAACGGCAGGCTGCGGGACTTCTCCGCGATGACCTTCGCCAGGCCAAGCGGATCCGCTACTGTGGCGCCTGGTGCGTAGCCCCATCCCTTGTCGATTCCCGGCAGCTCCCCCGTTCTCGAATTGACGGCATCCCAGCCGACCGGCGGAACAGTCGTGTCATTCGGCCCAGGGCCTCGGACGGCGATCACATAGCAATGGCAGCCGAAGCCGTTGGGTGGATAGTGGGTCAGCCACCACGGGTGATCGTGGCGCAACGTCAGACGCATCTCGCCCCAGGCCAGGTGGTGCGGCCGAGGATGTGCGACGCCGTCGGCGTGGACATACCGCCAGAAGGGTCGAGTCTTGAGCAGATCCGGATCGTTGAGCTGGGCCCAGCGGCCAGCCGCGTAGCTCGTGGCCATGTTGGTCTGATAGATCACGCGGGTGCGCCACGTGCGACCGGCCTGGGAGTCCGATCCGGTCCAGCCTTCCCAGCCGTGGCGGGCGATGATCTCAGCGAACTGCTTGCGGAATTCGCCGATGCCCAGGCCTTCGGCGATGGCCTGCGTCACCGCGTCGTGTAGGTCGTTGAGCAGATCTGCCCGCATCGCCCCGGCCACCGCCCACGCGTGATCGTGCTGGGCCTTGACGATGCTGTCCCAGGCGTCCGTCGGCAGGCTGACCTTCTTCTGGAAGAAGGCGAGCTGCTCCTGGAAGGGCTGGGCGAAGCCGAGGCGAGCGGACGGGGTTGGCATGATCAAATTCCCGCCCGCGTCAGCCTGTCCACCGATTCCCGCATGCTCTTCACCACACGAAGTAGTGCCGCTTCGATCTCCCGTCGGTAGTGCCGATGGAAGCCGTCGTCGCGATCCGTACCGCGCCGGTCGCGGCCGATCAGGTCAGCCGTCTTCAGTTTCAGATCGAGGCGTGCCCAGCGGTCGGCCATCATCCTTCCTTCACATCGAAGCGGCCGGCCAGCTCGGCGACCTGGTAGCCCGTCTGCATCACAGTGCGCAGCTCGTCGGCCGGCAGGTCAGCGAAGGCGGCGAGCAGCGCAGCGTCGAGGTCTTCGAGGGTTTGCGCCTGGTCGGCCAGCTGGCGGATGTGGTCGAGCACCTTGGTCCAGGCACCGCCGGCTTCGCGGGCGAGCTGGTTGCCCAGAGCGGTGACCGGCGTCGGATCGCTGCCGGCCTGGGGAGCCTCGGCGAACGACACTGCCGGCGTCGGCACGGCCGCTGGCGGCGTGGAAGAGGACTCCGGTACGAGGTCATCTTCCTGGTAGCCGTAGGCGCGGATCCAGTAGGCATTGGTGAACTTCGCACCGGCGTCGTAATTGGACTTGTCGCGTGTGGCCTGCAGCTTGTCCTTCGCCTCCTGATCCCACATCTCCCACACCGGCGCCTCGGCCGACGCCCAGTTCTTCTCCACCACCCACTTGATCAGCGTGTTCACGGCTGCGGTTACGATCTCGGCGTCGCCGTCCCGCAGATCATTGGCCACTTCCAGGCCGGCCGTTGCGCTGGCCTTGTTGCTGTTGGCTTCGGTGGTCTGGTTGGTACCAGTGAGCGCGATCGACACTTCGGAGCGGCAGAACATCACCAAGCGCTCGTACAGGTCGGCACTGGCTGACTTGCCAGCCATCTCCACCAGATCCACCGATCCGTCGTCGGGGATGGTGGCCACGCCGTTCTGAATCAGCTCCTCCAGTGCATCAAGCATCTCGTCCCGGTGCTGCGGGGTAGCCGTGCGAGGGAGCTTTCCGAGTGCAAACGCGCTCCCGAACTTCTCAACGAAGCTCAACCAGAACCGCATTCCGCCCTTCTTGAAGACGATTGGCCAGAAGCACATGGACAGGTCTGCGAAGCCGTACGGGTTGTCGTAGGTTGCATCCTGTCGCGGCAGCAAAAACTTGTAGTCCGGCAGCAACTCGCCGAGCGTCTGGTTGTCACGACTCTTGAAGCGCAAGCGGTTATCGCTGTCGAAGCCGAACCACTCCGGCGGCTTGCCGACCACGTCCGCCGGCACCCACATGGCCCCGCGCGCCTGCCACATCACCTCCATCGGCTGGTAGCCGTACAGCGGCGCATCCATCGCCTCGGCGATGATCTGATCCATCGGCAGGTCGGCCAGCAGGCTCCCGATGCTCTTCGCCACGCGGGCCGGTGCGTTGCCACGGTTCAGCCCCCACTGGAGCGACTTCACTGCCGACTTCCGGCGCCGGAGGCAGCCACCGAGGTGACCGTCGACGCGCATGTCCCGGTACACCCGGATGTTCTGGCCACGCGCCCGCAGGATCGGGTCGGGGTTCGGTAGCAGCAGGCCATTGAAGGAAAAGTCGAGGGACCGCGCCCGGGTGGCAATCTGGTCTGAAAGAAAATTTGCCATGTCAGTAGCCGGCGAGGTTGGTGCGGGTGGAGGTGGTACGTGGGCGGCTGGCGGCGAAGGTGGGTCCGGTATCGCAGCGGGTGGCCGCGTGGGCCAATACACCTGCTACAGCACTATCACCATGGCGCTGCCCGCCATCCGATCCCTTGTCCTTGCCTTCGTCCATCCTGGGCGACCCTTTGTCGAGCACTACCCGCCGGTGATCAGCGATGACATCCTCTCCACCGGGGATGATCATGGATGTGTCTTCAAGGGCCTGTTTGTAGTGGGGGAAATTCGCGGCGTACCACTGCTGAGACAGCATTACGCACTCGACCCTACTCGCGCCGAGCTTCTGAAGAGCTCCCTCAGCATGGCTCTGTCCATTGCCCCGTGCATCGAACTTGGCGTGCTGTAGCAAGGGCAGTTCGTCGAGCAAATAATCGCGGATCTTGGCTTGTACATCGAACGGCATGCATCGCAATTCCAAAGCAAAGGCGATGCGCCAACGACTAGCCATGATGGCCTGGGGAATCCAAGTCACTGAAAGGTCGCCGGATCGTCCAAAGTCGCTACCCAGGGCAGTGCGCTTACCCGTCGGCATGGCATCGATAACGGGCTTGAGCACGTCCTTGATCCATACATCCGTCTCGATCAAGCGCCTGTCGTCCAATACCCATTCAGGCTTCTTGGCCCATCGAATGATCGGTATCGTGTCGTCTTGGCAGCGCTCCACCAGTGTTCGTGGCAGATAGATCCCGCTTCCCGCGGAGGGAAAGCAGTCCAGTTCCTCAGTCGCATTGCTGCCATACAGCCCGTAGATCTTGGCGCGCCACTCCGCCTCGGACTTCTCCTTCATGCGTTCGCCCATCTTCAGGCGAACGCGCTCATATAGGCCGTCGCGAATAGCATCGTCGAACGTGGTCTTATGCAGCGAGTAGGACCACAGGCCGGCCTTGATCTCCTTGATCAGCACATTGAAGGGATTGTCCTCACCGTTGTGTGAAGACATGACGCGCACCCGTCCTCCCCAGATAAGGAGAGCGAGCGCAGCCTTGATGAGGCCCGCTAGGTCATCGTGGAACGCAGCTTCGTCGATCGAGACCTTGCCCTGTTTCCCGCGAATCGATCTGGGACGGCTCGAGAGGGCCAGAATTTTCGACCCGGATGCAAAATCGATCCGAAAGGCCTTGATCTGGCGAATGTCTCCATCGGGCCCGATGTCATCGAACATGCACTCTTGAGAGGCGCTGGCGGCGCGGTTGAATGCCTTCGCCCACATCGAACAATCATCGATGTACTCCCGAGTCATGTCCTCCGAGTACCCGATGTACAGCACATCCATGCCAGCCGCTGCCGCCGCGGTGAGCACCGAGTCGGAGGCATCCGTCCAACTCGCGCCGATCCGGCGCGACTTCTCCCAGACAGCGACCTCCGCTTGGTCAGCAACCCAGTCCTGCTGGTACTTGAGGAGAACGGCCGGAGCATTCATCCGGCAATCCCCAGAATCTCACGCTTGATGGAGTCGATCAGCGACGGCGTCATTCCGCCGGATTTCGCAAGGTCTTCCACCTTCTCGGATGCAGCCTTGATCCGAGCCCGCACTTCAGCCTGGAAGCGCTTCAGCGTCACCGACGCCCGCGTCAGCGTGGCGATGTTCTTGGCGGCCTCGCTCATCATGCCCAGGCGCTCAGCGTCCGAGATCTCCTCGGAGCTGGCCTCCTGCATGTTCACGATGGTGTCGAAGATCTCTGTCTGCACCAGCGCAATCACTGCCTCCGACCGTGCATCCTGGTCGTCGGCGGCGCCTTCGGTCAGCAGGCGGGCGGCTTCGGTGCTGGCCTTGATGGCGGCGAAGCGGCGTTCGATCTTCTGGCCGTAGCGGTGGATCGCGCTCTTGCTGATCTGGAAGCCCTTGTCGCGGAGCATGGCCTCCAGCGCCTCATAGCCGGAGAAGCCGCTCTCGGTGAGCGCACGCTCCAGCCAGCGCCGGACGTCTTCCGGCAGCGCTTCGATCTTGGCGCGGGGTGCCATCTCAACCCGCCCAGTACTTGGCCGGCCGGGCGATGCCGGGCTGGCACTCCACCGTGTATTCCACGATGTCGACGCCGTAGCGGCCCAGGTCGGCGAACCAGGTGCCGCTCGGCTCCTTGCGCAGCTCGATCAGGTGGCGGTCGGCCAGGTAGTCGAGCTGCTTGCGCACCTCGTCCGGTGTCACGTCCGGATAGATGGAACGCATCACATCCACCAGGAAGGTCTCGTTGGTCGTGTAGGGCCGGGCCTTGTCCAGGGTGTTGAGGATGTTCCAGCGCATCCCTTCCCGACGCACCTTGGCTTGATCGACGTTCATTGCTGGGTACTCCTCAGTTGAATGTTCTCAATGCGCACCGCCACCGCGTCGAGCTTGGCTTCGATCACGGTCTGGTTACGCACGTAGTCCTCGCGGCGCACGTACTGCACGGGCAGATCTGCCTTCAGCGACAACAGCTCACGCTCGATGCGTTGCCACTGGCCAGCCTCTTCGCGGCCATTGCGTTCCAGGGCCTCGAACTTCTTGTCCCAGTGGGCCTGGCCTTCCTTACGCGCCTCCTCCTGTCCCTCGAAGCGCTCGTTGAGCCGCTGCTCGAACTGATCCAGAAGGATTTTTCCGAAGGCACCCACCGCACTGAAGAAGCCCAGCAGCAGCGTGATCAGCTGCCACAGTTCAAGCTGCATCACATTCATGCCGGCCTCCCGTTGCGCTTTGCTGCCGCCGCAATCCAGTCCGCGTCCTGCTGGCACTCAGTGCACAGCGCCACGCCGGGCACCGCGATCCGGCGTTCTTCCGGAATGGCGCAGCCGCAACCGCTGCAGGTCTCGGCGCTGTCAGCTGGGGTCTTGCCGTGGGCGTGGTCGTGACGGTAGTGCTCCGCCAACGCGTCGCCGTTCAGCTCGTCGATGCGCTCGGCGGCGCGGTCGGCAATGTCGGTCATGGGGTGGTCAGTTCCAGGTCGGCCGCGCAGGTGGTGTGGGCGCGGCGGCAGTCGTGGTAGAGATTCAGCACGTCATCGATCCACCGGCGCAGACCCGGCAGGCTCCCGTCGGTCAGCTCCGGTACCGGCGGGCACACCGTCAGGCACTGGACCGGCGGCAGTATCCGGGGCGGAATTGCCGGCACGGACGGCGTCGTTGAACAGCTGCAGAGCGCCAGCATCCAGGCCGCAATCAGCAGGTGCCGGCCGGCGGGCGATATCGGCTTCCAGGGCATTACGGCGCCTCAGTTGGTCGATACGCGCTGCAGCATCGGCCCGCGCAGTCGCGCGGTCGCGTTGGGATTGAGCTTCAGCCGCCTTACGTGCTCGCGCAGCAGCGGCGTCCGCAGCCGCGGCATTCGATAAGGCGCAGTCGCGCTGGCCAGCCTGGTAGCCGTGGTCGTGCAGGCGCCAGCCCAGTACGCCGACCACCACGAGAAAGACGACAACGCCCACAGCGCGCCACGAATAAAGCACATCACGCCCCCTTACGCGTCAGCGCCTGGGTGGTCACCACCCGCAGCACTGCATTGATGACGGGCAGCAGCACCGCCACCACCGTATAGAAATTGATGGGCAGGACCGGCTGCAGGAGGCCTGTGCCGGCCTCGAGGGCGACCAGGCCGGCCACCACCGCATTGATGCGGATCGTCTTGGACTTCCACCATGGCTTAGCCATGGTCCGCAACCTCAGCCATGGGCACTTCACGGATCTGCAGCTCGGTGCCGCGCGTGAAGGTCAGGGAGCCATTGCCGCCGGGCGGGATCACCACCCGCAAGACCACGACAGCGTCGATATCCGCAGCCACCTGGTCCAGCGTCACCACGCTGGGCAGCACATCGGGGTGCGCCTCCGGCGGCTTGATCTCCACCAGCTCCAGCCCGTGGGCGGCGCCGGGGTCGTCATGCTTAAAGGCCAGCGTGAGCGCGTCGCGCTTGCCCTTGTGCACCACGAAGCCGAGCGCAACATGGGCCATCAAATTGAGGGTGTAGCCGATGCCCAGCTTGTGGGAGCGGATCGGATGTTCGAACCAATCGCCAACGGTATCGATGTGATGCGCGTCGATCACCACGTCCTGGTCGGTGGCCTCCGAGGAGGTTGCAGAGATGGCAAAGCGGATGCTCATGACCTAGTCCTTCAGCAAGATGTGTTGAGGGTCGGGAGTCATGCCCTGCAGCAACCAGTCGCGCACGCTAAAGCCCGGGCAGCGTTTGGCGACGCCCGGGATCTCGCCATGGCCAATCACGCCGCGCAGAACGGGCGCTGCGGTGTCGGCCGGAACGATGGGGATGCGGTAGCGCGTGCACACGTCGCGGACCAGCACGGCGAGGTGGGCCCACTGGATGGGGGTGAAGCGGTCGGTACCCACCAGGCAGATGCCGAGGCTGTCCGCGTTATGGCCGGCGGCGTGGGCGCCCACCTCTTCAGGCGCACGGCCGGTTGCCCGTGTGCCATCCGTGTAGATCACCCAGTGGTAGCCGATCGCATCGAGCGCCGGATTGAAGGCCGAACGGGCTGCGGACTGCCGCTTGAACTTGCGGGCGCGGTGCCAGCCGTTGATGTCACCGGTCGTCGTCCAGCGCCCATTGGGCACGTCGGCGCAGTGAATTACGAGGAGATTGATTGTGCGGGGCATGCCGCAGTGTTACGCGCGAGCCGCCCACGACAGAGGGAGAAGGATCTCCCCAGGATTGACGGTTCACCAGTCGTGACGCGACTGTGTGGGCTGTTTCAACCCAGCCCCAAGGAGGGCTATGTCATGCCAGAGAGTCTAAGTTCCGATGCGGCCGTGAAGGTCGCGCAAGCCATTCGTGACCGCGCCAACCCGGCAACACAGCAAGACGCCATGCGTCAGCGGGACAAATGGCTATTCGAGAATGATCAGGGGCTGTTGCACCTGACGGCTGAGGTACGAAAAGTCCTCGAGGAGGCCCAGCCGTAAAAAAACGGGGGATGGCTCCCCCGTCAGAACAGCCCCAGTTGCACGTCCTGTGGCGTTGCTTCAGGCACGGGGCTGTTGATGATCTTCTCCACCGTCCGGTCGCTCAGCTTGAACGACCGGCACAGCTGCCGCACCGCCCGGCGGCTGGATTGCCCCTCGCCGAGCAGCTGTTCGTAGCGGGCGATCATCTTGCGGTTGCGCTCGGCGATCAGCGCGGCCTTGCAGTTCGGAAAGTAGATGTCCTGCCCAGCCCAGGACTCCACCACCTTATCAGCCAGACCATCGCCGATGATGTCCGACCATTCCCGGTACCAGTCACTGTCCCGGGTCTTCGAGATCCGCCATTCGCAACCCAGCATCTGCGCCTCGAGGAGCAGTACTACCGCCTCGATGCCGATGAGGCTCACCAGGTCGCGAATCACCGGCGGCAGGTTCATTGCGCGGCCTGCTTCGGAACGTAGGCCTTGAGAGCGTCCCAGGCTGCCCACAGCGCCGTGAAGCACGCCGGGTTGGCCTTCGGTGCCTGGGCACGTGCCAACTCGGGAACCGACCGCCAGGGCAGGACAACGCCGGCCTGCACCAACGCCTCCATGCGGGCCTGGATCGCCGACGGCAGCTTGCGCGCCGCCCACGCCTTCAGGCCTTCGATCACCGGCGCCATGTCCTTCACCCAGCGCAGGTCATCGACGCCGGCCTGGCGCCGCACGTAGGCATTGAGTGCAGCCTCGGACGGATCGCGGACGGTGCCGATCTCCACGAGCAGCAGCCATACCGCCCGGGCTTTCTGCGACTCCGATGCGCTGTCCAGCGGGCGCCGCTCGGCCGGCGCCGCCGCCTTCGGTTTGCGGACCTTGAAGCCTTTCTCCTTCAAGTGGCCCAGCACACGGTTCAGTTGCGGGACGGTCAGCTCCTTCGAGCTGCGCTTGCCCGTTACCTCCATCAGCATGGCCCGCCAGGTGTCCTCGTCGAGCTGCAGATCCCGGCGGGCCACGTGGCACAGCTTGATCAGGCGGGATTGTTCAGGCGTCGGCATGGCTCGCCTCCTGGAACATATCGACGGTGGCCGGGCAACGCGGCTTCACAGGCTCGTCGAGCGCGTTGCGGTAGGCCGCGCACAGGGGTTGGCCATTGACGCCGATCTTCCACTCGGCCGGGTATTCCGCGGCGTCTTCCTCATAGTTGAAGGTCGCTTCGACGATCTTGCAGCTACGCATGTCGACAGCGCACAGGCCGCACCAGGAGCCAATGAAGATCTCGCCCTCGGTTCCGTTGCTCGGGCGGTACTTCTCGCCGGCATGCGCCTTCATCATTTCGGCGAGCTCTGCGGGATAGATTCCGTGCGGCATGGTCAGCCCTCCAGCGCGAGCGGGTCGGGAGCAGCCCCGACACCACGGTTAAGAACAGCCGACCGGCCGGCTGCAGCACCCCGTGCCAGGTCATTGACCTGGTGGTCGCGCAGGCCGCCCTTGGGACTGCGGTCGGCGGTCTTGAGCTTCTGCAGGGACGGATAGTTGACGCCCAGGAATGCCTCGACGGCCTCTTCCTGCTCGGGCGTTGCTGCCCAGGCGGCGAGCGTTCCAAGGGCCGTGCGAATCCAGCCCTCGCAGAAGAGATCCGCCCGTGCTGTTTTGACCGCCGGGCGCCGAACGCGCTTCAAGGCCGTCGCAATGTAATCAGCGCGAGCCTTGCGGGCTTGCCGGTTAAGGACGTGGAACGCGTAGGATGCAGCCTCATGTGTGGCACCAAAGCCGATGAAAACCCAGATGCCCTGGCAGCGCTGGCTGAACAGAACACGGCAACCGAAGGCTTCGCCGACAGACACGGCCAGATTCGCCTCCCACGTTGCTGGCTTCGTTGCGGCACCAGCCTTGGTGCCGCTCTCACCGGCCTGGGCAGCCAGCATGTCGCGGTCGCTCACGCCATGCGCTTCCATCAGTTTCTGAGCCTGGCGCAGCGCTGCCGCCGCCTCATGCTCATTGGCGCTGCCGGCCATGGCAAGGCACTTCTTGATCTTGTCGAGGATCTTCTCGTCAGCCATGGCGGTATCCCTGCGGAGGTTGGAAGGTCTTGGAACCGTTCTCCATGATCAGTACCGGCCGGCCGTCGGTCGGATCGCGGAGTTGGAAGTGCACGGCGCGGCGGGTGTTGGTGTGCATCTGTGCGCACGCCGGCTCAAGATCCGCGATGGCTTGCGGCACATTGACGATCGGCTCATCGACGATCATCACGCGCCCGCGGTTGATGATGGCCAGGCGCAAGTGAGAAGGTTGCTTGCTCACGACGCGCTCCTTTCCTCGACCTGAACATTGAACCGGCTCACGTCGGGCGCATCGCCAGCCTCAGCCAGCATGGCGGTGATGACTGCGCGCTCGATGTCGAGCGGACGGCGGGACTTTTCGAGGAGCCGGCACAGCGCCTGGCGGGCGCCGGCTGTGCAGGTGGCGTGCAGGCCGCTGACGCCGGCATCCTCAGCGGCACGAGTTGCTGCAGGCCGGGCACGGTAGGTGTTGGCGCGATCAATGATGATGACCTCGAACTCATGCTTGACCGGAGCCTGCGGCGCGACAGCCAAAGCGGCTTCCCAGATTGCGTCCAGGTCGTTGCCGCCTGTTTCCTCCATGTACTTCCGGGCAGCCTCAGCGGCTGCACGGCGCATCTCCGGCGTGAGCTTGTTCGGGACGGTTCGCCAAGTGTTCATGATGGCCGTCCTCACACCGATGCCACGTCAAGCGCGATCGACTGGTACTGCTCGCTGTCGCCGATACGCTCATACACACGGACATAGCTCTTGCTGCCGACGACCTGCACCGCCTCGCCAATGGCCCGCATCGCGTCCTTCCAGCGAGTGTCGGCGATGTCGAGGCGGCGCAGGCCCAGGACGCGGCCGGTGTTGATCTTGCCGGCCTTGTCCACCTGGAAGGCGTTGTTGATGATCGCGCGCAGCTCCGGCCGGCTGTCGGCCGTCCAGTCCGTGATGCACTCATCGATGAGCGTCTTCGCCGCGAGCAGGCGCTCGTCGAAGGTGATTGCCTCAGCGACAGCACGCTGCACCTTGAAGCGCCCGTCGAAGCTGGCCAGGCTGACGTTGCCCTTGCCGGCGGCGCCGCGCAGGGCTACGCCGTACTGCTCCGCACTCAAGTCGATGAAGGCTTCGATGTCGCCGAACACGGCGCCCTTGAACTGCGCCAGCGCCAGGTTCAAGGCCTTGGTCTTGGCGACGATGTCGCGCACCAGCTTGTCACGCTCGATGTCGATCGGGCGGATGGTCTCGATCGGCACTAGGCGGCCAGCGGAGTCCGCCATGTAGCCGTCGGGAATAGTGGTTTCAGCCATGAGCGGCGATCCTTTCTTGATTGGTGGTAACGACCTGGTCGGCCACGGCGACGGTCGGATCAATCCACAGGAGTTCGCAGCCCTGGTAAGGGGCTGAGAGGTGGCGATGACCATCGAAAACGCAACGGGTGCGAATGCCGGCCATCAGGTGCAGGCCGGGCGTGTGCAGTACATGGATTTGCGGATCCCGGTGTTCCGAGACTTCCGCGGTCAGAATCTCGACGCCTTCCTGGCGCAAGCTGCTCACCGCCTTGCGCAAGGTGTCGATACGGGTACCCAGGGGGACGGTTTCGCTCACGCCGAGGCCCCCCGATGGATCGACTTTGCGGAGTTGCTCGGCGGGACGCTGATCGCCCGGCCGCGGGGAGCAGAGCCCGCTTTAGGGCCGGGTTTCGGCTTGGGCACGCGCCCCATCGGATAGACCACCTGCTCGGCCAGGCCGTCGCGGGTGATCACCGCACTGATCACCTTGCAGGCCGCAATCAGTGCCTCCAGGGATCTCCAGGTTTCCGACTCGTCGCCGCCGATGCGAGCTACCAGGTCGCCCACCGACATCGGGTTAGCACCATCGTGCTTGTCGAGCAGCTTGAGGATGCGCTGCTGATTCCCGCCCTCATGAACAACCGGCTTGGCGACCTTGGGGGCTACCGCGGGGCGCGGCTGCACCGGTCGCCGGGCCTTCTCGGCCTCGATGGCCTGGGCGATGGCGTTCAGCACCAACGCCGGGCTGGAGGCATAGCAGCCGTTCAGCACGTTGGAGACGGTCGACCAGCTGTAGCCCGTTTTCGCACGAAGCCACGAGCGCGTCTTCTTGGCTTCAGCCATCCATGCGCGGACCATTTCAGTCGTCGCGATGTCGGCGGCGCTGTAGTACGCCGGCCACGGCGTGCGCTTCTCGACGCTCATTGCGCGCCCTCCGGCCGGTGGGCCCAGTGCGTCACATGCACAGCCGGCGACGAGTCGATAAACCACCAGCCGACGCCGTCGTACCAACCCAGCCACGGCCGGCGGTCTTCACCATCCGACGACCACAGGAATACCGTCTCATCGCTGTCCGGCAGCTCATCGGTAACTGCAATGCGTTGCACCAGGTAGGCGCCCGTCAGCGGGTCCGGCGTCGAGAGCGCCAGGCCTGCTGCATAGGCGCCTAGCAGATCGGCTGCGAAGCGTAGATCGCTGCCGATGGTGTGCATCTGGGCAATCACGGCCGGGTCACGCTCGCACTGGGCGGCCTCATCGATCCACGTCACCTGCTCGTAGAGCATGCCGATCAGGCGCTCCGCTTCATCGCGATCGGCATCCGGATCACGAAGCTGGAATTTGGGCAAAGGTGCGTTCATATCCGGTCTCCATGCAAGGGTTGGGACGTGCACATGTCGGCCCCAACGGCCTCTGTCACCGCCGCCGCTGGGGCATGAGGGAAAACGAGCGCCAGGAGGACCATGGCAGCCGCACCAAGCACAAAGGCCAGCACAAGCTGCGCCCACGCAGTGTCGCGATGGGGCTGCTCCTGCTCCTGCTCGTGCATACCAGGGAGGTCAGCCGGGCAGTCAAACACCAGGTCGGTATCCACGGGGATCAAGCTGCTGGCCAGCTCCACCATCGCGCAATCGCCAGCCCCATAGGCGGGGGCGAAAACGCGGTCCCAGCTGGGCGGATCGCCAGGCGTGCGACGCACAGCGACCAGAGCGCCGGGCTGGAAGCGCTCGTTGAACAGGATGGCCTTGTGCTGGCCAACGACTTGGCGGGGGTTTTCGATACGCATGGTCACGCTCCCCGCACGATGTCGGCCGTCACCTTCGGGGCACCCAAAGACGCCGCGACGTTGAGGGCAGTGGTGACCAGGTTGTTCACAACCAGCGGGTAGCACATCGAGATCGCCTCGCCGCGGCTGGGGCCGCGGCCCACCTGCAGCAGGCGCTGGCGCATGGCGTCGATCGCATTGGCGTCGATCAGCTCGCTCACGTCGCGCCCGATGCGGCGGAACTTGAGCTCCAGGTATTCGCCCAGGTTGCTATCCAGCGGCGCCAGCTCGACCACTTCGCAGCGGCGGATCAGCTCGCGGGCATCCGGGTAGCGGCGCTCGTCCAGCTTGTTGCGCAGCTCAGGCTGGCCGACCAGCATGATGGAGAGCAGCTTTTTGAACCCGTCCTCCATCTCCCAGAAGCGCTTCAGATACTTGAGCGTCTGAATCGGCAGGTCGTGCGCTTCTTCGATGATCAGCACGTGGCTCTGCCCGGCGCGGCCGCTGTCGATGAGGCTGCGCTCCACTTGCCGCGCAATGCCCTCCAGGCTACGGCCGGGCTTTATCGACGGATTGAGATCGGCGAGGATCGCCTCGCAGATGTGGCTGGCGTTGAGCGTCGTCTTGTCGAAGTTGCGCGCCTGGATTGCGACCACCGGCAGGCGCTCACGATGAATGCGGTCCAGGGTCTCGCGGCGCAGCGTGCTCTTGCCGCTGCCGGACTCGCCGACCACGGCCATCAGCCAGCCGCCTTGCTTGGCCGCCTGGAACATGGCCTCCCGCACATAGCGCTGATCGGCAGACAGGAAGAGATCGTCCGGCCCTTGCACGTCGTCGATGAACGGGTCACGGAACAGGGCGAATTGTTTCTTGGCAGCAGCAGTCAGCATTTCGGGCTCGATGTGGGTGGGGTCTTTTTCTGGTTTTTGCGGATAGCGGTGGGGTGCGCCAATCACCGGCCCTTCGTGGACCGAGGCCTCATCGTCGAGCTCGAAAGCCACTGCAGCGACCTCCGGGCGCACGCCCTGGCTGATCAGCCACTCGACGGTCTGCTGCACGATGGAGTGGCGCGGGGTCTGCTTGGGCCATTGGCCCCAGTTGGTCAGCATTCCGGCTGCCGACTTAGACAGCG
Organism: Pseudomonadota bacterium; assembly: GCA_018241685.1. Lineage (GTDB taxonomy): Bacteria > Pseudomonadota > Gammaproteobacteria > Burkholderiales > Rhodocyclaceae > Zoogloea. Next base: position 40,172 of record JAFEDJ010000001.1, read on the forward strand.
GACGCCCGTTGAACTGGAACACCGCATTGCACATGTCCGTCTGGCGCAGGCCACGTTCAACAAGAATGGCTTTCAGCTTCAGCGGCATGAATTTCGTCCTTCGCGGGTCGATGGCAGGCTCGGCTAAGGCCGTGCCCCCTTGGTTGCGGTTCATGTAGACTTCTCCTCGCATGTACCGGAGGGGTTTCCCTCCAAATCGGGCCGTCCGGTGGCACCCGGGCGGCCCACCTCTTTCAGCCCCCGGCTACGGCGCGCAGCGGGGTGGCATTCGTTCCCAGCAGCTCAGCAGCCAGGGCATCCAGATCTGCCTCGGGCACGCCGTCCGGGTAGCGGCCGGCGATCCGCGGATACAGGCCGTCCGACGGCACGCCGCGAGACACCAGCGATTTGCAGGCCTCCACCACCGTGAGCGGCTGCTCCTCCACAAGCTGGTGCACCATCTCGATGGCCGTGCCAGTGCGCGGCATCCAGGCCGTGCGCGGGATGTCGGCCAGATGCGACAGGCTGTTGATGGGCGTGGTGGTGGCAAAGGGCGTATCGCCGCGGTCCTTCGCCTTCTTGGCTTCTTCCCGATTGGCCGTGCCCCAGGTGGCCTCGTCGATGGCACGGGCGGCGCGCTCGATATCGGTGTGGGCCTTGGCGGCGTAGCGCTCGCCGATGATTGGTGCCGTGGCCAGCTGGCCGAACTCGTCGTACTCGCGCTGGGGCTCCAGGCGGTAGTGCAGCGGTTCGCCGTCGTACCTGGGCACCGTGATCTGAATGGCCAGGTTGCCGAAGACCAGCGGGCGCACCGTCACCCAGCAGCCGGCCACGACACCGGGCAGTGAGTCCACGTCATAAGTACGGGTAGCGTCTGCCTGCGGGTGGCGGAAGGTGATCGCCATATTCCGGCTGACTTTTCGGGAGTCTTCTTTACCCAGCAGATAGCTGCGGCACAGCTCGATGTCCGGCAGCTCGCGCAGTTGATCGGCACGGATCTTCTGCCACAGCGCGTAACGGGCGACCGGTGCAATGCCTTCCCGGCGGATGCGCGTATCCAGTCGCGGCAGGCTGTTGGCGTTGTAGGCCTCCTGCCAGAGCGTGGCTGCGGCGTTGAGATCCTCGACGCTGTCCACCGGCTGGAAGCGCAGGCGGCTTTCAAACTGGGTTTCCACCAGATTGTTGGCGTTCTCCACACCCCCCTTGGCGCGGGCGTTACCGGCCTCGTGGGTGATCGCTTGCACCTCCAGCGCGTTCAGGAAGTTCTGAATGGCTCCCGCCGAGTTGGCACTGCCCTTGTCCCACAGCAGTACCTTGGGCACGCCCCACCAGCTGATCTCCGGCTTCTTGCTCCACATCCAGGCAAGGAACTCGAAGAGGTTGCGCTGGTTTTCCCCGGCCGCCTCGTAATAACGCACGCCGATACTGCCGCTGGCCTTTTCATAGCCCGTATAGCGCCACACCTTCAGCTTGATCCGTGCGAAGTTCTCCAGCTTGTTCTTGTAGAACTTGCGCTCCTCCATCAGGTACTGATGGCCCTTCATGTAGTAGATCAGGCACAGGCTCGGATCGACTTCGTGCGTGTGGTTCGGGTACGGTGCCCGCAGCTCCGTCACCGGCCGCTCGGCCTGCTGGCTCTTCACGTCAAGCCGCCGGGCGCGCAGAAGGCGGTTCACCTGGGGAGCAGACACCGGCACCTCGATACCGCTGGTATCCGCCAGGCTCACAGCCAGCGGCGTGTGAAGGGTCTCCTTACCGTTGTCACGCACAGCCACCTTTTGCATGCCGGCAATGGCGACCAGGGCCGACTCGCTCATGCTGGTGGTGCCCTTGTCAGCCCGGGCCTTACGGCCGCTCGTCCAGCCCACTTCGCTAAGCTTTCGGTACAGCGTTTGCTGGCTCACACCGTAGTGCGTCGCGGCCTCGGTGATGAGGCTGGTGCGGGCACCGTGGCCGGCCGCTTCCAAGCGCCGAGCGAGGTCGCGCATCACTTCCATGGAGCAGGGTTGCAGAGATCCCATGGCCGGCTCCTCAGGCGTCGCCGTCCAGCGGCTTGCCGTCTTCGGCCGTGTAGGGCACATACATTTCCTGCGCTTCGATCTGCGGCACCAGGCAGTTGTCCACCATCGCCTGGATGCGGCCAACGGTGGAGGCCAGGCGGAAGCCCTGGTCCCGGGTTCGCTGGATCAGGGCGATCGCGCCCTTCGTGTCCGGCCGCTCGTCGGCGGGCTTGTCGAAGATCTCGGACACCACGTGGTCGATGGCTTCGATGATCCGCTCGACAAGGATCAGCGCATCGTCAGCCTTCTTGCCCAGGTTGTTGACGTCGCCGGTCAGGGCGTTGAGGCGCTCGTCGACGGGGATTCCAGTGGATTCGAGCTTGGCGATACGCTCTTCAGCCTGGTTGGCACGTTCTCGCACCTTCGCCATCAGGTGCTCCTTTGCCTGAATGGCTGCCTTGTGGGCGGCTTCGAGCTTTTCCTTTTCGGTCTTGCGGGTGTCGCGCTCCTTGCGCAGGGCTTCGCGGAGCTCCTTCACCGACATGCTGGCGACGTCGTCGAGGGTGAGGTTGCCGGTCTGGCCGGTCTGCTCCAGCTCTTCGGCCTGTTCATCGTCGAGGACGAGCAGCTCGAAGAGCTTGGACTGGGATCCGATGGCCTTGGTCAAATGCGGCGACGTCGCCGCATTTGAGAATTTCAACGCTGACAAGATGAAGCGCTGTGCAATGCGCGTTTCGATGCCCAGTACATCAAGGCGGGTAAGAAATTCTCCGTGTGCGCAGGCCTGCTTGAGCACGGCCAGCCCGCGGCCGACTTCGAGGCAGGCCTCGACGCTGCGACGCATGTTCGCGGCAATGTCGCGCTGAATCAGGTCCGGGTCCGTGCAGTCGGCGGGTAGCGCATAGCCCACGCGGGCGGCGAGCTGGCGGACGGCGGATTCCTGCTGGCGCTCGATGGTGGCCAGCTCTGTGAGTGCAGCGTGCCCCTCTGCCACCGCTGCATCATCAACGATGACGGTGGGGGTAAGGTCGGCGCGGGGTGCGGGTTTACGTCCCATGGTCAGGGCTCCCTGGAATATCGGTTCTTGATTTCGTTGAGCTGCGAGGCCGCACGGTCCATGGCGGTCATGTGTGCGATGGCGATCTGCACGACCTTGGGGCCGAGGCGCACACGTCCGGTCTCCTGGATCAGTTCGGCCAGGCCGAGCTCGCGCAGGTTGTGGAGGTCGCGGGTCATCGTTCCGGCCGAGACTTTCAGTGATTCGGACAGGTCCTTCGGCGCGAGGCCGTGCTGCTCATGGCCGGCGAGGATCAGCAGCAGGCGCAGGATTCGCTGCTGGCTGGCGTTGTCGTAGATCGGGTTCGCCATCGATCAGCCCTCCAGGTCCAGCTCGGGCTGCGCGCTCTTGCGCACGTTCTCGCGGTGCCAGGCCAGAGATTCCAGGCCGGCGCCCAGCTTTCCGATGGTGGAATCGCGGTCCATGTCACCGCTCATGTAGTCCAGCAGCGCACCGACGGCGCTGTTGAGCGTGCCTTGCAGCGCATGAGTATCTTCGGACGTAGGGGCGCGGCCGGTCGGGATGGAAATCACCACGGCGCCCTCTGCCGCGGCGAAATAGCGCACCACGTTGCTTGCGCCGGTGAGGTGCTGCCATGCCAGCAGTGCCTTGGCGGGCATGCTTTCCTGCTCAAGCCATTTGTAGAGCGTGGCCGGCGTGGTAGCCATCAGCTCAGCAATGCGCTCGATGGACAGGCGCCGATGCTTCAGCGCATGAGTCTTGTCCATTTCGAAGGCCGCGCGAAGGCTCGAAGGGACGGGTTTAGATTGACGGATAGTCATTGGAATGGCGGTGATCTGGTGGTTTCTGAACAAATTCCGGTTTCGACGGGGCTAAACGATGTTTTGCGCGGCTAAACTTCGGGCGTGGTTAAGTTGAAGTTCTAAGTACAAGTTGTCAGGGGGTCAGGCCCCCAGTGCAAAGCAGCGGCCCGCATCAAGGCCGAACTCGGCCCAGACGTGGAGGACTTCGAGGCGGAAGGCGGAGCTGAGGTCTTCGAGCTCGACGTGGGTTTGTTGGCGGAGAGTCAGCATGACGGGCCTCAGGCGGCAAGCGCTTGGGACGCCGGACGGGCCAGGGCATTGGCGACATCGGTGACGATCTCGCCTTCGATCAGGCCCAGCTTGATGGCGATGGTGCGGGACTGACCGCGCAGGCACTTCTTGCGGCCTCCGAGTACCTCGAACACGAGGTTGGGACTGAACTTGTTGGCGATCGCCCATTGGGTGATCGAGATGCCCTTTTCGGCGAGTTCGGCGCGGGCTTGGGCTGCAGTACGAAGGCTCATTTGTAGTGCTCCTGGTGGCAGGGCGGCGCCGTGGTGGGTGCCGACTTGGTTGTTATGTTTCGTTGGTTGGTGTGATTGAATGTTAGGTGCAGATTACTGCACCGTCAACAAGAAAGTGCAGAAATCGGCATGATTGGAATGCGCCTTAAAGAGGAGCGAGAGCGGCTTGGGCTCACTCAGCCTCAGTTTGGCGAGGCGGCTGGTGCAGCAAAGCGCACCGTTATCGAGTGGGAAAAGGGAGCTACGTCACCTAGTACGGTGCAGCTAGCAGCACTTGGTGAGATTGGTGTGGATACGCACTACGTGCTAACAGGTGAGCGAGTTGGAACCGCTCATGAAACGAAGGATGAGTTCGGATCGAGGATGCAGGGCATCAAGGTCGCCTCCGCGTTCGTGGATGCAATGCCTTTGCCCGAGCGGGACCGTGATGGTCTGAAGCTGACCCTCACCGGCGACATCGAGAAAGATGCCGAGGTAGTCGGGCAGTTTGTTGCCAGATCACGCCAGGGCAATGACACTGCAAATGCAGCATCGTCAGCGCCGACGTATGCACAGGGACAAGTCATCCCCATGCCTCTGAATGAGCATGCAAGCCTGACCCAGCAAGAGGTCATGACGCTGGTGCTGGATGCGTTGCACATTGCCAGGCGCACGCTGCCGGCTATACGCGTCTACGCGATCGTGGATGCCATCATGGCCTGGCAACGGGCGGGTATGACCGTGACGGAATCCACAGTTGTGGACCAGCTGCGCCGCGTCCAGTGACTTGTTTCACTCCCCCGTAATGGGTATTTGCCTAGCATTGTCCGAAACATTTCGGGGGTTCTATGAAGGCGAAGGACGAAGTCTCTTTGACGTTAAGTCGTGCGCTGGCTGAGGCGTTCGGCAGTGATGGTGATGCAGGTGACGTGAGCCGTGCGTCTGCGCCGACCGCCAGCATGCGCATCGAACTCGTTGGGGTATCGGTCAGCCAAGTGCGGAGCATCACCCTCCGCTTTGCTGGTGATGGCGGAAAGGATTGATGACATGGCATTGATTCCATGCAAGGAGTGCGGAGAGCCGATCAGCTCGGAGGCGAAGACTTGCCCGAAATGCGGCATAAGAAACAAGCCGAGGAGTACCTGGTGGATATGGCTACTTGGTGCCCCTGTCGCTCTGTTCGTCTGGCTGACCATCGTTGGAATGGTGGTCGGTGGAGATAAAAATCAAAACTTCCAGGCAGCAGCAGAAAGGGCCGTTTCCGCGCAGCTGAAGGATGGAAGCTCCGCGCAGTTCTCGAGCGTCTATCTAGTCAAGGGGAAAGATTCTCAAGGCTCTGACTGGATTGCTGCCTGCGGCTTGGTTAATGGCAAGAACAGTTTTGGGGCTCTGGCGGGTAACACCCGATTTGTCGTGTTGGGGATTCAGGGCGAAAAAAGCCCCGGCATCGCAACCGTCAATATCGAAGACCACGACCGAAGAGGTGTGCCTGGAAAAGGTCCTTCGCCAAGCAAGCAGCCGACGATATTTGAGGAGGTCTATTGGAATTCTCGCTGCGTCGATGATCTGCATCCCGCCACGTACACCGGGAAATAGTTTGCCAAGCTGAAAGCTGGTCGTTGCGGATTCTTTGTCCCCGTAACGTCCGTTTCCCCATCCCCACCCCCAATCGGCCCGCCTGACGGTTTATAAACCGTTTGCCGGGCCGATTCTCTGCCCACGCTCGCCTCAAGTAACGCCGTAGCCGAACTGGGGATGCCCGTCCCCCTCTGATTGAGTCCAACCGCCCGCCACACTGCGGGCATGAACTCCACACCCAAACCCCTGCACATCTTCCGGCCCGGTCGGCACAAGCCGATGGTCGGCGAGCCGATCGAGTTCACCGCAGCGGATCTGGATGCTTCGGCCGCTGCCTACGATCCCGCCCTGTGGCGCGCACCGCTGGTGGTGGGCCACCCCGAGATCAATGCACCGGCCTACGGCTGGGTCGACAAGCTCTCCACGACGCCCATCGGCCTCGAGGCGGAGCCGGCTGACGTTGAGCCCGCCTTCGCCGACATGGTCAATGCGAAGCACTTCCCGAACATCAGCGCGTCTTTCTGGGCGCCGGATGCGCCAGGCAACCCCGTGCCCGGCGTCTATTACCTGCGCCACGTCGGCTTTCTCGGCGCTGTTCCCCCGGCCATCAAGGGCCTGCGCACTCCCGAGTTCGCAGAGGCCGAGTCCGGCATCGTCGAGTTCTCGTCTGAATGGGACGACGTGGACAACGCCAGCCTGTGGCGCCGCATGCGGGAATGGCTGATCGGCAAGTTCAGCATGGAAGACGCTGACCAGGTGGTGCCGTCGTACCTGGTCAGCAGCCTTGAGCAATCCGCGCAGCAGGAAGTCGCCGAGGCCCAGGCCGAAGCCGCGACCGAAACACCCCCGCCGGCCTTCGCCGACACCACCCACCAGGAGCACCGTGTGACCCCCGAAGAGAAAGCCCGCCTCGAGGCGGAAAACGCCGAGCTGCGCAAGCGCCTTGCCGCGTCTGACGCCGCCGCTCGTGAGCAGGCGACCACTGCCCGCCACGCCACCCACGTCAGCTTTGCCGAGGGCTTGATCGGCGCCGGAAAGCTGCCGCCTGCCCACAAGGACATGGTCGTCGCCGTCATGGACTTTGCCACCGCACAAGACCAGGTCGTGGAGTTTGGCGAGGGCGATGCCAAGCAGCCGCTGGTCGATGGCTTCAAGGCCTTCCTCGAGGCGCAGCCTGTGGCGCCCGAATTTTCGGAGCTGGCCACTGGAGCCCGCGCCGCCACCAACCCGGGCGTGGTGAGCTTTGCTGCACCCGCCGGCTACACCGTGAGCGGCGAATCCGCTGCGCTGCATGCCAAGGCCCTGGCGTACCAGAAGGCCAACCCCGGCACCGAATACCTCGCGGCCCTCACCGCGGTTTCCAACTGATCGACCAGGAGCGCATATGAGCCGCCAAAGCACCCCCATCCTGACCCTCAGCGTGATCGCCGCCGCCGCGCTGACGGCCGACCGTTTCGTGACCCCCGCCGGTGGCGTGCCGGCCGCTGGTGCGAGCTGCCTGGGCGTTGGCCGCAGCAGCGTGGCCAGCGGCGCCCGTCAGCCCGTCGATGTGCTGGGCACCAGCGTCGTCGAGACCGGCGCCGCCATCGCCGCGAACGCCCTGGTGGAAACCGATGCCAGTGGCCGCGCCGTCACCCTGGCAGCCGGCACCGTGCTGGCCCGCTTGGCCCCGGGCGAGGTGGCCACCGCCGCCGGCCAGTTCGTCGAAGTGATCCTGCTGCCGACCCGCAGCTGATCGGCACCCCCTTACCTAATTACCTGGAGCCCCATCCATGCCCCAAATGTCCACTGCCCAGGCGCGCGTTGTCGATGCGCCGCTGACCACCGTTGCCCAGGGCTATCAGAACGCCCAGCTGGTGTATCCCTTGCTGTTCCCCGTCGTTTCGGTGGCCGCCCGCGGCGGCAAGATCCTGACCTTCGGCACCGAAGCCTTCCGTCTCTACAACACCGGCCGCAGCCCGGGACAGAACACCAAGCGCATCCAGATCGGCTACCTCGGTGCCCCGTATGTGCTTGAGCAGCACGCGCTGGAGGGCATGCTGCCCATCGAGATCCGCGATGAAGCCGAAGCCACCATGCCCGGTGTACAGCTTGCCACCGGAACTGTGAATACCACCCAGGACATCATCCAGCTGCGTACCGAGTTTGCTGCTGCCGGCTTGGCCACAAACCTGGCCAACTACGGCGCCAACAACAAGGTGACCCTGAGCGGCACTAGCAAGTGGACCGACCCGAACAGCGCCCCGAGCAAGGACGTGGAGGCTGGTAAGGAAGCGATCCGCGCCGCGACGGGCCGCCGGCCGGATACCGGCGTCGTTTCCGCCAAGGCCTTCGCCGCGCTCAAGAACAACCCGTCGATCCTCGACCGCATCAAGTACACCGGCCGCGACTCGGTGACCACCGATCTGCTTGCCAACTTGTGGGGTCTGCAGCGCGTAGCGGTTGGCGATGCGGTGTACGAGGACAGCACGGGCACCATGCAGGACGTGTGGGGTGGCGACGTGGTGCTCGGCTTCACGGCCGTCGGCAGCGCCGCCGACCGCGGCCGCCCGACCTACGGCTACACCTACCGGCTGGCCGGCTATCCGATCGTCGAAGAGCCGTATTTCGACCGCTCGGCGAAGTCCTGGGTGTATCCGGTTACCGATGAGCTGCAGCCGGTGATCGCCGGTGCCGCGGCCGGCTACCTCATCAAGGCTGCTGCGTAAGAGATAACCCCCGCCGACAGGGCCGAAGTCTGGGCCCGCCGCTACACCGGCCGGGGATTGCCCCGGCCGGTTTCGAGAAAGGAAACCGTATGCCCCCGCCGAAGAAAGCCACCGCAGCCGCCGACCAGGTCGCCGTCCGCGCCCTCCATCCCGTGAAGCACGACGACATCACCTACGGGCCGAAGCTCCCGGACGGCGATGAGCTGAAGGTCAGCGCGCTGGAAGCCACCGCCCTTGAAGCCGCTGGCGCCGTCGAGATCGTGTGAAGCACCGGCCGCCCAGGCCGCCGAGTAACCCTTTTCTACCAGGAAGCACGCCATGGCCGTCTCCCGCTACGTCACCCTCAGCAAGATCACGCACTGCGGCGTGGATTTCCCGCCCAGTACGCCTGTGGCGCTGTCGGATGCCTATGCAGCGCCGCTGCTGGCCGCGGGTGCCATCGCTGCCCAGGCCGGCGCACTGCCGTCGATGCCCGCTGTGCCGGGGAATGTGGTGCGTGAGACGGTCGATACGGCGGCGGGAGGCAAGGCCAAGTCGTATTTGGAAGTAACCTCCGGGTTGGATGGGCGGATTAGATTTTCCGTAAATGGCAGTCAAGAATTCCCCGCAGTCGGTGAGATCGGCAGCATCACGTATGACAGTGCTGGGCGAGTCTCGACCTACATCGACCAGGGCGCCACTTGGG
>JAFEDJ010000020.1 GCA_018241685.1 Pseudomonadota bacterium
CCATTTTGCGGCAGCGCGAACCTCGAAAGCGGCGGCGATGACAAGATCGTCGCTGTCCGATGCCGCGATTGCGAGGCGACCGGGCCGAACCACTACGGTTCGCGCGCAGAGTGGAATACCCGCTCCCTCCATCTCCCCGAGCCGCAGACCGCGCCTGACGAGATTTGCATTTTGTGCGCAAACGGGAACGATTTGCCTGAGGGCGAAACTTGTCCTGGATGCAAGAGGGCTGGACATGCTGTTGGTTTAGCGGCTGCGGTCATCAAAGCGCGCGGACGCAATAAACCGCCGTCCACACCCGTTAAATTCGGTGCCGCCCCCGCCGATGCCGAGCGGCTGGCGCTGGCGGAGAGGATCGAGAAGCACGTCAACGTCATGGCGAATACCTCGATGCACCTTTCGCTCGAACAATGGGGTGACATCGCCAACGATCTGCTCACGGCTTCTGCCGCGCTCCGCGCCGGGGGCTGGCGCGAGGATATGGAGAATGGGCGGCACGGTTTCATCGTATCGAGCGCGGATGAGAAGCGATTCCGATTTTGGGATGCGATGGGTCCAACATGGACAACTGATCGCGTTCGCGCTCTCCGCTTCGCACGCCGGATCGATGCGGAGCGGTTTGCCGCCGAAGATGAGGATGCGTGGAAAATCCTTGAAGTCGTCCCCTCCGCCCCGCACACAGACAAGGAGGGGTAGAGTGAATGTGGCTCTACGTCCCGACAGCATCAACCTTATCTCTCTCTGCACAGGCGGAGCCGGGCTCGATCTCGGAATCGAGTTGGCAATGCCAAACGCTCGCTCTGTCGTGCTCGTGGAGAGGGAAGCCTTCGCCGTCTCTCACTTGGTCGCGGCGATGCAACAAGGTCTCCTGGCTCCAGCTCCTTTGTGGAGTGATGTCACCACCTTCAACGGCAGACCATGGCGTGGCCTCGTGGATGGCGTCATTGGCGGAATCCCGTGCCAGCCTCACAGCCTCGCTGGAAAACGTCTCGGTGAAGACGACGAGCGCGACCTCTGGTCCGATGCTAGGCGCATCATCGTCCAGTCCGGCGCGTGGTTTGTCCTCATCGAAAATGTCCGCGGCATGGTCACGTCGGGAGGTTTCGAGCGCGTATGGAGAGACCTTCGCCGGCTTGGTTTCGAGGTTGAGCCGGGACTGTTTACAGCGGCAGAAGTCGGCGCGTCGCACCAGCGGGAGCGGCTGTTCATCCTCGCAGTGGCCGACCGCGAATGCGGCGAGTGGCGGCCCCGATCGGAAGCGACGCGACAGCGATGCTCCAAACTCTACCCTTTCGACAGCGGCAGCGATGTGGGGAACACCGACCACGCGAGACTGGAAGGACACCGGCAATCTGGAGAACGTGCCGGAGAACGGCCTGCTGGGCCCGAACCAGAATTTCGGAGCAGGCGGGATTCCGTTGCCGGCGCAAGCAGCGCAATGGGCCACGCCATGCGCAAGGGACCACATGCCGCCACACAGCCCGGAATATATCGCGGCGAAGAAAGCCGACGGTCACGGCATGAAAATATTGCCGGACCAGGTCCAGCAATGGCCGACGCCAACGTCGTTGAGCTACGGCGAGAGCCATCAGCCGAGCAACTCGCGCAGCTACAATCTGACGATGGATATGGCGAAGGATATTTATTCCCGCCTGGCCCATCCGACTTACACGGTTGGCGAAACGTCCTCGCATCCGCGCCGGAGCTTGAACCCGCTTTTCGTCGAGTGGCTGATGGGCTGGCCTCTCGGCTGGACATTGCTCGCGTGGACCGACTTCGGATGCTCGGCAACGGAGTTGTTCCACTGGAAGCAGCGTATGCGGTTCGCACTCTCGCAACTCGACTTGCACGACGCTCCCCCGGCGCAGAACGACTTGTTCGCATGATGAGGACCACCCCATGAGCGTGCAGAAGCTGACGGCGGCGCAGAGGAAGGTGCTGCGCATTTTGCGACGGCAGGGATCAGCCACCCCTCGTGTTTGCGGAGTGCCGTATACGACCTTTGCAGCACTGGAACGCCGCGGTTTCATCAAGGTCGACACGACGTTCGACAGCTTGGTCGTACCTCAACACGCAGTCGGCCACATCACCCCCGCCGGCCGCGCCGCCCTGCGAGGAGGGAAGTAATGGCCAAGCGCGCAATCGTCCACGGATGGAAACGGAGCAGACGTTGAGGATCGAACCGCCGGCCATGGTGAGCCTCGTCGCATCGGCGCTGCGCACGATCGGCTTCGCCATCATTCACCGCAGCAAAAGCCGGTCCAGATATCTCAAACTCGAAGACCAGCCGTATCTCCTGCGGCTATCGGACCACGCGCTGGTCACCAGACCAACGTGGGGAGAAAAGTACCCCTGCATCCTCGACGTCGTCCTCCAGCCGGCCGAAGCGGCCCAGATCCCGCGCATCGCTGCAGACATCGCCATGCGGTACCTCGACGCCTGCGATTTGAAAAACCCCCAAAACACGAAATCCGTTTTTCAGAAACCCCACACCACCAACAACCCTCCCCACCCAAAACACCCAAACCAACAAAAAACCCTCACCAATAGCCAAAAGAAAACACCACAAAACAACCACAAGACCACACCAGCAGGACTCCAGGACCCCGGCCGACGCCTTTAATCGTTTGATTCCGCACAAAATTCCCCCGAAAGCGGCGGGGGCGGTGAGCGGCGGGCGGAGCGGGGAAAATTGTGCCAGTTGGCACAGTTTCGGCTGGCACAGTTTCTGGCGGTGGCGCATAACTGTGCCACGCAAATCGGTGGAGAGAGGTAACCTCACATGCATGCGAATGATGATGTCGATCCGAAGACCGTCGAACTGGTTGGTCTGGTTGACGATATCTGCTGCAGGTTCAGCATCGAGATCGTGACGGAAGCGATGGTGAATCAGCTTGCGTCTGCTGTGGCGCAGGCGAGGGAGGCCGGTCTGGAGGAGGCTGAGACCCTCGAACTGATCGAGGCCATCATCGAAGACTTCCGAGAGATCACGCTTAACCTGCTGGCTGCGCGCAGCCCGACGGTGATGTGATGTCGCGCGCTACGCGAGATGCCGCGGAGCAGCGTGCCAGCCTCATCGAGGAGGCGAAGTGGTGGCAGCGCGAGGCCGACGCCAGCGCCGCGGCTGCCCGGTATTATCGCTCGGCACAGATGCGCAACACCGCCTGCGCGGTGCAGATCAATGCGGCGAAGTACGCCAACAACGCCCAGGCGCTGGTGCAAAAACTCATCAAGGGAGGAATGAAATGACCGAACGCAGCAAGCCGACGCCGGGGCCGGCCATCGCCGTGCACAACGTGCTCAAGCCTTGCGATGAGGCACATGCGCGGTCGTTCGTGCGGCCCGTCCACAGTGAGGGATGGCAGATTTGCCAGACGGTCGGGCCGAACGGCCCGGCAAACGCCGACTTCATCGCGGAAGCCTTCACCGTCCACCACGAAACCGGCCTGACGCCGCAGCAGCTTCGTGAGGCGCTGGCCGACGTAGCGCGAACCGCGCTCGATTTTATCGAGCCTTGGATGAAGGATCGCAAATATCCCGAGACGCCGGAGGAATGGTGCGCGCAGCACAATGCGGACGTTCCTGACGCGATCTATGCGGCTCGGGATCGCGCCCGCACCGCCATCGCCAAGGTGGAGGGACGGTCGTGACCGGGGCCTATTTTTGCAGCCTCGTGACGAAACCGGACATCATCGTCGCCCCCGGCCAATACCGCACGCGCAGCGGGGAGACGGTGAGCATCGACGAGGTGTCCACCCGGCACGATTTCGGATGCCTTGGTGCATATCCGGACGGAACGCGAGAGCGGTGGCACAAGAGCGGGCGCCTCTACGCGACCATGGAGTGCGCGAACGACATCATCACCATAGTGGGGCATCCATGACGGAAGCCGATGAGATCGCGGAGAGCCTGATCCGTAAGCACGGGAATCCCAAAACTCGAATGTGGGGAAGTGCCAGAGAGTGGATCCTGACCGTCTGGCCCGATGCCCGCGTGCAGATCGGCGACCAGATGCTCTCCAACGTTGCTGAGAGTGTCGTGGCGCAAGCGAAAGGCAATCGATCATGACTGGCCGCCCCATCCTTTTCTCCGCCCCGATGATCCGCGCCATCATCCGCGAGATCGAGAACCCCGGCACCGGCAAGACCGAGACGCGGCGCATCTTGAAGCCGCAGCCGCGCATCCGTCCCGAGATCGCAGACGGATTCCTCGTGGTCTATGACGGCGACCGAGTTGCCGGTCGCCAGCGGCTCCGCTACGCGCCCGGCGACCGGCTGTGGGTGAGACACCGGTCAGACATCTTTTCCGTTTATTTTAAGCCGATTCCGGGATGGGAGGGGTTATATGCCGCAGGCACAGACGGACAGATTTATCGCATGGATCGCGGTACTCCGTGTCCATTGTCTGGCACCCCGTCAAGTAAGGGGTATTTGACGGTCTCTCTTAGCCGTAGTGGTGGATGGACAACATATTCCGTGCATCGGCTGGTATGCGAAGCGTTCTACGGGCCGCCGCCGTTTGAAGATGCCCAGGTGCGTCACCTTGACGGCGTAAAAAACAACAATACGCCAGAGAATCTTGATTGGGGAACGCAGGCCGATAATTGGCAGGATAGAAAGTCACACGGACGCGGCATGGGCGCAGATCACCATGCGGCTAAATTGAGCGCGGCTGACGTTGAAGTCATCCGCGTTTCAGCCGAATCCCAGCGCGTTTTAGCAACGAAATTCGGCGTGTCTCAGTCCACGATAGGGAGCGTAAAGAACGGCCAGACGTGGGGAACCCACTTGGTCGGCGAGCGCCGCATGCCCGCATTTAAGATGTGGAAGCCTTCAATCCACATGCCACGTTGGGCGTCCCGCATCACGCTCATTGTCGAGGTCGTGAAGGTCGAGCGCCTGCAGGAGATCAGCGAGGAGAGCGCAATGCGCGAAGGCGCTGCGCCGGTCCTTGTCCCGCCGGACGGCGGCGGCGCACCGCACGTCGAAGGCTTCCGGGATATTTGGACCGCCATCAACGGCGCCGCGTCGTGGGACGCAAACCCATGGGTCGCCGCGATCCGCTTCCGCCCGTACCTCTGCAACATCGACCAGATGAAGAATGGCGCATGACCTATCGATCGCCGGGGCAGATCGCCTACGAAAAAGAACTGGAAACTGTGCCAAAATACCACGATGGTACGCCCCGACGCCCGTGGGGGGAGCTTGGACCGGCAGCCCGTCTGTCATGGGAGAAGAACCCCACACCGCGTTGGAAGCTGCCGGGGACGGCACAGGCCGTAACGAAGGGGGATTCGAGATGACGTTCAAGCTCACCAAGGAGGCGGGCGTCCCCGAGGGGGCAACTACGCTTTTCCAGACGATGCTCCGCATCGCCAATAACCACGACCTCGACGAGATCACGATGGCCGCATCAAATCTGGCGGCGTTCTTCTTCGTGGAGACGGTGCGGTCGTCCGACATGACCGAAGTGCAGAGCAAGGCGTGGATCGACGACTGTCTCAAGAAGATGCGCGCCAGCATCGATCGCCATCTAGCCGGTGAACTCCCGCCCGGCGGCATCCCGGTCAACACCACCACCAACTGAGGAGAGAGGCAATGGACTGGAACGCAAAAGACGCCATCACGAAACAGATCGATGAGTTGCTGGAGAAACAGACCTTCTCCGCCGCTGCGGTCGACGGCATCAAGGCACTACGCGATCGCGTGGCGCAGCAGGAGGCGAAGATCGCCGAATACGGCGCGACCATCGGAGAACTCAACACCAGCGTAGGGAAAAAGAGGGACGAGAACATCGCCCTCACCACCGAAGTCGAGAAGTGGCGCCAGCGCGAGATCGACATCACCGCCCGTGAGGCGAAGATGACAGAGGTCGAGCGCAAGGAGGCTGTGGCGGCGGCGAAGCTGGACGGATTCCAGAGCGCCATGAGTATGGTGTTCAAGAACACCATCGTGCGCGAGCATACGGCGGCGAGCGTCCCGGTGGCGACGACGCCCGGAGGCGGTTATGTGACGACGCACCCGTCGAACAGCACCGTTCACCGCGAGACCGACGCAGCGCCATGACGAACCGATGCAGCGGATGCGGTGCTGACCTCGCTATGGTGGGGAGATCGCACCGCTGCATCCCGAGACCGCGCGGCCTCGAAAAGGGGAGAGTGCCAGAGATGCGTGCAGCCGAGCCGACATCCAAGAAAATCGGCGATGACGCTGGTTGGGCGATACGCCCGCCATCCAAGGCGCAAACTGCTGGGATGGCACCCAGCCCGCGCGGCAAGAGATCACGCGGAGGCGGGGAAGTCACAGAGCGGCCCCGCAAAGCTGGAAACAAGGCCGGTGCGACTCCGGCGGCAGCAGAGGCTTCCACCGCTTCCAGGCTCGTGCGGGGGATTCAGGGAGAGACGCCTCGACGGTCTCATGCCGGAGTGGCGCCCGGCCCGCGTGATAAAAATCCGCGTGCAAACCCGTTGGCCGGGACTGCACGCGGTGCGAAGCTGACCGGGCGGTCGGACGAGGCTAAGGCCCGTGAGGGGATGAGGAAAGTTCGTGCGCGACGAGCGCCCGGTACTGACCATGCCCAAGCCGGGGTAGGAAGCGAGCGGACCAAGCCCGGTCAGCAGAGCGCGCCAGGAGGACGCCCCCGCAAGGGCGAGGAGCACAAGACCCTCATGGCGCAGAAGCCGTGGGAGAAGGCCGGCGTCTCGCGCCGGACGTGGTATCGGCAACAGGAGAGAGGCAAATGACACGACATCGGCCCGGTGGGAACTGCGCCAGAAGCCAAGGCCAACTCCGCATTTGAAACCACCATGACGGCATTCAGCAAAGAAGCACCTGCCGGCGCATGAGCATCGTCGAGTACCACCACCGCGGGCTGCACGCTCGCTCCAGTGACGGCGGAGCGACCTTCGCCGTCACCGACGATGCCGGGAAGCACGTCGCCGCGCTGGCGCGCATGCCGTGGGGCAAGATCAAGATCATTGGCGAAGACACGTACTCCTACGACGCCACCGCGCTGCTCAAGCGCCTCCACGGCCGCCGCTTGGACGCCGGCAGGGTTTGAGCTTATATTCGCCCCCACAGGCTCGGGGGCAGGCAGAGACCATGGCGCAGCGAGGCGGAAAGCGGGAGAACGCCGGCAGAAAACCCGGCATCCCAAATCGGCGCACAATCGGTCGAGAGATCGTCAGCGACGTCATCTTCGAGGAAATCCAGAAGCGGAATGCCGGCCAGCGCCGCGGTATGACCGTGCTCGAGACCCAGATGAACTTCTGGATGAACCGGGCAGCGAAGATCCAGCGGGACAATCCGAACAACTGCGACAAGGACAAGGACTTCCGATACGCCATGGATCAGGCTGGCAGGTTCGCCATGGAACTGACGAAGTACCAGGTCCCGAAGTTCAAATCGATCGACACGCGGGAGCCGCCGCCACTGCCGAAGGCGCCGACCGAACAAGCGCCCGCTGCAGCCAAGGCCACCAAGACCGCGAAGGTCGTCGACATCACTGAGGGGCGACCGGACGACGAGGTCGGAAATATCTACGCGAGGCTCGTCCGTGGCGCTCGTTAGAAGCGAGGAGTTTTTCCTCAACAAACGATACGACTTCGATTGGCGGCAGCCGAACTACCGCAAGGTCTACCAGAGCCGGTTCGAGGCGCTCCGCGCGATCGAGGAGTGCTCAGAGGCCGAGTTAGAGGCCATCAAGGCGCATTATCGGAAAGCGCCAAGCGGGATTGCCGACTTCATCGAAGATTGGGGCATGACGTTCGATCCCCGCGCCGTCGAGAGTGGACGCCAGTCGGTCATGCCGATGGTGCTTTTCCAGAAACAGCGGGAGTATGTCGATTTCGTCATCGATCGCTGGAAGGCGAAAAAGCCCGGGTTGGTCGAGAAAAGCCGAGACGGTGGAATCTCATGGGTGTCGATCGGCATCGGCTGCGCGCTGTGCTCGCTCTATGAGGGCATCGTCATAGGATACGGCTCCCGCAAGACCGAATACGTCGACAAGGCCGACGCGCCAAAGGCCCTATTCTGGAAGGCCAGGTTCTTTCAGCGCCACATCCCACTGCGGCTCCGCGCCGGCTGGCGCGAGGAGATTGATGCGCCGTTCATGCGCATGAAGTTTCCGGAGACCGGATCGTTCATGAACGGCGAGGCCGGCGACGACATCGGCCGCGGCGACCGCGCAGCGATCTACTTCTTCGACGAGGCCGCGCACGCCGCGCGCGCGATGAAGATCGAGGCAGCACTGTCCCAGACCACCAACTGCCGCATCGACGTCAGCTCCGTGAATGGACCGCCCCCCAACGTCTTCGCGAAAAAGCGGTTCGGCGGAAAGATCGAGGTCTTCATCTTCGACTGGCGTGACGATCCCCGAAAGGACGAGAATTGGTACAACGAACAAGCGGCCATTCTTGACCCGGTCGTCCTCGCGCAAGAAGTCGACCGCGACTATAACGCCGCTGTCGAAGGCACGCTGATCCCCGCAGAGTGGGTGAAAGCCGCTTTCAATGCATTCGAGACACTCGGCATCGCCCCATCGGGGGAAAAGGTCCTAGGTTTCGACGTTGCCGACGGCGGCAAAGACAAGAACGCGGTGGCGGGCGGACAAGGCGTCGAGATCAGCATCTGCGAGGAGTGGAGCGGCAAGGGCAGCGATATCTTCGCCAGCACCGAGAGGGTCTTCGCGATCGCTCAGGAACACGGCATTCGCCGCGTCCGATACGACGGCGACGGTCTCGGCGCCGGCGTCAAGGGCGACTCCCGGCAGATCAACCAGCGCCGGCACCGCGAGGGGAAGCCGGCGATCAGCTTCGAGATTTACCGCGGCTCCGACGAAGTGATGGATCCGGAGGGCGAAGACGTGCCTGGCCGCAAGAACATCGACTACTTCGCCAACCGCAAGGCACAGGAATGGTGGCGGCTGCGAACCCGATTCCTCAAGACCTGGCGATGGGTGACCAGCAAAAAGAAAAACGAGATCGACCCCAACCATCCAGTGCTGCGGTGTGAACCCCACGAGATCATTTCGATCCGGACGGAGGACATCAAGGACGTCCAGCAACTCGCATCCGAGTTGTCGCAGCCGACATTCAAATCCCGCGACGACGGCAAAATCATCGTCGATAAGGCCCCCGGCGATTCCAAGACCGAGCGGATGCCGTCCCCGAACAAGGCCGACGCGGTGGTGATCCGGTTCGCCATGGGTGTCACACCGACGATGCCGAAGATCACCACGAACCTCCTCAACCGCGCCAAGGCATTCAAGCGCCCGGGCTATCGGTAGCGGTCAGGCCCCTGCTATAAGTCCTCGACTCCGAACTGAGGGCGCATCGTGACCATCAAAGACACCAGCACCACCCGTGAACGCCTCGCTGCACGCCGCGCAGCGTTTAAGCAGCGGACCGCTGCGGTGGTTGCGTCGCCGGCCAAGACCGCCAAGGCTGCCGCCCCCGCAAAGGTCGCCCAAGTCGCACCGAGTCGCCCGGTGCCGCCGCTCAAGAAGCCAGAACCGCCGAAGGTCACCGTCATCGAGGGCGGCAAACCGAAGCAGCTCAAAATCAGCGACACCCTGATCGCACGCGCCAAGATGATGCGCCATCAAGGCCAGCACCTCGTCCCAGCAACGGAGGTATTCGCCCCGGCCAAGCCGCCCCCGGGCGTCGTCCCGCCGGGTGCCGAAGTCGCGATGGACTCGGCACTGTCGGGCGCCACCACATGGGCCGGCGGAATGGGCAATCAGTGGATGGTCCAATTCGGGTATGCGGGCGGTCTGACGTTCCCCGGATATCCGCTGCTGGCTGAACTTGCGCAGCGCACCGAATACCGGAAGCCATCCGAGCGCCTCGCAACCGAGATGACCCGGAAGTGGATCAAACTCACGTCGACCGGCGACGAGGACAAGACCGAGAAGCTGAAAAAGCTCAATGAATTTCTGGAGAACATCAAACTCCGGCAGGCTTGCGAACGGTTGCCGTTCTACGACGGCATCATGGGCCGCGCGCACCTCTATCTCGACACCGGCGACACCGACAGCGCAGAAGAACTCCTGCTACCACTCGGCAATGGCCGAAACACCATCAGCAAGAGCAAGGTCAGCCCGGAAAAGCCCCTGCAGCGGATCCAAGTCGTCGATCCGACATGGGTCTATCCCTCGAAGTACAACTCCATCGATCCGCTCAAGCCGGATTGGCTCAGACCATCGACGTGGTTCGCGATGGGGAAGGAAATCCATAGCTCGCGGCTGCTGCCGTTCATCGGCCGCGAGGTGCCGGACCTGATGAAGGCCGCGTTCAACTTCGGCGGCCTCTCGCTGACTCAGATGCTGATGCCATACGTCGACAACTGGACGTCGACGCGCCAGCACATCAACCGCCTCATCGGGAACTTCTCGAAGAACGGCATCAAGACCGACATGCAGCAGATGCTGGCACCGAACCCGGACGGTGGCGGCATCAGCGGCGGCGACAACCTCATGAACCGCATCCAGTTCTACACCGACCTGCAGGACAATAGTGGGCTGATGGTGCTGGACGTCAGCACCAAAGAAGAGTTTTTCCAGCACAACACCCCGCTCGGCACACTCGACGCGCTGCAGTCGCAATCGCTCGAGCAGATGTGCCTGCCGACCGGAATGCCGGTGATCATCCTGCTCGGCCTGACCCCGCAGGGATTGAACGCCTCCTCCGAGGGCGAGATGCGGGCATGGGAAGCGTGGGTTGAAGCCTACCAAAAGCACTTCTACGGCGACGCCATCCAGCGCGTGATCGACTTCGCCCAACTCTCGCTCTGGGGCCAGGTCGACGAGTCCATCGGCTTCGAGTGGGTGCCGCTGCGGACCTTGGACGAAAAGGAACTGGCGGAGACGCGAACGAAGGACTCCGAGCGCGACATGAAGTACGTCGACGGAGGCGTCCTGCACCCGCTGGAGGTGCGCCAGAAGCTCGCCGCCGACCCGCTCTCGGGCTACTCCAATATCGACGCCGACGACGTGCCGGAGCCGCCGGAACCGGACGACGGCGGATTCCCCCCCGGTGGCGGCGGCGAGCAGCCCCCGGGCGGCCCAGAGGCCGGCGCTGAGGGGCATAGCGAGCAGGGGGAGGGTGGTGACAGCGCCGAAGGCCCTTTCGCGCGTGACGGGGCGGATTGGGACGAATCCAAGCACCCCCGCGCCAAGAACGGACAATTCGACTCCGGTGGTGGGAAGGCCACAAAACCGGCCGCGAAGGCCCAAGCCGCCGGCGGTAAGGCTGAGACGGCCACGGCCGGAGGCAGATCGGCGCCGGCGCCGACCTTCAAGTCCAAAAAGGACCTCGTCGGCCACCTTCTGAAAGAGGGCACGACAGCCAAGGAAATCCTCGCGGCCACCGGCTGGCCGACCGTCAGCGTTCCGGCCCAAGCCGCGGCGGCTGGCCTGCGGCTGGAGAAGTTCAAGGACGGCGGCGAGACCAGGTACCGCGGCATCCCCATGACGGACGCCGAACTGGCGGAGCGGGACGCCGCGCGCGCCGCGCGCGCCGCTGCCAAGCGCGGCAATAAGCCCCCAGCGGCACGTGGCTGGCGCAGCCGGGATGCCTCGACCTTCACGCTGACGGAGTTCGTCTCGTCGATCGGCGGCATCAAGCCGACGGCGGACGTGAAGGCGATTTTCTCCGGCGAAAACCCCTTCATCCCGGGATTCGGGCGCCTCCTGCGCAAGGACGGCATGACCCCGGACCGCGCCCGCGAGGCGGCCGTGGAGGCTGGGTATCTCCATGATGCCGGCCGCGAAAGTGGTGGGGAGACCCAGAGCACCATCAACCAACTCCTCGAGGCGCTGGACGCCGACGCCCGGGGCAAAAAACAGTATCGCCTTGGACAGGGTAATCAGGCACAAATCGAGGCCGAGAGCCGCGTAGATGCTGATGAGCAGCGCCATCGCATGGAAGGTGCCCTCGACGATGCCCTCGAAGGCGTCGGCATGAAGTCCACCGACCTCGCGCCGGCGATGCGTGACCGCACGATCGAGATCATGGAGCGCGAGGGTATCCACGACCCGATCGAGGCATACGAGAAAGCGATGATGGAGCAGGATCAGCGCGACATCGACGCCGGCGACGAACCGGATCGAGTCGACGAGATCCCGGGATGGGATGGGCCAGATGACGATTTCAGATGATCTGCTGCCGCGCTCGATCGCGACACCGGAGCAGCACCGCCGCCGCGCCGCGCAACTTCGCGAGGCTGGCCGCAAGGAAAAGGCCGAGCAGTTCGAGAAGCTCGCCGACATGATCGAACGCCGGGACAAGGCCATCGACGACGCGCTCGGTGTCGATGCCGGAGAAGGCGAAGTCTGATGGCAGCGCGGAAACGCCTGAAAGTCAAAGGCAAGGTCGTCCGCGCGGTCCGGCCGAATGTCGGTCTGGAGATTCTGTACCGGAAGCGCCTCTACAAGCTCGTCGACGACATGTGCCGATCGGTGCAGTGGTGGGTGACGGCCGGCTATCGCCGCGTCAAGCCGGAACTGGCAATGGACGCTCCGGCCGATCCACCGGTTGTGAAGGTGGTCAACATCGGCGGCGCGCGGCCATGGATGGCCATGATCGGGGGCCAGCCACTCCGGGCCGACACCGGATACGAGTTGCGATTCGCCACGGAAGAGAATGCGCGGCGCGCGGCGCGCAGATTCCTTGGTGAGATGCTGCCGGCCGACGAGATGCAAGCCATCATGGCGGACCTCACGGCTCAATGGCAGGCAGCCTTCGATGAAGGCGCCGAGAGGATGGCTCGATCATTCTCCAAGGAATCCTCGAAGTTCACCGACGCCCAGATGCGAAAGACTCTGGCCGACGCCGGCTTCACAGTCCGCTTTACGCCGACTCCGGCGCAGATCGACGTCCTCCGGGCTTCGGTTCATGAGAACGTGGCGCTGATCAAGTCCATCCCGCAGCAATATCTCAAGAACGTCGAGGGTCTGGTGATGCGATCGGTCCAGCGCGGCCGCGATCTCTCCACGCTCTACGAAGACCTCCAGAAACAGCACGGGGTGACGCGCCGTCGCGCCGCGCTCATTGCGCGAGATCAAAACAATAAGGCCACCTCGGTGTTTCAGGAGACCCGGCGCAAGGAACTCGGCATCACCCAGGCGATCTGGATGCACTCGCACGGCGGAAAGACCCCGCGGCCGACGCACGTCGCCATGGACGGAAAGCTCTACGACGTGAACAAGGGCATGTGGGACTCGCACGAAGGGAAGTTCGTTTTCCCCGGACAGTTGATAAACTGCTTCCCGGGAGATGAGGTGGTCCACCTAGACCGGAATATTCGGACCCTTTGGCGTTCGTTTTTCGATGGACCAATGGTCCACATCCGTGTGGGTGCCGATCTGCTCAAGGGTACATTTAACCACCCAATACTCACCAGCCGTGGGTGGTTGCCGATGAATGAAGTTCAGTGCGGCGACGATGTCGTCTGCATGGCGGGTGAGGGTGGCGGCGTCGTTCGCGACCAGAAAGACCATACGATATCGTTCGCCGATCTTTTCGATGCGGCTTCGCGTGTTTTTGTTCAGGTGCGCCGAGATGCTCGCGGTTTTAATTTCCACGGCCAAATCCCAGACGACGATGTCGATGAGATAGAGATCGTTGACCAAGACCTGCTGCTGAAAATCCTCCCCAGCTTGCGCCAAGATGAAGGCGACCTCTCGTTCGCCAAATCCAATGGCGGGGTTGAGGGATCCCGTCTCAGCCGATCTCTGCATGTTACGCACGCGGACGGACCGAGCTTTACGCAAAAGAGCTCTTCGCTCATCGACGGAGGCGCGGTTCATACGTCTGATGTTCGCGTGGCTTCGATTGCGCATCACACCGTTCCGCTTGAGGACCTGGCGGATATTGGAGGCGGAGTGTCGAGGAAATCCCAACTCGGATGCTATAGCGGTGGTGCCGTAGCCGAGCTTGTAAAGCCCCAAAATAACATCGGTGAAAGCGGTCCAGTTGATGCGCCCATCAACGGCAATCCCTTGGGCGCGGACCTTCTTGGACAGTTCGTCGGGATTGCAGCCGATCGCGGCTGCCGCAGCTTTGCATGTGGCACCACTCGCTATGAGTTTCGCCGCGTGATCGATAAGGCTGTCGGGGATTTTTCTGGACATGTCTACACCATGGAGACCGGGGTCGGTGTCTATAGCGTTGGTGCAGCAAGAATACAGGCAAAAAATTGCCGCTGCGTCAGTAAATCCGTCATTCCGGCGCTGAAATCGTGAATCTCCCGCCGTATCTGATGGTGTTGATTCTGCCATCCGGGGAGTTCTGCGCGCACCGCAGCGTGATCGGTGTCTCCTCTGAGGAGATGGACGAGATGATCGCCGGCCGCGTCCGGCAGATGCGCATGGAGCAGATCAATTGCTCCCTCATCGATCAATTGGAATGCCTCCGAGAGGCGGAGCCGGCCGGTCGCTGCTGAAAACGGCGTGACGAAAAAAAAACGGCGTGTTATCTCTCCCCGCATCAACATTTGGTGGTGGCACCAACAAAGGGGAGCAAGATCATGACAGACGCCGATACCGACCAAGTCCGCGAGGGGATGCCGTCCTCTGATCCGCTCATCGGCGAGGCCGTCGAAAAGCTCAAAGCCGAACTCGGAAAAGACATCGAGGCGGCGATCGCGCTTATCACCGAAAACGTGAAACAACTCCTTGAGGCCCTCGGTCTCCGGATTGATGGAGTTGAGGAGCGTCTCTCCAAGCTCGAAGCACCCGGCGACGCCCGCGATCTCGGTGAACCGGTGCCGACGGCAGAGGGCCTGCAATCCCCCACCGTGACCTTGGCGGACCGCGTCAGCCGCCTCGAAGGCAAGCTCAAGCACCTCTGATGCCCCCGGTCTCCGATAGGCAAAAACGCGCGATGTGGGCTGCCGCCAACGGCAACTCCACGCTCGGCATCCCGCAGAGTGTCGGGAAGGAGTTCGTCGGAGACGCGGCCGGCAACGGAAAGCACGCCGCCGGAGTGGTATTCGTCGCCCCAGATGGCGACGTGCTGCTCCTGCGGCGCGCATCGACCGAAAAGAACTACGGTGGCCATTGGGGCCTGCCGGGAGGCGGCGGCGAAGACGGCGAATCACCCGAACAGACGGCGCGCCGGGAAGTCACCGAAGAGATGGGCGGAGCCGCGCCAGAGGTCGCATACCGGCCGATGAACCGTCGCCAGACGCCGACGGGCATGGTTTTCCACACATTCGCGTGCCCGGTCGACGAGAAGTTCGTGCCGACGCTCGATGGCGAACACACCGGGTACGCTTGGGCGTCGCTCGACATGCTGCCGCGCCCGCTCCATCCCTCGGTTGAGGAAGACCTCGGTGCCAACCTCGGCGCCGCCGAAGACATGGCCCCCGAGGACTGGCAATCGCTGCGCGAGAACTTCGCGAAGTGGACCCGCGAGGAGCAGGCCGAGCCGGAGCACGCCGAAGACGCCGCAATCGACCCATCCATTCTCGAGGCCATCGCCCAGCAGCGCGCGGCCGGCGCGACCCCGCAGATGGCCTTTGATTGGGCCATGAAGCTGCAGGAATCATTCCCCGCGCACCGGCCGACCGGTGGGGTCTTCGCTTTCGACCGGGACAGCGTCCGCGACTTCGATCGCGACGGCCGCATGCACGTCAAGACCGCCAATATCTCGAAGGCTTGCATCAATCCGTACCTCGGCAGCGAAATCCCGGACTACGAAAAGCTCGGCCTCGCCCCGGACAAAATCTACAAACTCCTTCGTCATCCGGAGGAGTTGGAGCGCGCCGCGGCGACGTTCAACAACCTCCCGCTCCTCGACGACCACGTCGCGGTCAACGCGCAGGATCACAAGCCGGACCGCGTCGTCGGCTCGCTCGGCACGCACGCCACATACGAACATCCTTTCTTGAAAAATAATCTCGTGGTATGGGCGAAGCACGCGATTGATGGAATTGAGTCCGACGAGCAAAGGGAATTGTCGAGTTCGTACCGGTACCGCGCAGACATGACGCCGGGGGTGTACGAAGGCGACCACTACGACGGCGTAATGCGCGACATCGTCGGCAACCATGTCGCACTCGTGAAAAAGGGACGCGCCGGCACCGATGTGGTGGTCGGTGATAGCCAACTCCAGGAGAACGAAACCATGAAGACCAAGCTGACCCGGTCGGGCCTCTTCGCGATGGGTGCCATTGCTGCTGCGATGACTCCGATCCTCGCCAAGGATCAGGCCCTCGATCTGTCGTCGGTCACGAAGAAGCTCGTCCCCGGCAAGTCGCTCAAGGATCAGCGCGGCGCCATCATGGACGGTCTCAAGACCCACAAGCTCGCCAAGGACGCCAGCCTGGACAGCGTCGTCGGCCTCCTCGACAAGCTCGATGATGCCAAGGGCGTCGATGACGCCATGGAGCCGAACGCGGCCCCGGTGGTTGCCGCCGGCCAAGCCGACGCCGACGAGGCCATGGATGACGGCGCCGGTGCGCGCATCGCGGAATATCTCCGCGGTTGCATCGGTCGCGCTCTGACCGAAGAAGACATCGCCAAGGTCGCCGAGATGGCTGCCGCGCCGACCGCGACCGACGCCGATCCGAAGGATCAGGACCCGGCCAAGCCGACGGCGCCGGCCGCGAACGACGAGGACGACGACGAGGAGAAGGTCGACAAAAAGGCGATGGACGCCGCGCTCAAGGCGACCGCCGACCGCGTCCGCGCCGACACCCTCAAGGTCGTCAATGAAATCGCCGGCGCCCGCGACTTCATCGAGCCGTGGGTCGGCAAGATCAGCGCCTCCATGGCATTCGACAGTGCCGACGGCGTCTACGGCCAGGCGCTCAAGATGCTCGGTGTCGAAACGAAGGGCATCCATCCTTCGGCGTTCAAGGCCGTCCTGAGCGCCCAGCCGAAGGCCAACGCGGCCCCGGCCAAGCGCCTCGCCAACGACTCGGCGTCCAAGGGCGATGCGGCATCGTTCGCTGAGACCTTCCCGAACCTCGCGAAGGTCGGCATCGGCTAACCGCCGGCGCCTCCCCAACGCGAACAGAACTGAACACAGGAGAAAGCTCCAATGTCCCAAGGCGGTTTCCAGACCTCGACCCAGACCCTCGCGCCGCCCGCTGTAGTGGGTCAGCGGGCCTCCCAGAACCCGGTGGCGACGTACGACGCCGGCCCCGGTGCGCTCATCGCCGGCTCGCTCGGCCTCACGGTCGGCCGCGCCGCGTGGGTTGATCCCAACCTCATGCAGGTCAACAACTTCGGCTTCGGCCCCATCGCGGGCATGATTGCGAACGAAGTGCAGGGCCTGAACACGGTCTACCTCGACCCCGCCGGCCTCGGCATCCCGGCCGGCTTCGGCGTAACGGTGTTCACCAACATCGATCTCTGGGTGGTGAACGACGGCGCGGTCCAAGCGCTCCCCGGCGACACGGTCTACGCCCGCTATGCCGACGGCAAGCTCACCACCGTTGCCGAAGACGCGGAAGTGACCGGCTCGATCGCGGCCGGGACCTTCTCGGTCACCGGCAAGATCGACGACAACATCATGACCGTCACGGCTGTCGGCTCCGGCACTGTCCGGGACGGCGCGGCGGTGAGCGGCAGCGGCGTCGCTTCGGGCACCAAGGTCGTCAAGCAACTTTCCGGCACCGCCGGCGGCGTCGGTACCTACGAAGTGAACATCGGCAACCAGGCGGTGGTCTCGACCACCCTGTCCGGCACGTTCGGTGTTCTCACGGTCACGGCCGTGGCGGACGGCGTCCTCACGCTGGGTTCGATCCTCTCGGGCAGCGGCGTCTCGGCCGGCACCCAGATCACTCAGTTCCTCACCGGAACGGGTGGCACCGGCACCTACGTCGTCAATCTGACGCAGACCGCTGGCTCCACCACCATCACCGCAGCCAATTCGGTCGCCACGAAGTGGAAAGTCGTCGCCCCGGCCTTGCCCGCCGAGTTGATGAAGATTTCCGCGTGGCCGCTCGGCTGATCTGAACCCGGTAAACGCAACGCGGCGCAAGCCATCTCAGGAGACTTGAGAAAATGAAGACCTACCAGACCCACGAGGAAGGCCGTCAGGCTTTCGCCGCGCACCGCGCGCTGCTGGCGCAGCGTGGCATCATCGTCCCGGGCGTACAGGCGTACCTGCCGGAGCCGTTCAAGCTGGACGCGACGCTGGCGATGGATGCGCTCGCCATGGACGCGGCCCAGCCTGGACTCCAGACGATCCCGAACGCCTCGATCCCGTCGATGCTTTCGACCTACATCGACCCCGAGACCATCGAGATCCTGTACTCGCCGACGAATATCTCCGAGGCGCTCGGGGAGTCGAAAAAGGGAGACTGGACGACCGACACCGCAGCGTTCCCGGTCAGCCAGCAGACCGGTGAAGTCTCCACCTACGGAGACCAGAACAACAACGGCCGCTCCGGCATCAACATGAACTGGCCGATGTTCCAGCAGTACCGGTACCAGACCATCATCAGCTACGGTGAGCTGGAGATGGAGCGGGCCAACCTCGGCAAGATCAACTACGTCAACGAACTGCAGAAGGCTGCGGCAACGGTGATGGCGCAGTACGCCAACACGGTCTACGCCTTCGGCGTCGCTGGTCTCCAGAACTACGGCCTGCTGAACAACCCCTACCTCTCGGCGCCGATCTCGCCGAGCACGAAGGTCGGCGGCGGCACGTCGTGGGACAACGCCACCGCGAACGAGATCTTCGACGACATCAAGGCGCTGATCACCCGCGTGATCCAGCAGAACGGCGGCAACGTGAACACCAAGTCGAAGTTCACGCTGGTGCTGTCTCCGGACCGCGAGGCGCTGCTGGCCGCGACCAACAGCTTCAACGTCAACGTCAATGACCTGATCAAGAAGAACTACCCGACCCTGCGCATCGTCACCGCGGTGCAGTTCGCCACCAAGTCGGCGACCAACCCGCAGGGCAACCTCGCCGGCAACCTCATGTTCTGCATCGCCGACGATGTTATGGGCCAGAAGACCGGATTCGGCGCGTTCACCGAGAAGCTCCGCGCTCACCCGATCGTCGTCGAAATGTCGGCGTGGAAGCAGAAGCGCTCGGCCGGTACCTTCGGAACGATCATCCGCATGCCGGTCGCCATCGCGCAGATGGTCGGCATCTGAACGATCTGCTACGGTCGCTTTCGATCAAGAACCTCCGGCCGCGCGCCGGGGGTTTTTTCCGAAGGCATCCGAACCACGAATGGGGGAAAGACCATGAGCAAAGCCGTCAAGCCGTCCAAGCCTGTGCCGCCCGAAGCCAAGAAGGCCGTCGGCGCCAAGACCACCGGTGAGACCGTCACCGTCGCCTGCAAGATGCCGAACGGCATCGAGATCCGCGGCATGGTGGAGGCCACCCGCTCGGTGCCGCTGCATGGCGGCGGCATGCGCGACGAAAAATACTTCAAGCCCGACGGCCGCGTCGTGAAAATCTATGGTCCGGCAAAGCCATTCGGCCAGGAAGCCCGCACCCGCGTCGTCGGTGGCTACGCCCTGACCGACGGCGTCGATGCCGAACTGTTCGCTCAGTGGATCCGCGACAACAAAGAGCTGCCGGCCGTGCAGGAAGGCATGATCTTCGCGATGTCCAACATCGAGGATGCCGCGCAGGAATCGCGCGGCAATGCCCGGCTCAAGAGCGGGCTTGAGCCGCTCAACCCCAACGGCGACCATCGCCAGCCGCAGCCGATGGAAACGGGCATCGGCGAAGTCACCGTCTCCGACACCCAGACCATCAACGTCCCCGACGAAGAGATGGCCTAAACGGGCGAACGGGGCGCCCTCAGCGGGCGCCCCGCAACCCCGACCAAAGAGGTTGCCAGATGGGCGTCATTGTCGCCTTCGACTACGACAAGCTCATCGCTCAATTCCCGGCCATGGCGCCGGTCGGCCCCCAATTGCTCGAAATCTATTGGGACATCGCGACCACGATGCACGGCAATGACGGCTCCGGGCCGATTGCCAAGGAATCGCTGCAGCGCAGCCTCCTGAACATGCTGACGGCGCACATCGCCCAGCTCTTCGCCCCGAAAGACCCCAGCGGCAACCCCTCCGCAGCCGGCACGACGTCGATCGGCGTAGTCGGCCGGGTGCAATCCGCCACGGAAGGGTCCGTATCCATCGCCACGGCCGCGCTGGAGGGCTTTAACACCGCTCAGGCATCATGGCTCGTTCAGACGCAGTACGGAGCCCTTTATTTTGCGGCAACCGCCCAATTCCGCACCATGCGGTACCAACCCCCGCCCTACGGCATCTACGGCCCATACAGCACCGTGGTGACGCCGCTGCGCTGGCGCCGATAGGTGCCAACATGGTCAAGGTCACCGGCGGCGAAAAGCTGGAAGCCTACCTCAGCAAGCTATCCCAGAGTGTCCGCAGCGCCGGGAAGGTGAAGGCCGGATTCCTCGCCGGCGCGACCTATCCGGGAGGCCAGAGCGTAGCCATGGTGGCGGTCTGGCAGAACTACGGCACCAAGACCGTCCCACCGACGAGGTTTCTGAGCGATACGGCCCTCAACCGCGGCGAGGCATGGGGCGAAGCGCTCGGCCGGGCGCTGGTGCATACCGACTTCGATACCAAGGAAGCGCTGGCGCTGGTCGGCGAAGAGATGATCGGCGACATCCGCGCCGGCATCATTGCCGTGGACTCACCGCCCCTTTCACCGATCACGCTGATGCTGCGGAAGATGTTCGGAAATCATCCCGAAGACATCACCGGCGCCGCTGTGGGCGAGGCCGCGCGCCGCGTCGCGGCCGGTGAAAAGGCCGATGGTGTTTCGGATAAGCGCCTCATCTGGACCGGGCACATGCTAAACTCGGTCGACAAGGAAGTGACGTAACCACTCTCAACCGGAGAACATCCAATGTTCAAACTCCTGAAAGACTCGCCGTTATCGCTCTTCGCCACCATCATGGCGATCATCATCGTTTTCGCGCTCGCCCCCGTGGCCATCGCCGGCAACAGCGTGCTGTTCAGCTCGAAGACCGGCGATATCGCCTTCCCGATTTCGCCGCCGTCGAAGGACGGAAACACCCCCGGCAATCTCGACAACACCGTCATCGGCGCCGCGACGCCGCGCGACGGCACGTTCGTGAACCTTTCGGCGACCAAGGTGACGGCCGGACAGATCGTCTCCGGCTCCGGTACCCCGACCATCGCGTCCGGCGCCTGCGGCACCGGCACGAACGGAACGATCACCGGGACCAACCAGTCCGGCAAGATCACCATCGGTGCTTCGGCCACCACGGCGTGCGCGGTATCATTCTCGGCGACGCTCGCTGCGGCCCCGAACTCCTGCCAGTTGACGCCGGCCAGTACCGGCGCGGCCGCATGGGGGACGACCGGGGCCTATATCTCGGCCATCACGACCGGCGGATTCACCGTCACCGGTTCCGCGTTGGCAAGCACGGTCTACTATTTCCAGTGCCTCTGACGTGATCCCGGTCTTCCAACTGGCGACGGGGTTGATCCAACAGGTCAACCCCAACACCCCGGCGAAGCTGCTCATCAGCACCGGGCAGGAAGGCCGCGCGCCTGACGGCAGCCCGATTCCGGCGTATGCGACGCCGTGCGCGTTCACCGGATCGATCGCCGGCACAATCCTCACCGTCACGGCCGCGACCAAGGGCAAGATCGTCCCCGGCCTGACCATCGCCGGGGCCGGGATCACCGCCGGCACACAGATCGTCGCTGGCATCACCGGAGACGGCGGCGCCGGCGACTATCGAGTCAGCCGGTCGCAGACCGTGGCCTCGACCGCCATCACCGCCGATCTCATCGCATCGGCGCAGGTCCAAGACCTGTCCCAGAAAGAGGTAAGGCTGTTTGAGGCCCTGAACCTCCAGCCGGCGCAGAAGATCATCTACGTCACCGGCTATCTTTCCGGCGTCGTCCGCTTTAACCAGAAGGGCGGCGACATCATCGACATCGGCGAGGAGCGATACCTCACCACCGCGGTCCTCGAGCAGTGGCCGACATGGTGCAAGATCGCAGCGACGCTGCAGAACGGCTCATAGGAGACGGACATGGATTCCTCGACCCGCTCAGTCCCGTGCGGATTCCAGCAGATCACCGACCTCTCGGCGGCCGTGGGCCTGACCGTCCCAGACACCAATCCGAAGGCGACGTGCGCCTTGATCATCCCGGCTGGGCAACCGGTGCTTTTCCGGGACGATGGCGTCGACCCGACCAATGCGATCGGGATGCTGCTGCCGGTCGGAATCGAGTTCGTCTATAACGGCGACCTCAGCGCCATCCGCTTCATCGAGTCGACGTCCGGCGGCATCCTCAACGTCTCGTTCTACGCCAACGCCGGCTGATGACCACGATCCTGCCCGTAGCGCCGATGCAGGCGCAGGTCTTCACGGCCCTGCGTACGGTGCTGCTCGGGCTTGTGGCGCCGCCATTCAGCGGCAAAGCCTCGATCGCCGGGACGGTCCTGACCATCACCAGCGTCACCGCCGGCGCGGTGGAGACCGGGATGGAGATGAGCGCCAACGGCCTCAACCCCGGAACGTTCGTGCAGGAGTTCATCACCGGCACCGGCGGCACCGGGACCTATAGGCTTTCCGAAGCGCCGCTGCAGGACCTGCCGGCCAACACCATCATCACGGGTGGTTGCGATATCGTCCGAGGGCAGGTCAACCGCGTCGCCAGCCCCAATGCCCCGAATTACATGGTCTACTGGCCGGGAACGATGCGCCGGCTCTCGACCAACGTCGACAAGACCATCGATTCGAAATTCGCCGGGGCCATCGCCGACAACATCCTGACGGTCTCGCAAGTGGCGTGGGGGGACATCAAGGTCGGTGCCCGCGTCTTCGGCGTCGGCGTCGCCGCCGGCACCCGAATCGTTGCGCTTGGCACCGGCACCGGCGGGAACGGTACCTATCGCGTCGCGCCAGGCGGCCAGACCATCGCCGCCCAGACGCTATCGGCCGGCAACAAAAACATGGGCCAGTCCGTCGAGATGCGGATTCAGATCGATGTGCACGGTCCGTCCGCGTACCAGAACGCGATGCTGATCAGCACGATCTTTCGCGACGAAACCGGCGTCGCCGCTTTCGATGCGACCGGATACGACGTGACGCCGCTGCATGCCGACGATCCGCGGCAGATCGCCTTTACCAACGACCAACAGCAATTCGAGGAACGCTGGGTGGTCGACGCGTGTGTTCAAATAAATTCTGTGGTAAGCGTGCCGCAGCAGTTTGCCGACAGCGTCGTCGTGGGATTGATCCCGGTCGACGTGGTCTATCCACCCTGACAGGAGACCCCGCGATGTCGTCCATTCCGATGAAGCAAATCGTCAGCGTCATCCCCGGCGTTCTCTCTGCCGGCGGCAATGCGCTGGATATGCTCGGCCTGCTGCTCACCGACAGCAACCGCGCGCCATACGGCCAGGTCGTGTCCTTCGCCAGTGCCGACGATGTCGGCGACTACTTCGGCCCGAACTCGGCGGAAAAGGGGCTGGCGACGATCTACTTCAACGGATTCGTCAACGCCAATATCCGGCCGGAAGCGATCCGATTCACTCAGTACCCGACGGCGGAAGTTCCGGGCTGGATGCGCGGCGGCAGCCTGCTCGGCATGACGCTGAACCAACTCAAGGCCCTCGCGGTCGGCACCATCACATTGGAGATCAACGGCCAAGACGCGGTGGCGGCCTCGGTTGATCTCTCCAGCGCGACGAGCTTCTCGAACGCTGCGACCATCATCCAGACGGCCTTCGCTGCGACCACGGCATCCAGCACCGCCGGCACGATCAGCGGCACCACGCTGACGATCGGCGGCACCATCACGGGCGCATTCGGCCCCGGCATGACGATCGCTGGCACCGGCATCACCGGCGCGCCGTACATCGTCGCCCAACTCACCGGACCCGACGGTGGCGCCGGCACCTACCAGATCAGTTCCGCGCAGACCGTCGGCTCCCCGGTCACCATCACGGGCGGCATGTTCCCGACCGTCACCTACGACAGCATCTCGGGGGCGTTCAAATTCGCCACCAAGGTGGCCGGCGACGGGCAGTCTGTGTCCGTGGCCGCGGCGAGCACGCTCTCGACCAGCCTTAAGCTGACGGACACCACCGGTGCCGTGGCATCCCCGGGCGCCGATGCGGCGACCCCGGAAGCCTTCATGGACATGATCGTCGACCAGAATACGGATTGGGCGACGTTCATGACCACGTTCGATCCCGACAGCGTCGGGGTGAACGACAACAAGCTCGCATTCGCGAAGTGGACGAACGACGCCGGCAATGAATACGCCTATGTCTGCTGGGATACCGACGACTCCCCGGCCGTCAGCGACCCGGCCCCGACATCGCTCGGCGATCTCCTCGCCGCGCTGAACTACAGCGGCACCGTCGTGATCGGCAGCGACGTCGTGAACGAAGTGACGGCGTCGCACGCGGCCTTCTTCTGCGGTGCGGCCGCATCGATCGACTTCACCCAACTTAACGGCCGCATCACCTTCGCGTTCAAGAAGCAGACCGGCATGGCCGACACCTGCACCAGCGCGAGCGCGGCGCAGAACCTCATCGCGAACGGATACAATTTCTTCGGCGCCTACGCGACGCGTAACGACCTCTTCAAGTGGTTCTATCCCGGCTCGGTGTCCGGACCGTTCAAGTGGGCAGACAGCTACATCAACCAGATTTGGCTGAACAACCAACTGCAACTCGCGCTGGCGGTGCTGCTCGATCAGACCAAGTCCATTCCCTACAACCGCGCCGGCTACGCGCTCATCACCGCAGCGGTGCAGGACCCGATCAACCAGGCCGTCCTCAACGGCGTCATCCGCCCCGGTGTCACACTCTCCGAGCAGCAGGCCGCCCTGGTGAACTCGGCGGCCGGCGTCCGGATCTCGGACGTCCTGCAGGAGCGTGGCTGGTATTTCCAGGTCCGCGACGCTCTCCCGCAGGTTCGTGCCGAGCGCGGCTCGCCACCCTGCACGCTCTGGTACATGGACGGCGGCAGCGTCCAGAAGATCAACCTCTTTAGCCAGCTCGTGCAGTAACCGCGCCGGCGCACCCCACGGGAGACTAGACGGTCATGGACAAGAACATCACATCGGCCAATGCGATCTACATGCTGGGGGTCGCGGGGCTGTTCACCGCGCCGTTCCAACTGCAGAAGTTCTCGGCGGACAACATCTTCACCACCGACACGATCCAGTCGGCGGAGGCGGTGATGGGCGTCGATGGCTGGTTTACCGCCGGATTCGTCTATGTGCCGATCCCGCAGAGCATCGAACTTATGGCCGACTCCGAGTCGGCCGATATCTTCGATCAGTGGTGGGCTGCCAATAAGCGTGGCACCACGGTGTTCTTCGCGAATGCCACGATCATGCTGCCGTCGATCCAGAAGCAGTACACCATGAGCCGCGGCGTCCTGACTGGATATGCGCCGATCCCGGATGCGTCGAAGACGCTGCGGGCGCGCCGCTTCGGCATCACATGGGGTGATATGTCGCCGGCGCCGCTGGCGCCGCTGTAATCACACGCGAGGGCTGGGGAGAGACCAATGCTCAAGACACTCGACATCACGATCACGTTCAATAACCGCGACAACGGCGCCCGATTCCGCATTAAGGAAATGCCAGCGATCCCAGCCGAACGGTGGGGGCGGCGGGCTATCTTTGCCATGCTCCAAGGTGGTTTCCCGTTGGAGAAGCTCAACGTCGATGCAGAAGCCGGTATGGCAGCCATCGCTATGGTGCCACTCGAAGCGCTGGCGCGCATGGACCCGGAATTGGGCGACCCGCTCTTCGATGAAATGCTCCACACCTGCGTCAAGGCCCTGCGCACAGACCAGAATATGGAGATGGACCTTCTGCCGAACGAGCCGCAGGAAATCGCGACATTGCTGTATCTCCGCGCCAAGGTGGTGGAGCTGCACACCGGTTTTTTTTGGGTCGACGATATCCTGAGTTCGATTCGAGGGTCCTTGAAGATGCCTCCGGCGGCCACGAAGGATACGCCGACTACATCAACACCCCGGCCTATCTCGGGAGGGTGATCTCGTCAGGCCGGGCGACGCTTCATGAGCTATCCTCGGTTTATTCAGTCGAGGATGCTTACGACCTGCTAGAGATCGTCATGGTCGATGCGTACAACCAGGCCGTCGCATCCAAGAAGGCAGCGGAGAAGGCCAAGAAGCAGGGGTAGGCGATGAACGTCGACGAGTTCGTCGTACAACTTGGCCTCGATCCCTCGGAACTGACCGAGCAGCAGCGCAATGTCCTCCGCGCCATAGCGCAGCTCAAGACTGACGCTGCCAAAGACGCGAAAAAGGTCGAGAACCAATTCGCCAAGACTGCCGATGCCGTAGAGGCGGCCGGCAGGCGCATGGTCAATGTCATCGGCCTTCTGGTCGGGACCACATCGGCCATAGATTTCGGTAAAAAGGCCGTCGAGGACGTCCGACAACTCGGCATCATGGCCGATCTGATCGGCGTCAATGTTCGAGAGCTTTCGGCATTCGGCAGAACATTTGAACGTCTCGGCGGTTCTGCCGAAGGGGTGTTTTCAACTCTCTCGGCGATGGATCGAGAGATCAAGAGCATGGAGGCCAATCTCACGGCCCCCGGCGATTCCAAGCTTCTCGACGTCGTCAGGCAACTGAATGCGCTCGGCGCCAGCATCAGAACGCACAATGAAGACGGAACGTGGCGGAAGCCAACCGAGCTTCTGACCGAGATCGCTGAGGCGACACCAAAACTCAAGGCCGTTGAAGATCGAGTTAAGGGCATCCTGCGGCAGTTGCCGGGGATGAATGATGAGACCCTTGCGGTCATGCTGCGCAGCGCGGCGGCGCTGAGACAGCAGATCGAGAAGCAACACGAGATCCTGTCGGTCAGCAACGACAACCGCCAAGCTATCGATGCCCTGCGGACAAAATGGACGGAGGTATCGCAGAGCGCCGAACAGGTCGGCGTCAGCATCATGACCACGGTGGCGAAACCGCTGACCCTCACGCTCGATGCGATATCGAAATTTCTCAAGTACTACCAAAGCCTGCCGTTCATAAACCAAATAGCCTCATTGGTTTCGCCATTGTCGACGGCTGCTGGATTTGCGACGAGGTCCGCCATGCAGGCGGCCGGGATCAGTCCCGCTCCGCAATCAACAGCATCAGGCGGGTTGTGGGGTACAGGGGGGTCTGGGGCTGGCAATCAAACCGGACAGGCAACGCAACCGAACGACAAAAGCACCCCACCTACCGACATCCTGAACAAGGCCCAAGAAGTGGCCCTACGCGGCGGCCCGGAGGCCGTGGATGCGTTTATGCGGCAGCAGGGCTACCCCAAGTCAGGGCAGTGGTGCGGACAGTTTGCAGCGTCTGTGGTGAAGGCTGCGGGTGGCACCCCGCCGGCCAATCCAGCGATCGCGTCGAACTGGCGGAACTTCGGATATCCAGTCACGGACCCGCAGCCGGGAGACATCGCGGTACGCAAGGGGGCGCCGACTGGTCGCACCGGTAGCCATGTCACGATTGTCGAAAAATTCGACCCGAAGACCGGGCGCTTCATCGGGCTTGGTGGAAACCAAAGGGGTGGATTCCAGAGCCGGTTCCTCGCCGACACTTACGAATTTAGGCGCAGCTCTGATCCTTGGACGCAGGGGGTTAAGCCGATGCTCTATCCCGGCATGGTGACCGGTGGAAGAGCCAATGTCATAACGAACAATAGGAACTCCACGCGCGTGGAGATTGGGACCGTTCAGGTCACAACACAGTCCGAAACGCCGTCAGGGATGGCCGGTGATATCCGGAGCGCCCTGCAGGCCGAACAGAAGGCCGCGCCCCGATGACGAAGGTCATTGACCACATCATCATCGAACTGGAGATGGACCCGACCAAGTTCACGGCCGGGCAGAAGAAAGCCGCGCAGGCATTCCTCAATATTGCGACCGGTGCCGAAGAGGCTGGAAAGAAGGTCCAGCAGCCCCTCGATAATATGGGCAAGATTTTGGACGGCCTCGGTCAGAAAATCACAAGTCTGACCGCCGGATTCCTCTCATTCGAGACTGTGCGCAAGGGTGTTGATCTCGCGCAACGTCTCACTGAGACGAATGTCGCCCTTGGGAATCTCTCTCGCGTCACCGGCATCTCAGTCCGAGAACTCTCTCTGCTTGAGGGAACGGCAGAGCGTGCCGGTGGTAGCGGCAAGAAGATGCTGGCCAGCATCGCGGGGGTCCAGAGACAACTCCAGGACTATTCGATCGGTGGTGGTCTGGCGAAGATTCAGACCGTGATAGCTGCGCTTACCAAAGCCGGTGCGCATATCGATAACACCCCGTCGCGCCTCCAAGAAATCAAGGCAACGGGGCTGATCCGAGAACTCGTCGGATGGATGGAGAAGCTCAACGTCCCACACGACAACCGTGTGCAATTTCTCCGCAACATCGGCATGGACGACGACAGCATCGCCGTGTTCGACCGCGGGTTGGCTAACTTCGACAAGATGTACGAGGCACAGAAGAATATCCTCCAAATCACAGAGGATGATATTCAGGCGGCCTACGACCTCAATGCGGCATGGAAGGAACTGACGCAGACCGGCACCGCGCTGGGTTACGCCATCATGACGTACATGGCCGAACCTCTGATCAAGGTCATGAAAACACTCTCTGGTGTCGATAGCCGACAAAAGGCCAGAGACGATATCCAGACTAAGGAGGGACCATATTGGGATGCGCTGAGAAGCCGCCTCGGCATCCAGAAGCAGGATAAGCCCGGGGGATACGTCCCGCCAAAAGCCCCGCCATCACCGTCGTCCTCGTCGCCCGCGCCGGGAGGGAGATACAAGGTCGATACCGGAAACCCGTCTACGACGGCGCCGGCCGGCGTTGGCATGACCCAGCAGCAATGGGACGCGTACCGGCAGGCTATTGCGAACCGAGAAAGCTCGGGCGGCAACTACAGCCTCAAGGGCGGCGCCGGAAACATGTACGACGGTGCATACCAGATGGGGCAGGATGCGCGGTCGGATGCTGCGAAGAGCCTCCGCGAGATGCCAGTATCTCGCGAACGATTCCGGGGCGATCCGTCGATGCAGGAGAGGTACATGGCGGAGTTCACCCGCCAGAACCATCAGGCCCTGATGAAGAATCCCCGATACGCGGCGCTGTCCTTCGAGGAGAAGATGAAAATTCTCGCCTACGCGCACAATCAGGGTGCCGGGGGGGCGGCCGAATATCTGCGCACCGGTGTGGCGAAGCGAGATGGATTCGGCACCTTGGGGACGGCATTCTCGGGAGACGTCGGTGCCGCGCTCAAAAACACAGCGCCAGCGGCGATACCGTGGATGAGCAACCCCAAGCTCCTTCGGGCGCCGCGATATAATCAGCAGGGGACGGCGACGACGAATGACTATTCGACGGCTGAAACCGTGGTCCATTCGATGATCTTCAACGACAACAAGAAGCCCATCACAGATGATGCTTATGGCCTCGCCACGGATGCTGTACCAACGCTGGACAACAAGATGCAGGTCATCCGCTCCACCGAAGGCCCAAACTGATGCCCACCATCAACATCCCCGGAGTGCCGGCGCTGCTCAATGCAGTCCCCGGATTTAATCAGGTCACGACATTCCTGCGTGGTGATCTTGTCCCGTCCGTCGGCGGGAAGAAACCGCAATGGGGGGTTTACAAGGGCGGAAAGCCGGTCGTCGTCTTCGAGACATTCGTCAGCATCGACTACAAGCAGGGGTGGGCGATTTCGGATTTCCCGCTCGAGCCGGGAGCATTCGAGAGCTACGACAAAGTCGAGTTGCCGTTTGATGCCAGGGTGAGGTTCGCCGCCGGCGGCGAGGAGGGCAACCGCATCGCGCTCCTCCAATCGATCAAAGCCGCGGCACCGACGCTGGACCTCTACACCATTGTCACGCCGGAGGTCGTCTATCCCAGCGTGAACATCCAGCACTACAACTACCGTCGGACGGCCGCGAACGGCGTCGGCCTGCTTCAGGTCGAGGTCTGGTTTTTGGAGATCAGAGTCACGACGAAGCAGGCCGGCACAAGGGACGGGCAAGTCGCCCCCGGAACGCCAGCGTCAACGGCCGCATTTAACGGCACCAATGCAGCGACGCCGATCCAATATTCCAGCCTTCCCGGCGGAATGTCGGCGTACAACGCCGGATTTGTGCAATCCGGTCTGCCGAATGTTTCGCAAGGCATCCCCTCACCATTCGCAACAGCGGGGGTTTTGAAATGATGATCGTCCCGCTGCAGCCGATCCCGGCGCAAGTCCTCTACACCATGCTCAAAAACCAGCTCACGAAGCTGCGGGTGTATCAGAAGCCGACGGCCATTTTTATCGACGTCTACGTCAATGACGTGATCATCATCGGTGGTGTGATCTGCCAGAACAAAAACCGCATCGTCAGATCGAAGTATCTCGGATACATCGGCGATCTGGCGTTCTTCGACACGCAAGGAAATTCTGACCCTGAATGGGAAGGTCTCGGCAGTCGATACTTGCTGGGATATTTCGACGAGGGTGAAGTCGAAACGGTGGGCATCACCTGATGTCGTTCGTTCATCGCAAGATCAGGGTGTCCTTCGGCCTCGGCCAAGGGCAAACCGGAGAGTCCGGCACCAATACGGTGACGGTGGAGGATAAGCGCGTGTCATGCCGCGTCGTTGCTGCCGGCACGGACCAGATGGTGTGCAGTCTCCAACTCTACGGCCTGACGAAAAGTCTGATGAATCAACTCGCCAATGTCGGCGCGCAAGCAGGGAATCTCAAAAAGAACACCGTGCTCGTCGAGGCCGGAGATTCCGAGAACGGCATGAATGTCGTATTCCAGGGCGACATCATCTACTCGTGGCCAGATTTCCAGTCGGCCCCCCAAGTTGTTCATCGCATCGAGGCTAAGATGGGGGCATTCACCGGCGTGAAACCGGCTGATCCGACATCTTTCGATGGCGATGTTAAGATCGAAACGGTCATCAAGACCATCGCTGGAAAGATGGGAATGATCCCGCAGATCAACGGAAACCTCGGCACCATCTCGAATCCGTATTTCTACGGAGCAGCAATGGCGCAGATGAAGGCCCTCGCCTCGGCTGGTCGATTCGCTTGGGTTGCCGATAATCAGAACATCCTCGCGGCGTGGCCCTTCAATTCGTCGCGCGGTGCCGGAACGGCCGGAGGCGGGAATGCCGGAGGATCGAATCTGATCTCCAAGGACACGGGCATGGTCGGATCGCCGATCGGCACCCCGACCGGCGTTCTGGTCAAACAGATTTTCTCAAAGCCGAAGACGTGGGGGACATCGATCTCGATCCAGAGTGAGAACATCCCGGAGGCCAACGGATCGTACACCATAAACCGCGTCGACTATTCTCTCGAATCGGAGATGCCGAAGGGGGAATGGTTCAACACCTTCGACTGCTACAAAAAGAACGGCGGAGGCGGCGGATGACAGACCTTCCAAACAATCAGCAGGGATACCCGATGCAGCAGACCCCGTTCTCGGGGAACACGCCGCACTCGGCAATCCAATTCATGATCGAGCAAGCCCTCTCCCGAATCCCCGGCGCGCAACTCGTGAAGGTCACCAAGGTCTCGTCCAAAGGCGAGGTTGGACCGGTCGGCAAGATCGGCGTGCAGGTTCTCACAAAGACCATGGACGGGGAGGGCAACACGTTCTCCCACGGCGCTATCCACAACCTGCCGTATTTCCGGCTGCAGGGCGGAAGCGGCAAAGCCGTCATCATGGACCCGAAGGTCGGCGATATCGGAATCGCCGTGTTCGGCGGCCGTGATCTTTCCGGCGTGATCCGGTCAAAAAAGGAGGCGCCGCCGGGATCATTCCGCCGGCACGACATGGCCGACGGCCTCTACATCGGGGGATTTCTCGGCGATACCCCGACGTGTTACATCAGGTTCACCGACGACGATAAAATCATCGCCAGCCCCGACGCCGGCGCCACGACATTCACGATCGAGAAGG
Source organism: Pseudomonadota bacterium (assembly GCA_018241685.1). Lineage (GTDB taxonomy): Bacteria > Pseudomonadota > Gammaproteobacteria > Burkholderiales > Rhodocyclaceae > Zoogloea. Next base: position 31,957 of record JAFEDJ010000020.1, read on the forward strand.
ACAAGGTCAAAGCCGTGGCAGGTTCTCTCGAAATGGTGGTCAAGCCAGATTTCATCTGGCTCGGGAAGGAAGGAGATGGGGCCTTCGTCCAGACCGTTTCCGGTCCATCCACTGTGGTGAAAGCGAAGGTCTGACGATGAACACCCTCCTGCTCGATCCGGACACTTGGGATCTCGTCATTGACGCCGCCGGCAATATCGCCATGGCGACCAACCCCTATTCGCAGGCTCAGGACGCGGCGAGCGAAATCCGGACCTTCGCCGGCGAGGTGTTCTACGACACCCGTATCGGCGTGCCGTATTTTAATGCCGACGGCGGGTCCAGCGATGGGGCCATCCTCGGGCAGCCGCCAAATTACCCCCTCTTGCGCGCCGAGTTCACTGCCGCCGCTCGGCTGGTGCCGGGGGTGGTCGATGCCAAGTGCTATTTTATCTCGTTTATTGACCGAGAACTGCGGGGGCAGGTCCAGATCACGAACCAAGCCGGCGAGACTGCGGCGGTAGGATTCCAGGCATGACCACGAACATCCCGCGGCCGACATTCGGCGAAAAGGGCTTCATCGTCCCGGAGACGGCGGAAATCCTCACGGGGGCGGTCGAGGACATCAATGCCGCATTTGGCGGCAACCTCAATCCATCGCTGGAAACCCCGCAGGGGCAACTTGCCACGTCCATGGCAGCCAACGTTGAGAACGCCGACGATACATTCCTGTTCTACGCGACCCAGACAGACCCGGCCTATGCGGAAGGCCGGATGCAGGATGCCATCGCTCGCATCTACTTTCTCGAGCGTAAGGGTGCGCTGCCAAGCACCGTGCAATGCACCTGCTATGGTGCGGTCGGAACCGTCCTGCCGCTCGGCATCCTCGCGCTCGATAATGCCGGCAATATCTGGGTCTCGCAGGATGCGGCGACCATCGGTGTCGACGGCACCGTGCTGGTGACATTCGCCTGCCAGACCATGGGGCCAATCCCATGCCCGGTCGGCACCGTGAACACCATCTATCAGACCGTCATCGGCTGGGATCGCATCGACAACCTCACCGAAGGCGCGCTCGGCCGGAACGTCGAGACCCGGGCTGAATTTGAGGCCCGGCGTTTTGCCTCGGTGGCGAACAACGCCGTCGGGTTCCTCCCGGCGGTGCAGGGGGCGCTGCTCAAGATTGACGACGTGATCGACGCCTACGTGACGGAGAACACGACATCCGCGCCGGTGCTCGTCCGGGGCGTCACCATCGCAGCGAAGTCAATCTACGCCGCGGTGGTGGGTGGGTCTGACGACGAGGTGGCGAAAACCATCTGGAAGAAAAAGGCACCAGGGTGTGGGTACACCGGCAGCACGACGGTGACGGTCTACGACGACCTGAACTATTCCCCGCCCTATCCGAGCTATGCCGTCAGCTTCCAGCGGCCGGAATCTCTGCAGATCGTCTTTAACGTCAACATCGTCGACTCCGCCCAGGTCCCGGCCGACGCGCAGGCGCAGATCGCCGCAGCCATCATTGCGGTCTTCGCCGGAGAAGACCCCAGCGCGCCGCGCGCCCGCATCGGGAGCACCCTGTACGCCTCCGACTATTACGGCGCCGTCGCCAAACTTGGCACATGGGCGCGCATCATCGAGATCAATATCGGTTCGAAGAACAACCCCGCTGCCGAGGTGACGGGCTTCATCGATGATGGCACTGGCGGCGGATCACCATCAGGCGTCGCCGGCACGGTCCTCACCGTCACGGCGGTAGCAAGTGGGACGCTGGCTGTTGGGCAGACCATCGTCGGCGCTGGCATTATTTCCGGGACGAAGATCACTGCGCTTGGCACCGGCACTGGCGGCACCGGCACATACACGGTCAGTTTCTCTCAAGACATCGGATCCGAGACGATGTACGGCGTCGAGGCCACACTCGACACCATCGCCACCGATATCGACCAGCAGCCAACCGTCAGCGCCGACGACATCACGGTCGAACTGACATGACCGAGACCGGCCCTCCCGACTATCGGCCGCAGCCGGGCAGCAATGCTGTCGGCTCCTTCTCGATCGGCGCTTCGCCGGTCGGCACCATCCCGCCTTTCGATTGGTGGCGGACGGTCCTGAGCCAATATGCGAACTCGCCACGGATCACATCGATCCTCGAATCGATGTTCGACAGCCTCGACCAGACGCGAAATTTCGACGACTTCTACGACCTGATCTGGAACGTCCTCACCGCACAGGGGTATGGGCTGGATGTGTGGGGGCGGATTGTCGCCATCAATCGCGTCCTGCGACTTGGCACCGGTCCAAAGTATTTTGGATTCGACGAGGGGTATCCGGATTACGAGCCGTTCAACACCGCGCCGCTGTATTCCGGGCAGAAGACCACCGACAACTTCCTGCTATCGGATGACGGTTTCCGCGTTCTGATATTGGCAAAAGCCTTTGCCAATATCTGTGACGACTCGATCCCCAGCCTAAACCGCCTCTTGAATATGCTGTTCGGCACCAGCGGCAGGTGCTACGTCATCGACAATCTCAACATGACAATGACGTACAAGTTCGACTTCAAGCTCAACCCTTTCCAGCGCGCCATTCTTGAGCAGTCTGGAGTGATGCCGAAGCCCACGGGCGTGAGCTACACCATCGAGGACAAGCCATGAAGATCGCGGACATCCCGACCAAATACTCGATCCCGTTCGCGAACGCTGCGTCGGCGCCGTACATCGCGCCGGTCCCGGTCTCGCCATCGGCGACGCCGGGAATGGCATCCTTCACGACCGGATTCCCGCCGCTCAACTTCAACCAGATTGCGGCCGGCGGTATTCCGCCGTGGGGATCAGACTTCAACTGGATGCTGAACTCGATCACGAAGTGGCTGCGTTACGTCCAGGCCGGCGGACCTCTCAAATGGGACTCGACGTTCTCGACGTCGATCGGCGGATATCCGCAGGGTGCTGTCGTCCAGGCGAACACGCTCGGCACCGGGGCATATTTCATCAGCGCCGTCGACGACAACACATCGAATCCAAACACCGGCGGAGCGAATTGGATCGCTTGGCCGGCGACACCGATCCAGCAGCAGAAGCCGAACTACGGCGTCGACGCCGGCGCTATCAATGCGATCGCTGTCACGCTCTCACCGGCGCCGGCCGCTTGGGCCGATATCGTCGGTGCCCCAATCCGCGTCCTGCTGGCGAACACCAACAACTCCACGACACCGACGGTCCAGATCAACGGCCTCACCCCGGCCGTTTGCGTCAATGCCGACGGCACCGCGATCCAGAATGCCCAGCTTGTCGCCGGCAACATCATGGAGGGCATCCCGCGCGCCGACGGGAAGTTTCAGGTCAACTACCCTGTTCCGGTCGCGGCCCCTCCGGCGACGGTGTCGGTTCTTACAGGATCCGTCATCATCTGGGCTGCGGAAGCTGTCCCGACCGGATATCTCGAATGCGCCGGCCAGACCCTGACCATCTCCGCATACCCGGCGCTGTTCAATGTGATCGGGAACCGATACGGCGGCGATGGCGTCACCACGTTCAAGCTGCCGGATTACCGCGGCGAGTTCTTGCGCGGATGGGATCACGGCCGTGGTCTCGACCCGAACGCGGCGACGCGCACCAACTCCGGCAACGGCACGACGGGCGACAAGGTCGGCACCAACCAGGGACAAGCGGTCGGCACCTTCACATCGACGGGGCCGTTCTCTCTGGCGAACCCGTATGTCAATGCACCGTTCACCTCGCAGAGTGGGCCGATGCAGACATTCGGCGCGACGCCAGGCGGCATCAGTTACAACAACACGCTTACCGGCGTCGAAACAGCCGTCAACATTCTCAGCATCACCGGTACCGCGACGATCACTTGCAATGGTCCGGAGACGCGGCCGGTGAACATCAACGTCATGTACATCATCAAGACCTGAGAGGTTGTCATGAAGAAGATCGGTCTCCTCCTCGTCGCGATCCTGCTGGCGATCGGGATCGGCGGCTCTGCTCGAGCACAGTCCGGGTGCGCGGCGCTTTACTACGGGAACGTCCTAACTGCGGCGCAGTGGAACAACTGCTTTCAGCAGAAGCAGGATACCCTTGGGTTCACACCGCTGAACACCAACGGCGGATACATGCGGGGGGCGCTGGGGTTCACCGGCGACGCGCCAGGGCTGTCGAGTTGCGGAACGGCCCCGTCCATCAGCGGAAACAACTTCGGTGGCACTATCACCACTGGTACCGGGTCGCCGACCGGATGCACGATGACGTTCGCCAATGGCGGTTGGTCGGGAGCACCGAAGTGCATCGTGTCATGGCGGACGCGCCCGGCTACGGCAAACTATGCTGTGTCCACAACGGCCATCACGCTCACACAAACCGGGACATCGTCGGCCGTAATCGACTATTACTGCTTCCCGACGCAATAGCATCTGACTCGCGGGGCCGGGGGGCCGGAAACGCGAGATGACCACGAGCAACGAGATCGAACTCATCCTCGGGCAGATGCAGACGCTGCTCGCGCAGACGCAGGTCCTCGCCGCCGACGTCGCGAAGAACTACCAGAACTTCACCGTCTCCCCGCACTTCACCGGGATTCCGACGGCGCCAACGGCACCGATCGGCACCAACAGCGACCAGATCGCGACGACGAAATACCTCGATCGGCTTCTCGCGCAGCCGAACGGCATCGCCACGCTCGACAGCAACGGCTTGATCCCGTCGAGCCAACTTCCGCCGCTGGCACTGACGACGATCTATACCGTCAACTCGCAGGCGGCGATGCTGGCGCTGCCGGCGGACCCCGGCGATATCTGCATCCGCACCGACACGAATCAGACCTTCGTGCTGACAGCGGAGCCGCCGAGCGTCCTCGGCAACTGGACCGAGCTTTTGTTCGCGGCTCCGGTGACGTCGGTCGCGGGGCTGATCGGCGCAATCTCCGCATCGGCGCTCACCGCCGCGCTCAACCCGTTCGTCGGCGCTTCCGGCAGCAATGGCCTGCAGGGCCTTGTCCCGATGCCGACGGCCGGGCAGCAGACCAATTACTTCCTCAAGGCCAGCGGTGCATGGGCGCAGCCGGCGTCGACGAACCTCAGCGACTCCGCCGCGCTGGCGCGTCTGGCGTCTCCGGCCTTCACCGGCACGCCTACCGCCCCGACGGCGGCGCAGAACGACAACTCGACGCAGATCGCCACGACGGCCTTCTATGCCGGGCAGGCCGGGGCCGCGAACCCGCTGATGAATGGCACCGTCGCGGTCGGCTCGTCGCTCCTGTTCTCGCGTCAGGATCACGTCCATCCGTCGGACACCTCGCGCGCACCACTCACGTCGCCGGGCCTGCTCGGCACGCCGACGACTCCGACGGCCGCGCCGGGAACGAACACGACGCAGATCGCGTCGACCGCTTTCGTTACCTCCGCCATCGGCGCTCTGACGACGGGCGTCTCGTCGATCTTCGGCCGGAGCGGGGCCGTCACGGCTCAAAGCGGCGACTACAGCGTTGCGCAGATCACGGGCGCGGCACCGAGCCTATCCCCGACCTTCACCGGGACGCCGGCCGCGCCGACGCCCGGCAGCAACATCTCGACGACGCAGATTCCCACGACCGCATGGGTCAACACCTACTTCGCCACGCTGGCGTCGCCGACGTTCTCCGGACAGGTCGGGTTTAACGGCGGCACCGTTACTGCGTCGACGCCGGTCATCAACGGAAACCAGACGTGGAATAACGCCGCGGTGGCCTTCACCGGGCTGCTGTTCAACGTGACCGACACTGCGTCCGCTGCCGCTTCGCTGCTGCTGGACCTGCAGGTCGGGGGGGTCACTAAGTTTAACGTCAGAAAAGACGGAACAATAACCGCAGCGGCGTCAATCATTTCTGCTGCTCATCTCTGGGCCGGGACGTCGAGCGCCATCCGCTGGAACGGCACCAAGTCGGCGATGTTCTCGCCGGCAGACGGAAATATTCTTCTCCAGAACAATGCAGCGACCGATTTCGGTCTTCTCCAATTTGGCGGCACGTCGTCGTCGTTTCCTGCACTTAAGCGATCTGGTTCTGGCCTCCTTCTGCGAGTGGCAGACGATACTTCGTATGGATCGTTCACCGCTGGATACATCCTATCGGCCGCTGGATACTTTAATTTCAACACGACGGGAGGCCCGACCGGCTACGGTCTCCGAGACAACGCCGGTGCCGTCGAGTTCAAGAACAGCGGCGGATCGTGGACGGCAATTGGCGATGCCACGCTCGCCTCCCCAGCCTTCACCGGCACGCCCACGGCGCCGACGGCGGCCCCCGGCACCAACACCACCCAGATCGCGACGACCGCTTACGTTATAGCGGCGATCAGCGGCGCCGGCGCCGTCGCGTCCGTCTTCGGTCGTACCGGTGCCGTGGTTGCCACATCCGGTGACTACACCGTCGGTCAAGTGACCGGCGCGGCCCCGCTGGCCTCCCCGACCTTCACGGGGACGCCGGCGGCGCCAACGGCGGCCGTGAACACCAACACCACCCAGATTGCCACGACGGCATTCGTGGTCGGCCAGGCTGGTTCGGCCAATCCGCTGATGAACGGGAGCGTTGCGGTCGGCACCTCGCTGCTTTACGCGCGGCAGGATCATGTCCACCCGGTAGACACATCGCGCGCCCCGCTCGCGTCGCCTACGTTTACAGGCACCCCGGCCGCACCGACACCCGGATCAAACATCAACACCACCCAGATTCCGACGACGGCATGGGTGAATACCTACTACGCGGCGAAGGCCTCCCCGACCTTCACGGGCACGCCTGCGGCGCCGACCGCAGCGCCCGGAACGAACACGACTCAGCTTGCGACCACGGCGTTCGTTGCGGCAGCGGTTTCTGGCATTACTGACACATTCGGATCCGCGCTATTCCAAGTCAGTGATGAGGTTGCGGCTGGTGCTGCTGGAGGCACCACTAGTGCAGGCGCCAACACGCGAACCCTCAACACCGTAATCGTCAACCAAATTGCCGGCGCGAGTCTGTCTGCCGGTGCCATGACGCTGCCCGCCGGGGAATACATCGTCATCGGGTTCAGTGTTGTTCAGCGAAGCGGCGGCAGCATCGCGTACCTCTACAACACCACCGATAGCGCAATCCTCGTCTTCGGCAGCAATGAATACTCAATCAACACCGCGTATTCTGCCGCCGGGACATCATATATCTACGGACGATTTACGTTGGCGGCGACAAAGAACGTTACGTTGGTCCACAACGTGACGGCTGGTCTGGCAACGTATGGGTTTGGTAATAGCACCAGCGTTGGCGGGATTAGTAATCGCAACGCAGAACTCATGATCTGGAAGGTGGCGTGATGGCAGACATCGCCCTAATTGTTGACGGGAAGGTCGTCCAGGTCTGGCGCGACCACAGCATGCAAACCGTGCGCAGCGAAGTCGGTACGGCACCGACGCTGGTGCAAGCTCAACCCGGTACTGTGGCCTGCGCTATGCTGTGGGATGGGCATTCATTCTCGTCCCCACCGCCGACACCAGCGCCGGTCCCGGACCAAATCAGTCCGCGCCAGTTTATGCAGGCCCTAAAGGGTGCCGGACTGATATCGGCAGAGGAGGCAGTGGCCTGGGCAACCGCGAACACACTCCCAAGCCAAATCGAGGCTATGATTTCGGCTATGCCTACTGAACACCAATCTGATGCTCGCATCACTATCGCAAGAATGACCGTCGTGGAACGCGGGGACCCGCTTGTGGAAATGCTCGCAGCGTCGCAGGATATGGACGACGCCGCAGTGGACAATCTATTTCGAGCCGCAGCGGCGCTTTAGGGGGAGGGGAGAGTTTGGCTCAAAAAACTTATCCGCAGGCGATCAAACTCGTCCTCCAGCATGAGGGCGGCCTGACCAATCATCCAAGCGATCCCGGAGGCATCACCAACCGCGGCATCACCATCGCCGTCGCGCGCCGGTATGCCGCCGAGTTCGATTGGATCAAGGGCGCACAGGTCACGCCGAAGGACATGAAGGACCTGCCGCTGTGGTTCGCGGAAAAGGTCTACAAGGCCGTCTATTGGGACGCGATGAACTGCGACCTGCTCGAGCCGGGCGTCGACTACGCGATCTTCGACTACGGCGTGAACAGCGGCATCGGCCGCGCCGGTCGCGTACTGCGCCGGCTTGTCGGCGAGACCGACACAGCCTCCACCATCACCGAGGAGATCGCGCGCCTCGCGCGCCTCGCTCCGGCCGCGAGCATGGTGGACAGCATCTGCGACGAGCGCCTGCGCTACCTCCAGAACCTCAAGACCTGGCCGGTGTTCGGTAAGGGCTGGGGCCGTCGCGTCAATGACGTCGACACCATCGGAAAGAAGATCGCCGAAGACCTGCCGATCATCGGTGGGCCGAAGCTGGTGCCGGCGCCGGGCCGCGCGATCGAGCCGGACAAGTATGCACGCATCCGCGCGCTCCAGACCGAACTGGCAAAGGCCGGCTTCTACAACGGCGCAATCGACGGCGACCTCGGTCCGAAGACCGTGCGCGCCTTCCAGACATCGCGCGGACTCGTTGTCGACGGCATCGTAGGCCGGGTGACGCGGCCTCAACTCGACGCCACGCTTGCCGCCATCGACGTCAAGGCGGGGGAGCCGCAGGATTGATCCTGCGGCTCGCTCTTGTGGTCGAAACTTCTTCGTGCGAAAAGTTCACGCCACAGCGGTGCGAATCCAACGGAGACCGGCGATGAAGAACCTCACGGCGGCACAATGGCTCGGCATCGCGATCGCCACGGTGAGCGTGCTCGCCGTCGCTCCGGACCAGGAGATGTACGATCTCTTCGGAAAGGCCATCGCCGTGAAGGTGCAGGCCGCGTCCGGTCTGCTGACGCTGATCCTCGGCGGCGTGGTCGCGGCCATCACCGGCCAGTCCGGACCGGCGCAGATGGCGCAGCAGCTTCTCGACAAAGGTGGCGCCAAACTCGTCGTCGACGCCAGCGCGCCGAAAGACCTCGCCAAGCTCGCGATGAGCCCCGAGAACAACGGCGTCGAGGCCGCGCCGGGACAGGAAGCGGCCGTCGCCGCCAAGGCCAAGTCGTAGTGGTAAAGACCCACAAAGCGGTCGCAGGCGGACGACATCGCGGGAGCCGTAGGACGTGCTTGCGTTGCAAGGCCGCTTATATGCGCCGATGGCGGGTGACGCATCCCATGACGGAAGATCAGCGAATCAAGGACAGAGCTAGGTCTATTGCCGGGGTGTATTTCCGTCGCGGCCTGATCAAACGAACCATGTGCTCTTGCGGTGCGCCGGGACAGGAGATGCACCATCCGAACTACTCCAAACCGAAAAAAGTGGTATGGAAGTGTCGTCCATGTCACATTCGGATTCACAAACGGGGGGTTTCAAAATGAAACACATCATCCGCTACGGTTTGTTCGCCGCCGCCTGCGCTGTCCTCGCCGCATGCAGCACGGCGCAGACCGACCGATTCATCGAGGGCGTCAAGAATTTCGCCCGTGGCATCTCGGCGGTTGACGACGCCCTCAAGGACGTCAACGCCACGCTGTACAGCAACTGCTCGAACATCGTGGACGTCGCCGGAGCCATCAACGATATCGCCGGCCAGTGCAGCAAGGCCGCGCCGTACACCTCGACCGCGAACGCCGTGATCGATAAATACTGTCAGGCATCGCAGCTTTCGACGAATGGCGGCATCGCGGCGTCGATCAAGGTCACGGCCGCATCCTACAACGCGGCCAAGGCCACGCTGGCGCAGAATAAGCAAGTCTGCTCAGGCGGATGATATGGTCGATATCGCCAAGATCGCCGACCGGGCCAACAGCATCACCGACGTCATCGCCCGCGTCGCCAGCTTCGGCCAACAGGCCCTCCCTGTCGCCCAGCTCGTCGCCAGCCTGATCCCAGGCGGCGGCATCGTCGTCTCCGCCATCGGCGCCGCCCTCCCCTACATCCAGAAGGCCGCAGCCGCCGCGCCGGCGATCCAGAAGGCCATAGCGGCCGGCGTCCCGATCGCCGAGGCCATCCAAGCGAACGGCCCCGACGTCGTCGCATCCCTCAAGGAAATCTTCGCCATCGCCGTGAACCACGATCCCGAGCGCAAGGAGACCGCGCTCAAGGGATCGCAGGTTTCGATGGCTGATCTCTCGATCTTCGCCGTGCCGTTCGTGATCGGCTACAAAATGACCCAGGCCGAGGAGAACGCCTACTACGACCGATTCGGTGCCGGCGCCGTCTCGTGAGTATGTCGTATTGAAATGGCTGCCGTGTTCCGGTGCCCTAGAAGTTGAGCATGCGGAGCATCGCCATGGCACGACGTCACAATCGCGTTCCCCCGCTGAACGACCCGGAAGTTCTGTGGGTTAGACATGGACACCAGCGCGACACAATTCGCGCGGAACTTCGGAGGCTCCTGTGCAGACGGCTCAAAATATGGGCGAAATTCGTCGGAAGCGGTGCCGCAGCCGCCATAGCGTTCGTTCAATGGGGGACGGACTTCGCCGACGCCTTGTCCAAGTTTGGTGGGGCGGTGTCCGGCGCGCTTCACGCCTTGGGTTTGAAATGATCCATCGGGATCGGGTCTGCGCCGCGACCGCAGCGGCCTTCACCATCTTCGTCGTCATCCCCAGCATCCTGATCGGCTTCGGCCGGTCGCTGCCGTTCGAGTTCATCGATGCCCGCATGATGGAGAGCGCGGCATCGCCGGGACAGGAGGTCGACGTCCGGTACACCATCAGGAACGTGCGGAAGGAATGCTACGGCACCGTCGAACGGTTCTTCGTCGATGCGCAGACCCGGACGTTCTTTCTTGGCAAGACGCCGACGATCTATCACCACGTCGTCAGCCGCGGCGACGCCGACGGTGCCTTCGATCGGCAGTGGCGCATCCCGCCGGGCGCTGCCCCAGGACCGGGCCTCTACATCGCCTACCCGGAGTTCTGGTGTAATCCGCTGCAGCAGCTATGGCCGATCAAGGCCCCGACGCAGAAGGCGTCCATCACCGTGGTTCGTCCCGGTCGCTGATCCCGGAACAAATCTCTGCGCCGAGGCTTGAGGCTTCATCACCAGCCGGGAGTAGACCTCATGAGCCTGCTGATCCTGATCCTCATCGTCCTGCTGCTCGTCGGCGCGCTGCCGACATGGCCGCACACAGCCGGGTGGGGATATGGACCGTCCGGCATCCTCGGCGTTCTCCTCATCGTCGTATTGATCCTGGCCCTTCTCGGGCGTATCTAATCCGTCAACGCGGGTCTGGCTGAGAGGTCAGGCGTCGGTGCTCCACACCGTTCCACGTCGGTTCGATTCCGACGGCCCGCTCCATGATGCCGAGCGAAAGGAACGACGACAGGCCGAGGGAGCACGACCGCCAGGGTCGCCCCGGTGTTCCGAGTAGGCGCTCCGCACGCGCATTGCGGACCAAGGGGTCTCCGGGCAACCGCGAGGCCCCTTTTGTTTTCCTCGCCGACAGGGCATCTTCCCGGCCCCGGAACCTGCAGAGGAGGATTTGACCACCCCACCCGCGCAACAGCGCGCCATCAGCTTCAAGCAATAGGGAAGTGAAGCAATGACGTTCCGAATCGCGGCGGCCTTGGCCGTCCTCCTTCTCGCCGCCGGCGTGGCCGATGCCCGCCCCCGGCACCACACCACAGCCCAACTATCCGCCCAGGAGTTCTGCGGCGAGCGATATTGCCCAACGGACGCCCCCGCCGCCGCCCGGCGCGCGGGCGCTGACGCGATGGCCGGGATTGACCCGGCCATGGGTAGCCCCCGATCCAGCCAAGCGCGCCAGCGGGCCTCCTACGGGGAAACGGGGGTCACATACCTCCGACACCCGCCGGGGTGCCCGGCTCGAGCCTTCTGCGCCTGCGGGGCGGCCGTTGAGATATTCGGCCGGGCTATCCGGTCCCTCTGGCCGGTCCGGGCTTGGCGGGCCTTCCCCCGGGACGTGCCGGCACCCAAGAACGTCGCCATCCTGACGCGGGGCAGCCACCTATTCGTGCTGGAGCGCCACATCAGCGGCAGCGACTGGCTGGTGCGCGACTACAACAGCGGCGGCCATCGTTCCCGGCTGCACGTCCGGAGCATCGCTGGAGCGATCATCGTTAACCCCCGCGCCGGCCGGACAGCCGCGCTCCTGCGATGAAGGGTATTGAAACAATCGGCGTGTTGTTCGGCGTGGTCGGAATCGTTGTCCTCGTCGCGCTCCTTAACTACGCTGCCGAGCAAACCGACTGTCGCAGCCCGTTCTGGCAAGGCTTCCGGATCGCGCTTGGAGCGGCATGCCGATGACGGAAGTCATCTGGGCCACAGGTGTGGCGTTGGCGCTGGTCTGCTTCATCGGAGCATTCCTGCTGCCGGACGAGCCGGACCCGCCGCGTCGATCGAGCTTGGACCTCTGACGCGACTCTGTCAGCGTGGGGGCCTTGACGCCTCCCCACTCAGCCCGCCGAGCGCCCCTCAGCGGGTTTTTTCATGTCCGCGATCCTGTCTAGGACGCTCTGGCATTCGATCTCATCGAGGAGGTTGAGACCGGCGTGGTGAAGATCGATCCCGAGCGTGGTCGAGATGAAGGCCCGGAGTAGGGAGCGATTGCAGCGGAGGCCGAGATGGGCGTTGACGGCTTCGCGCACGCGCCGGCGAGCGACGCCGATCGAGGAATCGGGGTTCGGGTCCGGCGGACCGTCGTCGACGCGACGATCTGTCGGAAGGTCGATCCAGACCTTCGCATGCTCGTAGTGCTGCAGATGACCGCAGGCGCAGACATCCCAGAATTTGAAATAGAACGGCTGCCCCGGCTTCGGGCGCCAGGTCGGGGTGTGGACCCTGCGCTCCATCGGCGCGCTGCAGGACGGGCACGCCTGTCCAGCGCCGGACTTCCGCGATTGGGTGCGCCGACGCCTGCTCATACGCCGACCCGACGAGGAGGATGGCCGTTGGCCCGGTGCCGGCACTCCTCCTTAGTCCCCTTAGTATAGAACCCGCAGGGACACGACGCCTCCCATTGATCGGCCTGCGCCGGCGCCAGAGCGGTGTAGGTGACGTCGCAGGAGAAGTCGTCGGCCGCAGCATCGCGGACCTCCTTCCGCAGCGCGGCGGCTTGCGTGCGAAAGTTAAGCGCGATGAGTTCGAACTCTTTGGCTTCGCGATCGAAACGGTCGGCCTTCTCAATCTTGAGTTTCTTCACTGCAGCGTGCATCAGCATTTCCCCCGCATATTGTGACCGCTGATAAACCGTCTCGGTCGATTGCTAGCATCGAACTTCAGAATCTGATCACCGCACCCGCAGGCGCATTTGATGTAGGGATTGCGCGCGCCCGGCTCCCTAAGATCGGTCCGTTTCCGATGTAACGCCCTGTGAGCGGCACGAGACGGAGCAACCTCGATATCGCTCGGGTTATTGTCTGATCGTCCTTTCTTGTGATGGACTTCCTCGCCCTTGCGTAATCGTCTACCGATCTTCTTTTCGGCCACCAATCTATGCTCGTAGGCATAGCCGCGGACGTCTGCGAGATGATGATCCTTCCCGACATATATCAACACGTACCCGCGTGGGTCGACGGTTCGACCACCTTTCCAATTGTGGGAGTGTTTTTTGGTGCGTGCCATCTCAATAGGGTCCAAAAGAGTGGGGGTGCCGCCAGTCCTGCAGGACGGCGTCATCGGGGATGCGGTGCTTGCCGCGCGCCAGCGTGTGCTTCGGTGCTCCGGAGTTGGTGGTGCCGAGGCATTTCCATCGCGATCCGTCGATCGAGTGCGCGCGGCCGACCTCGGTCACAAGCTCGACGAACTCGTCGACGTCGGCCGAGTGAATGAGGTTGCCCCACGCCGCGACGCGGACCTCGACCTTGCTCATCATGTTGACGACGTGGTCGAGGTTCATCATCCGAAGCTCGCCGGAGAGGGTATGGTCTCGCGTCCATCGCTGCATCTCCGCCGGGTCCGACGAGATGTACGGTTCGATATTGATCTTCACCAGCGAGCCGAAGCCCCACCGGAACGAGAAGCCGATCTCGCGCAGCATCGTGGGGTCGTCGCGCTGGTCGTCGGCATCGGACGGATTCGCTCCGCACCACAGGATGCACGGGCCAGGTCCCCATGCCCGCTTCAGGACGAACCGGCAGTTCGCCTCGCGCATGATCTCCGCGCTGCGCATGATCGGTCCCGGCGGCATCATCAGCCGTTTCTCCGGAAGGTCGAACAGCGTCGGCATCACTTCTTCGGAGCGGCGGATTCCCATTCCTCGTCCCTCAGCTTTTGCTCATAGGCGGCACGAAAGGCCGAGAATGTCGAATAGGTCTTGTCGTCCATCGTGATTTCGATCTCGATGTCGGTGCCGCCATTCTTGGTTCGCTTCGCGATTGAGCCGATCACGCGACCAGAATGATCGATCATCTGGTAGCTGTAGAGATGGCCGCTGCGCCCCATGTTGACGTGTGTGCGAAGGCGCTGCTTGACGCCATCGACGCGCGCCGCGATTTCCCGCTCGGTGGTCACTTCGGCACTCCGTGGAACGGACAGCCGTGCAGCCATTCGTCGGCGATCTTCCGGGTTCGCCAGCCGGCACGCTTCGCCGCCGGCCACACCGAATCGAACTCCTCGCCGCGCTCGCCCTCGAATGTCTCATCGCAGGAGTCGCAGCATATGACGACTCTTCCGAACTGACGGTCGATCATATCGCTGACCCCTCGAACGAGACGCCTGCCATCGCAATGACCAGAGCCTTGAACTCCTCGTTGCGGACGACGAAGTCGCCGCACTTCGCGAACGTCGTACCCGCGCGCGGTGCGGCGTACAGCGAGCAATGGGTGTGACCGCCGGCCACAACGTATTTGACCTTGAAGATCATCGTGGACGCTTGGGAAACGGACGCTTCGGCCATGGCTTATTCCTCTGCGGGATTTTGTGTTTGAACTTCGGTTTGCGAGCCGGGGCGCGGCCTTCGCGCTCCGCCTCCTTCTGCTCGAGCCTACGGTTCTTCTTGATGAGCACCCGGTCCGGATGCTGACCATGCTCGCCGCGGACGTTGGTCTTGACCAGATGCGAGCCATCGAACTCAGGACTGTGCGGTCGATAGATCAGATGTTCTGGATCGTTTGCCGGTGGGTCGTAATCGACGTGCACACCGTCTCGATAGATTTTCCGGCGGGCACCCAAGGCAGGGTCATGGTCAAGACGCAAATCCGAAACATCGCAGCCATGGGCCATAGCAATCAGGCCAAGATAGAGCTTGTGGAATTGACCTCGCGCCCGCTTCTTCTTGATCCGCAACAGAAGATCAGGAGGGTCTTGAGACCCGAGCATCCGCATGCAGACCAGCAGCTTTATGTCCAGCCCGATGTGCGGCCGTAGCAACCGGGTCACTGCACGACTCCATCCATCGCCTGCTCGGCGCGGAATTTGCAGTCGGCGAGAGAGCGCCCAGAGCCGCGGCACTGATAGCCGACAATGACACCTTGAAGCACCGCGCTCCGAGCTTTTACCAGAAGATCGGCCTTCTGCCGATTGGTGACGACGCCGCCATACCAAAGGCCGAGAGCTATTCCAATCGTTGTCGCTATCGTGGCAACAAGAAGTCTCGACATGATTAACCCCTGTTTTGCTCAATTAGCTTGATCTGATCCTGAAGGTCTCGTGCCGTCTTCTTCACGGCGTTGTAGTGTCGAAGGTCCGATGCCGGCCACAGTGACTTGTTGTGACCATACCGGCGTCCGAGTTTTGCCTTGATGCGCACCGCGCGCCGCGCCGCCAAGATCCAGCGGTCCTTGAGAACTGGAAGGTTCATGGCACGCGCCAGACCTTCGCCGCGCGACCGCTACAGTTAGAGCGCGTCATCGGCTTTCCGGCATGGCCGATCAGAGGGACAACCAGACCCATCTTGGCGAGTTCACTCATTCGCGGTCTCGCGTAGAGAACAGACCAGCCCATGCGCTCCGCCATCTCATCGGCCGTCGCAGGACCGGCGGAGCGGAGAGATGCCAGAATTTCGCCGCGCGCCTGCGCGGACGATCCGGAGACACTGACGGCCGCGGTCTTTGACGTCGTCTCGTCGGTGAACCCAGGGTGCATCGGATAGGCCGGGGCCGGCGTGTCACCGAGAAGATCCTTCATGCTGCCCATCAGTGGTCATCCTTCTGTGAAGATTTGATCAGATCGTCGACGGTGACGCCGATCTTGTCGGCGAGCAGGGCGAGCACGGCGTCAGCCATCGTTCGGAAATTGTCCCGGTCCTTCTTGTTGCGGACCTTCATCGACATGGCGGTGAACCGGCGCATGACTTCACCCTTCACCAGCACCACGGAATATTCATCATCCATCTGAGCGATCGCGCCAGCGCGCGCGGCATCGGCCGGAGTGTCGAACACTGCTTCCGACATGCGATAGAAGCCGGCCTTGATCAGTGCCCGTTTCCGGAAATGCTCCGACGTCGGATAGGTGGCATGTTCGCTCTCGCGAAGCTGGCTCCAGCCATTCTGCAGGACAGCCCAGAACATCCGCTCGAATGGCGTGCTGCCGAGCACGGCCGGCTCGAGCAGATAGCCCAAGCCGGCCTCGTACTTCGACGCCACAACTCGCGCCACCCCGCGCACAGGAACAAACGCGCCGAACTCGCCAATGTCCGGACGCCAGACCATCATGTACGCGGGAATGCGCTCCTCGCTCATAGCCCGAGTTTCCTCATTCTGGTGACGAGTTGCTGCAGGTCCCAATTGAAGACCTCGACCGCATCCTTGATCTGCCGCTGGTAGACATCGTTCGGAGTGACGCGGGCGACAAACTTCGGCATCTTCGGGTGCGAGAAGATCACCAAGTCGCACCACTGCCGGCGCCCGACCAGGAAGGCCCCACCGAAGCACTGCGCGCGGTGCTCTGGGGGAAAGGTACCCTTCTCCAAAATCGCGATCAGGATGTCCGGCCGAACGCACTTGATCTCGATCGCGCCGTCATCGCCGACCAGACCATCGGGCGACCATCCTGCTTTTACGTCCGGATTCCAGACGAAGCCGACCTGCCGGACCGTCACGAAGCGCGACTGCTCATAATACTCCCGCGCCACCGGCTCCAACTCTTTGCCGCGCTCGGTGTCCCGATTAGAGAACATCGCCCGCGGCTCGCCGGTCAGGATTTCACCGGCAAGCTGGCGAAGTAGTTTCCCGCGAGTGAGCGCCTCCTCCGAGGAGGACATGATCGTCCCAAACTCGGAGGAGGTCGCCTTGCCCCGACGCACCTCGAACCAATCGTCGGATCCCTGAATTATGTCCTCGTAGTAAACCAACTCTGCCGGAGGTGGCGGAGTGCGCTTCGGAATGGGTGTCGGATCCGGCTTCGGCGTCGGCGGTGCGCCAGTCGTCGAGCGGCGAGGGATCGGCTTCCGCATCACTTCCGATCCTTCGCCTGCTGTTGCGCCGCTTCGGCCCCGTACTTCTCGATAGCCGCGACGGCTTCGTCGTACCTGTCATCCGGCAGGTCGGCGATCTGCTGGATATTGAAACGAGTGCAGAACCGGGCGGTGGTGAGGCCAGCGAGTTTGATCTTGTCGGAAAGGACATCGACGTCCTCGGCCGAGATCAGCTTCACAGCCACAGGCTCTATCGGCGCCTGTTCATCGTTGCCGTCACGATCCTCGTCCATCTTGGCGTTGCTGATGATGTTCAGCAGCGAGATCGTGGCGTACCGCTTACCGTAGGAGAGAGACGACCCCCACCCCTGCACGTTGTTCTTGCTGCCGGACGTTTCAGCAGGGAGAGGGAAAGTCGTCATCCGCTGATGACCATCCACATGGTCGAGGATGCCATGCACCAAGATGCGTCCATCGGACCCCGGCTCGGTGGGATACGAGAGAGCGAATCCATACTTACTGAGGATTGGCCGGAGCACGCGCCAGATATTCTGGAATGTCGCGTAGGGCGTCGACTGCTGCACAACGCCAGTGCGGTTGCCCTTGTTGTCCTTCTCGCGAATTTCAATCCTACCGTCGGCACGAATTTCCGGCAATTCGGCTTGCATCTTAACGAACGCTTCGGTGAAGGAGCGTCGAGCCTGCTCCTTCTCCAGCGTGGCCTGCATGTCGAGAAGTGCCTGCATCTTCGCGACATCAACCGCAGGATTGGAGGCAGCCTGCGCGATCACCGCCAGCATGTTCTGTGGCGGCGGAGCGACACTCGATGGTGCCGGCGGCGGTGGCCGATTTGTGACTTGTGTCGTGACGTTGCGGCCACCCTTGCGAACCGCCCCCTCGGTGAGAGGGGCCACCTTCGGCCCCTCCCCCGGAGAGAACAATTCCGGCTCTGCGGTCTTGGTCTTTCTCGTCATGGTCACTCCTCGACGACGATCTGCGGATAGCCGCTGTTGAACGAACGCTGGAACGTGCAGGGCAGCGCGCCGCCGAGCGCGATCGGTGCGCCGTCCATCGCCATGGTCGGGGAGTCGGCCGGCGGCGTGAACGGCGATCCGATCTCGTCGAGGAGCTTCGCCAGATTGGCGTTCTTCTTCGACGAGATGTAGCCGAGGCGCTTGCCGCCGTGCCACACGGACACGGCGTTCCGGTCGAATGAGTTACGCGGCTCCCGCACGAGCGTCAGCGCGGTGCCGACCTGGAGTTGCGAGACTATGGCCTCAGATTTCTGATGGCTCATGCCGACGAGGCTGTAGGTGATCTTCATGGAGCCTCCGGGAGGTTGGGTTGGGGGACGACGGGCGCAATAACGCCGCCGCAGACATCGAGTTCGCGGCCGAGACTGTCCCATTTCGGATTCCCGTTCGGGTGCCGGTCGTTCTCGATCTTGTGGGCAAGCCGCGCGCGATTGAGGCGCGACTTGACGGTGCCGAGCGAGATGCCGAGATGCCCGGCGATCTCGCGGTAGGAGAGCTTCTGGACCTGATGCAGGTCCAGAATCTCGGCGTGCGGTTTGGAGAGTGTCATCAGCGCACCACCGACACTTCGCGGGAGCCGATGCGAGCACCTGCCATCTGCTCGGTGTATCCGGTGTTTTTGGCCCAAGCCCGCAGCGCCTTTTCCTTCTCGGCGAGCGAGATGAAGGGCCAGAGCTTGTCCTTGTCGAGTTTGGTCTGGTCCTCGAGCGCCGCGTAGGACTCGCGCTTCATGGTCACAGTCGGACCCTCGTTCACGCGATGCCGAACCATGTCCGCCGGCTTCGCCAGCGTATCGATGTGCGCCTGCTCGGCCTTCTGCGCCGCCACCGACACATCAGCCACAGCCACAGCGGCCTGCGTGTTCGCCTGCAGGGCAGCTTCGGCCTTCGCATCTTGGTCCTTGCGAGCGCGGGCAGCCTTGGCTGCGGCTTCATCGGCCGCACGCTGCGCCTCCTCGGCGGCGCGCCGACGGGCATCCTCCTCCTCGCGGAGACGACGAGCCTCAGCTTCGCGCCGAGCGCGCTCGGCGGCGAGTTTTCGCTGGTTGTAGTCGTCAATCCGAGATGATGCTTCATCGGCGACGCCCGGCTTTGACGTCCGATTGGGCCGAGCGGCCTGATCTCGGATCGGCACCGCGAAGCCATCCACCCCCTGAGCGGATCGGTAGTAAGGGTCCTTCTCGGCGACGCGGGTTGCCTCCACGCGCGCAGAGAAGTCGCGCGCATCCTTCACGAGCTTTGCGTATTCGCCCATGACGTCATCGTCTTCGATAACGCTGGGGAGGGAGGCAAGCCGATCCTTCAACTCGGCGAGCGTGGTGCGCATCGCACCATATTCATCCTCCATGTATTCGGAGACCAGCGCGGGGAAGTTCTCGGTTTGCGCGATCGACCGCGGCAGCGCCGCCGGCGCGACGTTATCGCTGAGTGGGACGTTCCGGTTCGAAGCCGGGACGGTGGTGTTGTCGTTCATCGTTGCCTCTCTCTTGGTGGGTGGTGGAAAAATCAGAACGGGATTTCGTCACAGTCCCGAGTGGATGCCTTCACTGCCGCGCGCAGCGCTGGAAGGTCCGGCGCTGTGCCGGACTCGAATGATTCAAGGACGGCCTTCGCCGCCTTCCAGAGCGTGTCGTAACGCTCGAATTTCAGCTTCGCGTCCGTGGCTTCGCGGTCTTTATTCGTCAGCTTGCTCTGAAGCGCGAGGACTTCGGTGCTCTGCACCCCAAGCGCGGCTCGGAGTTTGTCGCCCTCCAAATCGGCAAGGACGCGATCGCGCATCTCATCGCGCAGCGCAGTCAGAAGTTTATCGAATGCCTCGTCGTCCATGGCTCTCCTCCATGAGGCAGGCGCGGGAGAGCCGATGCCCGGGACGGCCCCGGAAAGGGCGGCCGCGCGCGCTCGCGACATAAGGAGAAAAAAGGAAATCGGCTCTCCAGCCCCACAGGGAACCTAGGATGCGTTGGGGCGGGAGGCAAGTCATGTTTGGGGGAAAACCCGGCAAAAAAGACTTGTGCCGGGATTCGCCCCATGCTCTTTTCTGGCGGTGAAAACACCGAATCTTGAACCGATCCTGCGACGTAATCTGCTGGCGCTTGCCGGGGCATACCGGAAAGCCAAGCCGATATCGCTGCGTACTCTCTCGCGATACGCCCACGGCGACGGGCCATTTTTCGAGAAGCTTCAGCGCCGTGAGGGTTCGTTCTCGATTCGGAAATACGATGAAGTCGTGGCGTGGTTCAGGGCTAACCGCCCCCCAGGAATGCGGTGGCCGAAACTTTACGAGCCTTGGGCGGAGGGCCGCCCCAGACGCTGAGGGCGGACCATGAAGACCTATCAAGTCGAAATCGACGACGAGACTGAAAAGATGCTACTCCGCCTCTCCACGCAAACCGGACATGCGCCGCACGCGCTCATCGTCTCGCTTGTGGCCGAGGTGCTCGTCGACGATTTCGGCTGTCACCAGACCAGCAATGTCGTTCCATTTCCGGAACGACGATAACCCCAGCAGGAGAGAGACCAATGGCGAAAGGCGAAAAACAGGAAGGTGCCGCTACCGGCAAAGCTGCGACGGCGATCCAGCTTCCGTCCGAGCGGGTGCTGAAACGGCTTCTCAAGTCCGGCGACGAAATGAAGGAGGCCGTCGATGGCCTCACCGGTTCGCACCGAGAGGAGATCAAGAACGCGATCGACAAGCATCACCTCAACAAGGATGCATTCGCGCTCCTCAAGAAATTCCACCGCATCAAATCGGCGGAGACGAAACATATCCTCTTCCACACCTTCATCGAATATCTCGAAATGTCGGGTGAGATGAAGCTGATCGACAGCGTCCAGAACCTGCCTCTCGGCGACGACAAGGTCGAAGAGGATGAGGGCAATGAAGGTGATGCCGGCCAGCAGGGCGCCGACAACGTCCGCCAGTTCGGCGGCAGCCGTCGCCGCGGCCAAGCAGCGGCCGAAGCGGCGGAATAACCGCCGGGCATAGTTCGGCTGGGGAGCGTAGGGCGGGGGTCGAAAGACCTCCGCCTTTCCCAACAGGGGAGGGGCAGAATGATTGTTCTCGGCGTTGATCCCGGCAAATCCGGTGGCTTGGCAAAAGTCGTCCTCCTGCCGAAGCCCCGCTTGATCGACTGCATATCCGTGCCGGTGGGCAAGGATGGGAGCGATGACATCCTCGACGTCGACGCCATTCTCAACTGGCTGCAGCAGGAGCCGCCGGACGTCGGCTTTATCGAGCGCGTCTCCCCGATGCCATCGATCGACCAGACCAACGGCAAGCGCCGCGGCATGGGTGCCACATCAGCCTTTAACTTCGGCGGTGCCGTCTACACCATCCGGACCTGCATCGTCGGCCTCGGCATCAAGCTCCACCGCGTCGAGGCGACCGCGTGGAAAAAGACCCATGGCCTCTCATCGAAAGACGAAAACGGCCGCAAGCTCGAGCAGCGCGCGGTGAAGGAGCGCAGCCGGCAAAAAGCCATCGCCATATTCGGGGACCAGTTCTTTCCGAACGTCGGCCACCACAACCGCGCTGAGGCCGCCCTTATAGCTCACCACGGCGCCATGATTCTCCGGGGGAAATGATGCTGACCGCCGACGTTGCAGCGATCGCCATTGTCACCGCAGCGCGCCTATGTCAGGTGCATCCGTTGATGGTGTTGGACGAAATTCCGACACCAAAAGCGGATCAAATCGGTGTCAGCCGAGCGAGATCATATGCCGCTGTGGCGCTCGACGAGGTCCTGAACGCTGGATGCGAGCCGAAGAATTACCGTGTGTCACGGGCCGCGATCGGCCGATCTGTTGGAGCAACACCGGCCAGCGAAAGTGGTATCATCGCAGCGATCAGGATCAACATCGGTAACGGATCGAATAAATGGTGGCGAGAAGGCGACTTCCGCCAAGTCTGCGCGGCCGTGGCATCGGAGATCGAACGATCCGGTCGCATCGAACCGTCGCCATCGCCGGCGCCGCCCAAGCCGAAAAATGTCGACTCCGTGGCGACCACCTCAATCGGGCGTATCAAGGCCGCGCCGCCACCGAAGACGGCACCGGTACCGGGGGCCGCTCCGCCGCAGCCGCAACCTATCGTCGCGCCGGCACCGATGTGCGTCGGTGGCGTCACGGTCGACGTCGATGGCGGCATCGTCAGTGCCAACGGCTACAGCGTCACGTTCGACCAGGATACGGCGCTGTTCATCCACACGCTGGTGCGCGTCATGCCGGCGCTGCTCGACGAGATTCGGATCGCCACAAAGGTCTGGGGCCACCCATCAGCGCGGATACGTCTGCCAGAGATGATGCAGCGGGCGAACCCGGCGCTGGAAATGATCCAGCTCAAGATCCGGCACATGCCCAAGGCTGGATACTCGATCAGCAAGGCATAGGTCCCCCACAATCCCCGGTTTCCCCTGCCCGGAATCCACCGGTGGACCGCGACGGCAAATCAGCATAGTCGTCGGCACGGGAAGGGGAGGCAGAATGGGCCAACAGCCGGTCTACGACACCCGCAACGTCATGGACGGGCGGGACCTTCTCCGATCATTGGCCCCGAGAAGTGTGGCTGCGGTGTTCTATGACCCGCAGTACCGCGCCGGCCTCGACCAACTTTCATACGGGAACGAGGGTGAGCGCCAGAAAGGCCGCGCCAAACTGCCATCCATGTCCGACGACATGATCGTCGAGTTCATGGAGGAGATTCAGCGCGTGCTTCGACCAAGCGGCCACCTTTTCCTCTGGATGGACAAGTTTTCGCTGTGGTCGGCGCACTGGCACCGGTGGGTGCCAGAGGTGTCGTCGCTGGCGCTCGTCGATGGAATGATCTGGGACAAGGACCGGATCGGCATGGGGAAGCGAACCCGGTGCCAATACGAGGCCATGGCCATCCTGCAGCGTGGCCCGCGCCGTGCCGGCGGCGTCTGGACCGACCACCGGATCGCCGACGTCTGGCGCGGCAAGCCGGACCGGAAGCGGCACGCGCACGCCAAGCCGCTGGACCTTATCCAGCGACTCATCCTCGCTACGACCAAACCGGGCGATCTCGTCGTCGACCCAGCGGCCGGCGGATACGCGGTGATGGAAGCCGCGCGCGCGACGCGCCGACGATTCATTGGGTGCGATCTGAAATGAAATTCTACAAGCGTGATCCAGACCGAGCACTGGCAGGCATGGCGGAACTGACGCTCAAGCAGCGCGGCGCCTACAACAGCCTGCTCGATCTACTCTACAGCCGCGATGGAAATGTCCCCGACGACGACGTGATGGTCGCGCGGATGATGTCCTGCCACTGGCGGGAATGGGGAGCAGTCAAAAAGGAGCTTTTCGCGACCGGGAAGGTCTGGGTGGAAGACGGAAAGCTGAGGGCAAAACGGGTCCAGGAGACGATTTCTGACGCCGTCAAGCACGCACAACAACGTGGCGTGACCCCCTCACAGACCCCGTCATACCCCCCCAATGACCCCCCCTCAAGAAGCGGTCATAAATCGAAAAAGGTGAACAATAACAACGATCCGCCTTTGCTACCCATAGATACAGCCATAGACAGAGAGACTCGCTCCAAGAAGCGAGTCTCAGGCGCGCGCAAGCCGCGCGCCACGCCGACGCGCATCCCTGAGAATTTTGATCTCGATGAGGACCGGATGATGTTTGCGGTCCAGCGTGGGTTCGAGCCGAGCCGCGCGAGGATACTGTTCGAGGCGTTCTCGAACCACCACCGGGCGAAGGGCACCACGATGCTGGACTGGTCAGCGGCGTGGCGGACTTGGGTGCTGAATGAAATCAAATTCAAGGGACCGCCGCAGCACACCACCTACGGAGCGCCTAGGGTCATCAACGGCAATACCGGACCGCGTGGGCGCAAATCGCTATCCGACATCAAGCGAGAAGGAGAGGAGAGGTTACGACAGATGGAAAACAGGGGAGGCTTGTTCGAGCATGACCACGAAATCGACCTCTAAGGCGATCGCGACCGCTGAACCGACGTTGCCAGGAATCCTGCCCAGCCGGCCGGTGGCCGACTTGGTGGCGAACATAAACGCCAGATACGACGGTCCGGAGTTAGTCGCGGCGCGACTGCCGAATGTGTCCGAAAGGCAGATGCTGACGAAGCGACACGAGGAACTGAACCGGCTGATGACCCCGATGGGGCGCAGCGTGCAGGGGGCCGAGATGCTGCGAACGCGCATCCTCGCGCCGTTCTTTGGTGCCTATCCGAAGATGGCCTACGCCGACAACGAAACGATGGTGGAATCCTACACGCTGATGCTGCAGACGCTGCCGTTCTTCGCGGTCCAGCGCGCCATGGAGGCCATCATCGACGGCAGCGCGCGAAAGCGGAACGGCCGCGGCGAAGAGGTGCCGTTCAATGGATCGGAGCCACCAAGCGCCATCGAAATTCGACAACTCGCGCTCAAGGAAATGGAAAGCGCCCGCGCCCAGATGGTCGGCATCGATAAGTCGCTGCGCGTCAAGCGGCTCGATCACGTCGTCGATCAGTCGCCCGAAACACGGGAGCGGATCAGTGCGGAGTTCGATGGGTTGGTTCGGCAACTCGCCAAGGGCCTACGCCCCGATCGCCTCGAGCGCATGGGCCTGAGTCGTGATGCCAGCGAGGACGAGGAAAACGCCGCGATCCAGCGGGAGAACGACCGTAAGCGCGATGAGGCTGCGCGCCTCTCCGAGAGAGATATCCTCGCGCGATACCAGATGCTCGGAATCGAGCCGCAATATTCGAGGAACGGATTCATCATCTCGCCGGAAATCGCGTGCCCTGATCAGGTCGCCGCAGCGCGTAGCCGTCAGAAAGACCGGGCATGACCCGTCGATTTGCAGCCATGAGCGGCCACCACTCAGCCGCCAGCAAGAGCCACGAGTGGTTCACACCGCGCGCCATCATCGATGCGCTGGGACCATTCGATCTCGACCCATGTGCGCCGAAGGTGCAGCCGTTCCCGACCGCATCCAAGACCTATACCGCCGAAGACAACGGTCTGCTTCTGCCATGGGAAGGTCGAATCTGGCTAAACCCGCCATACAGCGTTCAACTCCTGATGCGGTTCATGGCGCGCATGGCCGAGCACAACCACGGCACGGCACTGATCTTCGCCCGCACCGAAACCGAAAATTTCCACGAATACGTCTGGAAGCGAGCGTCGGCGGTGCTGTTCTTGCGCGGACGGCTGAATTTCCTCGTCGGGTCACCAGAGATTTTCAGTAAGCCAGGGCGCGAATACCGATACGGCGAGCGGTTCGATCAGAATGCCGGAGCACCGTCGGTGCTCTGCGCCTACGGCATGCGGGACGCCGACATACTCGCGGCCTGCGAGATCGATGGCCAGTTTGTCCCGCTGCGGATCCCGCGCGCGGTCTTCGGCGCCGCGATCGCCTCAAACGAAGGTGAAAAAATTAACACGACATGGCAGCAGATCGTCCGCGAGTTTTTCGAGAACCGGGAAGGCCCGGTCGAACTCGACGAACTCTATCGGCACGTCCGGACGTTGCCAAAAGCGGCATCCAACCGAAATCCGGAAGCGAAAGCCCGGCAGCAGCTACAGCGCGGACCGTTCAAGAACGTCGGCCGCGGGCAATGGCAACTCGATCTGTGAGGGAATGATGGGGGTAGAAATTATTGCCGGGGACTGTCGTGAGGAACTGCGGAAGATGGATGCCGACAGCGTGCATTGTGTCGTGACCTCACCGCCATATTTCGGCCTGCGCGACTATGGCTGTGCCGGACAAATCGGCCTTGAAGCAACCCCCGACGCCTACGTGGCGGAAATGGTCGCAGTGTTTCGCGAGGTGCGGCGCGTGCTGCGCGCGGACGGGACGTTCTGGTTGAATTTGGGGGACAGTTACAACACGGCGGGCGGAGTAAATAACCACGGTAAAAACGCGGCGCTCGGAAAATCACCGCGTTCAAAAGCCTTTGGTAGCGCACCGGGCTTGAAGTCCAAAGATAGAATGATGATCCCCGCGCGCGTCGCGCTCGCGCTTCAAGCGGACGGCTGGTGGCTGCGTGACGAAATCATATGGCACAAGCCGAACCCGATGCCGGTCAGCGTCACCGATCGCACCACGCCCGCGCACGAAATGCTGTATATGTTCAGCAAATCCGCGCGATATCATTACGACATGGAGGCGGTGAAAGAGCCGTCGAAAGAGGGTGTCAGCGATAAGCGCCGGGGCGACGGTGGTTCTTATAAATCGGTAAGTTCAACATACGGCGCGACTCATTGTGGAAGCGCAGACGGCAAACGCCAACCTCGTTCCGTCTGGACCGTCACCCCCAAGCCCTTTAAGGGCGCGCACTTCGCGACGTTCCCTCCGGCACTTGTCGAGAAGATGATTCTTGCTGGATGCCCCGTCGGCGGAACGGTGCTCGATCCATTCGGAGGGAGTGGCACCACCGGGGCGGTTGCAAACCAACTCGGCCGTAACGCCATCCTCATCGATCTCAACCAGGAATACGTCGAGATGGCGCGGGAGCGCATCAACGGACCGCTCTTTGCGGGCGCGAAATGAAGTCCGACAACATCAAAACGATCTATTTCACGCATGTCCCGGTCAGCGCCGACGTGGCGATTCCGATCAGCGCTGTGCTTGATGTCCTGCGGGACATGGATCGCGAGTGGGACACAACGCGAAGATTGCAGGAAGGCGACGATGCGGATAAGAATTGAATCGCGCGCGCGGGTTAGGGAAGTTGCCTCTCTCCATCCGCTCGAGGCAGATACCGGCCCGCCCGTTCCTCAGCCCCCCAGCCCCCGGGTGGGCCGGTATTCCTCCCAACGCCCGAACTCATGAGACGGGTCAATGGCCGCGCTCTTCGCCACCGAAACTGAACTCTGCCAGACTTTCATCGCGGACATTCCGAAGGAGTGGACCGCTTATGCCGAGACGGGGGGATTCGACATCCTGCTCGTCCGCAACGTCGACGGATTCCAGATCGGCGTACAGGCCAAGCTGAAATTTACCCTCAAGCTCATCGAGCAGGCGATCGAGTACAGCGCCAGCGAAGTCTGCAGCGAAGGCCCGGACTGCCGCGCGCTGCTCATCCCGGCCGGCGAGGAGCGCAATCACCTCGAAACGATCTGCGCCTATATCGGCCTGACCATCATCCGCTGCCAGCGTGAGCGCGAACGATACTCCAGCAGCCGCCACGTCTTCCGGCCCGCGCTCCCCACCATGAACGACAGCCTTTCATGGTACAGCGAGCGCGACTGGCATGAGATGGGGCCGGAGAAGCGCTGCTCGCTCCCGGCATACATTCCAGACGTGAAGGCTGGCGATAGGTCGCCGGTCCAACTCACCGACTGGAAGATCAAGGCGCTGAAAATCTGCGCGATTCTGCAGATCAGAGGATTCGTCACGCGCCAGGACTTCAACCACATCCGCATCGATTATCGGCGGTTTCTCGCGCCAGGGACATCATGGATGGTGCGCGAGAACGGAGTATTTAAGCGGGGGCCATACATGCCGGCCTTCGAAAAACAACACCCGGAAGTGTTCAAACAGATCGTCGCTGAGGCACCGACGTGGATGGCAAAAGACCAGCAAGAGACTAAGGTGCTGCTCTAACAAAAGGGGGCCGAGATGGCACAGAAACAGTGGCCGGGCGCAAAGCTCTGGCCGATCGCCAAGATCAAGGAATATCCGAAAAACCCGAAAAAGCATCCGCCGGAGCAGATCACACTGCTCGCCGCGGCGATCAAGCGATGGGGGCCGGATCAGCCGATCGTCGTCGACGAAGACGGCGTCATCCTCAAAGGGCACGGCCGCAAGGCGGCTGCCATGGAGGCCGGGTTGTCGCAATTCCCGGTCGTCCAGCACGGCGGATTATCCGAGTCCGAAAAGAAGGCCATGCGCGTCGCCGACAACCAGCTTGCGCTGCTCGGCGGCTGGGACGACGATTTGCTCACCGAGGAATTGGTCGAACTGAAAGCCGATGGCTTCGAGTTGGAACTGCTGGGCTTCGACAAGCGCGACCTCAACAGTTACCTCCCCCCACCGGAGGAGGAGAAAAACCCGAACGAGATCGTGATCCCGCCGAAGAAGTCGATCGTGCGCGCCGGAGATATCTGGGAGTTGGGGCAGCACCGGATCATCTGCGGTGACAGCACCGACATGAAGACATGGCAGACACTCATGGGCAGCGATCGCGCCGCGATGGTGTTCACCGATCCGCCGTACGGCGTCAGTTACCAAGGCGGGGACTTCGACGTCATCGAGGGCGACCACAAGCGGCGCGACGATCTCTACAAGATGCTCGTCGGAGCCTTCAAATGTCTCGTCCGCATCGCCGACGACAAAGCCGGCTTCTACGTCTGGCATGCCAGCTCGACACGAAACGACTTCGCCCAAGCACTCACGGCCGCGGGCCTAGCGGAGAAGCAATATCTAATCTGGGCCAAGCCCGGTTTGGTGCTGGGCCGTGCCGACTACCAATGGGCGCATGAGCCAGCCTTTTACTGCGCCAAGGACGGCGAAAGCCCGCACTTCTACGGTGATCGCGCCGAAAGCACGGTCTGGCGCGCGGCGACTATCAGTACCGATCAAGCATCGACGGTGCTCGGACCCGGTATCCTGCTGCTCGATGGCAACGGCCGGCAACTCTTCATCCAGGCCAAGGCGCCGAAAACGAAAAAGGTCCGCGAGATCCGGCTGACGGAATCCACGAAGGCTGTGGTGATCGCGGACAGCACCGGCACCGGCACGGTCTGGGAAGTTGGGCGCGAGACCGGATACGTCCACCCAACACAGAAACCGGTTGCGCTGGCGCTGCGGGCGATCGAGAACTCGTCCAAGGCCGGCGACATCGTCGTCGACGCCTTCTCCGGATCCGGGAGCACCACGATCGCCTGCGAGATGCTCGGCCGGCGCGCGCGTGTGAGCGAACTCGATCCGAAGTACGTCGAGGCTTGCATCGGTCGATGGGAGAAGTTCACATCGAAGGCCGCGACGCTCGCCGCGACCGGCCAGACATTCGAGGAAGTCTCGAAAGAGCGCAGCAGGGGGAAACGCAATGAAGCTCGTGATCCTGGAAAGCCCGTTCGCCGCGGGAAAGGGTCTTCGCGGGGTGATCGGCCGGTGGCGGAATAAGCGATACGCCCGGGCCTGCATGCGGGACAGCCTCATGCGCGGCGAGTCCCCGCTGGCCAGCCACCTGCTGCTGACCCAGCGGGGCATCCTGAACGACCAAGACCCGGCCGAGCGCAAGATCGGCATCGAGGCCGGACTGGCATGGGGCTGGCTGGCGGACGCCACGGTCGTCTACACCGACCGGGGCATCAGTTCCGGGATGAACCAAGGTATCCTCCGGGCGCAAGCCGAGGGGCGCCCCGTCGAATACCGCTCCCTGTTCACTGGAACCACCCTCGCGCCGGCCAGAAACCGGGGCTAGGAAGCGAAAAAAGGCCCCGGCTGGCACACCGGGGCCTCCAAAACGGCAAAACGCGCCAGAGGCCGGTTTCTGGGCGCCTCAGACCCGGTAGTGCTTATCCACGAAACCCAGGTCCGGATCGCCAACCAGCATCCATTTGATCCACGTCTTGTGGTTTTCGTAGTGCCGCCAGTGCCCGCGCCGGAAATGGAGCCGGCGCCGAGTGCCCGGTTCCGCATTGGGGTCTCGTTCCAGTGCCGGCGATCGGGACCGCCGGGCCAGAGACACGACGTGGTAATCGAACAGCGGGAGCTTGCCGCGCGCCGCCCGCGCACGATTGAGCTTATGCGGCGCCCGGACGATGTCAGCCGTGGCGACCTCAGCCTCCAAGGCGATCACCACCGCGCGGACCTGCGCCGCAGCAGCATTCAAGACCGCCTCGCAGTTGGCATCGGCCATGGGCGAGAAGATCGTCCAATAACCGTTGCTGGTGCGGACTGCATGCTGGAGCAGCGGCCAAGCCGCCTGAGCGGCAAAAGACAGGACATGCTTGCCGTCGATCACCATCTCGAAAACGCAGAACTCGCCGGGCAGTCTGGTCTCGCCGCCGTCGAAGTCCTGTGCGCCGCGAAACGCCGAGGCCCAATCATGCTCGATGACGAACACTGAGGCTTCGGCCGTCGCTTCAAGCCACGCCGCAGTTTCCGTGCTTGGCAGCTCGCCTGGCACAGGACTGGAATTGAACATCACGGGATCGAAGACCGTCTTGAGCTGCAGGGCCTCGCGAAATTTATGCAGAGCCGATGCGTCTGGCTTCCGGAAGCAAGGCAACCCGGAGCTGGCCCAGCCATCAATCTCGATCGTCGATGCCTGATAGCAGCGCAGCCGGTCGATTATCGCGTCAGTCTTGGAAAGCTCGGATTTGATGTGCTTGTCGTCGGTCTCGATGGACTGCCGGAGTTGGCTCAAGAGCTGCCGCCGGCGCCGTCCTTCCGGAATTGCATTCAAGATGCCGATGAGTGCCTGAGCCGCATCCACCGCTCCCAGATCGCCGCCCTCTTGGAGAGAGACGCCATGAGCCTCGATGATCGCCCGGACGCTTGGATCAGCGACCTTGATCATTCGCCTCAAGACCGACGCGCAGGCGCGGCGATCCTTCTCCAATTCAGAAACGGCCTCGCGATTTACGCGGTCCCTTTCAGCGGACTTGATGTGCTCGAAGATTTCGTCGAGCGAGACATTCGAAAGCCCGGCGGATGGCACGTTGAAGACGCCGGTCATGATACGACATCCACCAACGAGCCGATGCCCTTCACGGCACCGACGATCGCCTGAGATTTGTCGGCGAAAGAGACGTCGAACAGCAGCCGCTCCGGATCATCGTCGAGCACGGCATCGCGCCGAACGAGAACCTTCGCCTCGGGCCACATGATCTGCAGCACTTCGAATGCGTTTTCGGCATTCACGCGATGGTTCTTGACATAGCTCGCGATCGCCGTGGCCTCGCGGGAGACGTCAAGGTGATCCTTGGGATCGCTCCAGAGCAGGAGCATGACGTCGGAAAAAAGATGAGAGGTTGGTTTCATCGGAGACTCCATTGCGCGGGTGCAGGATTGCCACCGCTTTTGAGTGCCAGGGTCCGGACGAGCCGGCACCGAGCGGAGCGGACGTTCGCTCTGGTCGCCGATGGGTTCAAGTCAAAAAAGAACCCCCGGAGCCGAAACCCCGGGGGCATCACAGTACCACGCTGAGAGCGTGTTAGGCTGCCGCTTTCAGCGGGGTGCCGTGATAGCGGAAGCCACGGCCGTCCTTGGTCTTGGTGAGTTTCAGCCCCGCAGCCTTGGCCTGCGCCGGCACCGAAACGGTCGGCCAGCCCGTGGCGTCGAGGATGTCCTTGGTGGTGCAGCCGTTCGGGCGCTGCAGCAGCGCGGCGATCGCCGCGACCTTCGCGCCTCGACCAGCACCACCGGCGTCGTCAGACTTCGCCGCGGCAGCGCGCGCGGCCGGCTTGGTCTTCGCGGAGCGGGACTTTGCAGCCTTGCGCTTCGCCGGCGCCTTGGCCTTCATCTCGGTCTTGGTCTTCATGGTGACGTTCTCCTGTAATGCCCGCAGTTGGGCGGTTGTGGTCGGAGCGGCAGAATTGCCGCCCCGGAATTTGGCCTCACGCTGCGCGCGCAGGGCCTGCTCCTTCGGTCCGATGTTGCCCATCGGGGCCTCCTTGGGGTGGTGAAGAAACGAGATCGACCGGGATAGGTTCACATCGGCCGCAGCGGACGTCGGCTGACTGCTCCAGCCACCAACGATCAAACATCGCGCCGACGCCATCCTCCGGCAGCCATTCGGCGATGGCGTCGCATTCCGAGCCATCACCGTCATGCATCAGCTCCAGACAGCGCGAGAGCATGACATCGACGACATCCTGAAATTTCGGATGGTCCCGCAATTCGGAGAAGATCGCGCGCTGCAGCGCGATGCGCTCGTTTTGCCGCCGGAGTTCTTCGCGGGCACGCCGAGGCGCCGACTCCTCCCAGATCAGAGCGCGCCGAATAGCGCGAACCTCCTCCGGACGTCCCAAACCGATCTCAGCGCGCCGGACGAGCGCGCCAAACCCCGGGCGAAAGAACGCCAGTTCGCCCATTTCATCATCGGACAAACGAAGCGCGCGACGGCGCTCCCGGAGCCGGAAATCACGAGCGGGGCGCGCACCGCGCTCGGCCTCGATCTTCGCTAGAGCGGCAGCCACGCGAGCCACCGCCGCCGGGCCAGCAGCCGACCGACCAAGCTCCACATTCGAAACGATGCCCTGTGCCATGCCAGCAATATCGCCGACCTCGCGCTGTGACAGACCCAGAGCTAAACGACGTTCGCGGAAGTTCATGACCAATGCCTCTCGGGAGAGTGGGCCGGGGATTGCTCCCCGGCCGTAGTGATTAGACGACCTTGTCGAGGATCGACTTAGCGACTAACTCCTGCGCGAGACGATCATCGGTGTTCGGGATGGCGCGAGCATTCGCCGTGATGGCCTGCGCCATGTCCCAGATCGAGCGCGGGCGCCGACCCTCTTCCTTCTCGCCAGTCTCCATGATGGCCTTGGCCTTCGACATGGAGAACTTGCGATCGGTGAGGAACTGGATCGCGGCTTCATCATCGCGACCGACCCGCGCCGCCTTCGCCGCAGCCACGCCGGCAATCAGCTTTGCCTCGGAGCCGTTGGCGTAGTTCTCCAGCGCCGGCCGAGCCTGCTGCAGCCACCGATCCGGAGCGAGACGAGTATGCCGGATGGTGATGTCTTCGAAGTTCTCGACGCCCCAGAGGTTGCGGTTCATGCAAACCGCGCGGAGATAGAACGCCGCGAGCTTGAGCGAGCGCGAACCCATCTCCGAGTTCTGGATGTAGAAGCCGCGAAACATCAGATCGGGGGAGCCGTCGGCGAGCTTGCCGACCTCGATCGGATTGCGGTCATCGACCAGGAACATGAAGCAATCCCGGTCCGACGCATACAGCGTCGTGGAGTCCTTCGTCACCGGAGCTTCCGGATCGTAGACGTGGGTCTGCCAGTTGATCACGCCGGGGATCTTCCAGCGGCGATCGCCGGTGCCGTTGCCGGCGACCTGCCGGACGGCCTCGACCACTTCATAATCCGGGATGCGGCCATAGTCCGGACCAGTGGCCGAATACAACTCGGCATTGCCACCATAGAGCTTGACCTCCTCGATTTCGCGCGCGTGCCGGAGCTGCCAATTCAGTGTGTCGGCAACGATCGGACTCGGGAGCGAGCGCAGGAAGCCTGCCGGCGCCTTGGCGAGACCGCAGAGCTGGCCGAACGCCCAATGCGTCGGCGCCAACTCGCGGGCATCCTTGGTCTGGCCGCGATCGATGGTGACACCGATCGACAAACGGTGCAGGTCCTCGCGAGACTTCGGCTCCGGAGCGAGCAGCTCCGCCGAGCGGGACTCGATGCGCTGCTCGAACGAGTCCTGCCAGAATTTGAGCTTGAAGGCGTGCAGATCATCGAGCGAGAGGAAACGCTGATCGCTCGGACGGCTCATCCACTGCATCGACACCGTGGAGTCATGACCACCGCGGTGCGGGTCGACCTTGTACGGGGCGACTTTCGCGGTGGCGTTCTGGGTGGTGTCGCTGCTCTTGATGACGTCCAACATCGGAAATCCTTTCGGGTTGGAATGGCGCAGGATCGCGCCCCACGGCGGCCCCGCAGGGCCGCCCCAGGTCGCGGACCGCGGCTCAGTAGGGGACAAAGCCAAAGCGGCGATAGATCGGAGCGTCATCACCCATGACGCGGCGCGCTTCGCGGCGAAGGAGGCGAAGGCTTCGTAAACCGGCGGCGTGGAGCGCGCGCCGGCGGGCCAAACGGGCGCGCTTTCCTGCGCCTTTCGCGACGATGCCGTGGCACTCGCTCGGAGCGTTGAAGACCTCAACATCTTCATGCATTTCGATTTCATGCATTTGCTGACGGATAAGGATGCCGATCGCTTTGCCGAGATTGCGAGATTTCATCGTAGTTCTCCATTGGAGCGGTCGCGGACCGGCGCTAGAGCGCCGCCGACTTGTGGATGGGTTTGCAGTTGAACGGATCGGCGCTAAACGCGGCCTTATCGAAGGCGCGGACCTCGATGACCTCGGAATATCCGGGGGCGATCTTCTCGCTGGCTTTCGCAGCGTTGCGCGCTTCTTTCAGACAGGCGTCCAGCGTCGCGCCAAAATAAATTGTGCATTTTACGAGGCGGCCGCTGCCGTCCTTGGCACGGCGCTCGCCCTTTTTCGGGCGGCAGTTGAAAGCAACATCGACTTCAAGGCGGATCATTTTTGCCTCCGGGTCCGGGGGAGGGGCGCCAATCGCCCCGCCGCTGGTATGACCGCAGTAACGCTCTAAATCGATGACTTGTACAGGGGGAAAACCCGGAAATTTTCAGATCGGAGCCGGAGCGCCCAAAATGGCACACCAGACGAAAATAGCCCCAAAAAACAGGCATAAAGCCACGGCGGAGAGGACTTCATAGCCCCAGCCGCCAGCCGGGCGCCGGTGAGCCGGGCACGGATCAGGACAGGAAAAGCCGGAGTGCTGGGGGCAGATGCAGCCGCATAATTTGCATCCACAGGGTAGCGAATCGCGACGGAAAAGCATCGGGGCGCTCCATGGTTGAGAACGCCCCGACAATGCGATGGAATTGTTTAAGCCGGCGTTAACGCTCTCGAAGGGACGGAGGTGTCATCGAAGTGCTCTTCCATCGCAGTCCAAACGTCCGGAGCGATGGCCATCGGCATCGCATCAGGTTCGCCGCAGCCGCGTTTCAGTAGCCGCGTGATTTCGGATTCCAATATTTCGCAGGCGATCTCGCGTCCGAACTCTGTCAGAGCTGTAAACTTCGGCCGATTTGAATACCGAAAAGGTACCGAGCCGCCAGATGGACCGCAGGCAGCAAGAACACCCTTTCGGATCAGCGCCAGCAACGTCTTCCCGTCATTGCCAATATCCACCGCCAAGATCGGACCACACGCCACATGTTGCATGATGCAGGAACGGGCGGAGGTCCCGAGATTGCTGGCGATGAAGGCTGGCATACTGGTCATGATGGATATTCCAATGAAGGGAAGCGATGTGTGTGATTTGCCGGGTTTTCCCCCAAGCTGTCAACTTTCACCTATGGCACCACGGCACCGGATCGGGCTATAACGTGCCCGCTGGGGGGGCGATCCCTCCCCCGTTTCAAACCAGACGAGAGAGAGCATGGACGACAAACAGCAGGAAGCCGAAACCACCAAAACGGACGATCAGACATTCACCATCCAAGAGTGCCAGGCGCTCCACACCGCCCTTCGTGCGCTCGATGGCCGGGAGACCGTCGAGGCCGGCGTCAAGATCACCAAACCGTACCGACTCACGGGAGGGAAGATCCACTACTCGATCGCCCACAATCTTCGGAAGCTCGAGCGCGTCGGCAAGGACTACGCCGAGGCGCACAACAAACTCGTCGCGTCGACGTTCGAGGGCAAACCTCCCGCCGAGCAGCCGGAGAAGATGGAGCAATTCCAGAAAGACGCCCAGGCAATCATGCAGCAGCCCGGCATCAATCTCTCCGAGCTGCGGAAGATTCACTTCGACGATCTCAACACCGACGAAAATCAGCAGCCCAGCACGGTGATCGCGGCGCTCCTGCCGATCCTCACCAACCTGCCAAAGGACTGACACCCGCGGCGGTGCCGGAATCCACCGGCGCCGCCGACTTCAACAGAATGGCGGAGGTAACCAGCCATGACCACATCGATGCGCGAGGCGCTGGAGCCGTTTGCGAAAATCACGCACGGCATTGAAGGCAACGATAATGATGTCTGGCATCGTCATGACGGCGACGTTTTAACTGTCGGTGATTTCCGGCGTGCCCGCGCCGCCCTTTCCTCCCCCGCACCGGATCGGTTGAGCGAGGAGGAGCGCCGGGCCGTCGAGAATCTGCGCACACACCAAGAGCAATGCGACATGGACGGCGTGATGGTGAAGGTATCCCGTCAGGCCGTTGATGAAACACTCGCCATCATCGACCGCCTCTCCCGTCAGCCCTCGCGCACGGAAGAACTGACCGCCAACATATCCGAACAAGCGCAGCGCGTCGGCGCAACGTTCGTACCGTCAGCGGAGAAGATCGAGACCTATGAAGCTGCGCGAGCGGCGCGTCAGCCCGAGGCGGAGCCGGTTGGATACCTATATTTCTGCACCGACTGCGAAAGTCGGTTGTCGAAGCTGGAGAATGGACGTTGCGGGTGCGGTTCCGGTCGGGTCATTGATGCTCCACACACCTCCCCACGTCTCGACAGAGAGAAGGTGGCGGACACCTGGGAATGCGCTGGCCGGAAGCAAGCATATCCCGAACCCGGTGAATGCGATTGGCCAGGTTGCGGTTGCGATCCCAATGCAACAAAGGTCATCGAAAGTTTTCTGGAGCAGAACTGGAAACCCCCGCTCGACCGCAAGGCTATCATGGCCGCTCTCAAGCCGTTCGCCGCGATTTCGGTCTACGAAGACGATGACAGCGCGCCGGTCAAGGTGATCGTAAACTATCGCATTTCGTATGATTTCACGTTGGGTGACTTCCGTGCGCTGCAATCCGCAGACGCGATCATGCGGGAGACGCGGTGATGGCGAACCTCAAGGACCGCTTGCCCGGCATCTGCCGCGCCTACCTCGAAATGGAACACTGCAACGGCGGCATCAATCGATACCGCACGGAGGCCGACGCGCTCGATTATCTCGACCGCTGCATCGCGAAGGATGGCCTTGACGTTGCGATGGACATTCCGGCTATCGACGCATATTTCGCCAGCCTATCAAGCGATGATCTGCTGTTGTGTGTCGATGGCGAGGAAACCGAACGCCAAGAGTTCATGAAGTCCGCACCGGCAGGCGCAGACCAATTCCTCAATGCCATGTTTGACCGCGGCGATTTGCATGAGGCCCACCCATGACTAACCCCACCATCGACCCTATCAGCTACAACGCCGGGATTGAGGCGGCGGATAGCGTCATTCAATTCCGAAAACCGACGCCTGCCGAACTCAAAGCACATAGCGTAAACCGCCTTGCTGACAACGAGCAAGCGCTACTGGTCTCGTTTTCTCGACGCCTCTCCGATGACGAACTGGCATTCCTCCGCGAAGTGATCGACCGCACCTGTCCGTTGATGGATGAGAACAATGTTTAAGCCGTGCCCATTTTGCGGCAGCGCGAACCTCGAAAGCGGCGGCGATGACAAGATCGTCGCTGTCCGATGCCGCGATTGCGAGGCGACCGGGCCGAACCACTACGGTTCGCGCGCAGAGTGGAATACCCGCTC